>JAZKIF010000037.1:17693-26657 GCA_040385005.1 Pseudomonadota bacterium
ATCGGCGCCGGGAATGAAGCGTTCGGCCGTGAGCTCATCGCGCTTCCAGTAGCCGCGCGTCACGCCTTCGCCGCCGATCAGCAACTCGCCGGGCACGAGGGCGGGGCACTCCGCGCCCCACGGCGTGCGCACGCTCAGTTGCGTGTTGGCGATGGGACGGCCGAGCGGCACGAATTCGCCGATGGCCGACAGGTCGCACGTCGTGGACCACACGGTCGTTTCGGTCGGCCCGTACATGTTGAGCAGCGTGCCGGGTACCAAGTCGCGCAAGTCGCGCGCCAGCGGCAGCGGCAATGCTTCGCCGCCGACCATCAGCACCGAGAGATGCGAAAGCGATTCGCGGCCCGGCGCGTCGGCGACCAGCATGGAGGCCATCGACGGCGTGCACTGGAAGTGCGTGATGCCATGCTCCACGATCTCGTCGGCGACGGAGACACGCCGAGGCGCGCTGCGCGGCCGGTTCGCGGCGTCCATGAGCTGCTTGAGCTGGTTCAGGTGGTCGAGCACCACGTCCGGGTCCACGCCGAAGTCGATCAGGCATGCGATCTCGTCGACGCCCGCTGTCTTCAGTTTGTCCACGAGCGCGAGGCAACGATCGGGTGTGCCGAACATCGCGCTGGTGCCGTAGTAGCGCGAGAACGCATGTTCCAGCAACGCATCCATTTCCTCGGCGGTGAGCGGCTTGGCGTCCATCACTTCGACCGGGCTCTTGCCGTTCTCGGCACCGCGCTGCACGAAGGTGGGGAAGGACCACGCGGCCTGCTTGATGAGGTCCACCGAGCTGCGCAGGTATTCCTTCATCGGGCCGCGCACGGTCTCGCGCACCTCGTCCTCGTCGTCGCCGACGAAGGTGTGCAGCATCAGCGTCACGTGGCCGTTGCCCGCGTGGCCGGCCTTGCGCCACGCCGCGCGATAGAGCTTCAGCTTTTCCGCGACGTCCTCGATCTTCTGGCCGAGCAGGTGCGTGAGCAGGTGGCAGCCGAGCTCGCCGGCTTGCTGGAAGGTCTCGGGATTGCCCGCGGCCGTGAGCCACACCGGCAACTCCTTTTGCACCGGGCGCGGCAAGGTCTGGATGTTCACGGGCTTGCCCTGCGGCCCGGGGAAGGGCAGCGTCTCCCCGCGCCAGAGGCGCCGCACGACGTCGATGTTGTCCAGCATCGCGGTCTTGCGATCCGCGAAGTTCTGGGGCGCGATCACGAAGTCGTTGGGTTGCCAGCCCGCGGCGAACGAGATGCCCACGCGGCCCTGCGAGATGTTGTCGACGAAAGCCCACTCTTCCGCGACACGCACCGGGTGGTGCAGCGGCAGCACGCAGCTGCCCGCGCGGATCTGCACGCGCTGCGTCACGGCCGCGATGGCGGCGCTGGTGACGGCGGGGTTCGGGTAGAGCCCGCCGAAAGCATGGAAGTGCCGCTCGGGCGTCCACACCGCGGAGAAGCCTTCACGGTCCGCGAACTTCGCGCCTTCCATCAGGAGCTTGTAGCGGTCCTTCGGGTCCTTCGCGTTGTCGGCCGCGAAGTAGAAGAGGCTGAACTCGGGTGCGCGAGACTCGGCCTGCACGGTGTCGGAATGCAGCACGATGGTGAAGCCGTTGGCGAGCGTCCAGCACAGCTCCAGCACGGAGATGTCGAACGAGAGGCTCGTCACGGCGAGCCAGCGGCCCGCCGGGTCGTGCGGCACGCGGCCGGACATGCCCGCGAAGAAATTCATGGCGTTGCGGTGCGTGACGACCACGCCCTTGGGCTTGCCGGTCGAGCCGGAGGTGTAGATCACATACGCGGGCTGGTCGGGTGTGGTCGCCGGAAGCGCGCCGCCCCCGGAGCCGAGCAGCGGGCCGTCCAGCAACAGCGACTTGCTGCTATCGATGCCCAGCATTTGCGCGATGCGCGAATCGGTGATCACCAGCGCAGTTGCCGAATCCTCGATCATGAAGGCGATGCGCTCTTGCGGGTACGCCGGGTCCAGCGGCAAGTAGGCCGCGCCGGATTTGAGGATGGCGAGCAGCGCGACGATGAGGTCGGGCGTGCGATCCAGGCACAGGCCGACGATGTCGCCCTTCTTCACGCCGCGGCGGATGAGTGCGCGCGCCATGGCGCAGGCGCGTTCGTCGAGTTCGCGGTAGTTGACACTCTGCCCGTGGAAGCTGATCGCCTCGTGCTGCGGCGTGCGCGCAACCTGCGCGGCGATGGCGTCGTGGATGCACGACGCCGTGTCGAAAAACGTCGTGGTCGAGTTGGACGCCGCGATGGCTTGTGCCTCCGCGGCGGGAACGAGCGGCACGTCCGCCACGCGCGAATGCGCGGCGTCGAAGGCTTTCAGGTACGACGCGAGTTGCGCGGCCATCGTCTCGAGCGTCGAGCGCGCGAAGACGGCCGCGTCCGCGACGAGTTCCACGCGGTGCGTGTCGGGGTCGACGGCGAGCATCAACTCGCAGCCGGGCGGCGCATCGGTCACCCCGAACGAGAGCGCGATCTTGCGCAGCGCCGCGAGGGGAGGGGATTTGTCGCCGAGTCGCGAGGGCAGGTCGATTGCGTGGACACCGGCATCGTGCAGCTTCGCCACGGCCGCTTCGGCCTCGGCGAAAGCGCGCGGTACGGGGGTGGCGGCGCCGGTGGCGAGCGTGAGCGATGCCCAGGGGGAAAGCCACTGCTCCAGGCCCTGCGCCTGATCGGCGAGCTGCGAATCGGTATAGGCGACGGAAACACGTTCCTGGCCCGTGAGCGCGGACAGCCATGCGAGGAACGCCGCCGCGGTCCGCACCCCATGACCGCTCACATTCAAGGGAATGCGCGCGGCGCGATTGGGTGAAGCGCCCTGCGATGCGATGCGCGGGTACGGCAGCTCGACGCACGCGAGCGACGACAGGGCGCGCGTCCAGTACGGCTCGCCCTTCGCCACGCGCGCGGCGCTCGCATCCAGGGACTCGCGTACCGTCGCATCGAGGGCCGGAAGAACCGCGCCCGCCGACACGCCATGCGATGCCGGCTCGCCATCCCCATTCGTGAACCCGCTCAGCATCACGTCGCCCTGGCCAGTCGCGATGCGCACGCCGGTCGCATCCACCATCACCACCGTGCCGGGCGACGCCATCGACGCGGGCTCCTGCACGCGGGCGGTCGCGACACACAGCAGCCTGTCGCCGGTGAACAGTTTGGGACGCGCGAGCGGGTTGGAGTACTTGCCGAAGTCGAGGGCGCGCACGAGCGCTGCGATCTCCGCGGCGGAGCGCGAGAAATCGATCGTCGCGAATGCCTGCGGCCTGCGGTCCCGCGCGAAGTAGGTGCGGCCCGGGCCTTGTTCGGCGAGCGGCAGGGCGCCGCGCGCGATGTCGTCGGCCATCGCGTTGAAGCACGACAGGCCCACTTCGTAGCAGCGCGCGTTCAGGCCGAGCGCGGTGTCTTCCGGAGAGATCGGGAACACCGCTTGCCGCGCGATGCGGCCTTCGTCGGCGCCCGCGGTCATCTCGTGCCAGGTGACGCCGTGCGTGGCTTCGCGCGCCATCAGCGCCCAGCTCGTGGCGTTCAGGCCGGCGTAACGGGGCAGGGGGCCATCGTGGAAATTGACGGCGAGCACCTTCGCGCGCGCGATGAGCGTCGGCGGCAGCATCCGCAGGTTCGCGACGCTGAAGAGATAGTCGAAAGAAACGGACGCGGGAACGTCGATGGGTGAATCGGCCTGGGTGCGGATCGCGGGGATGCTTTCAGCGGCGGCCCAGTCGAGGATCGAAGGGCTGTCGGTGAGCACCAGGGCAACGGCGTTTCCGCGCTGGCGCCACGCCTGCGCGCACTGAATCAGCAAACTGCCGTTGCCTATGAATATCGCGCTGTATGTCTCGGCCATGTGCCCGTGTTGCCTCGCTGAGTGTTTGAGGCATGGTAGACGCGGGCTGGCTGATCAGGTGGGGCCGTAGCCCGGAAGAGCCATCTCTCAGTGTGCGCTGGCGCACACCGGGCGCGATCGACTCAGGAATGTGCCGCTGCGTCCGGCCAGAGTTGCGCCCGGACCGCCTGCGGCCAGGCCTTCGGATCGAACCCGTGCGCCTTCACCAGCGCCAGCGCCACGCGCTCCAGCCCGAACCCCATGCACGCGGTCTGCGCGAGCGTGTCGTCCGCGTTGCGGATGCCGAACTTCGAGCTGAAGTGGTCCTGGTGCCAGTTGAACGACGCCACCGCCGTGGGCTTTTCCAGCGAAATCACCGGCACGAGGATCTCGAACTTGAGGCGCTGTTCTTTCTGGTTGGTCGCGAGCATCTTGCCCACGCGGCCGAAGAACGGATCGGAGGCGACGTCGCTGTCGGCCGGCAGGCCGAGCCCCTGCAGCAGTTCGAGGCCGCGGCGCAACCAGTCGTCGCGCCAGGCCACCACGTCATCCGCCTTGCCCAGCCGGATGAATTCGCGCATCCGAAAGGACTGCAGCCGCGTCGGTTCATCCGACGGCTCGTGGCGGAACACCCAGTTCATCGTCGTGATGAGTCGTCCGCCGCCGGGCAAGAGTCCGCTGAAACACGGGTAGACCGGGTAGCACGCGGCGGGCGCGAGCATGAGCTCGGTCGGATCGAGCATTTCCTCCCAGCGCTCACCCGCGTGCACGCGCTCGGACAACTCACGCGCCTTCGCGTCGTTGCCCATGAAGCTGTGTACCGATCCCGCGAGCTGCGGAAAGCTGTCCATGTAGCCCATCTTTTCGATGAGCGCGCGGGGCAGCACGGGCGGGAAGAGCACCTCCTGCGCGCCGTCGGCCTCGCCGATGCGCGTCACGATGGCGTTGAAGGCGCGCACGATGTCCTCGAGGACGGGGCCGCGCCCGTAGGCGCCCTTCACGCCGGTCGGAAGCACGAGTCCGTGCTCGACCAGCTCGTTGTAGAAGTTCTCTATGTCGTAGCTGACGCTCAATTCACGTCCTTGTAGATCATGAGCATCGACGCGCTCTTGGCGGCGATGCGGTCGTTGGAGATCATCAGCGCGCCCGACAGGCTGTCGCGGTACTGGCGGCCCAGGCTGAATGGGCTGTCGTTCTTGTAGCCGAGGATGCCGACGATCTGCAGCGACTTGTGCACGATCTGCGGGGCGATCTCGGAACAGGAGATCTTGAGGTTGTTCAGGCGCAGCGCCCAGCCCATGGACTGCATCTCCTCTTGCGTGGACTCGTCCGCGACGACCGTGTCATAGGCGGTGGCCGCGGACTGCCAGAGATGCTTCATGTCCTGCAGCTGCCGCACCACTTCGGCCAGGCGCGGGCCGGTGGGCGGCACGACGCCGGGCTTTTGCCGGGCCTGGCCGCGCACGAAATTCGCGGCCTTGCCCACGGCGTCCGCGGCGATGCCCCACCACAGCGACGACCACAGGATGTGCGAATAAGGAACCATCGTCTGCGCGGAACTGTCCGCGAAATCGCCGGGCAGCACCTGCTCGTCCGCGCCGGCGGATTCGAGCTTGAAGCCCGGGCTGCAGGTGCCGCGCATGCCCAGCGTGTCCCAGGTGGTGGTCTGCGTGATGGTCGCGTCTTCCTTGCGAACCAGCACGAGCACCTGGTCGCCGCCCGGCGCATCCTTGTCGCGGCGCGCCGTGACGAGGATCGCGTCGGCATGCGCGCAATAGGAGCCGGTGGTCGCGTCCTTGTTCAGCACGAAGCGCCCGCCTGAGCGCTCTACCGCACAGACGCTCGTGCGCGTCTCGCCGAAGGTGCCTACTTCGGACGTCATCGACGCCAGGAGATATTGATGCTGGACGACGCCTTGAAGGTAGGCGCGAAAGAATTCGCTTTCCTGCCCGTGGTGCGCGATGCACGCGAGCTGGATGTAGTGCATGGCCAGCACCATGGCGCTGGAGCCGCAGGCCTGCGCGAGCGTGCTGCAAAGTTGCGCCTGCTGCGACAGGGTGCAGCCGGCGCCGCCGAATTCCTTCGGCACGCCCGCCGAGAGAACGCCGGCTTCGCGCAGCGCGGCGATGGTCTCGGTGGGAAAGCGGGCCTGCGCGTCGACGCTCGCGGCCTGCGGGCCGGCCACCTCGGCGGCGATGCGGCGCGCCGCGGCGAGCATCGGCTCGAAACTCTGGTCGTCACGCGTCCACTGCCTGTGCATGCCTGCTCCAAATCGGGAATTCATCTTACACGCGGCATACCTGCTGCCGGGCTACTTTCGAGCAGTGCGAGGGATGTCCGCGAAAGAAGTGTGCGGCGGCGCACCAGATCCAAGGGAGAGACGATGTTGCAGATACAAGGTGACCAGGCCGCATGGGCTCGCTCGCTCGGAGGCGGTCGCCTGGGGTTCGATCTCGTGGAGGTCGCCCAGGTCGAAGAGTCGCTGCGCCATTTCGGCGCCGCGTACGAGCGGCGTCTTTTCACGACGGCGGAGCGCGAGTATGCGCATCGGGGAACGCCCACGGTATGCGGGGAGCGCCTCGCCGCGCGGCTGGCCGCGAAGGAAGCGGTGATCAAGGCGCTTCGGTTGTCCGAAGCGGGCATCGCCTTCACGGACATCGAAGTCGTGAAGCAGGACGACGGCGACTGCGAACTCGCGCTGCACGGCCGCGTGGCCGAGATCGCGAAGAAGCAGGGCGCCGCTCACCTGTTGTTGAGCATGAGCCACGACGGCGGCTATGCCGGCGCGTTCGTGAGCGTGGTTTTGAAACATTCGCAGGAAGCACTGGCATGAACGAGATGGACATCGATACCCGCGACGGCGTGATCCGGGAGGTGCTGCGGGACCACGCGCGGCTGAAGGACGACGCCGCGACACTCGACGAATCCGCCGATCTCTACCAGTCCGGCATGACGTCGCACGCGAGCGTGAACGTGATGCTCGCGCTGGAAGGCGCGTTCGACGTGGAGTTCCCGGACCACATGCTCAAGCGCACGGTCTTCAGCAGCATCGCCTCCATCCGGCAGGCCGTGAGTGAACTCACCGCCGCCTGAAAATTCGATCATGGACGTTTCGAGAGTCTCGATTGGTCCGGCCCAGGCGCTGTTCCATCCCGCGTTGCAACCGGTGACGGCCGCGCTGCCCGACGACGGATTGCCGCGCGATGCGCCCAAACCCATCGTCTTCGATGCGGCGGGCGCCTGGTGCTTCGGCTGGTTCCATCGTGCCGCCGCGCCCGCGCGTGGCGTCGCCGTGGTGCTGTGCCGCCCGGTCGGCTATGAGGCGATGTGCTCGTATCGCGCCTACACGAAGTGGGCCGAGATCCTGGCCGCTTCCGGCTTTGACGTTTTGCGTTTCGACTACCACGGCACCGGCGATTCGGCGGGCGCCGACGACGAGCCCGATCGCGTGCCCGCATGGCTGGCAAGCATCGAGCGTGCCGTCGAGGAAGCGAAGCGGCTCGCGGCCGTGGAGCGTGTCGCGCTGGTCGGCGTGCGCCTGGGCGCGACGCTCGCGGCCTGCGCGGCCGAGCGCATCGGCGGCGTCGAGAGCCTGGTGATGTGGGCGCCGTGCAACAACGGCCGGGCGTTCACGCGCGAGATGCGCGCCGCCGGCGGGAACCGCGGCGTCGAAGCGCGCGGCGAGGACGACGGATCGCTCGAGGCGCTGGGCTATCGCTACACGGCCCAGACCCTGCGCGACCTGGAGGCGCTCGATTGCCGGCAGCCCGGCCGCGCACCCGCCGCGCGCGTGCTCGTGATCGGGCGCGACGACATGCCGGGCCGCAGCCCGCTGCCCGCCGCTTATCGTGCGCTCGGCGCCGAGGCGAGTTTCGAGGTCCTGCCCGGCTACGCGAAGATGATGGTGGAGCCGCACGAGAGCGTGCTGGAAATCGGCAGCCTCACCGCCGTCGCGAACTGGCTCGCGGCGGCGCCGGCCAGCGCCGACGCGCACGAGAGCGCCGCCAGCGCGCCGCCCGCCGCGATGCGCGAGGCGCAGTTGCCTGGTTCATTGAAAGAGACGCCGATGTACTTCGGGCCTTCGCAGTCGCTTTTCGGCATCCTCACCGAGCCGCCTGCCGGCGCCGATGCCGCGAGAAGCGACACCGCCGTGCTCATGCTCAACGTCGGCGGCAACTACCGGATCGGCCCCAACCGTTTTTACGTGCGCATGGCGCGGCAACTTGCGCGCGAGGGCTGGCGCGCGTTCCGGCTCGACCTCGCGGGATTGGGCGACAGCCCGAGCCGCGGAGCGCCTCCGGCGAAAGGCTATTTCTCGGACGATGCGCCCGCCGATGTCAGCGCCGCGATCGATCGCCTCGCGGCCGAGGGGTGCAAACGCTTCTTCCTCGTGGGCATCTGCTCCGGCTCCTACGTCGCATTTCAAGCCGCGCTGGCGGATGACCGCGTCACGGGACAGGTGCTGATGAATTCGCGGTTGCTGGAGCGTGCCTCCGACGATGCGGATCCGACGTGGCAGGCGTCGATGCAAAAGCACTACAAGTCCGCCGCGTACTACATGAAGTCGCTGCTGCGCCCGCAGGTTTACGCGCGGCTTTTGCTCGGCAAGGTGGACGTTCGCGGCATCGCCGAACGCATGGGCACGCTGGTGGCCGCGCGTTGCCGGCGTGTGGTGGACGGTGTGGTCAATCGCGGCCTTCGTCACGAGAGCGTGCTGCGCGCGACGAAGCGCCTTGGCCAACGCGGCACCGACACCTTCGTCGTGATGTCCGCCGAGGACGACGGGCGCGACTACATCGAGTTCCACTACGGCATCAACGGCAGCCGCCTGAAGGGCGACAAGCACTTCCGCATGACGGTCGTCGACGATTGCGACCACACGTTCTCCACCGCGCACAGCCAGGAGATGGTGATCGACATCGTGGCGAAGCACCTGGCTTCGCGCTAGAGGGTATTCACCACCGGTCTTGGAATCGCTCGTTGTACGCCTCGAAGATCTGTCGCACACCACCTGTGTGGCGGTCGGCCGGCGACTGGAGTGGGTCGTTCTCTGGAGACCGCGCGGTCCAGCAGCCGGACCGGCGTGATGCTGTGCCGCAAACACCGCTGTTGGGACGCCCTGGCTCGTACGACCGCGAATGCACC
>JAZKIF010000038.1:0-13397 GCA_040385005.1 Pseudomonadota bacterium
AAGGTATACAGCTCGGCGCGCTGGTCTGCCTGGTCGATTCCGACGACAAGCAGCAGCACCTCTTTCTCGGCCCGGATGGTGGCAGCATGAAGTTGGTCAGCGGCACTCAGCTCGTTCAAGTCATCACCAGCGAAGCCCCTCTGGGCAGGGCCATGCTGGGCAAATGCGAGGGGGATGAGGTGTCGATACAGGTCGCTTCGATCCGACAGCAGTTCGAGGTGCTGCGGGTTCATTAGGCCGTGAACGACTCGTGTGGGTCGCAGCGAAGCCGCTTGACAGATCCCCGGCGTGTCCATAACATAATGGTTATGGAGCAAATCAGTTATGAATCAGCCGCGCCGTCCAGGCTGGACGCTACATTTGCCGCGCTGGCCAGTCCGACACGACGAGCAATCCTCGCTCGGCTGGCATTGGGAGATGTGTCGGTGAACGAATTGGCTGAACCGTTTTCGATGAGCCAGCCTGCGATTTCCCGGCACCTGAAAGTGCTCGAGCTCGCCGGGTTGATCAGTGCCGGCAGCGACGCGCAGCGTCGTCCCCGAAAGCTCGAAGCCGGGCCCCTGGCCGAGGCGAGTGAATGGCTGGAGTCGTACCGCGAGTTCTGGCAGACCTCCTTTGCGCGGCTGGACGACGTCCTGGCTGGTATGCAAGCACCGGCACGCGCGAAGACGCGTCGCGCCTCCAAGAAGCGATGAGGCACTTCATGTTCTTTCCCGACAGTTTCAAATTGACTACGCCGAGCGATCGCGAAATCCTGGTCACGCGCAACTTCGACGCGCCCCGCTCACTGCTGTTCGAAGCATTCACCAAGCCGGACATCGTCCGCCGGTGGCTCCTGGGTCCTCCTGGGTGGACCATGCCGGTCTGCGAGATTGCCCTGTCGATCGGGGGCTCGTATCGATACGTCTGGTTCTCGGAGAAAGACGGATCCCGGATGGGCGTGGGCGGCGTGTTTCGCGACATCGTGGTTCCCGAGCGACTCGTCGCGACGGAGAGATTCGACGACGCGTGGTATCCGGGAGAAGCAGTCATCACCACAGCTTTCGCGGAGACCCGCGGCGTCACGACGGTCAGCATCCGTGTCTTGTACGAATCAACGGATGCAAGAGACATGGCGCGTCGCTCGGGAATGGAACACGGCATGGCCTTCGGGTTCAGCCGCCTCGAGCACGACATCGCAACACAATCAGGAGAACGCGCATGATCGAAGAATCCAGAATCGTCCAGATGCCTGCACAGCTGGTCGCGGCGATCCACATCGACACCCCGAGGTCCAGGATTCAGGAAGTCATGGGCCCCGGCATTCAAGAGGCCATGGCGGCCGCTCGTGACCAGGGAGTGGGGCCCGTCGGCCCCTGGTTCGCTCACCACCTGAAGGTCTCGCGGGAGCGATTCGATCTCGACATCTGCATCCCGGTGTCGTCCCCGGTGAAGCCGACCGGTCGTGTGAAATCGGCCGAGCGTCCCGCCATGCGCGTGGTTCGCACGGTCTATCGAGGACCGTATGAGGGATTGGGCGACGCTTGGCACGAGTTCGAGAAATCCATTCAGGACCAGGGCCTCAACACAGCCGGCGACATGTACGAGTGTTATCTGGTCGGACCGGAATCGAGCCAGGACCCAGCCGATTGGCGGACCGAGTTTTGTCGACCCATTCTCGATTGAACCTGCCTTGCGGTTCTAATGCACGCCATGACTACGACCTACCGCATGCCCGGCGCTGTCGTGACCGAGCGCGATCACTCGTCTCCCCTGGTTCACGGTGATCCGTCGCGTGGCACGATCAGCGTGTTCACACGCGAACTTGCCGCCCCCGACGGTCTGGATCGCCCCTACCTCGTGTTCCTGCAGGGCGGGCCAGGTTTCGAGGCCGCCCGTCCGACGAGCCCGCCCTCAGGCTGGATGGCGCGCGCCCTGACCGACTTCCGCGTCCTGCTGCTCGACCAGCGGGGCACGGGGCGTTCCACGCCCGTCGGGCCAAACATTCCTGGGGCGACCCCCGCCGACCAGGCCGAGTACCTCACGCACTTTCGCGCCGACTCGATCGTGCGCGACCTCGAGGCGATTCGCGCTGAACTCGGCGTCGACCGCTGGAGCCTGCTCGGCCAGAGCTTCGGTGGATTCACCTCGCTCACTTATCTGTCGCTCGCGCCCGAGGGCCTGCGGGAAGTACTGATCACCGGTGGCCTCGCGCCGATCACCCATCGGCCCGTCGACGAGGTCTACGCGGCGACATGGGCGCGCGTGCGCGATGCGAACCAGCGCTATCACGACCGATACCCGGGAGACCTCGCCCGGTTGCGCAGCCTCTTGCGACGGCTTGACGACGAAGACGTCCGCATGCCGAATGGCGACCGTCTCACATCGCGCCGGTTGCGGCAAACCGGCATGTGGCTAGGCGACAGCGCCGGGTTCGAGAAGCTGCACCACCTGCTGGAGCTGCCCTTCGGCTCGCCGGCATTCCTGGTCGACGCGCAGATGGCGAATGCCTGGGAGCGCAATCCGATCTACGCGACGCTCCATGAGTCCTCGTACGCAGACGGCGGCGCCACCCGCTGGTCGGCAGACCGCCTCGCACCCGAGGAGGCGATCACCGGCGACCTCCTCGGTGCGGAGCACGTCTTCCCCTGGATGTGGGATGAATATGGCGGCTTGCGCGCGCACCGCGACGCGGCGCATCTTCTGGCGCAGCACGCATGGCCGCGCCTGTACGACGCCGACCGCCTCGCGCGCAACGAGGTCCCGGTGGCGGCGACGGTGTACGTCGACGATGTCTACGTGGACCGATCATTCGCCGAGGAGACGGCCCGCGGCGTCCGTGGGCTGCGAGCCTGGGTCACCAACGAGTACGCGCACAACGGCTTGCGGGCCGATGGCGAGCGCATCCTGGGGCGGCTGCTTGACATGGTGCGTGGCAGGGCGTGACGCGAAGCTGGGGCTCGTCCCAACGGTCCGTTCAGCGGATGCCCAACCAGCGTCTCAACCGGTCCCGCCAGATGTCGCGCCCGGCCTGACGATAGTCCCGAAGCCACCTGCGGGTCGGCGGCATGCGGCGCATAACCCATTGCGCCACGACGATGAAGGTCACCATCCAGAACAGGCTGAGCCACAGCGCGGCCCACCAGCCGTGGCCTGCTTGTTCCAGTCCCTCGCGCAGCGCCGACCGCAGCACGATCACGCCGAAGAGCGGCACGGCCGCGATGCACAGGTAGCCGAGCAGGAACCTGACGAAGCCGAGCCGGCGGCGGCGTTCGCGGGAAACGAAGGACGTGATGGCCACCGAAACGAGCAGCACGACGGCGAACCAGGGCAGCTGTTCGATTGCACGCTGCACGAAGGCACTTGAGAGGATCTCAGGCACGGGCGTCTTGATTCACAGGTTTCGATTCGATTCGCTTCGCCAGGAGCATGTGTGAAGTATGGCTGACACTGCGTTCAGCTATCCGGTCCCCGAGCCAATCGCTCCCAAGAGGTAACCGGCCACCGGCTGCGAGCTTCGCCGCGGCTTCCACCGAAGACCACCGATGCGCTCTCCAGCGCGCCGGGTTGATCCCTGTCGAAGGAATGGAGCCCCCGAAAGTAGTCCGGGTTGACGGTGGCGCCTGCCTTGACCTCGATGCCATGAAAGCGGCGGCCGACCGGCATCAGCAGATCCACCTCATTGCCCGCCGAGTCCCTGTAGAAATACAGCGGGCCGGTATCGCCGCGATTGAATCGGTCCTTCATGGCTTCCATCACGACGAAGTTTTCGAACAGCGATCCCCAGAGCGGATCGCGCGCCACTTGCTCCGGCTCTCTCAGGCCAAGAAGCCAGCAGACGAGCCCGACATCCACGAAGTACAGCTTGGGCGACTTGACGAGGCGCTTGCCACTGTTGACGAACCACGGCGGGAGCAACTGGACGATGTAGCTGGTCTGCAGCAGGTCGATCCACGCGCGGGCGGTGGTGTGCGTCACGCCGGCGTCATTGCCGAGGCTGGTGAGGTTGAGCAATTGCCCCGTGCGGCCTGCGCAGAGCCGCACGAAGCGTTCGAACCGCTGCAGGTCTTGCACGGCGGCCAGCTGGCGCAGGTCGCGCTCCACATACGTGGTGAAGTAATCAGCCAGCGCCCGTGTCGGGTCGAGCCGGCGATCGTGGATGCGCGGGTAGAAGCCCGCGAGGATGACCTGCGGCAGGCCTCCTTCCATCGCCGTAGGATTCGCGCGAACCGCCTCGGCCAGGGTGAAGGGGAGCAGGCGGAGAATCGCCGAACGCCCCGCCAGTGACTGGCTCACCTGTGTCATGAGTTCGAACTGTTGGCTCCCGGTAAGGACGAAGCGGCCCGGGGAAGGATCGGCATCGACGATGGCCTGCAGATACGACGGCAGCTCGGGCACACGCTGGATTTCGTCGAGCAACGCGCCCTTGCCGTACCCCGCCAGGAACCCGCGCGGATCTTCTGTGGCGAAACGCCTCACGTCCGGGTCTTCCAGCGACACGTAGGGCAGGTGCGGGAACAGGGATTTGGCGAGCGTGGTCTTGCCACTTTGCCTTGGGCCGGTGAGGGTCACGACCGGGTACTGCGAAGCCAGCTGCCTTAGAACCGGGGCGATGTTGCGATCAATCATGCGGCAATGATAGAGCGGTTGTGCAAATTGAAGAAAGTTTCTTCAATATGCAAGCTACGTCTCGGCCGCCGAGCTTCGCACCCCTGCCTCACGCCCCGATCAGCTACCCTTCGATCTCATGCAAGTACGTTCCTCCCATGCACCCCCCGCCCGAAGCGGCCTGAAATCGCTCTTCGCCCTGCGAATGGTCCAGGCCGCCTTCTGGGTCTGCGCGGCGGCGGTGCTGTACCTCGCGCTCACGCCGGCGCCGCTGGTGAAGATTTCCAATTGGGACAAGGTCAACCATGCGTTCGCCTTCGCCGTGCTCGGCATCCTCGGCTGGACCGCGTGGCCCGCTCGCGCGCGCTCGGTGGGCGCGTGTCTCTTCGCCTATGGCTGCGCGATCGAAGTGCTGCAGTCGTTCACGCCGACGCGCACGGCGGACTGGCATGACGTGTTGGCGGATGTAGCGGGGCTGCTCGTGGGTGCGGGCGTGGTGGCTGCGCTGGCGGCGCGGCGTCGCACCGTTTGATCGCCCGGATGGGACTACGACGCCCTGCGGGGCTCCACTGCCATCCGCAGTCCCAGCGCGCTCAGCACCTTCACGATCGTGTACAGGTTGGGGTTGCCGTCCGCGGAGAGCGCCTTGTAGAGCCCTTCACGCGTAAGGCCGGTTTCCCGCGCAACCTGCGACATGCCCGATGCGCGCGCGGCATTGCCCAAGGCGGCAGCGATGACGCCGGGATCGCCTTGAGCCTCTTCGAAGCAAAGTTCAAGGTACTCGGCGACATCCTCCGGGGTTTTGAGGTAGTCGCCTGCGTTGTAGTCGCTGATCTTTTCGGCCATGGTCAGTACTCCTTGATTTTCTTGGCTAGGTGTTAACTGTAGTTGACATGGCTTCGTCTTTTTCACCAGAGTTGATGCCTCATCATGCGAATACCGTTCCCTCATGCCGACCATCTGCGAAACGCTGCCATGAGTTGCGGCACCGGTGCCCGCCGGCGGGAAGCTCCTGCATCCAAGCAGGAAGTGGCAGCAGAATTAATTCAAATTCGTGTCAAGGGGTGCCCCCGCAGCGCAGTACGGTACCGCCTCGATTTTTTACTTTAATTCGTGTCTGTGAGACTCTGAAGAAAGCGCGGTGTTCGTCGTCTTCAGGAGTCTGTCCATGTCCGCAGTCCTTCAATCCTCCGATCCGGCCTGGGAGCGCATCGCCCTTGGCGTGCAGCGCGCTTTGCGGGTCGAGCGCGAGTCGGTCTTTCCCGTTGGCGAGCTCATGCCGGTGTCCCTTCCCGGACTCGCCCGTGTGCCCTATCTCGGATGGGTGGGGCCGCGCTTTCGCGGCACGGTCATCGTGGGCAAGAACCCGGGCGGCGGCGGCGACTCGCAGACCGACGTGAAGCCCCACGACCGTGCGGTGGCCGACGCCCTGTTGGCGCTCAAGGCCGCTGCGCAAGGACAGGCTGGTGACGCGCTGCACGGCGTCTATCGGGCATTCACCGCGCAGGCGCCGACGATCGGGATGGGCACGCTCCTCGGGCGCGTGCTGGAGGCGCTGGGCGAGGCGAGGGAGGAGGTCGCCTTCGTGAACCTGTGCCCGTTCCGCACCCGCATGGACAAGGATCCGACCGCGGGTGCTGCGCGTCGTAGCGCGAGTCTGGTGCTGGCGCCGCTGGTCGAAGCGCTCCATGCCGACACGGTGGTCCTCATGGGCGCGGTGGCCGGCCGTGCGGCCCCTGAACTGCAGGCGCGCTGGGTGTACAAGCTCAAACGCCGCATCAACGATTACCAGCTCCATCCGGAAGCCGCCCAGCGGCTGGGCGAAATGCGGGCGAGCCGGGAAGAGCGCGCGGCCTGTCGCGTGTCGCATGGGAGTTGACCATGGCGCAGGACTTCTTCGATCACTACTGGGACACGGTTCGCTGGAAGGAGGTCGCGCGCGAGGCGCGGCCGGTGTCGTCACCGGCACGAGAAGCCGGATGGGACGAGAGGGCAGCGTCGGCGTATTCGGGAGAGACCATGACGCTCGGGGCGATGCTGCTCTTCCTGGTCAAGTTCGTGGTCGCGTTGATGCTGATGGCCATGTGCGCGGTTGGCACGTTCGTGACCGTGCGGTTTTTCTTCGGGGGGCTCTGGGGCTTCGGCGGCGCCGTGCTGGTGTTTCTCGTCGCGTGGCTGGTCTGCGCGCGGTGGTGCAGAGAGTGATGCCATGAACGACGAGCCGCTCCTCCAGGACCCCGCGCTCCTG
This sequence comes from Pseudomonadota bacterium, assembly GCA_040385005.1. GTDB lineage: Bacteria > Pseudomonadota > Gammaproteobacteria > Burkholderiales > Burkholderiaceae_C > Ramlibacter. Next base: position 6,836 of record JAZKIF010000038.1, read on the forward strand.
CGCCGCCTGCTACGCGCCAAGGACCGCATGGACGCAGCCTCGCACGAAGCGTGGCCGGTCGAGCGATTGGCGAGCGTGAGCGGCGTTTCGCAAGCGCACTTCGCGCGTTCGTTCAAGCAGGCGTTCGGAGTGCCGCCGCATCGATATCTCCTCACGCGCCGCATCGAACGCGCGACCGCGCTGCTGCGCGACACCGACCGGCCGATCACCGACATCGCTTTTGAAACCGGCTGGGAAAGCCTCGGCACCTTCGGCCGCACGTTCCGCGACATCACCGGCGAAAGCCCAAGCGCCGTGCGCGACCGCGCGCGGGCCGCGGCGCAGGAACTCGCAAGCGTGCCCGCCTGCATCGCGAGCGCCGCGCACCGCCCCGGCCTCACGATGGCAGTTTCGGAGAAGCGCAGGCGCGAGGCGGCCGGTACAAACGGGGCTCCAACCAATCAGGAGATCCGATGACCCAGGGAATTGAAGTGGCGAGCATTTATGTGCGCGACCAGGACGAAGCGCTCGCCTTCTATGTGGACAAGCTCGGCTTTCGCGTGCACACCGACGCGCGCAACGGCAGCTACCGCTGGCTCACGGTGCAGCAACCCGAGCAGCCGCTGTTCCAGCTGGGCCTCTCGCTGCCCGGCCCGCCGGTGCACGACGAGGCGACGGCGCAGACGTTGCACGCCATGGTGGCCAAGGGCGCGATGCCGCCGCTCGTGCTGGCCGTCGACGATTGCCGTGCGTCGTATGAGCGCATGCGCGCCGCGGGTGTGGAGTTCACGCAGGAGCCGGTGGACCGCTACGGCAACGTCGACGCGGGGTTTCGCGACCCGTCGGGGAATGGCTGGAAGATGATCCAGTCGCGACGCGGTTGAGTCGCGCCACGGGACGATCCACTCTCACCAGCGCCTACGGCACCAGAGGGACCTTGGATCGACGCGCTGCGAGCGCGACCCAGCGGTTCAGCGCGTCTCCTGCGCCCACCAGCGGTTTTCTCGTCAGGGCGGCGACCACTTCTGTACCGGGGTCGAAGAGAACGACGCAGTCTTGTCCATGCTGCTGGGCGGATCTGTAGATGAGTCCCTCCAGGCCGGCAGCGTGCGCGTTGCTGGCAAGTTCCTGGGTCTCGCCGAAGCGCAGCGACTGCAGCACGGGCCAGTTCGGCGTGTGCGGACGCAAGTCGCCAAGCTGCAGATTGCGCCGAACTTGAACCGCCACCAGCTCTCGCGTGCGCAACTCGTGGAGTGACAGCAGCGGCGCCTCGCGGCGGAACAGCGCCTCGTACAGGGCGGTGTCCGGCGCCTCTCCGAAATAAGCACGGCATGCGCGGCAGATCGAAGCGGCCGGACATGAGTCCGGCGGGCGCCAGCTTCAACGGACCGCGGCGGACGGCTTTGCTGCGAGCGCGTTGCACGCGGAACAGGGACTGTCCGGATGCCAGGGAGTAGGTGGTGACAACTTCCAGATCGGAAAGCTTCATGGGAGGGGACTCAGGTGCCCCGCGTTGCCAGTTCAAGCACTCGGGCTCCCGCGCCGCGCTCGATCGCTTCCCGTGGGGATGCGCCATTGAGGCCACCGAGAGGCGTTTCGAGGAACGCCAGCAGAGCCCAACCTTCTACCGTTCCAAGAGCACTCGACAGCTTGGGCAGCTCGTCCCACATCGGGCTGTCGAACTGCCACCGAGGCATTCGGTAGCCGCGCTTGGCCTGCGTGACGCCGATGGCGCGTCCCTTGGCGATCCACGCGTTGATAGTCACCCGTGTCGTGCCGGTCATGTCGGCGGCTTCATTGGTCGAGATCATGTCGCCCGCCTGCAGGCGCTCCTGGCGCGCCGACAGACTGCCGGCCAGAAGCGCACGTGTTTCGGAAGGCGAGGCAAAGTCATCGGACGTAAGGTCTTGGGGTCGACTCCTGGCTCGCGCGCGGGAGTTCGTTGCAATGGAGGGGGCGTAGGACTTCATGACAACATTTCCGGGCAGGGTGTCCGTTCAACGTTCGGGGATGTCATGTTAATTACGACAAGTTCGTTAAGTTGGTAATGTATGCCTCGGGCTGCCGACTGTCAAGCGCTGAAGCCGAGCCGCGCGAAAACGCGGAACACCCGTTCAAGCCGCAGCCGACGCCGCCATCAACGTGAACCCCTTCCTCGGCAACTGCAGCGCAACAACCCCCGCCGCCATCAGCAGCGCCCCCGCCGCGCCGAACGCGACCCAGTGCGTCCCGAAGCGCTCGTAACCCCAGCCGCCCAGCCACGCGGCGATCGTGCCGCCGATCTGGTGGCCCACATACGCCATGCCGTACAGAACACCCACCAGCCGCACGCCATAAACATCCGCGAGGATCGCCGACGAGAGCGCGATGCTGCCGGCCCACACCAGCCCGCCGATGGTGGAGGTGAGGTACAGCTCCCAGTGCGTGCCGACCATCACGAGCGCGAAGAAGCCCAGCCCGCGCACGAAGTAGATGGCGGCCAGGATATGGCGGCGCGGCAGCGTGTCCGCGAAGCGCCCGAGGACGAGCGTGCCGCCGATCGCGACGAAGCCGATCACGCCGATGCCCATCGAGCTGGTGAATGCGTCGAAGCCGTGGTCCATCAGCATCGGCATGCCGTGCGTGCCCAGCAGGTTCATGCTGAAGCCGCAGCAAAAGAGCCCGAAGAAGATCTTCCAGAAGGGCGCCGTCCTCACGGCCTCGCGCAACGTGAGGCTTTGTCTCGGCGCCGTGGTGTTCGCGCGCAAGGCAGCGACCTCGTCGGCGCCAAGATCCGTGTGTTCGGGCGCGCCATCGCGGATGACGAATAACGCTGCGGGCAATGCGATCAGCGTGAAGACCGCGCCGAAACCCACGAGCGTGGGCCGCCAGCCGAAGTGATGGATCGACGCGCCGAGCACGGGCGTCATCACCGCGATGCCCGCCATGGAACCGGTCGACAAGAAGAACAGCGCCATGCCGCGCCTGCGCGTGAACCAGTGGCTGATCACGGGCGTGAGCGCGACGGGGCTCGTAAAGGCCAGTCCAACCGAAAGCAGCAAGCCGAAGGACAACATGAAGCTCGCGACGCTGGTCGCGACCACCGTCCACAGCACCGACACGACGACGAACGAGATGCCCGCCAGCAGCACCGGCCGCGTGCCGAAGCGCGCGATCAACAGCCCCGCGACCGGCATCGCGAGGCCATACGCCAGCATGCCGACCGCGACGATGCTGCCGAGCAGGCTTCGGCTGAACCCGAGGTCCTGCGCCATCGGGAGAAAGAACGGCCCGAAGCTCAGGCGCATGCCCGAGGACAGGAGCGTGAGGAATGCCGCCGCGGCGACGATGTTCCAGCCGAAATACCAGCGGCCGGATTCACTCATCCTTCATTCCCGTCGCCTTCACCACGCTGCCGAGCCGCGCACGCTCCTCGTCCACGAACTTCGTGAAAGATGCGCGCGTGCCGCCGATGGGCTCGATCCCCATTCCCTTGAGGCGTTCGGCGATGGCGGGATCTTTCATCGCGGCGTCGACGGCCGCGGCCACCTTGTCCATGACGGCGTCGGGCGTGCCGGCCGGCGCATGCACGCCGGCCCAGTGTGCGATGCGGATGTCGGGAAAGCCGAGCTCCACCGCGGTGGGCAGTTGCGGATACGCGGAGATGCGCTGCGTCCACGTGGTGGCCAGCGCCTTGAGCTTGCCGGCCCGGATGTGCGGAAGCACGACGATGCTGGCCTCGGACGTGGCATCCACTTGCCCGCCGAGAACAGCGGTGATCGATTCGCTGCCGCTCTTGTACGGCACGAGGTCCAGCTTCGCGCCGTAGCGCGTGGTGAGCAGGCCTTCGACGAAGTGCGGCGTACTGCCGGTGCCGGCGGTCGCGAAGTGCAGGCCCGCGCCTTTCTTCGAGGCCTCCACGAATTCCTTCAGGTCCTTGTACGGCGAGTTGGCGGGAACGACGATCACCGAAGGCGCGAGACCCACCATGGCGACGGGCACGAGGTCGCTGTCCTTGTACGACACCTTTCGGATCATGCCGTTGGAGATGACGCCGGCGCCGCTGATGAGAAAGGTGTAGCCGTCGGGCGCGGCCTTGGCGACGATGTCCGTGCCGAGCACGGCGCCGGCGCCCGGTTTGTTCTCGATGATGACGGTCTGGCCGAGAAATTTGGTGGCGCCTTCGGCCGCCGCGCGGCCCAGCAGGTCGTTCGCGCCGCCGGCCGCGAACGGCACCACGAAGCGGATCGGACGGGCGGGCCACGCCCCTTGCGCGCGCACTCCGGCGGGCAGGGCGAGGGCGGCGAGCAATGCTGAAAACGTGCGGCGATCAAGTTGCATGCGTGTCTCCTGTTGTGTTGCGATATTTTTCGGCTTCGCGGTCGCAAGCGTACAGCGATGACGCCGCGAGCGCATGCGGTTGAGCTGTCGCAGCGTGACCAACTCGGGTAATCTGTGCGCCCCACGGCGCGCGTGCGTCGGCAACAGGAGATGCAAGCATGATGAGCAAGAACACGATCTGTGTCTGGTACGACCACGCGGCGCAAGAGGCCGCCGAGTTCTACGCGAAGACATTCCCCGACAGCGCCGTGAAGGCGGTGCATAGCGCGCCCGGCGACTACCCCTCGGGCAAGAAAGGCGATGTGCTGACGGTCGAATTCACCGTCTGTGGCATTCCCTGCCTCGGGCTCAACGGCGGGCCGGCGTTCAAGCACAGCGAAGCCTTCTCGTTCCAGATCGCGACCGACGACCAGGCCGAGACCGACCGCCTGTGGAACGCCATCGTGAGCAACGGCGGCCAGGAAAGCCAGTGCGGCTGGTGCAAGGACAAGTGGGGCGTGAACTGGCAGATCACGCCGCGCGCGCTCACCGCCGCGATCACGGATCCAGACCCCGCGGCGGCCAAGCGCGCCTTCGAGGCCATGATGGAAATGCAGAAGATCGATATCGCGAAGATCGAAGCCGCGCGCAAGGGGTAAGCGTCACCGGATGTGCTTGTCATGACGATCCGCGTACACTGCCTGCACTTCCTCGTGGGGTCGGCTGGCCTTCGTGTTCCTTAGCCGACGCGGTCTGCTGTAGAGCGTCACTGCATGGTTGCCTGGTAACAGCACCCATGTGGAGTCCGATCTATGCCGTCCGAGCGCCTGCGCAGCGTCTCCAGCTCCAGCGTGATCAGGGTGGGCGTGGCAGACGACCACACCATCACGCGCTATGCACTGGCGGCCCAGATCCGGGTCCAGCCGCGGATGATCCATGCGGGGGAAGCGGTCGATGGAAGCACCGCGCTGCAACTGGTGCGCAAAGGCAACCTGGATGTATTGCTGCTCGATTTGATGATGCCGGGCGCGAGCGGACTCGATGTACTGCACAGGATCAAGGCACGGGCTCCCAATCTCGGTGTCGTCGTGTTCACGAGCTATCCCGCGAGGCGCTACGCATTGAACGCCTTGCGGCTCGGCGCCAACGCCTACCTTGCAAAGACCGGTGATCCTGAAGAAATCATCAAGGCCATCTTCCAGACGGCCACCGGGGAGCGGTACCTCAGCGCCGAAGTGGGGGAACTGCTGGCCCAGTCGGCAACCAGCCCGTCGCGCGAGCCGCATGAAAATCTGACGCAAAGTGAATTCCAGATCCTCCTGCACCTGGCAAAGGGCGAGAGTTCAACCCAGATCGCGGGGCAGCTGCTGTTGAGTCCCAAGACCATCAGCACCTATCGCACCAGTCTGATGAAGAAGATGGAAGCCCGCACCAACAGCGACCTCACGCACTATGCGCTGTCAAAGGGACTGCTGGAGTAGCCGGCCGCACCGACGGCACTTTTTCGAGGAGCGGGAAGCGCAGGCGGAATTCGCTGCCAAGCCCGGGTCCGGCGCTCGTGGCGCTTACCTGGCCGTGATGCAATTCGACCAGGGTCTTGACCAGCGACAAGCCGATGCCCAGCCCGCCCTGCGCGCCGCTCGAGAGTTCGCCCTGACTGAACAGGTCGAAGGCTCGCCGCAGCAGCTCGGCCGACATGCCAACCCCGTTGTCGGCGATCGAGATCAGCACTTCGTCACCCCGTCGCTGCAAGCTCAGCGTGATCCTGCCGCCCGGGTTCGTGTACTTCGCCGCGTTGCCGACGATGTTGGTCACGACCTGGACCAGCCTCATCTGGTCTCCCATCATGAATATCGGCCGATCGGGCAACGCCATGACCAGCTCATGCCGTCTGCTTTCGATGAGGGGTGCCGTCTGTTCCGCCGACGCGGCCATGACCTCCAGCAAATTGACCGGGGTGTTGGCGAGGGAGAGAAAGTTGCCTTTCGCGAAGCGCGAGAGGTCCATCAGGTCATCGACCAGCGAACTCATGTGCTTCACCTGGCGCGCGAGCACTTCGCTGGTGGCCCTGAGCACCTTTTCGTTGCTCTTGCCGGAAGACAACAGGCTTGCGGCCATCTGCATGGGCGCCAGTGGCGCTCGCAGTTCGTGAGCCAGCAAGAGCATGAACTCGTCTTTCCTCTGGTCGGCTTCCACCAGCGCTTCCACATGCAGGGATTCTTCGTGGAGTTTTGAATCCAGCGCCGCGACCGACGAAGTCAGTTGCTCCGCCGCGGCAACCGAG
>JAZKIF010000039.1:0-857 GCA_040385005.1 Pseudomonadota bacterium
CAGAAGTCGCTCGCGGACAACGTCGGCAAACCGCACGATGCAGCGGCCGTCGCGCAGGTGAAGCCCGCTTCGCCCGCGCCCGCCGTGCTCGCGCCCCCGATCACCGTGGTGCCGCCGGTGCAAGCCGTCGCCGCGCCGCCCAAGCCCGCGAGCGGCCCGATGCCTGCAACGGGAGCATCCGCGCCTCAAGCCGCCGCGCCTGCCGCTGCGCCAGCCGCACCGGGGCGACCCGCCTCCGCACCGGTCGCGGCGCCGCCCGTGACCCCCGCGCCGCCGCAGGCCGCACCGCCTGCTCCCGCAACCCCGCCAGGTCCCCCGCCGCGGGCTTCGGCGCCCGTAGCGGCGCCGTCGGCCGCGCCTGCCGCAAGCGGACCTGCGCCGCGCGGCCAGCGGGGCGATGAGAGAAACCGCGAAGAGCGCGGAAACCGCGATGAACGCGGCGCGCGCCAGCCCGCTTCGGCGGGTGGCCGACCAGGGTTCCCGCCGCCGCAGGCCAATGCACCAGCGCCCGCGCCAGCGCCCGCTGCCGCACCGGCGCCGGCTCCCACAGCCGCGCCGAAACCGGCTCCTGCTCCGACACCCGCACCGACGCCAGCCCCCACGCCCGCGCCGACACCCGCACCGGAACGCGCGCGGCCGCCCGCACCGCCGCCCGTGGCAGCGCCTGCGCCGGCTCCCGCTCCGACCCCCGCGCCCGCACGCGCTCCGGCACCGGCGCCCGAAGCGTCACGTCCGCAACCGCCCGTGCAACCGCCCGCTGCGAGAACGCCGCCGCCTCCACAACCGCAGCAGCCGGCGCCCGAAGCGCGCCCTGCGGCACCGCCCGTCCAGCCGCCGCCCAACGCCCGTACAGGCTC
>JAZKIF010000039.1:867-16378 GCA_040385005.1 Pseudomonadota bacterium
TCAGCGCTTACCAAGCGCGCGTCAAGTCCCTGTTGGGCACGTTGGCGCGTGTCAACTCGCTGCCGAGTGCAAGGGATCGCGCGAACGCCGGCTGGTCGCCTGAAAAGGTGTCTCGTTTTGAGGGCCACCTGGCCGAGTCGCGCGAGCGGGGCGATCGTGGTCAGCGAGGTGCACGGGGCCCGGACGGGCGACGCGAGGCCGCGAGCGAATCGCGGCGGGACGCAGCCAGCGAGCCCCGCAAGCCCTGAGCGCCCGGCACGTGGGGAATCACTTCCCCACGTGCAGCTTCACGAATGCGGCGTACTTCTCCATCCACGTCCGCAGGAATTTTTCGGACGCCTCGATGCCGATGTGACCCTTGTCGTCCAGAAGCCCTTCCTTGTTCTGGATGAAGGCCTCGGGCTGCCCCAACGTCGGCACGTCCAGGTAAGCGAGTACGTTGCGCAAGTGCTGCTGCGCGAGCGCCGTGCCGATCGCACCGCCGGAAATGCCGATCACGCCCGCGGGCTTGCCTGCCCACACGCTTTGCCCATATGGACGCGAGCCATGGTCGATCGCGTTCTTCAGCAGGCCGGGCATGGACCGGTTGTATTCCGGCGTCACGAACAGCAAGCCGTCGGCCGCGCTGATCTCGCCCTTGAAGCGGTTCACGGCTTCGCCGGGCGTCTTCTCGTGGTCCTGGTTGAAGGGCGGCAGGTCATCCAGCCGCGAATGCTCGAAAGTGAAATCGCCGGGACCCATCGCGGCGAGCGCCAGCGCGAGTTTGCGATTGAGTGAATCCTGGCGGATGCTGCCGACGATGACGGCGATCTTGGTACTGCTCATGACAAGAAATCCCTGTGGGTTGGGTTGAGAAAAGGCTCGCATCTTCTCCCAAACGTGCGGGCCGTGGAGGCCCCTCTCGAACACTCGCGGCGCATTCCTACGAGAGCGCACCCACCCGCCGACCTAGCATGGTTCCTCTGGAGATCAGCAATACGAAGGAGCAACGATGGTCAGGAAACTCCCGCAGCTCGAAGAGAAAAGCGCGCTGCAGAAAATCAAGGAAGCCGACGACGCCCGCGAAGGCGTGCCCGGCGAACACTGGATGGTGTTGGGCGCAGGCCTGGGCGTGTGGTTGCTGTCGCGCCGCAGTCCGTCGCTGATGCTGCGCACGCTGGGCCTCATGGCCGGCACCGCGCTGGTCGGTCGCGCCGCGAGCGGCCGCGACGGCGTGAGCAAGGTGCTGCGTTACCTGCCCGTGGGCGGCGGCATCTCGCGCCGTTGATCAGCCGAGAACGATCACCCGGGCGCGGGGCACTTCCGTGAACGGGTCGTAGCCCATCAGGCCGGCGCGGAACTCTGGCTCCTGCGTCACGGCGATGCGTCTGCGCTGCTCGTCGTCCGCGGTCTGCAGGCTGCGCTCCAGCTCAGGCTCGAGCCGCACCGTAATTGGTGTCGCCATCTCGGTGGCGGCGCCCGCGTGTCGCGCCACCGCCCATGAAATCACCAGCGCGCCGTTGGGCAGCTGGATCGCCTGGGCGTGCTTCGGAAAGAGGTGCCGGACCGCCTCCCAGATCGCTTCCCGAGCGACATCCATGGCGGCCGGCTCGGGCGCGGCCGGCTCCGTTTCGCGCAGCCAGGCGATCGCCTCGTTCTTCGAATCGAAGACCTTCAGCCGTACGCCGCGCGCCTGGGCGATGGATTCGCTGGAGCGGGTGATGTGTTCGGTCGGGACGACCGACGCGACGCGAGTCAGGTGGGCGAGCTTGCGCACCACCTGGTTGCCCAGCTGCATCTGGTCGGCAAGGTGCGGCGCGCCCTCGATCGCGCGCAGGTCGAAGAGGAGCCGCTCGTCGCCATGGTCCAGGGTCAGCGTGCCGACCCGTTCGATCACCGAGAGGAGCTGGGGAAGATCGAGCAGGCCCTCGATTTCCACGTCGAGGTAATCGCGAAGCCGCACCAGCCGTACGTCCATGCCGCCGTTCATGGCTCAGGCCTCCTTGTGGTGCGTGCGCCGGCGCGCATTTGCGAAAGCTGCTTTCGCGATTTGTGAACCAACGCCGCGGTGCTCGTGCGCGAACCTGAAATCGTCCATGGCCAACTGCTCCCTCGATGCCGATCCGGCTTGAAAGCCGACTCTACTTTACATGGTGGAAACACCACGCTCACGTATTATCTGCACGGTCGATTCCCCCCCAGGCGGTCCCCCCCGATGTCCATGGTTTCGCTGGCGCTGAGGCGCCCCTACACGTTCATCGTGATGGCGATGTTGATCGTCCTGGCGACCCCGCTCGTCCTGCGCAACATGGCGACGGACATCTTCCCCGAAATCAACATCCCGGTGATCTCGATCATCTGGAATTACAACGGCCTGCCCGCGCAGGAAATGGGCCAGCGCATCGCGGCTTCCAGCGAGCGGGGCCTGACCACGGTGGTGAGCGACATCGAGCACATCGAGTCCGTTTCGCTGCCCAGCATCACGGTGCTGAAGGTCTTCTTCCAGCCGGGCGCGAACATCCAGAACGCCATCGCGCAGACGGTCGCCTCGGTGCAGACGCAGGTGCGCCAGCTGCCGCCCGGCATCACGCCGCCGCTGGTAATCAAGTACTCGGCCTCCAGCATTCCGGTGATCCAGCTCGCGATGTCCAGCGGCACGCTGCCCGAGCAGTCGGTGTACGACGCCGCGGTGAACACGCTGCGGCCGCGGCTCGTCACGGTGCCCGGCGTCGCAATCCCCGCGCCCTACGGCGGCAAGGCGCGCGTGATCTCCGTCGACCTGGACATGCAGGCGCTGCAGGCGCGCGGCCTCGCGCCGGCCGACGTCGTGAACGCCGTCAACACGCAGAACCTGATCCTGCCCTCGGGCACCGCCAAGATGGGCGGCACCGAATACACGGTGCGCATGAACGGTTCGCCGGACGCCATTTCCGGCCTCAACGACCTGCCGGTGCGCACCACGGCCGGCGCGACGACCTACCTGCGCGACGTCGCGTTCGTGCGCGACGGCTTCCAGCCGCAGACCAACGTGGTGCGGCAGGACGGCCAGCGCGGCGTTCTGTTGTCGGTGCTGAAGAACGGCGGCGCATCCACGCTGGACATCGTGAGCAACCTGCGCGCCATGCTGCCGAACGCCGTCGCGCAGATGCCCGCCGACATCAAGGTCACGCCGCTTTTCGACCAGTCGATCTTCGTCACGGCCGCCATCAAGGGCGTGGTCGCCGAGGCGGTGATCGCGGCCGGCCTCACGGCGCTCATGGTGCTGCTGTTCCTGGGCAACTGGCGCAGCACGCTGATCATCTCCATCACGATCCCGCTGTCGATCCTCGCGTCCATCCTCGTGCTGTACGCCATCGGCGAGACGCTGAACATCATGACGCTGGGCGGCCTCGCGCTGTCGGTCGGCATCCTGGTGGACCAGGCCATCGTCACGATCGAGAACATCGAGCGGCACATGCACGAAGGGCGCACGCTGCTGGATGCGATCGAGGTCGGCGCGGGCGAGATCGGCGTGCCGGCCTTCGTCTCCACGCTGTGTATCTGCATCGTGTTCGTGCCGATGTTCTTCCTCTCGGGCGTGGCGCGCTACCTGTTCGTGCCGCTGGCCGAGGCGGTGGTGTTCGCGATGATCGCGTCGTACTTCCTTTCGCGCAGCCTGGTGCCCACGCTCGTGATGCTGATGATGAAGTCGCACAACGTGGAGGACGGCGCGCCCGGACCGCTGCGGCGGGTGTACCTCGCGTTCGACCGCCAGTTCGAGCGGCTGCGCGGCGGCTATGCGCTGCTGCTCGCGTCGCTGCTCGCGCATCGTCGCAACTTCGGCCTGGCCTTCATGGCGTTCTGCGTGCTCTCATGCCTGCTCACGCCGCTGCTGGGCCGCGATTTCTTCCCGTCGGTGGACGCCGGCCAGATCCGCCTGCACATGCGCGCGCCGACCGGCACACGCATCGAGGAGACGGCTCGCATCGCCGACGAGGTGGAGAACGCGATTCGGCAGATGATCCCGAAGGAGGAACTCGAGACCATCCTGGACAACCTCGGCATCCCCAACAGCGGCATCAACCTGTCGTACAGCAACGCCGGCACCATCGGCACGCTGGACGGCGAAATCCTGCTGTCGCTGCGCGAGGGACACCGGCCAACGGACCACTGGGTCTCGCTGCTGCGCACCGAACTGCCCAGGCGCTTTCCCGGCATTGAATTCTTCTTCCAGCCGGCCGACATCGTCACGCAGATCCTGAACTTCGGCCTGCCCGCGGCGATCGACGTGCAGTTCACGGGCAACGACCTCGAAGGCAATGCCGCGCTCGCGGCGGAGCTGGTCAAGAAGGTCAAGACGATTCCCGGCGCCGTGGACGCGCACCTGCACCAGCGCCTGGACGGCCCGGCGCTGAACCTGCAGATGGACCGCACGCGGCTGCAGCAGCTCGGGCTGTCCGCAACCAACGTGGGGCAGAACGTGCTGATCGCGCTCTCCGGCAGTTCGCAGACCGCGCCCGCGTTCTGGCTCAATCCGCAGAACGGCGTGGTCTACAGCATCGTGGTGCAGAGCCCGCAGTACCAGCTCGACTCGATCGATTCGCTGCTCGGCATCCCCGTCGCGCCCGCGGGTGCGGCGGCGACCGCCGGCACGTCGCCGCAATTGCTCGGCAACCTGGTGCAGGCGCAGCAAGGCCGGCAGCTCCCCATCGTCACGCGCTACAACATCTCGCCTGCGCTCGATGTCTTCGTGAGCGTGCAGGGCACCGACCTCGCGAGCGTCGCATCCAAGGTGCGCGATGTAGTCGAGGAGTTGAAGCCCAAGTTGAAGCGCGGCAACCAGATCGAGTTGCGCGGCCAGGTGCAGACGATGCAAAGCTCCTTCGTCGGACTGGGTGTCGGCCTCGCGATGGCGATCGTGCTGGTGTACCTGCTGGTGGTGGTGAACTTCCAGTCGTGGATCGACGCGGCGATCATCATCGCGGCGCTCCCCGCCGCGCTCGCCGGCATCGCGTGGATGCTGTTCATCACCGGCACGACGTTGAGCGTGCCCGCGCTGACGGGCGCGATCATGACCATGGGCGTCGCGACCGCGAACAGTATTCTGGTGATCGCATTCGCGCGCCAGCAGCGCGAGCTGGGCATCGGCCCGTTGCAGGCGGCGCAGGACGCGGGCGCCACGCGCATCCGGCCGGTGCTGATGACGGCGCTGGCCATGATCATCGGCATGATCCCGATGGCGCTGGGCCTGGGCGAAGGCGGCGAGCAGAACGCGCCGCTCGGGCGCGCCGTGATCGGTGGCCTGATCTTTGCAACTGTGTCGACATTGCTTTTCGTCCCGGTGCTCTACGCCGGCATCCATGAGCGGCTCGCGAAGCGCCGCGTGCATCCCTCGTCCCCGCAGGCGCCCGGCGCGCTGCCGCAAGAAGGTTGATCCCCATGACAGTCGATACCCCCACGCCTCCCGCCGACGACGCGCAACGGCGCCGTGTCGCCCGCGGCGCGCGCATCGCCGTCATCGCGGTGCTTGTCCTGCTGGCGGCCGGCGCCGCGCGCACCATGATCAGCCGCATCGGCAACGCGCGCGACCTGCAGCAGACCGCGGTGCAAGGCGCCGTCCAGTACGTGCGCACCGCCACCGTCAGAGCGGGCGGTGCCGGCCAGGTGCTGACGCTGCCCGGCACGCTGCAGGGCTTCGTGCAGGCGCCGGTCTCGGCGCGCGCGGGCGGGTACCTGCGCCGCTGGACCAAGGACATCGGCAGCCGCGTGCAGCAAGGCGAGTTGCTGGCGGAAATCGAATCTCCCGAGCTCGACCAGCAGCTCTCGCAGGCCGAGGCCGCGCGCAACCAGCAGGCCGCGAGCCTGGAGCTGACGCGCACGACCGTCGAGCGTTGGGAGGCTTTGCGCAAGCGCGATGCGGTGTCCCAGCAGGAACTGGAAGAGCGTCGCAGCGCCTACACGCAGGCGCGTGCGAACCTGGCCGGCGCGGAGGCCAACGTGGAGCGGCTGCGCCAGCTCGGCGCCTTCAAGCGCGTCGTGGCGCCGTTCTCCGGCGTCATCACCAAGCGGAACGTGGACATCGGCGACCTGATCGACAGCAACAAACCGCTCTTCCTGCTCTCGCAGACCGACACGCTGCGCGTTTACGTGAACGTGCCGCAGGCTTACGCGCAGCTCGTGAAGACGGGACAGGCGGCGGTGGTGACGCAGGCCGAACTGCGCGGCCGCAAGTTCAAGGGCCAGGTCGCGCGGACGGCGGCGTCCATCGATGCCGGCAGCCGCACGATGCAGGTGGAGGTGCAGCTTCCCAACAGCGACGGCGCGTTGCTGCCGGGTGCGTTCGTCAACGTGGAACTCGCGGCTGCGCCGAGCGGCGCGCTCACCGTTCCGTCGAACGCCCTGCTGTTCCGCAGCCAGGGCACGCTGGTCGCGAAGGTCGATGCAGGCGGTGCGGTGGCGATGCAGCCGGTGCGCATCGGCCGCAACTACGGCGAGTCGGTTGAAATTCTCGATGGCCTGTCGGGGAACGAATCGCTGGTGCTCAATCCCTCGGATTCGCTGGCGAACGGCGACAAGGTGCAGGTGATCGCCGACGCGAAGCCCGCGGCGAGCAGCGTGCCGCCGAAACCATGAGCGTGCGCTTTCCGTTTGGCGCGGCCTTCGCCGCGGTCGCTGCCGCGATCCTCGCAGGATGCGCCGCGCAGCCCCCGTATCATCGACCCTCTGTCGAGATGCCCGTGGCGTGGAAACTCGAAGCGCCATGGAAAGCCGCGCAACCTGATGACGGGGCGATTCGCGGCGCGTGGTGGAAGCGCTTCGGCGATGCGCAACTCGATGCCTTGCAGGATCAGGCGATCGTGGCGAGCCCGACGCTCGCCGCCGCAGCCGCGCGGCTCGCGCAGGCGCGCGCGTCGGTCGATGTTTCATCCGCCGGGCTCTTCCCGCAGCTCGCGCTGTCTGGCCGCGCAACCCGCCTGAAGATCTCCGAGAACCGGCCTCTCACCAACTACAACTCGTCAAACTTCTCGACGGTGCAAAACGATGCCGCGCTGTCGTTCAACGTCGCGTACGAGGCCGACCTGTGGGGCCGCGTGCGCAGCACCGTCGATGCCGCGCGTGCCACCGCCGAACAATCCGCCGCCGATCTGCAGAACGTGCGGCTGGTCCTCGCTTCGGATCTCGCCGCGAATTACTTCAACTTGCGCGAGCTGGACATCGAGCTCGACGTGCTGCGCCAATCGATCGCGCTGCAGCGGCGCGCACTCGAACTCGCGACCACGCGGCATGACCTGGGCGCGACCTCCGGCCTGGATGTCGCGCAGCAGCAGGCGCTGCTCGACTCCACGCTCACGCAGGTGGACGTGCTTCGCCGGCAGCGCTCGCAGTTCGAGAACGCCATCGCCACGCTCACGGGCCGGCCCGCGCCGTTGTTCTCTCTCGCGCCGGAGGCCAGTGCGCGCACCGCGCCCCCCGTGCCGCTGGGCGTGCCGTCGGACATCCTCCAGCGCCGCCCCGACGTCGCCGCCGCCGAGCGCGCCATGGCCGCCGCGAATGCCCAGATCGGCGTCGCGCGCGCGGCGTACTTCCCGAGCATCACGATCGGGCCGACGCTGGGTGTGGACAGCCGCGCTCTCTCCTCGCTGTTCGACGCATCGAGCCTGTTGTGGTCGCTGGGCATTTCCATCGCGCAGCCGCTGTTCGATGCGGGCCGCACGGATGCGAACGTCGCCATCGCCGAAGCGGGCTACCAGATCACCGTCGCGAATTACCGGCGCACGGTGCTCACCGCGATGCAGGAAGTGCAGGACGGCATCAGTGGAAGCGCCGCGCTCGATCGCGCGGTGGCGCAGGCCGCGCTCGCGGAGCAGAGCGCGCAGCGCGTGCTGCAACTCGCGACCGACCGATATGAAGGCGGCGTCGCGACGTATCTCGACGTGATCACCGCGCAGCAATCGCTGCTGAACAGCCAGCGGCAGCTCGCGCAGTTGCAAGGGCAACGCATGCTGGTGGCGGTGCTGCTGGTGAAGGCGCTGGGCGGGGACTGGCAGTAATATCGCGCTGGAGGAGGCGGCCATGGCAGTACCGGGTCGCGACGAACAATGAGCAGTCCCGTCCTGGATACGAGCGGAGTTCCGTCACTGGGCACGATCTTCGAAGGCACGGCCGATCCCGCCGGCGTCACGGTCGCACGGTTGGTCATCGATGGCAGCATCACGACGGCTGGCGGCGGTGCGGGCATCGAGGCCGTCGCCGTCACGGGCGCGAGGGGCTACACGCTCGAAGCCTTCATGTATTCGGTAGGCGATCCGCAATACAGCGTCGATGGCGGCGCGACGTGGAACGAATTCCCCTGGCAGATCGATGGCACCGGCGCATGGGGCCTGTTGCTGCGGCCCACCGACATGGTGCGCGTCTTGCCCGGGCCCGAGAGTTCCGGCACGCTGACGCAGGCCCTCACGTTCCGGGCGTGGGATGGAAGCCATGGCACGGCGGGGCAAGTCATCGCCATGCAGCCGGAGATGGACGGCTTCAGCAACCGATCGGAAGACGCGACGGCGATCATCGCCGCCGTGAACGATGCGCCCGTCCTGTCGCTGGCCGTGGGCACGGTCACCGGCAATCTCACCCGCTTCGAAGACGAGCCGCAAGGCATCTTCGCTTTGCCGGACGGAAGGATCCTCGTCGGGATCTCGGGTGGTGTCTCGCTCTTCGCTGTCGCACAGCTCGACGCCGACGGCACGCTCGACACGGGGTTCGGTGGCGGTGGCGTCGCGGTGACGCAGTTCGGAAGCGACACAACCCTGGCAAGGGCGATGGCGGTGCAGCCTGACGGCAAAGTCGTGCTGCAGGGGATCACGGTCCCCCAGGGGGAGCGCGAACATTTCGCGCTGGTGCGTTATGGCCCCAATGGCGCGCCGGACACCAGCTTCGGCGGCACAGGCACGGTGGTGACACCGATGCTGACTGGCAATTTCTCGTTCACCGATGCGCAGGGCGTGGCCGTCCAGCCCGATGGAAAGATCATCGCGGCCGGTGTCTCCACGAACGGCGCGAACTACGATTTCCTGCTCATTCGCCTGCTCGCGGACGGAACGCCCGACCCGTCCTTCGGCGTGGGTGGCCGTGTGTCCACGGACTTCGGTGGCGCCGACGACACGCCTTACGCACTCGCATTGCAAGCCGACGGCAAGATCGTCGCGGTCGGCTCCAGCATCGAGATCGCGCCAGGCTTGCCGTCGACCGTCCGCATCGCGCGCTACGACGCGGATGGCGTGCTCGATGCCACGTTCGGGACGCATGGCGTGGTGGACCTGCAGCAGGTGCCCTACGGCACCAAGGCCAGCGCCGTCGTGGTCCAGCCCGACGGCAAGATCATCGTCACCGGCTGGAGCGACGCCGAGACGCGCTTCGACCTGATGCGGATCAACCCCGACGGAACGCCCGATCATTCGTTCGGGGCGGATGGGGTCGCCGCCCTCGACCTGGGTGCGATGGCGGTCAACAACCCGGACTCGTGGCGCCAGGACAATAGCGTGTACCTGCAAGCCGACGGAAAGTATCTCGTGGCCGGCTCTTCCTCCGCGATCGGAGACGCCGTGTTCCTGGCGCGATTCAACGTCGATGGCAGTGTCGACACCGGCTTCGGCGCTGGTGCGGGCTACGTCCGCATCAGCGTGCAGGCCTGGAACAGTGCATCCGGCATCGCGCAACAGGCGGATGGCAGGATCCTCGTCACCGGCTCGGCCGTCAACCAGGAGCGCGACACGGTGGCCTATGTCGCCCGGTTCAACGTGGACGGCTCGCCCGACGCGACATTCGGCTGCCCGGTTTTTACGCAAGGCGGCCCCGCCGTCGTGCTGGACCCGCGTGTGCACGTGAACGACCGCGAGTTGCGGATCGACAACTTCGCGGGCGCGACGCTGACCCTCGCGCGCCATGGGGGCGCACAACCCGACGACTTCTTCCAGCCTTCCGGCAATGTGTCTGTCTCGGGCGACGCCGTCCTGCTGTCCGGCGAGTTCGTCGCCCGCTATACCTACGACGGCGGCGTGCTCGTGGTCACGTTCGAATCAAGCGCGACGAACGACAAGGTCAACCAGTTGATGTCGAGCATCGCGTACGGGAACCGATCGGACGCGCCACCTACTTCGATTGAGATGGACTGGACGTTCAGTGATGGGAACACCGGCGCGCAAGGGATCGGCGGAGCCTTGGCTTCTACGGGGACGAGCACCGTGAATATCGTCGGCGTGGCCGTAACGCACGACAGCCATGGCGCGATGCTCGGCTAAAGGCTTGTCACCACGCGCCGCCCAGTGCGCGAACCAGCGCGACTGTCGCCTGGTACTGCCCGGCGCGGACCTGCAGCGCCTGCCGGCGATTGCGCAATTCACTGCGGCGCGCGTCCAGCAACTCGAGCTGGCTGTCCATGCCGTTGCGGTAGCGCGATTCGGAGAGCACCGTCGCCCGGCTAGCGGACGTTACAGCGCGGGCCTGCGCCTGCGCCTGTTCCTGCAATAGACGCAACGACGAAAGCTGGTCCTCCACTTCACGGAACGCGGTGAGCACTTGCCCGCGATACGAAGCAGCAGCGCCTTCGAGCTGAGCCTGCGCGCTGTTCACGCCGGCCTCGCGCCGTCCGCCGTCGAAGATCGGCAGCGACAACAGCGCGCCGACGCTCCAGGCACGCGCCGACCACTTGAAGAGGTCGCCAAGTTCGGGCGATGCATAACCGCCCGCAGCCGTGAGCGACAGATTCGGGAACCACGCCGCGCGTGCGACGCCCACTCGAGCCTGCGCGGCGAGCAGACCGCTTTGCGCAGCCGAAACATCGGGGCGGCGCGCGAGCACCGTCGCGGGGATGCCGGCCGGGATGCGCGGCAAGGCCGTGTTCCACTCACCCACCGGCATCGCGAAACTCGACGCCGCGTCGCCGACGAGAACAGCCAGCGCGTGCTCGAGTTCCGCGCGCCGTCGGTCCAGCGCCAACGCCTCGGACTCCGTCGCGGCAAGTTCGCTCTCCACGCGCACGACATCCAGCTCGGCAATGTCGCCGGCTTGCTGCCTGCGCTGCGTGACGCGCAGCGTGCCCTGGTATGCCGACACGGTTTCGCGCACCAGCGCGCGCTCGACGTCCATCGCACGCAGCGAGAGATACGTCTGCGCAACTTCCGCTTGCACCAGCAATCGCGTGCTTTGCAGCAGTGCTTCGCGCGACTGCGCATCGAGCGCCGCCGCATCGTTCGCACGGGCCAATCGCCCAAAGAGATCCAGCTCCCATGACAGCGACGCGCCGGCCGTCGTCAGCGTTGCCGGCGTCGCGCCGTTTGCTGTGTTTGCGCCGGCTTGTCTTCCGGCGCCCCCGCCGATGCCGATCTGCGGCATGCGGTCGGCCTGCGTGCCGCGCAGGAAAGCGCGGGCCTGCGCGAGCCGCGCGGCGGCTTTCTGGATCGTCGTGTTGCCCGAGCCCGCGCGCTCCACGAGCGCGTCGAGCGCCGGATCGGCGAACACCTTCCACCACGTCCCGCGGTCTTGCGACTCGGCGGGCGTGGCCAGCGTCCAAGCCGCGCCGTTCTCCTTGAATTGCGCAGG
This sequence comes from Pseudomonadota bacterium, assembly GCA_040385005.1. Lineage (GTDB taxonomy): Bacteria > Pseudomonadota > Gammaproteobacteria > Burkholderiales > Burkholderiaceae_C > Ramlibacter. Next base: position 12,418 of record JAZKIF010000039.1, read on the forward strand.
CACTTCGACTGGCGGTGCCGCCGGCGCGGGCGCGGTGGCGCAGCCGGCAAGCACCAGCGCGGCGAAGAGGGGCGCCAAAACATGGCGCGCTGAAAAAGTGGATCGCGTCATGGCGATGCCTCCTGGTGATGGTTTCATGATTCGTGGTCGCCGCGTGCGGCGGCGGGAACAGGGCGCGCCGTCGCGCCGCCGCCACCTGTTTCCACGGGCGTGGCGAACGCTTCCGCATGCGGCACCTGCCCATGCAGCTTGAGCGGGCGGTTGCCGGTGAGCGCGCGCAACGCGACGTAGAACACCGGCGTGAGGAACAGGCCGAACGCCGTGACGCCGATCATTCCGGAGAACACCGCGACGCCCATCGCATGCCGCATCTCGGAGCCCGCGCCGGTGGACAACACCAGCGGCAGCACCCCCATGACGAACGCGAGCGACGTCATCAGGATTGGGCGCAAGCGCAGCCGGGCGGCCTCGATCGCGGCCTGCACCGGCGTGCGTCCCGCGAACTCCAGCTCACGTGCGAACTCCACGATCAGGATCGCGTTCTTCGCCGACAGTCCCACCAGCACCATCAACCCGATCTGCGTGAAGACATTGCTATCTCCACCCGAGATCCACACGCCCGCCATCGCCGCGAAGATGCCCATCGGCACGATCAGGATGATGGAAAGCGGCAGCGTGAGGCTTTCGTACAGCGCGGCCAGCACGAGGAACACGAGCAGGATCGCGATCGGGAACACGAGCATCGCGGAGTTGCCCGCGAGGATTTCCTGGTAGGTGAGCTCGGTCCACTCGAACGTGATGCCCTTGGGCAGCGTCTCCGCCGCGATGCGCTTCACGGCGTCCTGCGCCTGGCCCGACGAGATGCCGGGCGCGGGGCCCCCGTTGATGTCGGCGGTGAGGTAGCCGTTGTAGCGCATCGCGCGCTCGGGGCCGTAGCTCGCGTTGACCTTCATCAGCGCGGAGAGCGGCACCATCTCGCCGGTGGCCGAGCGCACCTTCAGCGCGCCGATGTCCTCGGCGCGTGCGCGGTAAGGCGCATCCGCCTGCACGCGAACCGAGTAGGTACGGCCGAACTTGTTGAAGTCGTTCACGTACGCGCTGCCCAGGTAGGTCTGCATCGTGTCGAAGACGTCCGTCACCGCGACACCCAGTTGGCGCGCCTTGGTGCGGTCGATGTCCGCGAAGAGCTGCGGCACGTTGACCTGCCAGCTCGTGAACATGCCCGCGAGCTCCGGCGTCTGGTAAGCCTTGGCCATGAACGCCTTCACCGCGCCGTCCATCGCTTCGTAGCCGAGCGAGGCGCGGTCTTCCAGCTGCAGCTTGAAGCCGCCGGTGGTGCCCAGCCCCTGCACGGGCGGCGGCGGGAACATGACGATGAACGCGTCCTGGATGCCCGCATAGGCCTGGTTCAACTGCATAGCGACGGCGCCGCCGGCCTGGTCGGCGCGCTTGCGCTCGTCGAAGGGTTTCAGCATGGCGAACACGATGCCGGAGTTGGAGCTGTTGGTGAAGCCGTTGATCGAGAGGCCGGGGAACGCGAGCGTGCCCTCCACGTTCGGGTTCTTCTCCGCGATCTCGCCCATCTTGCGGATCACCGCTTCGGTGCGGTCCAGCGTCGCGCCGTCCGGCAACTGCGCGAAACCGATCAGGTACTGCTTGTCCTGCGCGGGTACGAAGCCATCAGGGACGAGCTTGAACAGGCCCACGGTCGACACCGCGATCACCGCATAGATGCCGAACATCAGCGCCTTGCGGGGCAGCACGCCGCGCACGCCGCGGCCGTAGTTCTCCGAGCCGCGCTTGAACACGCGGTTGAAACCGCGGAACAGCCAGCCGAACGCGCGATCCATGCCGCGGGTCAGCGCGTCGGGCGGCGTGTCGTGGCCCTTCAGCAGCAGCGCGGCGAGGGCCGGCGACAGCGTGAGCGAGTTGATCGCGGAGATCACCGTGGAGATCGCGATGGTCACCGCGAACTGCCGGTAGAACTGTCCGGTGAGCCCGCTGATGAAGGCGAGCGGCACGAACACGGCGACCAGCACGAGCGCGATCGCAACGATCGGCCCCGAGACTTCGCGCATCGCACGGTAGGTCGCGTCACGCGGCGAGAGGCCGGCCTCGATGTTGCGCTCCACGTTCTCCACCACCACGATCGCGTCGTCCACCACGATGCCGATCGCGAGCACGAGCCCGAACAGGCTCAATGCGTTGATCGAGAAACCCAGCAGGTGCAGTACCGCGAATGTCCCGACGACCGACACCGGCACGGCCAGCAAGGGAATCACCGAAGCGCGCCAGGTCTGCAGGAACAGGATCACCACCAGCACCACCAGCAGGATCGATTCGAGCAGCGTGTGGACCACCGATTCGATGGAGGCGCGCACGAATTGCGTCGGGTCGTAGGCAATTCGGTACTCCAGCCCTTCGGGCATCGCCTTGGCGATTTCCGTCATGGTCTGGCGCACCTGTGCGGAAATTTCCAACGCGTTCGAGCCGGGCGCCTGGAAGACGCCGATACCGACGGCCGCGTCATTGTTCAACAGGGAGCGCAGCGAATAGTCGGCCGCGCCGAGTTCGAGGCGCGCAAGGTCGCGCAGGCGCGTCACGGCACCGTCCGCGCCGGTCTTCACGACGATGTCGCCGAACTCTTCTTCGTTCTGCAGGCGGCCTTGCGCGTTGACCGAGAGCTGGAGATCGATCCCGGGCAATCCCGGCGACGCACCGACGACGCCGACGGCGGCCTGAACGTTCTGGCCGCGGATCGCGGTCACCACGTCGCTGGCCGACAGGCCGCGTTGCGCGACCTTCTGCGGATCGAGCCAGATGCGCATCGCATACTCGCCGCCGCCCCAGATGCCGACCTGGCCCACGCCCTGGATGCGCGCGAGCCGGTCGCGCACATTGAGCACCGCGTAGTTGCGCAGGTAATCCATGTTGTAGCGGCCGTTGGGCGACACGAGGTGCACCACCATCGTGATGTCCGGCGCGCTCTTGACCGTGGACAGGCCAAGGCGCCGCACTTCTTCGGGCAGGCGCGGCTCGGCTTGCGCGACGCGGTTCTGCACGAGCTGCTGCGCCTTGTCCGGGTCGGTGCCGAGCTTGAAGGTGACGTTGAGCGTCATGACGCCATCGGTGGTGGCTTGGCTGCTCATGTAGAGCATGCCTTCGACGCCGTTGATGGCTTCTTCGAGAGGCGTCGCCACCGTCTCGGCGATCACCTTCGGGTTGGCGCCGGGGTAGTTGGCGCGCACCACGACGGAAGGCGGGACGACCTCCGGATATTCCGAGATCGGCAGCCCGCGCAGCGCGAGCAGGCCGGCCAGGAAGATCAGGAGCGAGAGAACGCCCGCGAAGATCGGCCGGTCGATGAAGAATTTGGAGAGGTTCATGCCTTGCCTTCCATGGCCACGGCCTGCGGGTTCACGAGCGCCCCGGGCCGCACGCGCTGCAGCCCGTTGACGACGATGCGTTCGCCGGGCTTGAGGCCGTCCTTGACGATGCGCAGGCCGTTCACGTTCGCCCCGAGCGTTACTTCGCGGTACTGCGCCTTGTTGTCCGCGCCGATCACGAGCACGAATTTCTTGTCCTGGTCGGTGCCGACCGCGCGCTCGTTCACCAGCACCGCCTTCGTCGATTGCGCCGCGCCCATGCGGATGCGCGCGAACTGGCCGGGCATCAGCGTGCCGTCCTTGTTGTCGAACGCGGCGCGCACGCGCACCGTGCCGCTCTTCGCGTCGACCTGGTTGTCGATCAGTTGCAGCTTGCCCTGGTACGGCGTGTCGGTGCTGGCGCTGGTGCCCATGTGCACGGGGATGCGCTCGATCAAGGCGCGAGCGCTCGATCCGCCGGGCATGTTGCCCAGCGCCTTCGTCACGACCTGTTCGTCGGTGTCGAAGCTCGCGTAGATCGGGCTCACCGAGACCAGCGTCGTCAGCACCGGCGCGCCCGGGCCGGCGGCGACGAG
>JAZKIF010000039.1:16388-25361 GCA_040385005.1 Pseudomonadota bacterium
GAGGTTGCCGGTGGTGATTTCGAGTTTGCCGATGCGGCCCGCCACCGGCGCGCGCACTTGCGTGTAGCCGAGGTTGAGGCGCGAGGTTTCGCGCTGCGCCTGCGCCGCACGCAGGTTGGCTGCGGCTTCGCGCATGCCGTTCAGGCGGTCTTCGTATTCGCGCTGGGAGATCGCGCGGTCGTCCCACAGTAGCTGCGCACGCGCGTGGTCGCTCTGCGCATGCGTGAGCCGCGCCTGCGCTGCCGCGACCTGCGCTTCGGAACGCTCGGCTTCCGCCGCGTAAGGCGCGGGGTCGATGGTGATGAGCAGGTCGCCCTTGTGGACCAGCGCGCCTTCACGGAAATGCACGGACTGAATCGCACCCGCAACGCGCGAGCGCACGTCGACACGCTCCACCGCTTCGAGCCGGCCGGAGAACTCGTCCCATGCGGTGACGTCGCTCTCGGCGACGGCCGCAACGGAAACCGGGACCGCCTGCAGGGCCGCGTCGGCGGCTGTGGCTTGCGCCTTCGGGCTCCCGAGACCGATCACGGCCGAAGCGATGGCGGTGATCGCGGTGAGCACGCCCACCGAAGCCCAGAGGCGGCGCTGGCGTGGAGAGTTGTTGTTCGTGGTGCTGGTGTCGTTGGTGTTATCGGTCTGGTCGTTCATGGCTTCTTCCTTTTTTCGGCGTGAGTCGGTCCGCCCCGGCGGTTTCGCCGGGGTGCGCGGGAGGTGGGGTGATGGGGTAGCGCCCTAGACGGGCGGCGGGGTCGGCGGTGTCGCCGCATTGAAGAACGCGCGCAGGTGGGCGAGCACCGCGACTTCGCACGGGCACCCGTTCGTGGGCTCGGCCAACGCGTCCGGCCAGCCGGTTTGCTGGGGAATCACGCCGCTGGTCACGTCGATACCCGCCGCCTGCAGCCGGTGTGCATACGCGATTGCTTCGTCGCGCATCGGATCGTCGGCGGCACTCAGGATCAACGCGGGCGGCAGCGCGGTGAGCCGCGTCGCGCGTCCCGGCACCGCGTAGGGATGCTCCGCGTCCATCGGGCCGCGCAGGTATTGCTGCCAGCCGTCGGCCCACTTGCAGTGCGTGTCGCCCGCGACGCTCTCGCGCAGGGACGGCGTGCCAACGCAGGGGTCCAGCATCGGCGCGACGAGAACCTGGCCCGCGAGCGGCGGATGCCCGCGGTCACGCGCGACCATGGCGACAGCCGCGGCGAGATTGCCGCCGGCTTCGTCACCGGCCAGGTAGATGCGCGCGTTCGCGCCCACCAGCTTGTTGCGGTGCTTGTAGGTCCATTCCAGTGCCGCATAACCCGCCTCGACCGCATCGGGGAACCGATGCTCGGGCGCCAGCGGGTAAGCGACGGAAACCACGACTGCTTCCACTTGAGCCAGCAGCCGGGCCATGCAAGCGCCACTGTCGAGATCGCCGCTCGTGAAGGCACCCCCATGGAAGTGCAGCACCAAAGGCGCGCCGCCACCGGCGCGCTTGCGGCCGTAGATGCGGGCCCGCAGAGCCTCATGGCCCGCGATCTCGATCGTGGTGTCTTTTTCCACGACGGGTGCGGGCGCGGTTGCAGGGATGGTGCTTGATGACATGGATGGAATATAGGCACGCAAGGCCTACGGATAAAGAGGCCTGCTGCCAGTTCTCTGTTTCCAAACCGGGAACAATGCGAACGCGTTACATGCCAGGAGGGCAGATGGACCAGATACAGACGATGCGGGTGTTCGCGCGCGTGGTGGAGGCGGGGACCTTCACCAAGGCGGCGGAGTCGCTCGCACTGCCCAAGGGCACGGTGACGAAGTTCGTCCAGCACCTCGAGGCACGCCTGAAGGTCAAGCTGCTGAATCGCACCACCAGACGCGTCACCGTCACCGCCGACGGGGCGGCGTATTACGAGCGCACGGCGAGGTTGCTCAACGACCTGGAAGACATCGAGGCCAGCATGGCCAACGCGCAGGCGACGCCGAGCGGGCGTTTGCGCATCGATGTCGGCGCTTCCGTCGCGAAGCACATCGTCATCCCCGCGCTGCCGGGTTTCTACGAGCGGTACCCGGACATCCAGCTCGACATCGGTGTCAGCGACCGCGTGGTGGACCTCATCGGCGACAACGTCGATTGCGTCATCCGCGCGGGCGACCTGATCGACCAGTCGCTGGTCGCGCGGCGCATCGGCAACGTTTCGCTCGTCACCGTCGCGTCGCCGGACTACCTGAAGAAGTACGGCACGCCGAAGCACCCATCGGACCTCGAGGACGGCAGGCACAGCACGGTGAGCTTCTTCTCATCGCGCACCGGCCGGCCGCATCCGCACATTTTTGAGAAGGACGGCGAGTCGATCGAGTTGACCTCGCGCTACAAGGTCGCGTTGAACGACAGCAACGCGCACACCAGCGCGGTGCTCGCGGGGCTGGGCGTGTCGCAGACCGCCGCGTTCACCGCCGCGCCGCATCTCGCGGCCGGTGAACTGGTGGAGGTGCTGGCGGACTGGACGCGCCCGGCGCTCGCAGTGCACGTGGTCTACCCGCCCAACCGCCACCTGAGCGCCAAGACGCGCGCATTCGTCGACTGGGCCGCGGAGTTGTTCGCCAAAAATCCGCACCTGACGCGGGGTTGAGCGCCCGTCGTACGGCGCATCCCGAACGAAAACTTTCGTATTTGTCAATCCTTGCGCGCAGCGCCGCTCTGGGGTCCAATTGCCGCCCATGAACGGAAACGGTCCTGTCTCCATGCATCTCTCGCAACCGCGCGAGAAGGAGGCGTGGCTGCGTCATTTCTCCAGCGCTTTCGAGCACGCCCTCGTGGGCATGACGGTGCTGGGCACCGACCACCGGCGGCTCGTGGTCAACAAGGCGTTCTGCGATTTCGTCGGGTACACCGGGGAAGAGTTGATGGAGCTCCCGATGCGCGAGCTCGTGCACCCCGAGGACATCGACGAGGACTGGCGGCAGTTCGCCCTGTTGCTGGACGGGGCGAGCGCGAGCTACCGCCGCGAGAAGCGCTATGTCCACAAGCGCGGGCATGCCGTCTGGGCGGATTTCAGCTGCATGCTCGCCCGCGACCACCAGGGGCTGCCGCTTTTTTTCGTGACGCAGGCGCTGGACATCAGCGATCGCAAGCGCGCCGGGCTGCAACTGCAGGACATGCAGGCGATGCTGCATCTCGCGGCGCAGGTGGGCCGGCTCGGAGGGTGGGCCTGGGACGTCGGCGCCGCCACGCTCGCGTGGTCACAGGAGACCTGCGCGATCTACGAGGTGAGGCCGGACTTCGCGCCCACGCCGCGCCAGGCCGTGGCCTTCAGCGAGCCGGGCAACAGGTCCTTGTTGCGCGCGACGCTCGCAGCCTGCGTGCGCAACGGCAGTCCGTTCGACATCGAGACCGACATCGTCACCGCGCGCGGCAGGCACGTCGCGGTGCGCATCCTCTGCGAGGCCGAGTGGGACAGCAATGGCAAGGTGAGACGGCTGCAGGGGGCGGTGCAGGACATCTCGGAGAGCCGCGCCGCGCGCCAGGAAATCATGCGGCTCAACACGCAATTGCAGGCGCGCGTCCACGAGCGCGGCGCGCAGCTCGAAGCCGCGAACCACGAGATGGAGGCTTTCGCGTATTCGGTGGCGCATGACCTGCGCGGTCCCTTGAGTTCTATCGACGGATTCAGCAGCACGCTGGAAGCCAGCGCCGGCCCCGTGCTCGACGAAAAGTCGCTGCACTACCTGCGCCGCATCCGCGCGGGTGTGCAGCAGTTGAGCGGCCTGACCGATGGCATCCTGTCGCTCTCGCGCCTCTCGCGCTCGGACATGGAGATGGGCGCCCTGGACCTCGCGAGCCTCGCGCGGCACGAGCAGCTTGCGCTGCAGCGGCGCGATCCGGACCGCGTGGTGGAGGTGCTGATTCCGCCGACGCTGCCCGCGCGCGGCGATGCGCGGCTGCTCGCGCAGGTGGTCGCGCAGCTCATGGACAACGCGTGGAAGTTCACGTCCAGGCGCGAGCGAGCCCGCATCGAGGTCGGGGGCAAGCAGGGGCCGGACGGCGAGTGGGTGTACTTCGTGCGCGACGACGGCGCGGGCTTCGACATGGCCTACGCCTCGAAGATGTTCGAGGCGTTCCACCGCATCCACATGAGCGACGAATTTCCCGGTATGGGGCTGGGCCTCGCGATCGTGCAGCGCGTCGTCAAGCGCCACGGCGGGCATGTGTGGGGCGAGGCCGCGCCGGGGTTCGGCGCGACCATCTACTTCACGCTCGGGGGCGTGGAACCCCTCACACGTTCATGATCGCGACGGCACACGCGCGTTCAGTCAGGCGTCCATCGCCTCGGGTCCGCCTTCACAGCTGTAACCCGAATCCTTGACGTCGCCGAAAGGCATTTCCGCGAAGGGCAGCGCCGGAACGAAGTTTCCCGGGCGGGCACCCGATCGCACAAATTGCCGCACGAGCCCGTGCTGGCAGCACCCTCATCCCTTGCCCCAACCGGGCCTGCAGCGATTCATGAGAACAGTCGTCATCGGACACCACGCATGCAGCGTTTCCCGCGATACCCGTTTTTTGCGATCCAGACGCCGACGCCACGGCTGGACCCGCCCCCTCTTTCTGGCCGGCGTCCTCGCCCTTCTGTCCGCCTGCGGCGGTGGGGCATCGTCCACCCCACCGGCGCCACCGGCGCGCGCGCCGATGCGCGCGGTGGCCGCGCGGCCATCGGCCGCGGCGATGGATGTCACTTCGGCCGAAGCCATGGACTGGGCGGAAAGCCACTATCCGGATTTCTTTCCCGCTGTCGGCCGGAGCGCGGGCTACGCGGCGCCGTACGCGTACCGCTACTACGCCGGCACCGGCAACTACCTTGCCGCCTCGGTGGACGCCGAGGAAATCACCTTGTACGTCGATGGAAGCTTGACGGGCGGGCAGGCACTCCCCCTTGGCCGCCTTGCCGACTACGCCTGCACGGTGAAGGTCCCGGACTGCCCGTATATCGCGGCGTGGGGGGACTCGCTGACCGCTGGCGTCGCAGCGCACATACAAGACGAGTTTCCGGACCGGGCGATCTATAACGGCGGCATCGCCGGCCAGACTTCGGTCCAGATCGCTACCCGGCAGATTTCGGATCGGGTCCACCAGAACTGGGTGAACACGCTCTGGCTCGGCCACAACAATGTGACCGAGCCGGCGCGGATCAAGGCGGACCTCGCCGCATGCATCGCGGCCATGTCCCCCGGCAACGATCGCTTCATCGTGCTGTCCTTGCTGAACAGGCCGCAGCCCGATCAATGGAAGGGCACGCCCATCTGGCAGGGCGTCCTGCAACTGAACGCCGATCTGGCCGCCGCCTATCCGCAACACTACCTCGACGTGCGGTCCTACCTCGTGAACCAGTACGACCCGGCACAACCGCAGGACGTCATCGATTTTCAGAACGATGTGGTGCCCGCATCGCTGCACGACGGCGAACATCTGAACGCCGCCGGCTACGCCCTCGTGGCAAGGAAGGTGCGGGAGTTCGTCGATGCGAAGGGCTGGTGACCCTAGACGTTCATGATGGTGACGGCGCGGGCGTTCAGGTAGGCGTCCATCGCCTCCGGGCCGCCTTCGGAGCCGTAGCCCGAATCCTTGATGCCGCCGAAAGGCATTTCCGCCGAAGGCAGCGCGGGCATGTTGACCCACAGCATGCCGACTTCGACGCGGCGCGCGAGCAGGTCCGCGTTCTTCAGCGACTTCGTGAACGCGTAGCCGGCCAGGCCGTAGGGCAGGCGGTTCGATTCGGCGATCGCGTCTTCCAGCGTGTTGAAGCCGCGGATCGCGGCCATCGGGCCGAAGGGTTCGTCGTTGAAGACCTTCGCTTCCAGCGGCACGTCCGTGAGGATGGTGGGCTGCCAGAAGTTGCCTTCGCTGCCGATGCGCTCGCCGCCGAAGGCGACGCTCGCGCCGTGCTTCACGGCGTCCTGCGTGAACTCGGCCATCGCCGTCAGGCGGCGCGGGTTGGCCAGCGGGCCCATGGTGGTGCTTTCTTCGGCGCCGTTGCCGACCTTCAAGCCCTGCGAATACTTCACCAGCGCCGCCGCGAAGTCGTTCTTGATGCTCTCGTGCACCAGGAATCGGGTCGGGGAGATGCAGACTTGACCGGCGTTGCGGAATTTCGCGGCGCCGGCGGACTTCACCGCCAGCGCGATGTCGGCGTCTTCACAGACGATCACCGGTGCGTGGCCGCCCAGTTCCATCGTCACGCGCTTCATGTACTTGCCGGCCAGCGCGGCGAGCTGCTTGCCCACCGGCGTGGAGCCGGTGAAGGTGACCTTGCGGATCACCGGGTGCGGAATGAGGTAGTTGGAGATGTCGGCGGGGTTGCCGTACACCAGGCCCAGCACGCCGGGCGGCAGGCCCGCGTCGTGGAAAGCGCGGATCAGCTCGGCCGGCGCGGCGGGCGTTTCTTCCGGCGCCTTGACGATCATCGAGCAACCGGTGGCGAGGGCCGCGGCCATCTTGCGCACCACCTGGTTGATCGGGAAGTTCCACGGCGTGAAGGCGGCGACGGGGCCGACCGGGTCCTTCAGCACCATCTGGCGCGCGGCGAGGTTGAAGCGCGAGGGCACGATGCGGCCATAGACGCGCAGGCCCTCGTCGGCGAACCATTCGATGATGTCGGCGGCGGCCATCGATTCGCCCTTGGCTTCGACCAGCGGCTTGCCTTGCTCCTGCGTCAGGATCGCGCCGATCGCGCCGGCGCGTTCGCGCATGAGCGCCGCGGCCTTGCGCATGATCTTGTTGCGCTCGATGGCCGTCACGTCGCGCCATTTCTCGAAGCCCTTTTGCGCGGCGGCGAGGGCGCGGTCCAGGTCGGCCGTGGAGGCATGCGCGACGCGGCCGATTTCCTTGCCGGTGGCGGGGTTGAACACGGCGATCGTCTTGCCGTCGGCAGCGTCCTGCCATTGGCCGTCGATGAAGAGTTGGGTGTTGGGATAGCTCATCGCAAGTTCCTGTAAAGCGGGGTCGGGAACCCGCCATTCTCCGGCAAATGGCGCCGGGGCGCCCCGGGAGGTCTTTTTACGCCGCGGAGGCTTTCGCCGCCTTCGCCAGGAGCGGCTCCAGCGCCCCCAGGTCCACCGGCTTGGTCAGGTGCTCGTCGAAGCCCGCTTCGCTCGACCTGCGGCGGTCTTCCGCGCTGCCCCAGCCGGTCACGGCGATCAGCATCGTGCGCGAGAACCGCGAATCCGCGCGCAGCTCGCGCGCCACCTCGTACCCGCTCTTGCCGGGCAGGCCGATGTCCAGCAGCACGGCATCGGGCGCGAAATCCGCCGCGGCCTCCAGCACGTCGTTGCCGTGGTACACGGTGCGCGCCTCGCGGCCCGTCATCTCCAGCACCGTGGCCAGCGTCTGCGCGGCGTCCTCGTTGTCGTCGACCACCAGCACCTTCAACGGCACCGCGTCGGCGTCGGCCTGGACCGGCTGCGCGGGGGCGGGTGTGGGGGCGGGCTGCAGCAGGCAGGGGATGCGGATGGTGAAGCGGCTGCCTTGACCCGGCCCGGCGCTGGTCGCCGTCACGCTGCCGCGATGCAGCTCGATGAGGCTGCGTACGAGATACAGGCCGATGCCGAGGCCGCCCTGCGAACGGTCCAGCGTGCGGCCCACCTGCGTGAAGAGCGCGAACACCTGGTCGAGCATTTCGGGGGGAATCCCGACGCCGTCGTCGCTGATGTCGATCACGGCCTCGCCGCCTTCCTGCCGCGCTTCCAGCATGACGTGGCCGTTCGGCGGCGTGTACTTCGCGGCGTTGTTCAGCAAGTTGCCGAGCGCCTGCGCGAGCCGCGTGGGGTCGGCCATGAGCTCGATCGCCCGCTCGGGCAGTTGCACGGTGAACTCATGCCCGCGTGCCTCCATCGCGGGCCGGCTGATCTCCACCGCGCTTTCGATCGCGCTCGCGAGGCGGATGCGTTCGGTCTCCAGCCGGATCTTGCCGCTGTTGATGCGCGAGATGTCCAGCAGGTCGTCGATGAGGCGGATCATGTGCGCGAGCTGCCGCGTCATGGTGTCGCGGGCCTTCTGCGAGGCCGCACCGTTCGCGCCGTCCTTCTTCAGGATCTCCAGGCCGGTGCGGATCGGCGCGAGCGGGTTGCGCAGCTCGTGCGCGAGCGTCGCGATGAATTCGTCCTTCGCGCGGTTCGCTTCCTGCAACACCTGCTCGGCGAGCTTGCGTTCGGTCACGTCGATCACCGAACCGGCCATGCGGAATGCGCGGCCCATCGGGTTGCGCTGCGCCATGCCGGTGACGAGGAACCAGCGCCACTCGCCGGACTTCAGGCGCAGCCGGCATTCGAACTGGTAGGGCGCGTCGTGCGCGAGGTGATCGCGCAGCGCGCTGCGGATACGCGGCACATCTTCCGCGTGCATGATGTTCAGCAGGGACGATGGCAGGTCGGGAAACTCCTGCGCCGTGTAGCCGAGCAGCGCCTTGAAGCGCGGCGAATAGAACATCGTGTCGGCCACCATGTCCCAGTCCCACAGTCCCGCGCTGGAGCCGCGCACCGCGAGCTGGTAGCGCTCGTCGCTCGCCTGCAGCGCCTGGTTGGCGTGTTCGAGCGTCTGCGCGCGCACCGCGAGTTCGTCGAGCATCGCGTTGAAGACGCCCGCGAGCATGCCGATCTCGTCGTCGCTCGTGACCGGCGCGCGCGCGGCGAGGTTCTCGCCGTGGCGGATCTGCCGCGCCACTTCGCTCATCTCGATCAACGGCGCGGTCAACGCCGTCTGCAGTCGGTTGGAGAGCATCAGCGCCGCGACCAGGCTGGTGGTGAGCACGATCGCGAGCACCCCCAGATAGTCGAAGGCCCGGTCCAGCAGTTCGTGGCGCGCCTGCAGGTACACCATGCCGACGCGTTCCTTGCCGGTGAACACCGGCCGCCACACGCGCACCATCTGCCAATCGAACTTCGCGCCTTGCGCCTGCCAGCTCAATGGCGCGCTCACGCCTTCCGCGCCGCTGTCGACATACGACG
>JAZKIF010000039.1:25371-46062 GCA_040385005.1 Pseudomonadota bacterium
AGTTTTCCCTTCGCGCCGTAGAGCGCCGCGACGACCAGGTTCGGCTTCAGGCGCAGCACGCGCAAGTTCTCCGCGGCGACGCGCGGGTCGTCGAACGAGAGCGCCGGCCCGCTCACGAGACCCATGATGTCGGCCTGGGTGACGAGGTCTCCCTCGATGGTGCGCAGCTCGGTGCGCAAGTCGAACAGCACCAGCGCCATGCCGGCGATCAGCAGCGCCGCGAGCGTGGTCGCGAGCAGGATGAAGTTCAGCTTCTGGCGGATGGAGCGGACTTGCGGCAGCTTCATTTCGCCCGGCCCTCCACGTCCTGCGCCACGGCGAGCAGCCGCGCACTCAGCTTGAGGTTGCGTGCCTCCGCCGAGGTGATCGACGCGTTGAAGCGCATTCGTCCCGCGTCCACGACGAAGTTCAGCACGCTGCCCAGGGCGCGCGCGCCGGGCTGCGAGGTGACGATGAGGATCGGGCCGGGTGCGCTGCCCATCGCTTCCCGAAGGCGCGCGTCGCGACGCGCGCCGAGATAGAGGATGTGGACGCCGCCTGCCGGCGCTGCTTCAGCGACGCGTTTCACCACGAGCGGACGGCCGTCGATGGTATGGCCGGCCGCCAGGCGCTCGAGCTCGACCGCGACGGCCTCGTCGCCGGAGATGCCGATCACCAGCGGCTGGTCGGCCCGCGCGAACGTGCCGGCGGGCCACTCCACGAACGAGCCGAACTTCAGCAGGAACGCGGCCTTGACGGCGCTTTCGGTGACGGCGGCGGGGGCTTGCGCACGGGCAGGGATGGCGAGCAGCAAAGCGGCGGCAGTGCAGACCAGCATGCAAAGAAACAGGCGGCCGCGCATCGCGCCGTTGGCTCTGACAGCGCCGCTTGACACGGGCCTCGCTGGTCCTGGGAGTCTCATCTGCGGCTGAGTATAGGAGCGGCTCGCGCCCCGCCGCGCTGCGCAAATGCAATGTCGACATTGTCCTACAGCCCGTTATTTTCACCAAGCGCGTGCTTGCTAAAAATAAGGGCCGCTGCTAAGGTTGCGCCATGCTGATGGATACCGCAGACCCACCCGAAGCCGCGCAACCCAAGCGCCCGCGGGGCCGCCCGCGCAAGACCGCGGAGGATCGTGACGACGGCAATCGCCGGCTGGAGCTGCTGCGCTCCGCCGCGAAGCTCTTCCGTCGAAAGGGCTTCGGCGGCACGAGCACGCGCGACATCGCCGCAGCCGCGGGCATGCGCAGCGGCTCGCCGTTCTATCACTTCGAGAGCAAGGGCGCGCTCCTGAACGCGGTGATGGAAGAGGGCATGCGCTCGGCCATCGAGCGCCAGCAGCAGGTGCTCGACAAGGCCGCATCAATGCAACCGGACGACGCGGCTCGTCTGCGTCTTCTGGTGCGCAACCACTTCGACGTGCTGCTCGGTCCGGGCAGCGACTTCATCCCGGTGATGCTGTACGAGGCGCGCTCGATCACGCCGCGCCAGCGCGCGGGCATCGCGCAATTGCAGGGCGAGTACGAGCGTCCGTGGATCCCGGTGCTGGAGGGCCTGCATGCGAGCGGACGCCTGAAGGCCGAAGTGAAGCTCGCGCGCCTGTTCATCTTCGGCGCGCTCAACTGGTCGGCGCAGTGGTACGACCGGCGCAAGGGCGCCTCGCTCGACCAGCTCGCCGACGAGGCGATCAAACTTTTCATCGGGGAGTCGACATGAGTTCGCGCTATCGCTCCGTCTTCCAGGACGGATTGTTCAAGGGAAGAGTCGTCGTGGTCACGGGCGGCGGCTCGGGCATCGGCCGCTGCATCGCGCATGAACTGGCGGCGCTCGGCGCGCACGTGGTGCTGATCGGCCGCAAGCTCGAGAAACTGCACGAAACGGCGAGCGAGATCACGGCGGATGGTGGGCGCGCAAGCTTCCACGCCTGCGACATCCGCGATGAGGAAGCCGTGAAGAACACCGTGCAGGCGATGGTGCTGGTGCACGGTCGCATCGACGCGCTCGTCAACAACGCGGGCGGCCAGTACATCACGCCGCTGGAGGAGATCAGCGCGAAGGGCTGGAAGGCGGTGCTGGACACCAACCTGACCGGCGGTTTCCTGATGGCGCGCGAGTGCTACCTGCAATCGATGCAGGCGCATGGCGGCGCCATCGTGAACATCGTCGCGGACATGTGGGGATCGATGCCGACGATGGGCCACAGCGGCGCCGCGCGCGCGGGGATGGTGAGCTTCACCGAGACCGCGGCGGCGGAATGGGCGCACAGCGGCGTGCGGGTGAATGCTGTCGCGCCGGGGTATATCGCGTCGAGCGGGATGGATCATTACCCTGAGGAAGCCGGGCCGATGCTGCGCGAGATGCGCAAGACCGTGCCGCTGGGGCGCTTCGGCACCGAGGCGGAGACGTCGGCGGCCGTGGTGTTCTTGCTGTCGCCGGCGGGGTCGTTCATCAGCGGGGAGTGTTTGCGCGTCGACGGCGCGCGGCCGCAAGTGCGCATGGGGTGGCCGATGCAGGTGGCGGATGAAGAAGCGATGGGTCGCGATGCGGTGAAGCCGTTCGAGGGGTTTCATCGCGCGGTGGTGCCGAAGGTGTTTGGTGGGGAAGGGGTGGAGTGAGGGCAATGCCACGCTATCCATCCACCTGGAACCCCCAATCGCCGCAAGCCTTGCAGCGTGCCGCCGCCATGCGCGAGCGCATCGCGCAACTGCGTGCGCTCGAAGAACGCGCCGCGTCCACCTCCGCCAGATCGAAACCCGTCTTCGACAAGCGCGGCCAGTTGCTGCCGCGCGAACGCGTCGCGCTGCTGCTGGACGCGGGCGCGCCGTACCTGCCGCTGTGCTCGCTCGCGGGCTACCTGCAGGACAGGAAGGACGCGGCGCAATCGGTCCCCGGCGGCGGAATGATCGCGGCCATCGGCTTCGTGAGCGGTGTGCGCTGCATGGTCGTCGCGAGCGACTCGGGCATCGACGCCGGTGCGATCCAGCCGATGGGCCTGGACAAGATCCTGCGCGTGCAGGAAATCGCGCTGCAGAACAAGCTGCCGTTCATCCATCTCGTGGAGAGCGCCGGCGCGAACCTGATGCGCTATCGCGTGGAGGGCTTCGTGCATGGCGGCGCACTGTTTCGCAACCTCGCGAAGTTGTCGGCGGCGGGGATTCCGGTGATCACGGTGCAGCATGGCTCGGGAACGGCCGGCGGTGCGTACATGCCGGGGTTGAGCGATGTGGTGGTGATGGTGAGGAAGCGCTCGCGCGCGTTTCTTGCGGGGCCGCCGTTGCTGATGGCGGCGACGGGGGAAGTGGCCACCGAGGAGGAACTGGGCGGCGCGGAGATGCACACCGGGGTGTCGGGGCTGGGGGAGTATCTGGCGGAAGATGACCGGCAGGCGCTTGGGATTGCGAGGGAGGTGGTGGGACGCTTGTCTTCCCGAAGTGAAAAAATGCTGTCATCCCGGGCTCGACCCGGGATCCATCACGGCGGGCACACCTGGATGCCGGATCAAGTCCGGCATGACAGGAATGATGACCTCCTCACCCTCATCCCCACCACCTTGCGCGAACCCGTCGACATGCGCGAGGTCATCGCGCGCCTCGCCGACGATTCCTCTCTCCTCGAATTCAAGCCGCTGTACGGCGCCGCGACGGTTTGCGCGCAAGCGTCGATCGAAGGCCACGCCGTCGGCTTCATCACCAACAACGGGCCGATCGACGTAGCGGGCGCGAACAAGGCCACGCATTTCATCCAGTGGATGTGCCAGCTCGGCCACCCCATCGTCTACCTGCAGAACACCACCGGCTACATGGTCGGCAAGGAGAGCGAGCAGGGCGGGATGATCAAGCACGGCAGCAAGATGATCCAGGCGGTGACGAACGCGACGGTGCCGCAGATCACGATCCAGTGCGGCGCTTCGTTCGGCGCGGGCAACTACGGCATGTGCGGGCGCGGGTACGCACCGCGATTCCTGTTTTCATGGCCGAGCGCGAAGACCGCGGTGATGGGCGGCGAACAGGCGGCGCGCACGATGCAGATCGTGACGGATGCTGGGCTGGCGCGCAAAGGCATCGCGCCCGACCCGGAGAAATCGAAAGCGCAGTTCGACCAGATCGTCGCGATGTTCGAGGCGCAGGCGGACGCTTTCTACACGTCGGGACTGCTGCTGGACGACGGCGTGATCGATCCTCGGGACACGCGGGACGTGCTGGCGTTTTGCCTCGAGATGATCGCGGAAGCGGAGGCGAAAACGCTGCGGCCTGTGCAGTTTGGAGTGGCAAGGATGTGAACAGTCAATTCGGGTGCAACGACGCAGAATTCGCGGAGATCAGGCAGAAAGAAGACAAGAAGAAACCTTGAATTTAAATTGAATTTCTTCTTGTCTTTCTTCTGCGTAGCTTCTGCGAATTCTGCGTCCAAAAATAAAGCAACGAGATCAGCCGACCAGCCGGAGACAAATATGCAATTCACCCACGAACACCGCGAAATACAGAAAACCCTCAAGCGCTTCATCGACGACGAGATCAACCCCCACGTCGATGAATGGGAAGAAGCAGAAATCTTCCCCGCGCACGAAGTGTTCAAGCGCTTGGGGCAGCTCGGCCTGCTGGGCCTGTGCAAGCCCGAGGAATACGGCGGCGCGGGGCTGGACTACTCGTACTCCGTCGCGATGGCCGAAGCGCTCGGTCACATGCACTGCGGCGGCGTGCCGATGGCGATCGGCGTGCAGACCGACATGGCGACGCCCGCCCTGGCGCGCTTCGGCAGCGACGAGCTTCGAAAGCAATTCCTCGCGCCCGCCATCGCGGGTGACATGGTGGCGTGCATCGGCGTGAGCGAACCGGCGGCGGGCAGCGACGTCTCGGGCATCAAGAGCCGCGCGGTGAAAGATGGCGACGACTACGTCATCACCGGCCAGAAGATGTGGATCACCAACAGCCTGCAGGCCGACTGGATGTGCATGCTGGTCAACACCGGTGAAGGCCCGGTGCACAAGAACAAGTCGCTTGTCATCGTGCCCATGCGCGACGGCCGGGGCGGCAAGCTCACCAAGGGCATCGAAGTCGCGAAGAAGATCCGCAAGATCGGCATGGATTCCTCCGACACCGGGCTCATCTACTTCGACGAAGTGCGCGTGCCGCAGAGTTACCGCATCGGCGCGGAGGGGCAGGGCTTCATCTACCAGATGCAGCAGTTCCAGGAAGAGCGGCTGTGGGCGGCGGCGAGCTGCCTGCAATCGCTCACGAACTGCATCCAGTGGACGATCGAATGGGCACAGGAGCGCAAGCTCTTCGGCGCCACGCTCGCGGACCAGCAGTGGGTGCAGTTCAAGCTGGCGGAGATGAAGACGGAAGTGGAGAGCCTGCGCGCGCTCACGTACCGCGCGTGCGAGATGTACGTGCAGGGCGACGACGTGCTGGAGCTTGCCTCGATGGCGAAGCTGAAAGCGGGGCGGCTGAATCGCCTCGTGCCGGATACGTGCCTGCAGTTCTGGGGCGGCATGGGCTACACGCTGGAGAACAAGGTGTCGCGGCAATTCCGCGACGGGCGGCTGGGCTCGATCGGCGGTGGCGCGGACGAAGTGATGCTGGGCATCCTCGCGAAGACCATGGGGATCGCGAAGCGGCCCGCATGAAAAAACTCCTGATCGCCAACCGAAGCGAGATCGCGCGCCGCGTGATCCGCACGGCGCATCGCATGGGCATCGCGACCGTGGCGGTGTACTCCGACGCGGATGCGCAAGCCCTGCACGTGCGCGAGGCCGGCGAAGCCATCGCACTTGGCGGGCTGGCCTCCGCCGATTCGTATCTGCGCATCGACAAGCTCATCGCGGCGGCCAAAGCGAGCGGCGCCGATGCGGTGCATCCGGGCTACGGCTTCCTCAGCGAGAACGCGGACTTCGCGCAGGCCATCGTCGACGCCGGCCTGACATGGGTCGGCCCGCCGCCCGAGGCGATCCGTTTGCTGGGCAACAAGTCTTCGGCGAAACGGCTTGCGCAGGCGCACGGCATTCCGTGCCTGCCGGGGTACGAGGGCGACGACCAAAGCGATGGGCGCTTCGATGCGGAAGCGGTGCGCATCGGGTTTCCGGTGATGGTGAAGGCGGCTGCAGGTGGTGGCGGGCGTGGGATGCGCCTCGTGCACGATGCCTCGCAATTGCGGGACGCCCTGAACAGCGCGCGGTCCGAAGCGCTGTCCGCCTTCGGTTCCGGCCAGTTGCTGCTGGAGCGCGCATTGCTCGATCCGAGGCATGTGGAAGTGCAGGTCTTCGGAGATGCGTTCGGCGATTGCATCCACCTGGGCGAGCGCGATTGTTCGGTCCAGCGCAGGCACCAGAAGCTGATCGAGGAAACACCGAGTCCGGCCGTGGATGCGGCGTTGCGCGAGCGGATGGGGAAGTGCGCGATTCAACTCGCGCAGGCGGCGGGGTATGCCGGCGCGGGCACCGTTGAATTCCTGCTCGAGGGCCATGAGTTCTTCCTGATGGAAATGAACACGCGGCTGCAGGTGGAGCACCCGGTGACGGAAGCGGTGACGGGGCTCGATCTCGTGGAGTGGCAACTGCGCGTTGCGCGTGGAGAGCGGTTGCCGTTGACGCAAAGCGAAGTCCGCTTCGACGGCCACGCGATCGAAGTGCGGTTGTGCGCGGAGGATGAGGACTTCATCCCGCACACGGGCGAAGTCCTGCATTTCCATGCGCAGTATTCACTTCGCTTCGATCACGCCCTCCACACAGGCATGATCGTCTCCCCCCACTACGACTCCATGCTCGGCAAACTCATCGCGCACGCACCGACCCGTGCCGAAGCCATCGCCCAACTCGCGGGCGCGCTGGACCGCCTGCAACTCCTGGGCATCCCGACCAACCGCGCGTTCCTCGCGGCTTGCCTGCGCCACGAACAATTTCGCGGTGGCAATGCACGCATCCCTTTCCTCGTCGATCACGGCGAATCCATCCGCGCGTCCTTGCACGCAGCGCAGGACCACGCAGCTTCCTCTTGCGCGCTGGCCGTCCTGCTCCCGCAAGGACGAAGCCGCGCTCTTCCCAATCCTTTCACCCGTCCGGCGCGGTGGCGCCATCGCGGCGTCACGCACGCGCTCGACCTGCGCGAAAGCGATCAGCCGCAACCGCATTCGCAACGCCTGTCCGCGGTGCAACTCCCCGACGGCCGCTGGCACGTGCAGCGCGACAGCGTCGACCTTTTCATCGAGGACGCGTCCTTCGATCCCGCCGGTGGCGCTGGAGGTTCGGCGTCCTCCAACGAGCTGCGCGCGCCTTTCAACGGCAAGGTGATCGCCGTGAGGGCGACACCGGGCACGGCCGTGACACGCGGCGACACCTTGCTCGTCCTCGAGTCGATGAAGCTCGAACACGCACTCGCCGCTGCGCGCGACGGCATCGTCAAGTCCGTCCACGTCGAAGCGGGCCAGCAGGCCGCGACGTCGCAAGTGCTGGTTACTTTCGAAGCGACACCATGAATTCCATGAAGAACGCGCAGCCCACGCCCATCGAGTTCGAACCCGAGTTCATCGCGGGCCTGAAAGAGATCTTCGAGGAGAAGATCCTCTTCAACCGGGTGCTGGGGCTGAAGATCATGCGCATCTCGCCCGAGGGCGTCACGGGGCGCATCGCGATGAAGCAGGAGCTGGTCGGCCACTATTCGCACAATCGCCTGCATGGCGGCGTGGTGAGCGCGGGGCTCGACGCGATCGGCGGTCTGGCGGTGCTGGCCGCTATCGGCGCGCGGCACATGGATGAGCCGTTTGCGCAGCGCCTGCACCGATTCGCGAAACTCGGCACGATCGATCTGCGCATCGACTACCTGCGGCCCGCCCTCGGAGAGCACTTCGAATTGCGTGCCGAGGTGCTGCGGTTGGGCTCGCGCGTCGCTTCGACGCGGATGGAGTTCTACGACCCCGAGGGCAAACTGCTGTCCACCGGCGCCGGGGCCTACATCGTGTCGTGATTGGGTCGTATAGTGGCAAGTCCAACAACTCGCTTCGAGGACCCGCCATGGCCAAATTCGGTTTCGACCAGGATGCATTGATCCAGCAGTTCGCCGAGGCTTCGGCCCGCGGCGGCGAGCAACTGCGCACCGCCACGCAGGCCGCCACGCTCAAGGCGCTGCAAGGCCGCGAGCTGACGCTGAAGAACATCAAGGGGGTGATCGAGAAGGTGAGTGCCGCCGCGGCGCAGGGCGCGGGCCAGAACCCGCTCGGCCCGCAGCAGATGGCGCCGCTGCTCGAGAAGGCCGTGGCCGGCATGGACGCCGCGCTGCTGCAGGTGGTGGAAGCGAACCGCCGCGCGCTGGCCCAGTTGACCGAATATGGCGCGGGCCTGCGCGAGACGCAGGTGAAAAAGGCGATGTCCGACATCGAGAAGATGGAGGACATGTTTTTCTCCACGGTGCGCAAGGCGGTGGCCGACGGCTCCGGCCCGCTGCAAGGCATGTGGGCGCAGGCGCTGGACAAGTTGCAGATGAAGGGCAGCGGCACCGGCGCGCATGCGGCGGAAACCATCGGCCAGTTGACCGACCAGGCACAGACTGCGTTGCGCGAAGGGCGCGCCGCCGGACTCAGGGCCGCGCAGACTCTGCTGGACAGCTACGCGGCTTTGGCGAGCGGTGTGCTGATCGGGATGGCGCAGGGGATGTCTGGCAACGAAGCGAGCGCGGAGCCCGCCGACGGCGGAGCCAAGCCGAAGTCCCGTCGCAAGTAAGCGCCTTCACGGCGCCTCGCGCCGCGCCTCCACGAAGATGTCCCACGTCGCGATGAACATCGCGGCGATCACGGGGCCGATCACGAAGCCGTTGAGGCCGAACACCGAGAGGCCGCCCAGCGTGGCGATCAGCACGAGGTAGTCCGGCAGGCGCGTCTCCTTGCCGACGAGCATCGGGCGCAGCACGTTGTCCACGAGGCCGATGACGATGACGCCCCACACGATGAGCGCGATGCCTTGCCAGATCGATCCGGCCGAGAGCAGGTACAGCGCGACCGGCCCCCACACCAGCGCCGCGCCGACGGCAGGCAGCAGCGAGAGCAGCGCCATCAGCGCGCCCCACAGCAGCGCGCCGTTGATGTCCAGAAACCAGAACGCCAGGCCGCCCAGCGCGCCTTGCACCAGCGCGACAACGACGTTGCCTTTGACGGTGGCCCGCACCACGGTCGCGAATTGCCTGAGCAGGCGCTGCGTGTGGCGCGGCTCCAGCGGCAGCGCCTGCGCGGCCTGCGCGCCGAGCTGCCGGCCGTCGCGCAGCAGGAAGAAGAGCACGTAGAGCATCACGAACAGGCTCACCACGAAGTCGAGCGTGCCCTGCCCGATGAGGAAGGCGCGCGACGTCAGCGCCTTGCTGCTCGCGCCCAGCGCTTCGACCAGTTTCGCTTGCAGCGTGCCCAGGTCCGCGAAGCCGAATCGATCCAGCGCCGCGCGCATCCAGGCGGGCAGCACGTCGACGAAGCGCTGGAAGTATTCGGAGATCTGGATTTCGCCGGACTTGAAGCGCGCATAGAACGCGGCGGCTTCATGGGTGATCGACGTCATGAGCAGCGCGGTGGGCAGCAGCACGCTCACGATGATCACCACCAGCGTGCCGAACGCCGCCCAGCCGCGCCGGCCTCGGCACACCATCGCGGAGCGCTCCTGCAACGGAGAGAACACGATGGCCATGAAGAGCGCCCATGAGAGCGCGCCGCTGAGCGGCGACAGCACCACGAGGAACAGCACCGTGACGGCGATCAGCAGCCAGAGCAGGGCCTTGCTCTGGAGCGCGGGGGAGTTCAGCGGATCGGGTGGCGGCATGAAGTTTGGGTGGCCCGGTGTTCAGGGCCGCCCGAGGTTACCACCCGCTAAACGCGGCAGGCCCGCTAATACGTACACCCAGCCGTGTTGTACATCGAGTTCGTCGTTGTCACGGTCTGGATGCCGCCGTTGGTGTAGATGTCGATCTGGTAGCCGTAGGGGTCCGTGAGGGCCGCGATGCAGCCGCCGCCCACGGCCGCGACCAGCATGACCTGCACCGACTGGCCCGCGAAGTTGCCGTTGGCGCTACCCGCGTACAGGCAGAAGTTGCTGGTGGTCTGGTTCAGGTTCTCGCTGTAGAGGCAACGCGAGCCGGACTCGAACCGGAAGTACTCGTTGTTGGCGTCTACCACGCGCACGCCGTTGTCGCTGTTGGTCCAGGTGATGTAGCTGCCGCTTCCGCCGCCGCCGCCACCGCCACCGCCACCGCCGCCACCCCCCGCACTGGATGCATAGAGCGTGTACGAGCCGTAGCCGCTGGTGTATGAACTCGCACGCAGCGTGTAGTAGCCGGTCGAGGAAGCGGTGTATGTGATCAGCGAGTTGTAGCTGCCGCTGCTGTCGTCGTTGTACGCCACCAGGGAGCCGCCGGTGCCGAACAATTCGAGGTACGGGTCGGCGAGCGAACTGCCGATGAGGCTGAACGTGTAGGTGCTGCCCGCGTACAGGTAGATGCTGTGGTCCACGTAGCCGTAGGACGAATAGAAGGCGCCGGTCGCATAGCTGCCCGGGGTGATCGAGCTGCCCGAGTTTCCACCCCCGCCACCACCACCGCCGCTGCCCGAGGTGTAGGCGCCGCTCAAGGTGTACGAGCCGTAGCCCGAGGTGTAGGAGCTGGCGCGCAGCGTGTAGTAGCCGGTGGACGCGGCCGTGGTGACGATGCGCGAGTTGAGGGTTTGGCCGTTGTCGTCGTTATAGGTGACGTAGCTGCCGCTCGGGCTGTACAGCTCCAGGTAGGGGTCCACCAGCGAGCCGCCGACCAGGTTGAACGTGTACGAGGAGCCGGCATACAGGTAGACCTGGTGGTCGACGTAGCCGCCGCTGGAATAGAAGCCGCCGCTGACCGAGCCGCCCACGGTCAGGGAGCTGCCGGCGCCGCCCCCACCGCCGCCTCCGCCCCCGCAGGTGTAGACGGAGCAGGCGAAGTCGTCCAGCTCGCCCACGTAGTAGATGACGTTGCCCGATGCCCAGCCATAAACGTACACCGACGTGTTCAGCACGCCGATGATGTTGCCGCTCGAGAAACTGCGGTACTGGAAAGTCCCGTTGAAGGGGAAGCCCACGTAGGTGCTGCCGTCCGAATAGCCGCCGTAGAACAAGCTGCTGTAGGCGCCCGAAACCCAGCTGAAGAGCGCGCTGGGCGTCGGCGTGGCGAGGGGCTGCTGCGCCGCCTGCTTCTGTGCACCTTGCTTTTGCGCGGCCTGGGATTGGGCGACAGTGGGCACTTCGATACCGGGGAAGCGCGCGATGCACTGGCCGCCTTCGAGGTGGTAGGCCGAGCCGGGCTTGTCGCACTTGGAAGAATCCACGACCGCGACGGTCGCCGCGGAGAGTCGGGCGCCGATGTCGGCGGGTGTTTCGCTGCCTCCTCCCCCGCCACCGCCGCAGGCCCCCAGGACGAGACCGGAAACCAGAACCCCCACCACCCGCAGATTGCGCAACATGCTGCGCAGACGCTCGATGACGTCGCCCACATGCTGTACTCCTTGTTGTCGTTCATCCAGCGCGTCTTCTCCAAGCGCGCGAAAACGATTCTAGGCGCGCGCTTACATCCATTGCAAGGTGTTTCAGGGCTGAACCTTGCGAAAAAAAAGCCGCCCGAAGGCGGCTTTGCAAGCGTGCGGCAAGCTCAGGGCTTCACGTAGTCGGACACGACCTTCCACTTGCCGTCCTGGATCTGCGACAGGCGCGAGAGCTCGTTGCCCAGCCGCTTGGTGGCGGTGAAGCTGCTCTGCGGGCTGCCGAACATGTCGGGCTCGAAGGTCATGGCGTCCATCGCCTTCACGAACGTGTCGGTGGTGAGGTTCGGGCCCGCTTTCTGCGCCGCCTTCATGAACGAATCCATGATGGTGTAGCCATAGACGGAGAACACGGTCGGGTCCTCGTTGTACTTGGTCTTGTACTTGTTGGCCCAGAAGCGGATCGGCTGCGAGGCTTCGTCGAGGTAGGGGTTCTGCACCGTCATCGTGCCGTAGATGCCGTCCATGGCCTTGCCGCCCAGCTTGTGGATCAGGTCGGTGTACACGGCGCTCGAACCGAGGAAGGTCGGGTTGAAGCCGGTCTTGCGCGATTCGGCCACGGTGCCGATGGTCTCGCGGATGATCGTGCCCAGCACCACGAGTTCGCAGCCCGCGGCCTTCATGCGCGCGACCTGCGAGGAGAAGTCCGTCGCGCCGCGCTTGTAGCTGGTCTTCTCCGCGAGCTCCATGTTCATGGTCTTGAGGCCGGCCTCCGCGCCGCGCAGCACTTCGAGGCCGAAGTCGTCGTCCTGGTAGATGGTGCAGATCTTCTTCGCGTTCTTTTCTTTCGCGAGCTTGGGCAGCGCGGTGCGGATCTGGTCGTAGTAAGTGGCCGCGAAGGAATACTTCAGCTTGTGCAGCGGCTCGTACATCTCGCGCGCGGCGGTGATGGGGAAGAAGTTCACCACGTTCTTCTCGAACTGCACCGGCATCGCGGCCATGTTCCCGGCCGTGCCGAGGTGGCCGGCGACGATGAAGACCTTGTCCTGGTTGACGAGTTTCTGCGCGGCGAGCACGGCCTTCTTCGGATCGTAGCCGTCGTCCTCGGCGATGAGGCGGACCTTGCGGCCATGGATGCTGCCCTGCTGCTCGTTCAGCTCGTCGATGCGCAGCTGCATGCCGTTGCGCGCCTGCTTGCCGTAGCCGGCGAGGGGGCCGGACAAGTCCTGGATGGTGCCGACGAGGATCTCGGTCTTGCTCACGCCTTGCTGCTGGGCGGCGGCGAGGGTCGTCGATAGCGCGAGTGCCGCGAAGGCTATTGCTGTCCTGTATTTCATGGCTGATGTCTCCTTGTTGAAAGTTGTGGAAAGGAACCTACGCACGGTACATCTCGTCGATCTGCGGCGAATACTTCTTCTGCACGAGCTGGCGCTTCAGTTTCATCGTCGGCGTCAGCTCTTCGTCTTCCGCGGACAGCTGCGTGTCGAGCAGGAAAAAGCGCTTGATCTGCTCGACGCGCGCGAACTTCGTATTCACCCGGTCGATCTCGCCCTGGATCAGTTCCTGCACCTGCGGCGCGCGCGTGAGGCTCGCGTAGTTCGAGAACGGCACGTCATGGTCCTGCGCGAACTTCTCGACGTTCTCCTGGTCGATCATCACGATCACGGTGAGATACGCGCGCTTGTCGCCGATCACGACCGCATCGGTGATGTACGGCGAGAACTTCAACTCGTTCTCCAGCTCGCTCGGCGTGATGTTCTTGCCGCCGGCCGTGATGATGATGTCCTTCATGCGGTCGGTGATGCGGAAAAACCCGTCCCCGTCCACCAGGCCGACGTCGCCTGTGTGCAGCCAGCCGTCAGCGTCAATGGTCTCGGCGGTCTTCTCGGGCTGGTTCAGGTACCCCATGAACACGTTGCCGCCGCGCACGAGGATCTCGCCCGTGGCCGGATCGAGTTTCACTTCGTTGTACTGCGCGGCCGGGCCGATCGAGCCGGGCTTCATGCGTGACGCGGGCACGCCGGTGGCGGCGCCGCACGACTCCGTCATGCCCCACACCTCCAGCATCGGCACCCCGAGCGAGAGATACCACTTCACCAGTTCGGGCGAGATCGGCGCCGCGCCCGTGACGAGGTAGCGCGCGCGGTGGATGCCGATCAGCTTGCGCACGTTGTTCAGCGCGAGCCATCGCGCCAGGGTGAACTGGAATTTGGAGAAGGCGTCGACCGGCTGGCCGGCGAGCACCTTGTCCGCGATGCGCGAGCCGACCTTGATGCCCCACGCGTAAGTGGCCTGTTGCAGCGGGCTCGCTTCCTTCAGCGCGATCATCACGCCGGAGTAGAACTTCTCCCACACGCGCGGCACGGCGGTGAACACGGTGGGCGAAATCTCGCGCACGTTCTCCGGCACTGTCTCTGGGTTCTCGACGAAGTTGAGGACGGCGCCGGTGTACAGCGCGGAGTATTCGCCGCCCAGCCGCTCGGCGATGTGGCACAGGGGCAGGAAGCACATGCGCTCGTCTTGCTCGGTCTGGGAGACCAGCGTGTTGTAGCCGCGCACGGTATAGACGATGCCGCGGTGGCTGTGCATCGCGCCCTTGGGCTTGCCCGTGGTGCCGGAGGTGTAGACGAGGATGGCGAGGTCTTCGGGCTTGCAGTTCGCGATGCGCTGCCTGAGTTCCGCATCGAACCTCGCGAGGTTGTCACGGCCCAGCGCGCGCAATTGCAGCAGGCCCATCACCGCCGGATCGTCGAGGTCGCGCAGACCCTCCATGTCGAGCACGACGATCTTGCGCAGCAGCGGCAACTGCTCGCGCACTTCGAGCGCCTTGTCGAGTTGCTCGTCGTCCTCGACGAAGAGGACGCGCGTGCGCGAATCCTCGCAGAGGTATTGGACTTGCGACGCGGCGTCGGTCGGGTAGATGCCGTTGGACACGCCGCCGCAGGAGAGCACGGCGAGATCGGCCAGCACCCAGTCGATCACGGTGTTCGAGAGGATGGACGCGGTGTCGCCGGGCGCGAAGCCGAGGCTGATGAGGCCCGCCGCGATCTCGCGCACCGCGTCGCCGGTTTGTTGCCACGTCCATGCGCGCCAGATGCCCAATCGCTTCTGCCGCATCCAGACATTGGGGCCGCGCTTGCCCACGCCGTTCCAGAACATCGCGGGAATGGTGTCGCCCTCGAGGACGACGCGGGTCTCGGGCTGGATGTGGTTCAGGTCCCAAAGATTGCTCATCACCCTACCTCCAGTTCTTCTTCTTTTTCCATCGCCGCTCGCCGCGCACGCCGGCTTCCTTCATGCCCAGGTAGAACTCCTTGATGTCGTCCTTCTCGCGCAGTCGCGCGCAGGTGTCTTCCATCACGATGCGGCCGGTCTCCAGCACGTAGCCGTAGTCGGACGCGTTGAGCGCCATGTTCGCGTTCTGCTCCACGAGCAGGATGGTGGTGCCGCGCTCGCGGTTGATGCGCACGACGATCTCGAAGATCTCCTTCGTGAGCTTGGGCGAGAGCCCGAGGCTCGGCTCGTCGAGCAGGATCAGGTCGGGCGAGGCCATGATCGCGCGCGAGATCGCGAGCATCTGCTGCTGTCCGCCGGAGAGCAGCCCGGCATCCTGCTGCGCGCGCTCCTTCAGGATGGGGAAGTAGCGATACACCGCTTCCATGTCGCGCGCGATGCCGTCGCGGTCGCTGCGCGTGTAGGCGCCCATCACGAGGTTGTCGTGCACGGTGAGCAGCGGGAAGACCTCGCGCCCTTCGGGCACATGCGAGAGCCCTTGCTGCACGATGTACGCGGGATCGCGCGCGGTGATCGGGTCGCCCTTGAACTCGATGCTGCCCTTGCGCGGATCGATGATGCCGGAGATTGTCTTGAGGATCGTCGTCTTGCCCGCGCCGTTGGAGCCGAGCACCGTGGCGATCTCGCCGCGGCGCACCTGCAGGCTGACGCCGCGGATCGCCTTGATCGGGCCGTAAGCGGACTCGACGTTGAGGAGCTTCAACACCGGCGTGTCGGAGATGGAGGGAGGGTTCTGCGTCATGTCGTCGCGGCCCTTCGCAGGGAACTCACATCGTCCACTGATCCGAGGTAAGCCTCGATCACGCCCGGATGCATCTGCACTTCGCGTGGCGTGCCCATGGCGAGCACCTCGCCCTGGTTCATCGCGAGCACGCGGTCGGACACTTTCGAGACGAGCGTCATGTCGTGCTCCACCATCAGCACGGTGATGCCCAGCTCGTTCTTGATGTCCTGGATCCAGAACGCCATGTCGTCCGTCTCCTCAACATTCAGGCCCGACGACGGTTCGTCGAGCAGAAGCAGTTTCGGCTCGGTGCACAGGGCCCGCGCGAGTTCGACCACCTTGCGCACGCCGTAGGGCAGGCCGGCGACCATGGAATCGCGGTGGTGCTGCAGATCGAGAAACTCGATGATCTTCTCGGCTTTCTCGCGCGCCTCGATCTCGCCGCTCCGCGCCTTGCCGGTGAAGAAGATGTCGCTCCAGACGCCCGTCGCGCGATGCGTGTGGCGACCGATCAGCATGTTCTGCAGCACGGTGGCGTATTCGAAGAGCTCGATGTTCTGGAAGGTGCGCGCGATGCCGAGCGAGGCGATGCGGTGCGGCGGCTGCTTCGTGAGCATCGCGCCTTCGAATTCGATGGTGCCGGTGGTGGGCGTGTAGATGCGGCTGATGAGGTTGAACACTGTCGTCTTGCCCGCGCCATTCGGGCCGATGAGCGTGAACACCTCGCCGCGCTTCACATCGAAACTCACGTCGTTGACGGCCAGCACGCCGCCGAAGCGGACGCTGAGATTTTTTGCCGAGAGCAGTGGTTCGCTCATTTCAACCTGTCCGATTTCTGGAAAGCCTTCTGCCGCTTGAACAGCCCCTTGCGGTAGAACGGGAAGAGCTGCAGGTAGGTGCGCACCTTCAGCCATCGGCCGTAGATGCCCAGCGGCTCGAACATGACGAAGGCGATCAGTACGACGCCGTAGACCAGACCTTGCAGGCCGGGCGCCTGGCCGATCATGGGCGGCAGGTAGTCCTTGGTGAGCGAGATCAGTTGCGGCATGGAGATGAGGAAGATCGCGCCGAGGAAGGCGCCATGCACCGAGCCGAGCCCGCCGATCACCACCATCAGCAGCAGGTCGATCGACTGCAGGATGTTGAACTGGTCCGGCGAGATGAACGAGAGCTTGTGCGCATACAGCGCGCCGCCGACGCCCGCGAGCGCGGCGGAGAGCGCGAACGAGAGCGTCTTGTAGCGCGCGAGATGGATGCCCATGCTCTGCGCGGAAATCTCCGAATCGCGGATCGCGACGAAGGCGCGGCCGGTCGGCGAGCGCAGCAGGTTGAGGATGGCGAGCGTCGCGATCACGGCGATGGCGAGGCACAGGAAGTAGAAGCCTTCGCCGGAGTCGATGGTCCAGCCGAACATGCCCGGCTTCTTCACGCTGATGCCCGCGTTGCCGCCGGTGACCGATTCCCAGCGCGCCAGCACTTCCTCGACGATGAAGCCGAACGAGAGCGTCGCGATGCCGAGGTAGATGCCTTTCACGCGCAGCGCCGGCAAGCCGACGATGACTCCGACCGCGGCGGAGAGCGCGCCCGCCATGACGAGTGCGAGAGGGAAAGGCATGCCGGCGTTGACCAGCACCGCTTCGGTATAAGCGCCGACACCCAGAAACGCCGCATGGCCGATCGAGAAGAGACCGGTGAATCCCGCGAGCAGCATCAGGCCGAGGCCGACGATGCCGTAGATCAGCACGAAGGTGAGCTGCGCGAGGTAGTACTCCGCGAAGATCCACGGCGCTGCCACGAGCACCAGCATCAGCAGGCCATACCAGAACAGGTGCCCGCCGTGCTTGGCGAGCTTGACGTCCTGGCCGTAATCCGTCTTGAAGATGAATCTCATATTGGGGTCAGATTCCAATTCCTAGTCACAAGGTCTCAGACTTTCTTCCTCAACTTTTCACCAAACAACCCGTTCGGTTTCACCATCAGCATCACCAGCACCACGATGTATGCGGCCGTGTCCTTGAAGCCATCAGGCAGATAGAAGCCCGAAAGGGATTCGACGATGCCGATGACAAGTCCACCAACGATCGCACCTGGAAGAGAACCGAACCCGCCAACGACAGCAGCGGGAAACGCCTTCAACCCGATGAACCCCATATTCGCGTGCACGAACGTGATCGGCGCGAGGAGCAATCCCGCAACAGCCGCGACCGCAGCGGCCAATCCCCAGACGAGCCCGTTGAGCTTCTTCACCGGGATGCCCATGTAGTACGCCGCGAGCTGGTTCTGCGACGAAGCCTGCATTGCGATGCCGACCTTGCTGTAGCGGAACACCGCGAAGAGCAGCGCGCACAACACGGCCGTGGCGGCGATCACGACCATCTGTTCCGCGTTGAGTACGAGCGGGCCGGCATTCCACACGGCGTCCTTGTAGGGCACGGGCAGCGTGTGCGTCTCGGTGCCGATGGCCGGGATCATCGTGATGAGCCCGCGCGCGACGTAGCCGATGCCGATGGTGAGCATCACGATGGAGAACGCCGGCTGGCCGAGGACGGGCCGTATCACGATGCGCTCGAGCAGCACGCCGAAGAGCGCCATGCCGGCGATGGCGCTGATGACTGCCAGCCAGAACGGGAACCCCATCAGCGTCATCGCGGCCAGGCCGAAGAACGCCCCGAGCATCATGAGCTCGCCCTGCGCGAAGCTCACCGTCTCGGTCGCCTTGTAGATGAGCACGAAGCCCAGCGCGATCAGGCCGTAGATGCATCCCTGCGCGATGCCGCTGATGACCAGTTGAACGAATTGCACCGCTACTCCTGCACGAACTCGTCCGGTTATAGCTGCGACCGGCCCGCCGCATGTACAGGGTTAGCCCCGCATCCCTGTCACGCGAAGCACGCGGGAAAAGCGGTGTAATCGCCGGATGCATGACTCCGTTCGCGTGGAAAAGCTGGGCGCGGTGACAGTGGTGACGCTGGACCGGCCCGAGGTGCGCAACGCCGTTGATGCTGCGACGGCGCGGGCGCTGCACGACGCTTTTGTCGCGTTCGATGCGGATGGCGATGCGTGCGTGGCGGTTTTCCACGGCGCGAATGGACACTTCTGCGCGGGCTGGGATCTGCAGCGCGGCGCGGAACTCGCGAAGGCGGGCGAGAGCGCGAACGTGCTCGCGGACCTGGACTTTCAACCTGAAGACGCGGCCCCGCTCGGGCCGATGGGGCCGACGCGCCTGCTGCTCTCCAAGCCCGTGATCGCCGCCGTGAGCGGCGCGGCCGTCGCGGGCGGCATGGAGCTCGCCCTGTGGTGCGACATGCGCGTGATGGAAGAGGACGCGTATTTTGGCGTCTATTGCCGCCGCTTCGGCGTGCCGCTCATCGACGGCGGCACCGTGCGCCTGCCACGGCTCGTCGGCATGGGGCATGCGATGGACCTGATCCTCACCGGGCGCAAGGTCGAGGCGCAGGAATCACTGCGGATGGGGCTGGCGAATCGCGTGGTGCCGACGGGTTCGGCACGCCAGGCGGCCATCGAACTGGCGGAACAGCTCGCGAAATTCCCGCAGCGCACCATGCTCGCCGACCGGATGAATGCATATGGGCAGTGGGACTTACCCTATGCGCGGGCGCTCCACCTGGAGTGGGAGCGCAGCAAGCACCGGATCGCGGATGGGCTGGAAGGCGCCGAGCGATTCGCCGGCGGCGAGGGCCGGCACGGGAAGTTCTAGGTCTTCTTGATCGGCGTCGGCTTGCCCGACTCGTCGATCGCGACGTAAGTCAGCGATGCTTCCGTCACCTTCACGTACTGCCCCTGCGCGCGAAAGCGCTCGGCGTAGACCTCCACCTGCACGGTGATCGACGTATTGCCGATGCGCGTGACGGCGGCGAAGAAGGAGAGGATGTCCCCGACGCGCACCGGCTGCTTGAAGATGAACTGGTTGACGGCCACCGTCGCCATGCGGCCGTTGACGTAGCGGGCGGGCACGACGGAGCCCGCCAGGTCGACCTGGGCCATGACCCAGCCGCCGAAGATGTCGCCGTTGGCGTTGCAGTCCGCGGGCATCGGGATGACCTTGAGCACGAGCTCCTTGTCGTTCGGCAGGCCGGGCGCCGGAGCGCTTGAGTTGGCGGACATGGGCACAATCTCTCGATAAGTAAGCAATCGAAGGATTCTCCCCCATGCGCCGCGCCGGCGAACTTTCCCCTACCCCCCAGCTTTCCGCCGTCCCCGGCGCGCCCCCGCCCGCCCGCACCCACACCGACTGGGCCACGCTCAAGCGCCTGCTGCCTTACCTGTGGCAATACAAGGTCCGCGTGGTGTTCGCGCTCGTCTTCATGGTGGGCGCCAAGCTGGCCAACGTCGGCGTGCCCGTGCTGCTCAAGACGCTGGTGGACACGATGTCGTTCAAGCCCGGCGACCCGGCCGCGATCCTGGTCGTGCCGGTGGGGCTGCTCCTCGCGTATGGCTTGCTGCGCTTGTCGACATCGTTCTTCACGGAGCTGCGCGAGCTGATTTTCTCCAAGGCGACGCAGGGCGCGGCGCGCAGCATCGCACTGCAGACGTTCGAGCACCTGCACGCGCTCAGCCTGCGCTTTCACCTGGAGCGGCAGACGGGCGGGATGACGCGCGACATCGAGCGCGGCGTGCGCGGGATCGAATCGCTGATCTCTTATTCGCTGTTTTCGATCGTGCCGACATTGATCGAAGTGGTGCTGGTGCTCAGCATCCTCGGCGCGAAATTCGACATGTGGTTCGCGTGGATCACGCTGACCGCGCTTGCGCTTTACATCGTCTTCACCGTGAGCATCACGGAGTGGCGAACGAAATTCCGCAAGGAGGCGAACGAGTTCGACTCGGCCGCGCACCAGAAGGCCGTGGATTCGCTGCTGAATTACGAGACGGTGAAGTACTTCAACAACGAGGCCTTCGAGGCGAGGCGCTACGACGAGAGTCTGAAGAAACTGCGGACCGCGAGGCTGAAGAGCCAGACGACGCTCTCGATGCTCAACACCGGCCAGCAGGTGATCATCGCCACCGGCCTGGTCGCGATGCTGTGGCGCGCGACCCAGGGCGTGGTCGATGGCCGCATGACGCTCGGCGACCTCGTGATGGTCAATGCCTTCATGATCCAGCTGTACATCCCGCTGAACTTCCTGGGCGTGCTGTACCGCGAGATCAAGCAGAGCCTCACGGACCTGGACAAGATGTTCGTGCTGATGGAGAAGGAGCGCGAA
>JAZKIF010000040.1:0-21749 GCA_040385005.1 Pseudomonadota bacterium
ATAATGCTGGAAATTCTTCCTCATTCGGTCTCATGGCGTCTGGCGGGATCACGTCCTGTCACCTGCTTCCACATTTCTCCAACGAAGCTCAACTCTCCAGTCACCGCCGCCAGGTGCTGGACGTGCTGACGGCCCTCGGCAATTGCCGGGGCCTGCGGAACTTGTCGGTGAACTTCGCCGCCCTGGGTGCGCAACTGTCCCGCGTGCTGAACAAGGGAACGCTCACGGCCCTCACGCTGGACATGGATCACTTCGGGCCCCTGCAGGCACTGGACGATGCGGAACTGGCCGCTGCATTCTCCGGTTTGCACAATTGCGGGAGGCTGCAGTCGCTGACGATCAGGCACGGCGCCATCGCACCGGCGGCCCTCAACGAACATGTCCTCGCCCGGCTCGCGGGAAACCAGTCGATCCAGGAACTCGCGATCAGGTCGGATCTCCCGCTCCACGGGGGGGAGCCGCACATCGGCGCGCTCGCGACATCGTTCGAGTTGCTGAACACGTGCGGTGGCCTGCGGACTTTCAGACTCGAATGCCCGGCAGCCGCAAGCCCTGCCCGCGTCGCTCGCGAGCAGCTCTACGCCTTGGGCAAGGACAGCGACCACGCCAGGGCGTCGGCTTCGGTGCGGCTGGCAAGCGCACTTCGGGTGTCCCCGCTGCGCAGGCTCTTCATCAACGGCCTGGTGATGCACGGCGCCACCGCGTTGGGCCTGGCCTGCGGCCTCGGCGGGAACGCGTCCCTCGAAGAGCTGGATCTTTCCGGGTGCGGCTTCCCGCTGAACCACGCGCCGCAATTCATCAGGAACCTGGAGGCCAACGAGTCGATCCGCCTGATGGCGATGCCGGCGCCGCAGTCGATGATCTTTCATGCCGAGTCGGATGGGAGCCTTTGCGACCTCATGCAGCGCGGCAACACCTGGGATGTGGACGCTTGCGCGGACAGCGCGAAGAAAGACTTCGAGGCGTTCGAGGGCGGCGGCGCCGACTATGCCCAGAACTTCGCGTACCTCGCCTGCGCGAAGGTGGCGCATCGCAACGCGCAGCTGCGCTCACGGCGTTGAACGGGCAACGGCCGGCTCGACGCGCAGCACAATGCGTGCGCGCAGTTGCCCGCACCCCGCATCCACGTCCTGCCCCGCCGAATCGCGCAGCTTCGTCAGCACG
Source organism: Pseudomonadota bacterium (assembly GCA_040385005.1). GTDB lineage: Bacteria > Pseudomonadota > Gammaproteobacteria > Burkholderiales > Burkholderiaceae_C > Ramlibacter. Next base: position 1,165 of record JAZKIF010000040.1, read on the forward strand.
CCCTTCGAATGCAACTCGCGCGCGAGTGCAACGCACTTCTCCCACGCGGGCCTGCGGAACGGCAAGCCCGGGACGGTGTTGTACGGGATCATGTTCAGCACCGCGCGCTTGCCCTTGAGCAGCCGCACGAGGCCTTCGACTTCTTCGACCGTGTCGTTGACGCCCTCCATGAGCGTCCACTGCACCTGCATCGGGTAGCCGGTCGCGAGGGCATATCCGTCACCTGCAGCGACCAGGTCGTCGGGGGCAATTTTCGGCGCACGCGGGAGCAACTCGGCACGCAGATCGGCGCGTGTGCTGTGCAGCGACAGCGCGAGCGCGGGCTTGACAGGGCCTTGCGGCAATCGCTCGAACACGCGCTCATCGCCGACGGTGGAGAACACCAGGTTCTTGTGCCCGATGTTGCCGGCCGTGCCGAGGAACTCGATCGCCTCCATCACGTTGGCGAGGTTGTGCGCGGGCTCGCCCATGCCCATGAACACCACCTTCTTCACCGGACGCAGCATGCGCGCGAGGACAACTTGCGCGACGATTTCCGCGCTGCCGATCTGCCGCAGCAGTCCATCGCGTCCCGTCATGCAGAAGCGGCACCCCACCGCGCAGCCGATCTGGCTGGAGACGCACAGGCCGTCACGCGGCAGCAGCACGCTTTCGCAGGTCTGACCATCTTGCAATTGAACGAGGAGACGCATCGAGCCGTCCTGGCCCGGGTGCTGCGATGCGATGCGCGCGAGGCCTGCCAGCTCGGCAACGATGGCGGGCAGCGCTTCGCGCAACTTCTTCGGAAGGAAATCGTCCAGTTGCCGCTTGCCGCTGTCCTGAGGCAGCGCTTGCCCCCACAGGCGCAGCACGCGCCGCGCGTGGACGGGGTTTGCGCCGGCCTCGCGCAGGCGTTCCTGGATATGGCTGATCTGGGTCACGCGCCGGAGCTTACAGGCCGCGCGGCCAATGGGTCGGACGCGTCAGGCCGACGCCTCGCCAATGCCCTCACCCACCGGCGCGGTGGGCAGGGTCTTTTCGATGACTTTGTCGTCCGGTACATCGTGCGGACCATCTTCGTCCGGAGTGGGGGGAAACTCTTCGGCGGATGTATCTTCGTCTGCCGAGTCGGAAGATCGCGGGCTGTGCATGGGGCGCTCCTGGACGAGTCAAGCCCACAGGATTACCGCGATGGCTCACGCCGGGCGTAGGACAATTTCTCGACCGTGAACCCCTATTGCATGTACCAGCCGTGACTCACGACCAGTGATTGGCCTGTCAATGCATTGGTCGGGAACGCCGCGAACATCAACGCCACGCGGGCGACGTCATCCGTGGTGGTGAACTCGCCATCGACTGTTTCCTTGAGCATCACGTTGCGGATGACTTCTTCCTCGGTGATGCCCAGCGTCTTCGCCTGTTCGGGGATCTGCTTGTCGACTAGCGGCGTGCGCACGAAGCCGGGGCAGATCACGTTGGCGCGCACGTTGTGCTTCGCGCCTTCTTTCGCGACGGTCTTGCACAGGCCGATCAGCCCATGCTTGGCCGTGACATACGGCGCCTTCAGCACCGACGCCTCCTTCGAGTGCACCGAGCCCATGTAGATCACGGTGCCGCCGCGGCCTTGCGCATACATGTGCTTGAGGCAGGCCCGCGTGGTGAGGAACGCGCCGTCGAGGTGGATCGCCAGCATCTTCTTCCAGTCGGCGAAGCTGAACTCCTCCACCGGGTGGACGATCTGGATGCCGGCGTTGCTCACCAGGATGTCGATCCCGCCGAAAGCGGACGCGGCCTGCTCGACCGCTGCGTTCACCTGGTCTTCGTTCGTGACGTCGACGGCCACGCCCATTGCACGCGCACCCGTCGCGGTGAGTTCGGCGGCGGTGGCATCGGCGGCCTCCTTGTCCAGGTCCGCGATGACGATCCTCGCGCCTTCGCGCGCGTAGACGCTCGCGATTTCCTTGCCGATACCGCTGGCCGAGCCGGTGATGAAGGCGACCTTGTCCTTGAGTTGCATGGTGAGCTCCTTGTATGAACGGTGAGATGGGTTTCAGGCCGCGGGCGACGGCGGGCGCACGGGATGGCGCACCTTGCCGGGGCCGGGCTCGGTCAGGTCGAACGTCGTGACGCCGTTCTCGGTGGCGCTTTGCAGCCACTCGGGATGGGCGATGGTGTTGCGCATATCGCGCGCGCCGGCCGCCCAATGCTCCTCGACCATGGCGCGCGAGAACTCGTAATCCTTCGAGTCGAGCTCGTACGGCTTGTCGCGGTAGATGAGGTGCACGATGTCGATCGGCTGGTGCGTCATGTGCGCTTTCAGCGTGGTGACGGCGGGATCCTTGCGCAGGCGCGCCGGCAGTTTCGCGATGAGGTCCGCCAGCGCCTGCTGCTGGTTGATGCCGGCGGCCGCAACGTCGGTATTCATGCGCGTCCGGCTGGAATACGCGATGTCCTTTTGTCGCTCCATCACCTCGGACAAGGTGCGCGGCATCGGGCCGCGCGCGCTGAACAGGTCCACTTGCAGGACCACCAGGCGGCGCGTGCGCGGAAACGAATCCAGCACGTACTGCAGCGGGGTGTTGGAGAGGATGCCGCCGTCCCAGTAATCCTGGCCGTCGATGTGCACCGGCGGAAATCCCGGCGGCAGCGCGCCGCTGGCCATGATGTGCTCGACGCCGATCCTGTGCGTGGTGTTGTCGAAGTACACCGAGTTGCCGGAGCGCACGTTCACCGCGCCGACGCTCAACCTCGTTTCGCGCGCGTTGATGCGGTCGAAGTCGACCAGGCGTTCGAGCGTGGCCTTCAAGGGCGCGGTGTCGTAGTAGCTGAGGACTGGTGCCGCTGCGCCCAGGATGAGCGAGGTATCGTTGCGCGGACGGAAGAAGCCGGGAATGCCCGCCATGGCGGCCGATGCCGCGCTCCACTGGCCGAGCCACGACCGGTCGCCCCATACATACGGAATGTTTTGTGCCGGGGCGGAGGACACGTCCCGCCAGAACTCCCGCAGCCGCGCCACCCGATGTTCCGGTGCGTTGCCCGCGATGAGCGCCGCGTTGATCGCGCCGATGGAGACGCCGGCCACCCAGTCGAGCTGGGCGTTGTCCTCCAGCATCGCTTCATAGACGCCCGCCTGATAGGCACCGAGCGCGCCGCCGCCTTGCAGCACGAGGGCCTTCGCGGCCGTGTCCATGGAAACGTGATCAACCATGCCGGCGACTCTGCGCCGCGGGTCTTAGCCCTGTCTTAAGTGGGGTTCGTGGCCGCTGCCCGCATGCCCAGCTTTTGCCCGCGCAGGATGCCCGGCTCGGCCGGAACGTCGATCGTCTTGCCGATCGGGCCATCAGGGCACTGGGCTTGAAGATTCAACACGCCAGCGGGCAGGCGTCGCAGCACGAAACGGCCGGTCGCATCCGGCACGGCTTCTCGCGAAATCTCCGGGGCACGAACGAGGGATGCCGGCACGCTACCGCACATCGCGACACCCTCGACGCTGCGTTGCGCGCGCACCGCGAAGTTCACCACGGCAGGCGTTGAATGCGCGAGCACCCGCGCGCGCGGCGGCAGGTTCGCGACCTCGTAGCCCGGTGGCAGCGTCTCCGCGACGACGTAGATGCGCGCCTCGCCCGGCGGCGAACCGAGGCGGTAAGTGCCGCTGGAGTCGGTGATGGCCGTGGCCGTGACAGGACCTTCGATGCGCACGGTGACGCCGGCGATCGGCTGGCCCGCATCGTCGCGCACGATGCCGCTCAACCGCGCACCGGAGAAATTCATCGTGAAGTTCGCGTCGCCGCCGGGTTGCACCGTCAAGGTGGAGGGCGTGGTGAAGAACACGCCCGGCTGCGGCGGCAGGATGGCGTCGACGCGATGCGCGCCGGCGCCAGGCCCCTCGAACGTGAAGCGGCCCTGCGCATCGGTGCGCGTGCGGCGGCTGCGGTCCAGCACGACGTCGATGCCCGCGGCGGGAACAGGAGCGGAGTCCGCGGTATCGGTGCGCATCACCTGGCCGACGATCGCGCGCCCGCCTTCGCCGGGGACAGGCAGCGTATCGAAGCGCGTGCGCGCCAGGAACTGGAACGACGAGTTGGCATCGGACTCGATCGTTCCCTGACGATAGGTCCAGCGCGAATAGCTCACCCCGACATCGATGGCCGGCGTCAGGCGCCAGTTCGCATAAAGCGATGCGACGAACGCGCGGCGAGCACCGATGACGCCTTGCGCGCGATCGTCGATCACGCGCAATCCAAGCTCCGGCCGCGATTCGCTTTCACCGCGCCACGACACGTTGACCCCCGACTGCACCCGCAGAGGATTCGTGCGCAGCTCGCCGATCACCACGCCGCGCGACGCGAGCAATCCAGCGTTGTCGCGCAACTGGCGCACGACGTCTTCCGGGTTGGTCGCGGCGATGCCCAGCTCGGTCATGGCTCGACGGATCTCCGGGTCGCCCTGCAGCACGAGATCCAGTGTCGTCGCCTGTTCCTGGGCGTCGACAAACGCGTTCGCGCGCCAGCCGCCTTCGCTTGCGCGAAGCGTGAAGCGTGCGCCGTTGCCGCCCTTCTCGGCGAGCGACGTCTCCTGGTGGCGCAGCAGCGCGCTCGCGCCGAAATTCGTGCCCTCGTACGCCGCACCGCCGGAGACCGTGCCACGCGTGACCTTGACTCCGTTCGCGCCGCGATACGTCCCGCCGGACAGCGCCGCCGTCGCGCTCCAGTGGTCGGCGAGATCCTGGCGCACGTCCACGCTGCCCGAGGCGCCGATGGGTTTTGCGTCACCCACTTCGACGCGGGTCGCGGATCCCGTCACATTGAGCAGCGTGCTTTCGGTGACGCGCTGCGACCACGCGCCCTCGAGCGACGTGCCGGCCGGGCGTCCCGCGCGCGGTGCGGCGAAGCCGGAAGGGCGGTACACGCCGCGCATCCACCCCTGGGTTTCGCCTCGCCGGTAGTCGATGTCGAACGAGGCGCCGGGCTGTCCGCTGTAGCCGATCTCCGCGCGGTAATGCAGCGGATCGGCTTCCTGACCGCCTTCGACCGCGACGGACACCGCGCCCGGAACCGAAGCCTTGCTGTCCGGCAGCCACATCACCGAGGGCACCACTCTCAAGTCCCCGCGCTGCATGTGCCACGCGACGGAAGCCGCGCGGTCGGCGTTGCGCGGCACGAGCAGGTCGTCCGTCGGTGAAATCGATGCAAGTCCCGCATGCACTTCCAGCTCGCCCTCGCGCAGATGGAAGCCGCGCACCGCGACACCGTCCATCGTGAGCGGCGTGGCGCGCACGAACTGGTCCAGGAACACCACGGAGCGGCCGGGCGATTGCAGCTCCAGGCTCGCGAACGGCAGTGCGCTGAATTGGCGCTGGCCGAGCGTCTCCTGCTGATGCAGCGCTTCGACGCGAAGACGACCCGTCTGTTCCCCTTGCCCGAAATTCGCCGTGAGCGAAGTGCTGAATCGGTGCAAGCCGGTGTCATAGCGGCCCTCCCACATGCCGCGGTTCTTGTCGCGCGCGGCTTCGAGCATCGCGGGAAGAGGCGCCGGCGGATCGACGTGGACCTGCAGCGTCTCCACGCCACGGGCCAGCACGATGGTGACCACCGTGTCGCCCGCGCGGCGGCCGAGCAGGAACACCTGCCCCGCATGCATCGCCGTCTCCACCGTCGACGCATCGACGGCGAACACGGCGATGACGCCCGGAAAATCGAGCGTGACAGACTGGCGCGCGGCCATGGTCACGTCGGCAGCCGATGCGGACGTGGGCATCACGAGCCACGCCGGCAACACCAGCGCAAGGATTGCAAGCCAGCGCTTCACGGTACGGAGAGCGATGACGTGAGGGTGAGAGGACGCCCCGAGATGTCGAACGTGGCCACAGCGCGGTAGTTGCCGCTCGGCAACTCGCCGGGGAAATCGGCCACGAGCGTCGCCGTCTCGCCGGGCAGCAGGCGCTTCGCCTGGAACGCAACCTTGCCGACCAGCTTGCCCTGTTCGTCGAGGATCACGCCCATGCCGCCGGGCACCGCGGGCTCGGTGCCGTCGTTGACGACCTGGCTGCGCAATTGCGCGTTGGCCGATTGCGAAGGCGGGATGACTTCGAGAGCGCCGGCTTTGATGGAAATGCGATCGGTCACGGTGAACGTGAACAGCGTGCCGAGCGAAAGCAACGCGCGGCGCTTGCCCGCCTGGACTTCGTTCGCGCCGCGGAACATCGCGACCACGGCGCGATGGCGCATCGACGGCGGCAAGGTAAACGTCACGGTGACCTTGCCGCTGGAGCGTGGCTCGACACGGATGCGGCGCGGCTCGAACACCGCGGTGCTCGCGATGCTGTCGGGCAGCTTGCCCGCTTCGACGAACTGGCGCGCGCCGTCCCGCACGACGACGTCCTTGGCTTCCATGACGAAGTCCAGCGCGACGTCGCCATCGTTTTGCATCGCGAGGGATTGCGTGACGCTCTGGCCCGTCTCGCCCTTGAGGGGCACGACGGCCGGCCGCAGGATGAGCGATTGCGCCGATGCGATGGCGTACGCCCCCAACAAGAGCAGCGTGAATATGAAGCGGAGCAGGGAACGCATGGGATTCGAGACTAGGCGGCGCACCGTCAATCGGTGTCTGCCAGCCATTGCAGGTTGCCGAGAAAAGGACCCGCCGGGACGCCGGCGGGAATGCTCATCTCGAGCTGGTGCATCACCGTCGAGCCCACACGGTGGGCGGGATCGATGAGGCGCGGAATGGATGTGAGCTGGACGCCATCCAGGCGAATGACGCAGCCCGGCATCTCGGCCAGGAGCGCCACCGAAACCTTCGCCGTGGAAGCGACGCCTTCGAGCTTCACCGCGATGCGGCGAGTGACGACGATGCCGCGATTTTTTGCGCGGCCACCGACAGCGGAAACGCTCCCGATGTCCATGAAGGCGTCGCCGTTGGAGCCGCCCGCACCGCCGCCCTCCATCACCTGGAAGGAGAAGCGGATCGGTTCGGGTGCGAGGATCGATGGCACGGCCGCATTTGCGACGGTGGTGCAAACCGACAGTGCGAGGGGCAGCATCCACCGGATGCACGAAGGCGTCATGGTGCGGGCGGCGCGCCCCCCTTTCGAGGGGAGGCCGGAACTCAGTTGGATGTGGCGGTGAAGTTGATCGAGTTGTCGATCGCGGCGGCGGCGGCGGAGTCGGCAACGACGACATCCCACGAGTACGAACCCGTGGAGGCGTAGGTGCCGGTGGAGGTCAGCGTCGTCGCGGCGGAATCGCTGAGCGTGCTGCCATTGAGCTTCCAGGTCACGCCGCTGGCGGGCGCGGAGCCGAGTTGCGCGTCGAGCGTGTAGTCGGTGCTCGTGAGGTTGGCCTTCTCGACTTTCACGCCGACGGTGGAAGACAGCGTCCAGTTCGAGGCGCCGCGCGCAAGCGTGAATCCGGTCGGCGCGGAGCCGTACTTGCTGATGTTGCCCAGGTCGGAAGTCGAGGCGGCGGTGCCGGTGCCGGAGGTCGTGCCGCCGGCGGATTCAACGGTGAGGCTGATCGAGCTTTCGATCGTGCCCGTGACGGTCAACGTGCCGGAGGACGTCGCGGCATTTGCGGCAGTGGCGGACAGTGCGGCCAGGACCAGCGCGCTCAGGATTGACTTCTTCATTTGGGTTAGCTCCGTGGGGTGAATGTGAGGGCCGGCAACGAATCGTTACCGACACAACAAGTTGAACATTGAAGAGCTCGCGCGCTTTAGGGAATTCTCTTAACGCACCTTGAGGAAAATCGTTCCATGTCCCCTGAGGCGGCCCGGGTCCCGCGTTTTGCGCCTGTCACAGAATGGGCATGCAAAACGTCTGCGTTCCATGACCACACCCACCGATCCCTTCGCCGCCCTGCGCCCCCGCCTCTTCGGCATCGCCTACCGCATGCTCGGCACGCGCGCCGACGCGGAGGATGTGGTGCAGGACGCGTGGCTGCGCTGGAGCAAGGCGGACGTGGCCGAATTGAAATCCCCTGAAGCCTGGCTCGTGACGGTGGTGACCCGGCTCTCCATCGATCGCTTGCGCGCCGCGAAGGTCGAACGCGAAGCGTACGTAGGCTGGTGGTTGCCGGAACCCCTGGTGGTGCGGTTCGACGAGAACACGCCCGAGTCCACGGCGGAGTTCGCGGGTGAAGTTTCCGTCGCGCTGATGTGGGTGCTGGAGCGGCTCTCGCCCGAGGAGCGCGCCGCCTTCTTGCTGCGCCAGGTGTTCGACCACGACTACGGTGACATCGCCGCGCTGCTTGGCAAGACCGAGGCCGCGTGCCGCCAGATCGTGCACCGCGCCACCGGGCGTGTGCGCCAGGAGCGGCCGCGCTTCGACGTGCCGCGCGACGCGCATCGCCGCGTGCTCGAGAAGTTCGTGCTGGCAGCGCGCAGTGGGGAGCGCGACGCGATCCGCGCCATGCTGGCCGAAGACGCGGAGCTCGTTGGCGATGGCGGCGGCAAGGCGACGGCCATTTCGACGGTGCTACACGGCGCCGACCGCATCGCGAATCTATTCCTGGCCAATTCGATGCGGCTGGGCGACCAGCTGGTCTATCGGCTCGCGATCATCAACGGGGAGCCGGGCATCGTCCGCTACCTGAATGGAAAGGTGGAGTCGGCGATCAGCTGCGCGACGGACGGTGAGCGCATCACCGGCATCTATGCGATGCGCAATCCGGACAAGCTGCTGGGCGTGCCGCCGCTGCAATAAATTCTCCGCGTGTTGTCACGGGCGACGCGGGAGCAACGTCTTATTGGGTAGAAGCGGCCGCATGGTGCGGTCGCCTCGAAACCGAAAGGCATTCCATCATGACGAAGCTCACCGCCCGGCTCCCTTATTTCCAGCTCGCGCCCAAGGCGTTCCAGGGCCTGCTCGATCTCTCGGGCGCGATCCGCCGCGACTTGCTCGGCGCGCGCCTGACCGAACTGGTGTTCATGCGCGTCTCTCAGATGAACGGCTGCGCCTTCTGCATCGACATGCACTGGGCGGAGCTGCTCAAGCTGGATGCCGACCCGCGGCATGTGAACGCCGTGGCCGGCTGGCGCGAGGCACCCTTTTTCAGCGACCGCGAACGCGCGGCGCTGAACTGGGCGGAAGCGGTGACGTCACGCTCGCACCACGCGACCGACGACGAGGAATTCGCGAAGTTGCGCGAGCACTTCAGCGACGAGGAGATCGCCGAGCTGGGCTTCGCGATCTCCACGATCACCGCGTGGAACCTGCTGAATCTCGGGTTTCGCAACCCCATCCCCGGCAAGGGCTGACCGCCGCGCGCGGAACCGGTTCGGGTGTTCCAGCGACTTAATCCGGCTGGCTCGCGTGTCGGGAATTCCTCCCGCGGCAAGCCCGCGAGGGGACCCCATGATTCAACTGGACTATGTACAACTGGTACGCGCATTTTGCGAAGAGGTCGGCCTGCAGGACTGGGAACAGATCGCCCAGGCTCGGCACGTGGAGGTGGACGGCGTCACGGTCGGCCTCCTGCACGACGAGGAACAAGCTGCCGATGTCCTCAGCCTTTGCTTCGACCTCGGCCCGGTCCACGACGCGGGCATCTTCCCCCGGCTGCTGGCCTATAACGCGACCTGCCCCGCGGACGACGCCGGCACGGGTCAATTCGGGATCCTGCCCGAGTCGGACACGCTCACCTACCGCATCGACATGCCCTGGCGCTCGCCGCTGACGGGCGCCGAGCTGGCGCTTCAGGTCGGCAAGCACGTGGACACCGCGCGCGCGGCCCTGAGCGCTTGCAACGGCGCCTGAACGTTCATCCATTCCAAGGAAATGAAATGCTTTCAAAAGCCGTAGTGAGCCGCGTAAGGTCGACGCGCAATCTTGCACCGTCCACACCCCAAGCCAGGCAACGCGACTACAAGCCGGCCGCGAAGCAGCCATTCAACGGCCAGCGCGCGTCGATCCATGTCGAACACGGTCCAGGGCATGTGCAATTGAGGACGAACCCGTCTGAAACGAATGAATTGCGAGAAAACCTCGGCGCGGACACGGCGCCACCCGGCGGCTGGCAAAGCGAAGCGACCGTCGGTCATTTCGCGGCACCCGACAGCACGTCCACGCGCTACGTCGCGCTCATGGAAGGCGAAGACCTCACGCACCTGAACCCGCAGCGCACCGCGGCGCATCCAATGGCCACTCATCCAGCGCCGATGACTTCGCGATTCGATCTCGGGGAGATGAAGTCCGCGCAAGCGAGGGTGCTGGCCGAGCACATCGAGAATGCCCCCGAGCAACACTCTGCGCACGGAAAATCTCCGGGTCCGCTGGACAAGGTCAATTGGACCAAGGGGGAAATCCGAGATTTCCTCCTGCACGGCAAGGTGCCGATGTCGGCGCCGGACAGCGTTGACTTTCTCGGCAACATCGCACTCGGTTGGGCGAGGCTGGAATGCGCCGACGAGGGAGTAATCGCCCAGTTCCAGAAGGAACTTTCGCAGGCGACCACCCCGCAGGATCTCGCGCCCATCCTGGCCAAACGATTCCGCCCCGACGCCGCCGGGTTCATGACCTTCGATCCCCCGGCGGTGCGCAACTGGCGTGCGGACCGGCCCACGGAACCCGCGCGGATGCAGAACACGGCGCTCTTCGAAACCTGCCGGAACGCTTTCCGGGCGAATACGCCCGAGCGAACGAAGGTGTTCCTGCAGATTTGCGCCGACATGGAAAACAAGGGGGGGTTCCTGCTCAAGGCGATGAACGAGCCGAAGAACGAGTACTGGTTCGTCGCGGCATTTGCCAAGGCCGGCGAGCAGTTGCACAAGCTGGGGCCGAACGAGGCACTGGGCCTCGTGTGCTACCACCGGGACATGTACGAAGGAAACATCGTGCACGTCTCCCTGATGAGCATCAAGGGCAATGGCTCGACCCTGTTCTGCAACCACGAATCGGTCCCCCTGGTCGCCAGGCACAAGAAGGCCGTCGTCGAAAACCTCATGCCTAAAACGCTGGGGCTGCCCACCAATACCTGGGATACGACCGAGCTGTTCGAGCACTGGGAGAAGGCCGGCATTGCCACCTGGTACAAGGACAAATTGCTGCCGCCCGAGCGGTCCTACAACGACACCGGCATGCCGATCGTGATGTTCACCAGGTTGGGGGACTTCGACACGCTGCAGAAGTGGGTCGACGAAGGACACGAGCGGAGCCTGGAACTCGCGTCGCGCCAGTGGAACTACTGCGCCGACCCGAACACCGGCGTCGACAACCTCATCCGCGGGGTGCGAGCCGGCGCGCTCGACGTCGATGCGGTGCTGGCGCCCATCGGCGGCCCCGACGACGCCATCCCTTCGCAAAAGGATGTCGAAGCGATCTTCGGACCACGGTTCCTGCAGGAGCCGAGCATCGTCTCGCCAGGCTTCACCGACGGCATCGCATATACCAACAACTGCTCCTGGCACACCTTGCAGGCCCTTCGATTCGGCAAGGCCACGCATCTCGGGAGCCGGGCTCCGGATTCCAGGCAGGCGCTGTCCGACGTCTTCCGCATGATGCGCGACAGCGGGCTTCAGCCCTGGACCGATCCGGCACTGGGCGACCGCATGGATGAAGCGGGCTTCGTCTTCAAGGCCGGGAATGTGGAGCGCAGCACCGCGTCGTTCCTGATCGGCGGCGGCATCAACGGCCTCACGTCGGCGGTCGGCGGCCACCGGGCTCCGGACATTCCGGGCAGGGATCTGCTGGCACCAACGCTCGAAACACCGGATGTGGCCAAGGGTCAGGCTGCCGCCGCGCAGCGCAAGGTGTTGCGGCAGGAGAAAGCCGAGGCCGCCGACAGATCGCTGGGCAAGAACCGCGCAACGTTCGAAGAGGCGAAGAAGACGTTCGAGCCAACGCCCGCCAAACCCACTGGCGAATGAAACCCACTTGCCGCGGGCATGAGCTCAGTGCCGCGGCAATCGTAGTTCCGAGCATTTCCAGGAATTCACCATGCTCATCAAACAAGCGAAATTCACCGAACTCGCCCGCGAAGCCGGCATTCACCTCGGCCTGCCCGAGCCCGAGATGATCGCCAACGGGCAGGACTTTTTCATCGACGGGGTGACCTGCCAGGTCACCTTCAACGAGATCCGCTCCAGCGTTTATTTCACGTGCGAAATCGGCGACCCGGAACCGGACATGGAGGTCGAGGTCTACCGCCAGATCCTGGAAATGCAGCTGCTGATGATGGGCGGCGTGGACGCGATGTTCGCGCGCGACGGCATCAACGACCGGCTGCTGTTCGTGACGCGGCTGCCGCTCGATCAAGAAGTGGAGGCCGTCAATCTGGCGAAGGTGATGACCGGCGTCGCCGCGCAGGTCCAAGCCTGGCAGGAGACCGTGCTTTCCGGAAAGCTGATCGACTACGGCCGCGAATTCGACAAGATCTTTCCCGAGGCCGATGCCGGGGCGGGAGCGCGGGCATGAGTGTCTCGAATCCCGGCAGCCGCGTGTCCGTGAGTTCGTCGGACAGCCGCGTATCCGTGAGTTCCACGGACAGCCGCGTATCCGTGAGTTCCACGGACAGCCGCGTATCCGTCAGTTCGACTTCCTCCGAATCCGAAGTCGCGAAGGTCGACGGGCAGAACGATGACGTAGCCAATTTCGACAACGCAGCGATGCAGGCGGTATTCAATGCCGACAGCGGCCTGCCGCTCGAGGCGGCTCTGCCGACCGAAGAAAAAATCCTGGAGTACTTCGCCACGCAGGTGGACAGCGAAAGCATCCAGTCCCTGGGCAGAAGCATCGGTTTGAAAACGCCCGATGCGCTCACCGCCTTCGAGAAGGAATTCAAGAAGAACATCGTATGCGCCGACATGAGCCTCAGCCCTTCGGAGAAGCTGGCCGGGAAAAAACTCAAGGAACTTCACGACGTCGCCATCGCTACATTGCCTGCATTGCGCGGCAAATTGGCGCAGTTCAAGAACAGCACCGCCACTGCGAGCATCGCATTCGCAGCGGGCTTCGGTGCGATCGTCGCCCTGGTACGGTTCGCCGCGATGGCGTCCTTGCCTGCCCCGGCGAACCTCGTCGTCGCCGCCGGGCCGGTGATCATGTTCGTCGGGGAAATTCTTGCGGGCAAGTACCGGGCCCAGGGTCCGGGATATCCGGCCGCCGACAACACCGCCTATCTCGACCATGGCAATCATTCCGGGGACATGGCGAGGAACTACCTTGACATGATGGCCCTGGAGAAGTTGCATGACCTGACGAACCCGGATGCTCCGGAAACTGAGCCGCTCAAGGCTGCAAAAGCGAAACTCACCTTGCTCAAGGCTGCAAACGCGGACCTCGCGCTGAAGTGCCGGGTGATCTGCGGTGGGCTGATCCAGCAGGAATTCGGTCACCGCATCGGGCTGAAACGCACGGACGACACAAAGGATGTGCCGGAATGCTACCCGCGCTCGGGCATCCAATGGACCTACGTCAATTCGTTCTCGATCGATCCCGACGATATCCGCGTTTCCGGCTCCAACGACAACGACAACGACAACGACGATGTTGCCCTCGAGCCGGTGAAGGGTCAGCTCAAATTCAGCCTGCCGGACGGCCGCACGCTGTTCAACATCGTCATGCTCGAGGAAAACGGTCGGATGCCCCCGACGACGAAGTGGGACAAGACGAGTCTGATGGTGAGATGGCCGGGGGGGAAGGAAACGGATTTGATGAAGGATCGCGTTCCGCCCGAACATGGGGACCTATGGATCAAGGCCGAAGAACTGCTGGTGGGCGCCGCGAAGGATCGGGCGAAACTTATTGAAGAGGGTCCCTATAGCCTCTTCGGGCTCTGGTACATGATCAGCGGCGCCCTGGGTCCGCTTGTTTCCGTGACCGTGGGAGGAACTGCGGGCATTGTGGCCGACCTCGCGGTGAGCCTGCCGATCACGTTCTTCGCGACGCAGTCCCTCGTGCATGCGCAAAATGCCGCCCGGTCGGAAATCGGGGGCGCGGTCTTCAGCCCGGGCACCAACACGGCGGTCCGCGACGAGAAGGGCAGAACGGCGCGCTTCCACCTGAAGCGGCTCGATACCTGGGCCACCTCCTTGCGCAAGATGGAAAGCGAAATGCGCAAGACGCTGGGCCAGCTTCGCCTGCACCTCATGACGCACGAAGATCCCCTGGCCGAGAAGCAGGTGAAGGTGTTCGAACACGCACTGGAGACCGTGCGCAACGCCCAGAAGACGTGCGTGAAGCAACACAAGGCCATGCAGGAGATCGAGGAGGCCAACCTGAACAAGGCCGGGGGCATCAGGGTGGGCTGGCGCCAAGCCATCAAAGCCTACGGAGGAAACCCCGCACAGATGACCGCGAAACTGATCGGCTACACGGCCGGCTACATCGCCTATACCCAGGCTTTCGTCACCACTGTCGCCACGCTGAAGACCGGCACCACCATGGCGGCATTCTTCGGACTCAGTTCGCTGAATGGCTTCGCGATGCTGACAGGCTTCGTTTTTCGAAACCAGTTCTGGGCCTATTACGGAGAAGCTGCAATCAAGTTCACGGGTGGCTCCTTGGACCTTGCCGGGGCGAGCATCGCCAAGGCGGCGCCGCCTGTCGCAACCGCCGTGTCCACCGTGTATGGCGGTGTGTCGACGGTCGCAGGGCACGTTGCGGAAGCGGCCGGTCATGCAGCCGGCGCGGTGGGTGGAGCCGCCGGCACCGTGTGGTCAGCCGCCGCCGCCCAGTTGCTGACCTGCTGGGGAGCGCGTGAGGAGGTCTTCGTCGATATCACACCACCCGAGCTCGTCAAGGCCGACGTCACGTCGGAATCCCTCGTCGAATCGACGCTCGAAGAAGTTGTCGTCGACAAGGGAGACGATGCCGATGCCGATGCCGGAGTCGATGAGGACGACGACGCCATGGCCACCAGCATCGACCGGGGCAACCGGAAGCGAATCGAGAAGCTCACGGAAGTCACCGTCCTCGGCGACAGCGACAGCGAAGACGAACCGTTGACCCGCAAGAAGCGAAACACCGGCGCCAAGTCATTGGACGGAAAGGCCGACGACTAGAACCGAGTCGCCGCCGCCCCGCGGGGCAAATCAGGCGCCGCCGGAATTCACGATCTGCGCGATCAATCCGACGGCGTCGTTGCCCGCCGCGTCCTGGATGTTTCCGGAACCGGACGAGTCGTAGTCCAGCGTCACCGTAGCGCCCACGCTCACGCTGTCCGTCAAGGTCAGCGTGACCGTGTTGGCGACCGCATTGACCATGACGTCGAGCACCACGTTCTCGAGCGCGCCGACCATCACCGTGAAGTCCCCTTCCGCGGGAACATGGCTGTCATCCAGGTTATTGAGCTCGGTGTAAGTCAACACCAGGCTCTTGTCCGCGACGAATGCGGTGGCAAGCACCGGCGCGGTCACGTCCGGCGTGCTGTTGGTGACATCCTTCAAGCCGAAGGTTGGCGCATCGTTGCCCGAAGCATCCTGCAAGGGCAGGTCGGGAGTGGTGGGGTTCGTGTACGACACCTTGACAATGTCACCGTCAATCGCCGCGGTCGCGAGATGCAGCGTCACCGTCCTCAGGCCGGCATCGACCTCCAGGCTGTTCACCGTCACCGTCGAAGCACCGATTTTCACGGTGAAGTCCGTCGTGGTGGGTTCGTTCGCGCCATCGAGCAGGCTCGCATCCGTGAAATGCAGGACCAGCGACGAGCCGATGACTTCAGCACTCCCGAACACCGGACCATCCGTGTCCGCGGGCGGCAAGGGAGTCGCGTTGGTGACGGTCGCAATCGTGACGCTCGCCGCGTCATTGCCGGCCAGATCCTGAATCGCCTTCGTGTCGTTGCCGCCCGTGTGGTCCGTGTAGACCACGGACGCGGCTTGTCCATTGAATGCGGGCGTCGTCAACGTGAGGGTGACGACCTTGCCGCTGATGGAAACATTGGTCACTGGATTCAGCGAGCCGCCGACGGTGACCGCGAAGTCGCCCTTGTCCGGCACGTTCGAGGAGTCCAGGTTGTGCAGGTCCGTGTAGGTCATCTGCAGGCTGGACCCATTGACGGTGGCCGTGCCCACGGAGTACACCGGCGCCGTCGTATCGGCCGTCGCGTTGGTTATCGTCGTGGCGTCCAGGCTCAGCGCATCGTTGCCGGCCGCATCCTGAATGGCGCGCGTGTCGTTGGTGCCCTTGTTCTCGTCGGCGTAGGCCAGCGTGACGGTCTGCCCATCGGCGACCGCGCTCGCGAGCGTCAGCGTGACGGTCTTGGAGCTCGCGTTGATCGCGACATCCTTGACTTCGATCTTGCTGCCGTTCGCCTTCACGGTGAAAGCGCCCGTCTGCGGCTCGTGCGTGCTGCTCGCGTCCAGCGTGGTCGCTTCGTCGTACTTCATCACGAGTGTCGAGCCGTTGACGGATGCGCTCACGAACGTGGGCGCGGCCGCGTCGGGCGTGTCGTTGGTGACGGTGGTCGCGGTCAAGGAGGCGGCGTCGTTGCCGAACTGGTCCTGCAGCGCCTTGATGTCGTCGCCGGAAGTCGGGTCGGTGTACGCGACCTTGACCGTATCGCCGAATGCCACCGCCTTGTTGAGCGTGAGGGTCACGGTGTTCGCCACGTCGTCGATCGTCACGGATTTCACCGTGTCGACGACATCGTTGGCCTTCACCGTGAAGGTCGAGACACCCGGGACCAGGAACGCCTCGAGCGAGCTCGCCTCGGTGTAGGTCATCACCAGCGTGTCGCCATCGATCGTGGCCTCCTTGAACACCGGGCTCGTCGTGTCCGGCGACGTGTTCGTGAGCTTCGTCGCTTCGAGCGTGCCAGCGTCGTTGCCGAGCGCGTCCTGCAACGCCGCGGTGTCGTTGCCGGCCGTCGGATCCTTGTAGGCGACGGTCACGGTTTGCGTGTCGTCGACTTCGGTGGTGAGCGTCAGCGTCACGGTTTTGGCGGCGGCATCCACCGCGACCTTCGTGACGGTGTCCCCGATCGCGCCAACCATCACGGTGAACGCTGAGACACCCGGCGCGTTCGTCGCGTCGAGCTTGCTCGCATCCGTGTACGTGAGGACCACGGTGGAGCCGTTGACGGTGCCGCTTGCGAACACGGGGCCGGCGGTGTCGGGCGACGTGTTGGTGACGGCATGGGCAGCGAGGGTCGCCGCATCGTTGCCGACACCGTCTTGAATGGCGGCCGTGTCGTTGGCGGATGTCGGGTCGGTGTAGGCCACCGTCACGACGTCGCCCGCGACCACGGCGCTCGTCAGCGTCAGGGTGACGGTGTTGGCGCTCGCATCGACGCTGACGGACGAGACGGTGCGCACCGTTTCGCCCACGCGCACGTCGAAGGCGCTCGTGGAGGGACCGGGGGTGTGCAGGCCGTTGAGGTCGGTGTAGTGCATCACGAGGGCAGTGCCGTTCACTTCGGCGCTGTCGAACACCGGGGCCTGCACGGCATCCTTCAGCACGTCGAGGGTCGCGCCGCTCAGGCCGGCCAGGTCGAAGCGCGCCGCCGCATCGGCGACCTGATCCCAGTGGGCGCGCGTGGCGCCCCAGGTCGGGTCACTCGCGGGCAAGGCGTACAGCGCCTCGAGCGCATGCAGGATCACGAGGCCGGCGGGCACACCGCTGTCGAATTGGCCGGCCAGCCAGTTAAGCGCCGACAGATGCTGTGGATTGCTGGGCGAGTAGCCGGGAACGATCTGGGCGAGGAAAGCGCCGGCGAGTACGTGGCCGCCTTGCGTCGTGGGGTACAGCGCGTTGAACTGGCTCGAATTGCCCAGGTCGATCGCGAGCTGCTCGATGCCCACGCTGTTCAGCTGTCCTGTCAGCGGGTCGAGGAAATCGCCGGGGGCGGCGCCGAACATGCCGGCCACAAGTTTCAAAACGAGGTCTTGGCTGGTCAATGCCATCTGGAGGATCCCTGTGAGTGCACGGGCCATCCAGCGAACGGCGGCCACGAGGCGTGGTTTGCGCCAACTACGACAGTGACACCGCCCGCCCTCGAAGGGCGGCGGCGCCGAGCGGTCCGGCGAACCCGGATCCGCAATGACGAGCAACCGGTGCCGACTTTAATGGATGAGGCGCAACGTGTCGCCATTTGTTACACGAGTGTTGGTGCGGCCAAACGGCTCATCCGGAAGCGGCGAATTAGTGCGCAAGGATTCGTTTGGAGTCTTTATGGCGTATATTGGCGCTCTTTGCCACTTTTGGCAAAGAATCTAGGGAGAAAAATGCCAATCTCGCTTCGCCGCCGGGCTGCTCCGGCTTTCTTTTGCGCAGTCGTTCTCGGGGCCGTCGTGGCCTGCGCACCGGCTCTCGCCGCGCAATACGACGCAGCCGAATTCCAGTCGCTCCTTTCGCAGGCGCAGAGCCGGGGCGCGGTTCGCGTCATGGTGGCGCTGGATGTCGACGTCGGGCTGGGCGAGACGCCCGAACGCACAGCGTTGATCAAGACCGTCGTGCCCGCGCGCGCTTCGGCGCTCCTGCTGGAACTCGGCGATACCGCATGGACGGCCGGCCGATGGAACAACGGGCTGGGCCAGATGGGCCTGTACCTCACGCCCGCCGGACTGCAGTACCTCGCGGCGAGCGCGAACGCGCGCTCCTTCATGCGGGACCCCACGGACAAGATGCGCCGGCGCCTGTGGAATGGAGACGGCCGGCTCGACGCCATCGAGCGCGACCTGGATGCGCAGGGATGGTCCGATGTGCAAGTGACGCTGAACACCGAATCGCTCGATTTCGACGTGATGCGCGACCGCAGCGTGCGGTTCCGTGCGATGGACCTGCCTGAAACCGCCAACGCCCGCCGCCAGTTGCTGGATTCCCTGGGCGACCGGCATGCGATGAATCTCGCGGCCGCGAGGCGCGTCACGGCCCTGTCGCCGGTGATGGGGTTGCGCGTGACGCGCGAGGGCTATCACCTGCTGCGCGAGGACGGACAGGTGCGCGGGATGCGGCCCGCGGCGTTCAGCGATGCGCGGGCGGCGCAGTTCTCACCGGCGGCGCTCGCCGCGGCAAAGTCGCAGGGTTCGGCCGAAGTGCTGGTCGAGTTGCGCGGCGGCGATGCGTACACACCGTCGCAAGGTTTCCTTCCCGCGCGCGCGTGGAAGAACCAGATGGCGAGTGTCACGCGCGCGTTCGCGGAAATCCTCGGACCCGGCGTCGCGGACGGCGTGCTGCACCGGCAGGATTTCAGCGAGGTGGGCGCGGTGGTGCTGCATCTCTCGCACGCGGCGCTGGCGCGGCTCTACCAGGATGCCGATCCGCGTATCCTGCGCGTGCGCCTGAACGAGCCGGTGGCCACGGCGGGCCTGGCGACGAGCGAAGCACTGATCAACATGCCGCAGGCCTGGAACGCGGGGCATCGCGCGGCGGGCCAGACGATCGTGGTGCTCGATAGCGGCGTGAAGAAGAACCATGAGTTTTTCAAGATGAATGGGGCCTCGAAGGTGACGTTCGAGTTCTGCGCGGGGTCGAACTCGCTGCCGTACAAGTCGATCTGTCCCGCGCCGAATGCGTTCGGCGACAGTCCGCTGAACTACCCGGGGTCCGGGGAACCCGTGTCGATCGCGGCCTGCCCCGCCACTTCGAGCACTTTCCCCGCGTGCACGCATGGAACGCACGTCGCGGGAATCGCCGCGGGACGCAAGAGCACGCTCCTTCCCACCGGCCTGCAAGGCGTGGCGCCTGATGCGTACATCGTGTCGGCGCAAGTCTTCTCGTTCGATCCATCCAACAAGTTTGCGCCGACCATCTATCGAAACGACATGCTGGCCGCGCTGCAGGCGGTCCATACCAGCACGGCAAGCGACGGATACACGGTCAACCTGAGCGTGTGGTGGAGTGCGCTGCCGCCATTCGCCTCCGATTGCGCGGCGTATGACCAGGGCATCGAAGACTCCATCGCCCTGCTCTACTCGAGAAACATCCCGATTGTCGTCATCACGGGGAACGGCAGTTCTCTAAACGGCGTCTCATGGCCGGCGTGTACCCCGAACACCATCAAGGTCGCCGCCACCAACAACGGTGGTACGGGCAACAGCGTGAACGGCGGATCAAACGTCGGAAACCCGGCGTCGTATTCGGGAGCCCTCTTTCTGGCGCCAGGCTATAACGTCGTTTCGTCGGTCACCTCGGGCACGACGGCCACCCAGGCTTACGGCGGCACCTCGATGGCGGCGCCGCATGTGGCGGGTTACTACGCGACGATCAAGGCGGCGAGCCCGGGCATTTCCATTGCCGACGCAACCGCATGGATCGTGGCGACAGGAAGCGTTCCCGTGAGTTACGCGGGCTACCAGTTCAGGCGCATCAGGGCTCCCAGCTTTTAACCGGTAAAAGGAGACATCCATGAAAAACCTGACCGCCTGGATCGCTACCCTCGTGCTGGCCTGCGGCTGCGGCGGCGCGGACGGCGTACCTACTCAGATCGCTTTGGCCGGCAACAAGATCAGTGTCAACTCTCACGTGTCGCTCGCGACCGGCAACGTCATTCGCGAAGGGGACCCGCCCCCTTGTTCGACCTTCTTTGTCGGAAGCTCTTTCACGGACGATCCATCCCCCTTCCCCGATTCCGTCACCGTGGGCACGATCTTCATCGTTCACGGGGACAAGACGATCGGGCAGGGGATCCCGGACGCGGTCGAGACGCGCATTACTGAGGACGGCGTACTGC
>JAZKIF010000040.1:21759-111778 GCA_040385005.1 Pseudomonadota bacterium
GCGCGTACGCGCCTCGTCAACGAGTCAGTGCCGCGCGCGCAGCTGCGCGCCCGCCGGGCTGGAGGAGGGGCTTTCGGTTGTCGTGATCTATGAGCTGACCGATCCGCAAGGCAGGGTGCGCCTTGCTTCCCCGCCTGTCACCGTGACGCGGAGCGTCTAGGCCGACGTCCATGAAAACTCTGGTCATCCTGACGGTGTGCGCTTTGCTTGCCGGTTGCGCAGTAAGCGCCTCGTCCGACTCCGAACCCCTCGAGCCGCAGGAGCAGCCGTCGGTTGTGTGGTTCGTGTGCTGATGGGTCCGGGCGGGCGTATCGGTCAGCGGGTCAGAAGCTCGACGTATCGCTGATAGCTATAAATCCGGTTGGTCTTCTGGCCCGTCAACTCTTCGAGGATCCCAAGCTGCTCGAGCAGCTTCACGGCGGTGTTGGCAGTCGGAAAACTCGACTCCAGTTTCTGCCGCGCCTGCTCCACGGTGAATCGCGGCATCATCGGCAGCATCTCGAACAGGCGGTAGCCCGCAGGGCTGCCCCGCGGCGACTCCACGAGGCGCCGACGGTCGCCCGTGACAAGGCTTGCCACGGCGACAATGCCGCGCTCTGCCTCGGCAGCGGCAACGCTCACGCCTTCGAGGAAGAAGGCAATCCAGGCTTCCCAATCACCATCGGTGCGGATGGCCGAGAGCCGGCGGTAGTACTCCAGCTGATGCTTCTTCAAGTAGCCGCTCAGGTACAGCAACGGCTCGGCGAGCAAGCCCCACTGCTCCAGCAGCGCGCCGATCAAGAGTCGCCCGAGGCGTCCGTTGCCATCCAGGAACGGGTGGATGGTTTCGAACTGCCCATGCACGAGCGCGATCTTCACCAGCGGCGGCAGGTCGGGCTTGCGCGCATGGATGAATTTCTCGAGGTCGGCCAACAGGGCCGGCACGCGCTCCGCCGGCGGCGGGACGAACACGGCGTTGCCCGGCCGCGTACCGCCGATCCAGTTCTGCGAGCGACGCAGCTCACCAGGCTGTTTGCCCGCGCCACGCGTGCCGCGCAGCAGCAGGCGATGGGCTTCGCACAGCAGCCTCACGCTCACGGGCAGGCCCTTGGGCGAGCGCAGTTGCTGCTGCACGCGGCGAAAGGCGCGCAGGTAGTTGGTGACCTCTTCGACGTCGTCGGCGTTGCGCACGTCGAAGCCTGCTTCCTGGTCGAACACGTCGGTGAGCGTGGCCTGCGTGCCTTCGATCTCCGAAGTGATTAAAGGATGCTTTAATCGCGGCCCAACGGATTCAAGAACCCTTTAATCGCACGGCCTTCTCCGCCAGGTCCTTCAACTGCTTCCCGGTGACTTCGAGGGCGGACTTGATGGACGCCACCGCGGCATTCGTCGCATCCGCGATGCCTTCGGCCGTGGAGGTGGCCGCGCTGACCACTCCCTTGCCCGCCGACCTCGCGATCTGCGCCGCCGTGCCGCCGATCCGCTGCCACACGGCGCCCGCGATCTGGCCGGCATTCGACTGCACGATCTCGCCGAACATCACGAGCGCATCCAGCGTCGCGCGCCTCCTGATTTCGGCCCGGCCCGGCATCGCCTGCGCGCGGCAATACCCGCGAGCGACGAGCCCGACGCGCAGCGTGAGGAATGCGTTCGCCGCACCGTTCGCGAGGCTGTTCACGAGCAGGTTCGAGGCAGCCTGCATGCCGGGCACGGCGCCGACCAGCGACGGCGTGGCGGCGGCCACGATAGGCGCGGTGATTTCGCCCAGGTCGATGTCGGCGATGTTTTCGGCGATGAGCGCCGAGGCGGCGACGTTCGAATAGAGATAGAGGAACTGGCGCGGCGAAGGCCGCCGGTAATAGACGTGCGCGATCCGCCACACCATGCGCGCCTGCGTCGCCAGCACCACCAGTCCATCGAGGCGGCCGCTCTGCATGAGCGTGGTGCCGATGAACACGGTCCTCGCGTGTTCAGCGATCACTTGCTTGGCCCTCATGTCCAGGTGCGCGATGGCGGCGTCGATCTCCCAGTGCGGCTCGTCCTTGCGCACCGCGGCAACATGCGGATTCGCGTTCAACTCGATGGCGAGTCGGGCGAGATACGCGTCATGCACCGGACCGCTGGTTTCCGCCGGCGGGATCAGCGGACGCGGCAGGCTGAAGTAATAGAACAGCGGCGCCAGCAATGCGACCACGGAGACGGCCGCAAGTGTGAGGAACAACGGGCGCCCGGACCCCGC
Source organism: Pseudomonadota bacterium (assembly GCA_040385005.1). GTDB lineage: Bacteria > Pseudomonadota > Gammaproteobacteria > Burkholderiales > Burkholderiaceae_C > Ramlibacter. The sequence goes on from JAZKIF010000040.1 coordinate 23,978, forward strand.
ATAAACACGATCCGCCGCATCCGCCAACTGCGACAGGTTCGCGAACAACGAGATCAGGAAATAGACGCCGATGGCGACGCCGGCCAGGAGGAAGAGGCGGTGCAGCGATTTGCTCATGCGGCCATTGTGCTTGGCGCGCGCACTGCAGAGCTCAAGGCAGGTTCTCGCGAAAGATCACCTGGCTTCTCACCTGCTCGACGCCGCTCGTGGGCTCGCGCCCATCGCGCAGGTTCGCGAAGATGCGCACGCAGTTCATCACCGCGCCTTGCGGGTTCTGCGTGATCACGGCGTCGAGCGTGCCGTCGATCAGCAGCGCGCGCGTGTCCGGCGTCAGTCCATGGCCGATGAACACCGGTTTTCGCGAAAGCTTCGCTTCGTGGATCGCGCGGCCGATCCCCTCCGCGCCACCGCCGATGTTGTAGATGCCTGCCAGGTCGCCGTGTTGCCTGAAGAGCGCGGTCGCCTGGGCGTGGTTCTTCTCCGCGTCGTCATGGCCCTCGCGGATGCCCACCACGTGCACGTCCGGGCATTGCTCCTGGAAGAAGTGCAGGAAGCCCGCCTCGCGCTCCTCGTGCGCACGGTAGCTCAGCGAGCCGGCGATCATCGCGACCTTCGCGCGCCGCCCGCGCGCGATCGGCGGCATGAAACGCGCGATGAGGTAGGCCGCGGTTCGACCAGCGGCGCGATTGTCCAAGCCGACGTACGCCGCCCGGCGCGAGTTCGACAAGTCCGAGATCAGCGTGACCGTGGGCACCTTCCGATCCGCGAGTTCGGCCACGGCCTCGCGCACGAGCGGATGCTCCAGCGCCATGAATGCGATGCCGTCGCACTTGCGGCCCTGCCTCAGCAATTGCCGCGCAAGCGCCTCGGGATTGAAGGCCTCGATGTACTCCGCATGGCATCGCACATTGAAAGGCGCCCAGTGGTCGTGCGAGTAGCCGATCATGTCGCCCAGCATCTGCAGGAAGCGGTTGCTGCCCTCGGGGATGAGGAAGGCCAATCGCAACGGCTGCGGCGCGAGTGCGCTCAAGGCCTGGCCATCCGACACATAGCCGACCGCCGCCGCGGCTTCCATCACGCGCCGCACCGTGGAGGCGCGCACGCCGCTGCGGCCATGCAGCACGCGGTCCACCGTGGCGAGCGAGACTTCGGCTCTTTCCGCCACCTCCTCCATACGCGGCATCGGCACCTCAAAACCCCTCATACACCGGTTTGACGCGCCGGTTGCTGCAGCCTACTCTAACGCCTCTCACAGGACGAGGCAATGCACCTGTCCTCAGAACACCTCAAAACCCTTCACAGGAGACAAGACATGACCTTCACGACCGCACCCACGCGCAGGCAGATCCTGCGCGGCCTGGGCGCCCTGCCCGCCGCATCGCTGGCCGTGGGGCTGCCGCGCTTCGCGCACGCCGCGGAGTTCTCGCTCAAGTACGGCAACAACCTGCCCGTGACGCACCCGCTGAACGTGCGCGCGCAGGAGGCCGCCGATCGCATCGCGAAGGAAAGCAAGGGCCGCGTGGAGATCAAAATCTTCCCGAACAACCAGCTCGGCGGCGACACGGACATGCTCGCGCAAGTGCGTTCGGGCGGCATCGACTTCTTCACGCCGTCGGCGCTCGTGATCGCCACGCTGGTGCCGGTCGCGGCCATCAACGCCACGGGCTTCGCTTTCAGCGACTACAAGCAGGTGTGGGGCGCGATGGACGGCAAGGTCGGCGCGCACGTGCGCACCGCCATCTCCAAGATGCGCCTGCATGCCTTCGACAAGATGTGGGACAACGGATTTCGCCAGATGACGAGCAGCAAGTCGCCGATCGTCGCCGCGAAGGACATGGACGGCTTGAAGATCCGCGTGCCGGTGAGCCCGCTGTCCATCAGCATGTTCAAGGGCCTGGGCGCCTCGCCCGCGAGCCTGCAGTTCAGCGAGGTGTACTCCGCCCTGCAGACGAAGATCGTCGACGCGCAGGAGAACCCGCTGCCGATCATCCAGGTGGCCAAGCTGTACGAAGTGCAGAAACATTGCTCGCTCTCCAACCACATCTGGGACGGCTTCTGGTTCATCGCCAACGGCCGCACGTGGGAGAGCCTGCCCGCCGACCTGAAGACCATCGTGTCGGGCGCGATCAACGACGCCGCCATCGCGCAGCGCGAAGACATCCGCAAGCTCAACGAGACGCTGCAGTCCGACCTCGCGGGCAAGGGACTGGCGTTCAACAAGACCAACCCCGACAGCTTCCGCGCGAAGCTGCGCGAGGCGGGTTTCTACAGCGAGTGGAAAGGCCGCTTCGGCGACGAAGCCTGGGGCTTGCTCGAGCAGTCGGTCGGTAAGTTGGCCTAAAGCGGGCGAGGTGCCGGCATGACGCCCTCCCTCGCCGCTGAAGCGGAGACCCTCGCGCCCGCGACGCCGCTTGGCGCACTCGCAAGGCGTGTCGACGGCGCCATCGGCCGCGCGGTGGAGACGGTCGCTGGCAGCCTCGTGCTGGTCGAGATCATCGTCCTGCTCGCCGGCGTGATCTCGCGCTACGTGTTCCACAAGCCGCTGGTGTGGTCGGACGAGCTTGCGTCCGTCCTGTTCCTCTGGCTCTCGATGCTGGGCGCTGTGGTCGCGCTGCGGCGCGGCGAGCACATGCGCATGACGGGCATCGTCAACCGCGTGTCGCCCGAAGCACGCGCGATGCTCGAAACGCTGGCGCTCACGATCCCGATCGCGTTCCTCGCGCTGGTGATGTGGCCCGCCTTCGAATACGCGTATGAAGAGATGCCCGTCGTCAGCCCGGCGATGGAGCTCAGCAACGCATGGCGCGCGGCTGCGATCCCCGTCGGCCTCGGCTTGATGGGCGTGCTCGCGCTGCTGCGGCTGTTCCAGCTGCATGCGCTGCGACGCGTGTTGATCGCGCTGGCCATGACGGCGCTGGTCGTCGGCGTGTTCTGGCTCGCCGGTCCGCTGCTCGCGCCGCTGGGCAAGTTGAACCTCATCGTGTTCTTCGTTCTGATCGTGGGAGCTTGCGTGTTCGGCGGCGTGCCTATCGCGTTCTCGTTCGCGCTGGCGACGTTCGCTTACCTGGCGCTCACCACCCGCACGCCGATGATCGTGCTGGTCGGCCGGCTCGACGAAGGCATGTCGCACCTGATCCTGCTCGCGGTGCCGCTCTTCATCTTTCTGGGTGCACTGATCGAGATGACGGGCATGGCACGCGCCATGATCCGCTTCCTTGCGAGCTTGCTCGGTCACGTGCGCGGCGGGCTGTCGTATGTGCTGATCGGCGCCATGTACCTCGTGTCGGGCATTTCCGGCAGCAAGATCGCGGACATGGCCGCCATCGCGCCGGTGCTGTTCCCGGAGATGAAAGCGCGCGGCGCGAAGCCCGGCGACCTGGTGGCGCTGCTCTCGGCCACGGGTGCGCAGACCGAGACGATTCCGCCATCCATCGTGCTGATCACGATCGGCTCGGTGACCGGTGTCTCGATCGCGGCGCTCTTCACCGGCGGCCTGTTGCCCGCGGTGGTGGTCGGCGTGTTTCTTTGCAGCGTCGTGTGGTGGCGCTACCGCCGCGAAGACCTGTCGGCCGTTCGGCGCTACAGCCGCGGCGAGATCGGCCGCTTCATGCTGGTCGCGCTGCCCGCGATCGCGCTGCCCTTCGTCATCCGCGCGGCGGTGGTGGAAGGCGTGGCAACTGCGACGGAAGTCTCGACTATCGGCATCGTGTATGCGGCGCTCGTCGGCATCTTCATCCATCGCCAGTTCGACCTGAAGCGCATCCCCTCGATGCTGGTGGAGACCGCCTCGCTCACCGGCGCGATTATCTTCATCGTCGGCTGCGCCACCGCCATGGCGTGGGGCCTCACGCAGTCCGGGTTCTCGCAAGACCTTGCGTCGGCGATGAAGTCCATGCCCGGCGGCGCGATCGGCTTCATGGCGATTTCCATCGTGGCCTTCGTGGTGCTGGGCAGCGTGCTCGAGGGCATCCCGGCCATCGTGCTGTTCGGCCCGCTGCTCTTTCCGATTGCGCGCGCCGTGGGCATCCACGAGGTGCACTACGCGATGGTGGTGATCTTCGCGATGGGCATCGGCCTCTTCGCGCCGCCCTTCGGCGTGGGCTACTACGGCGCCTGCGCCATCTCGAAGATCCATCCGGACGAAGGCCTGAAGCACATCGGCGGCTACATCGCCGCGCTCTTCATCGGCCTGGTGGTCGTCGCGGCGGTGCCGTGGTTCTCGACCGGTTTCCTCAAATAAGGGAGTTCTTTCAATGAGCAGATTCTTTGGCGAGATCCGCCAGGTCGCCTACCTTGTGCCCGACATCGAGGCCGCGATGGACTACTGGGCCAACGTGCTCGGCGTCGGCCCGTGGTTCTACAACCCGCGTGTGCCGATCCGCAACTACACCTACCGCGGCGAAAGCTATGAGCCGCACAACTCGGTGGCGCTCGCGAACGCGGGCGGCTTGCAGATGGAGTTGCTGCAGGTGCGCAACGACGTGCCATCCATGTACCGCGACTTCATCCGCGCCGGGCACCAGGGCGCGCAGCACTTCGCGTATTGGACGGAGAACTTCGACGCCGACCTGGCCCGCGCGCAGGCTGCGGGGTTCAAGGTGTGCATGGGCGGTGAAGTGGGAGAGAAGGGTCGCTTCGTGTACTTCGAGGAGCCTTCGCATCCGGGCGTTCACCCCGGCACGGTGGTTGAACTCTCCGAAGTCGCCGGGCCGAAGGGCAAGCTCTTTCGCATGATCCGCGAAGCATCGCAGCAGTGGGACGGCAAGGACCCGGTGCGGCCCTTCCCCGACCTCAACACGCTCTGAACCCGCCATGCAGGACGACCGCTTCGAAGCCAGTTACCTGATCGAGACGCCGCTCGATCCGCGCGATGTCGCGGAAGTATTGGCGGGCGAGCAATCGTGCGGCACCTTCACGCGCGTGGAAGGCGAGACCGATGCGCTGCGCGAGCGTGCGCGCGCAACGGTGGAGTCGGTCGAGCTGCTCGACGTCGCGCCCGCGCCGTCGCTGCCGAACGGCTGGCTGGACCGGCGCGGCATCGACATGTCCACGCAACGCTGGCAGCGCGCGCGCTTGCGGGTGAGTTTTCCCGTGGCGAACGTGGGTGCGAATTTGCCGACGCTCGCGGCGACGGTGTCCGGAAATCTGTTCGACCTCGGTGAAGTGACGGGCCTGCGTCTTGAATCGTTGAAGATGCCCGCGTCGTACAGGCGCCGTTTCGACATGCCGGTGCAAGGCATCGCCGGCACGCGCGCGTTGACGGGCGTGCATGACCGTCCGCTGATCGGCACCATCATCAAGCCCAACGTGGGCTTGTCGGCCGAAGAGACGGGAGAGCTGGTCGGGCGCCTGTGCGCGGCGGGCGTGGACTTCGTCAAGGACGACGAGTGCTGCGGTGATCCGGAGCACGCGCCGATCGACGCGCGCATCAAGGCCGTGATGCGCCGCGTGCGCGATCACCAGGAGCGCACGGGCAAGCACGTGATGGTGGCGTTCAACATCACCGACGAGACGGACGCGATGCGCCGTCACGCGGACTTGGTGCAGAGCGAAGGTGGAAGCTGCGCGATGGTGAGCCTGAACTGGTGCGGGTATTCGGCGGTGCAGACGCTGCGGCGGCATACCTCGCTCGCGATTCATGGGCACCGCAATGGATACGGCGCGCTGTCGCGGCATCCGCTGCTGGGGTTTTCGTTCCAGGCGTACCAGGCACTGTGGCGCCTGGCCGGCGTGGACCACATGCACGTGCACGGGCTGCAAGGGAAGTTCTCGCAGACGGATGCGGAAGTGATCGAGTCGGCGCACGACACGCTGGCCCCGCTCGCCCCCGGGCTGGATGACGCCGTACTGCCGGCGTTCTCCAATGGGCAATGGGCCGGCACCGTGCCCGTGACGTGGGAGGCGATGCGCACGAACGACCTGCTCTTCATGTCAGGCGGCGGGATTCTTGCGCACCCCGATGGCGCCGCCGCCGGTGTCGCGAGCTTGCAGCAGGCATGGGACGCCGTCCAGAAGGGCGAATCGCTCGCGGATCGTTCGGCCAATTCGCCGCCACTGCGCCGCGCGATCGAATTCTTCGGCAAGAAACACAAATGAAAACGCCGCGCCTCGGCTGGTATGGCGATGACTTCACCGGGGCGACGGACACGCTTGCCGTGCTCGCGCAGGCCGGGTTGCGGGCGATGCTTTTTCTGGGTGTGCCGGATACGCGGCAACTTGAGCGTGCGACGGAGATGCTCGGAGGGCCGCTGGATGCAGTGGGCATTGCGGGCGCGGCGCGGGCGATGTCGCCGGACCAAATGGCGCGCGAGCTGGCGCCGGTGGGCGCGTTCTTTGCGAAGCTGGCGGTGCCCATGCTGCACTACAAGGTGTGTTCGACGTTCGACAGCGCGCCGCTTGTCGGGAGCATCGGCGCGGCGGTACGCGCGCTGCGCCCGCATGTGGAAGATGGGCGCGTGTTCATCGTCGGTGGCCAACCCAGCCTTGGGCGGTATTGCGCGTTCAGCAATCTGTTTGCTGCCGCGGGACGTGATGGGTTAGTTGAGCGCATCGACCGGCATCCGACGATGAAATGCCATCCGACCACGCCGATGCAGGAGGGCGACTTGCGCCGGCATCTGGCATTGCAGGGCCTGGAGCCGGTGGCGGCGTTGCACTATCCGGTGTATGCGCTGCCCCCGAAGCAACAGGATGAGTCCCTCGCGGCGCGCTGGGACGAAAGCGCAAGCGCCGTGCTGATGGATGTTGCCGCCCCCGATCATCTCGCGGCCATTGGCCGCATGATCTGGCAGAACGCGCAGGCTCGCCGCACGTTGGCAGTAGGCGCAAGCAGCGTTGCGCAGGCGCTGATCGCGCACTGGCGCGCGATCGGGGAACCCGACATTGCCCCGCTGCCATGGATTGAACTCGCCGCGGCCACCGGGCCGGTGCTGGTTTTCGCGGGCAGCCTGTCGCCGGTGACGGCACGGCAAGTGCGGGCAGCGACCTCGTACCTGCAAGTGACGATCCAGCCGTCGCAATTGATGAACGCCGCGGAGTCGACGGCCGTTCAGGATCGCATCGTGCAGGCTTTGGCGGACGGTCATCACGTGCTGGTCACCACCGTCTCGGGCGACGCGGAGCACCCGCGCGATTTATCGACGGCGGCCGATGTCGCGCACACAGGGGCAAAGTTCCTGCGCGGCGTGCTCGATGCCTGTGCATCGCGAGGCGTGCCGCTTCGACGGCTCGGCATCGCGGGCGGCGACACGTCCAGCCGCGCGAGCCAGGCGCTCGGGTTGTGGGGGCTGTCCTATCTCGGCCAGTTGGGCCCGGGGGTGACGGTGAGCCGCACGCACGCCGATGACGCGGCGCTGGACGGCATCGAGTTGATGCTCAAGGGCGGGCAGATGGGCGGCGAGGATGTGTTCGAGCGGCTGCTCGGTGGCGTTCGTGGATGAGCTGAGGCTCGCCGGTCGACAGGACGCGCTTCCCTCCTACGCGGCCCCGCGCTACGATGACCGCATGAATGTCGACGTCTTTCGCCGCCCCGAGTCGGGCAACAAGCTCACCTATCTCATCGTCCCGGCCGGCAAGCCGATTCCTCCGGAGGCAGAGAACTTCGACTGGGAGTTGCGCCAGAGCGGCGTCCATATCGATGAGACGGCGAATCTCGTGCATCCCTACGAAGTCGAGCGGCCCCGCGACCAGATCGCCGAAAAAGGTTACGCCATCACGCGCCTGGCCGACCAGGTGAAGGCCGACGGCGCCAGCGTGTAGCCGAAGGGCCGCTACTCGCTGCCCATCAACACCGCGCCCTCGGCGTTCCCGAGGTACCTGCGCACATTCCCCGGGATCTGCGGATCGCCGGGCAGCAGCATCGTCGCCTGCCGCACCATCGCCTTGTGGATCACGCTGGTGTCGCTCTTGCGCTCGAAGGCGACGCGCGTGGCGAACGGCTGGCCATAGGTGTTGGCGGCGATGCCCGTCAGCAGGCCGAACATGTAGCGGATCGGCGTGCGGAATTGCGGCATCAGGATCGTCGATGTCATTTCGTTGAGCTGCCGGTGTTCGTAGTCGCCCATGAACACGCGGTTGCCCATCAGGTAGCAGACGCCGCGATAGCTGAATCGGCAAGCCTCGTTGTCGTCCGAGGCCGGCATGTGCTCCACCGTGACATAACGAACCACATCGCTCGCCTGGAAGATCACGGTGACGGCGCGGATCACGCGGCCCGGGAAGATCGAGGAGTGGTGGTAGCGGAAGTAACTTCCAAGGAACGGCTTGAGGCTGTTCAACGAGGACCGCGCCATGCCTTCCAGCGCCTGGAAGTGCGGGTCGGATCCCGCAGGCGCGGCGGCCGCGCGCGCATTGCGCCCTTCCACACGGTCCAGGAATGCCGCCGGGTCCAGCTGGAAGTCACCCGCATCGAGGCCGCAGACCTGCGCGATCTTCAGCATCGTGCGGTGCGAAGGCAGGTGCGCACCGGCCAGGTACTTGTTGAACTGCTGACGGTTGATGCCGACGCGCCGGCAGAAGTCCGCCACCGAATCGGCGCGGCTCACGACTTCACACAAGTTGCGGGTCAGGTTTTCCATGGGGCCCCCGAGCCAACGACACTGGCCGGGGTGTCCTGCATTCTAGGGCGCGGCCGATCGCACGACGCGGTGCACGCTCAGTGCATGAAGCGTTCGATCGAATAGGGTTTCATGTCGATGTCCACCGGCTCGCCCACGATCTGCCTGGCCACCAGGTGCGCGCTGGCCGGCCCGGCCGTGAGGCCGCAGTGGCCGTGACCGAAGCAGGTGTAGAGCCCGGCGTGATGCGGCACGCTGCCGATGACGGGAACCGAATCTGGCACCGAGGGCCGATGCCCCAGCCACATGTGCGGCGCGCCATGCCGCAAGGCCGGGAAGAGCCGCTTGGCCTTGCGCACCAGTACGTCGCAGCGGCGTTGGTCGGGCGCGGCTTCCAGTCCGGCGATTTCCACCGTGCCCGCCAGGCGCAAGCCCATCTCCATCGAGTTCACGCCGAAGTAGCCCGACTTGTGGAGGATGGGCATCGCAAGCTGCACCGAGGGATCGGGCAGCACCACGTGGTAGCCGCGCTCGGACTCCAGCGGCACCTTGATGCCCAGCGGCTCCAGCAACCGGTGCGACCAGGCCCCCGCCGCGATGACGACACGCTTCGCGAACCGGGGCTTGCCGGCCGTGGTCATCAATTGCCACAAGCCGCTTTCCGTGCGCCATATCTTCTGCACGCGTTCATGCGTCACCCTTCCGCCAGCGTTGAGATAAGCCTGCAGCAATTCACCGCACAGGCGGCCGGGGTTGGTGGTGTGGCCGTTGCCGGGGACCACGATCGCGCGGCGCACCGATGGCGCGATGCCGGGATAGATTTCCTGGATCTGTTCGACCGTGAGCGACTCGACGTCGACGCGGTGGCGCGCCCGGAGTTCGTCCTCCATCGGCGTGCTGGTCGGACCTTCGCCTTCCCACAGATAGACCTGCCCGGTGCGGCGTATCAATGCATCGAAGACCTGCGGGCCGACCAGGGTCTTCCACTCGTCGAAAGTCGGGTGGTGGATCTGCCGCATCGCGTCGCTGGACGCGAGCACCTGCGCCCGACGGCTCGCCTTCAGCCAGCTGAAGAGAAATGGCGCGGCCTTCGGCATGTAGCCCGGGCGAACGCGCAGCGGCCCCTCCGGATCCGCGAGCCACGACGGCACATTGCGGTACATGCCCGGCAGCGCGACCGGCATGGCGGTGTCGGCCACCAGGAACCCGGAGTTGCCGTAGCTCGCGCCGCTCGCCGCGGGAAGTTCATCGACCACGTTGACGGCGATGCCGCGGCGCGCCAGGTGCGTGCCCACGGCGAGGCCCACCACGCCGGCCCCGATGACGACCGTGTCCTGGATGACGCTGCCCGAATCCGGCTGTGAGGTTTGGAATTCCACGTGTTGCCCTGGTGAATGATGACTAGTGCGTGAGGATGCGCGAGAGGAAGGCCTGCGCCCGCGCACTGCGCGGCGACTCGAAGAATTCTTCGTTGGAGGCGTTTTCGACGATCGAGCCGTCGTGCATGAACACCACGCGGTCGGCCACCTTGCGCGCGAAGCCCATCTCATGCGTGACGACCATCATGGTCATGCCCTCGCCGGCAAGCTCGACCATCACGTCCAGCACTTCATTGACCATCTCCGGGTCCAGCGCGGAGGTGGGCTCGTCGAACAGCATGCACATCGGGTCCATGGCCAGGGCCCGCGCGATCGCCACGCGCTGCTGCTGGCCGCCCGAGAGTTGCCCGGGCTACTTGAGCGCAGGCGCCTGCAGGCCGACACGATCCAGCAGTTTCATGGCGCGCAGGCGAGCGTCTTCCGCGCGCCGTCCGAGCACCCGCTGCTGGGCGAGGCACAAGTTGTCGATGATGCGCAGGTGCGGGAACAGCTCGAAGTGCTGGAACACCATGCCCACGCGCGAGCGCAGTTGCGGCAAATTCGTGCCGCGCCCATGCACGCTGGTGCCGGCGACTGAAATCGTGCCGCTGTCGATGCCTTCGAGGCCGTTCACCGTCTTGATCAGCGTGGACTTGCCCGAGCCCGACGGCCCGCACACCACGACCACCTCGCCGCGATCCACGTGCAGCGAGCACTCGTTGAGCACCTGGAATTTCGGGCTGTACCACTTGCTCACCCGGTCGATCTCGATCATGGGGTTGTCTCTCTCTTGTTTAGTGCGGTGTCGCGACCCGCGACTGCAGCGCCGACACGAGCCGCGACGCCGCGAAGCAGATCACGAGGTACACGAGCGCCGCGAACAGGTACATCTCGACGAGCCGGCCTTCGCGCTGCGCGATCTTGGTGGCACCGCCCAGGAAGTCCGTGAGCGACAGCACGTACACGAGCGATGTGTCCTGGAACAGCACGATGGTCTGCGTGAGCAGCACCGGCGCCATCGCGCGAAACGCCTGTGGAAGCACGACCTGCGTCATCGTCTGCAGGTAGCGCATGCCCAGCGCCTGCGCGGCCGCGAGTTGTCCGCGCGGGATCGACTGCACGCCGGAGCGCACGATCTCCGAGAAGTAAGCCGCCTCGAACAAGGTGAAGGTGACGATGGCCGAGTTGCGCGCGCCGACCTGCAGCGGCCGGCTCGCGCCGGTGAGCCACTGGCCGAGGTACGGCACGAGGAAATAGAAGAGGAAGATCACCAGGATCAGCGGCAGCGCGCGGAACACGTTCACGTAGATGCCGGCCAGCGGCGCGAGCACCGGCACGCCGGACAGGCGCACCAGCGCGAGCACCGTGCCGAGCGCGATGCCGCCGACCGTCGCGATCGCGGTGAGGGTCAGCGTGAACACCATGCCCTCGCCGAAGAGGTAGGGCGCGGCGCGCCAGATCACGTCGAGGTCGAATTCGCCGAACATGTCAACGCACCACGATCAGGCCGGGAATGGCCAGCCGCATTTCAAGCCAGCGCATGAAGGCCGTCACCGTGAGATTGAGGATCAGGTAGGCCAGCGCGGCCGCGGTGAACGCCTCGAACACCTGGAAGGTGAATTCCTGCATCGCGCGGGCGCGGCCCGTCAGCTCGAGCAGCCCCACGGTCATGGCCACCGACGTGTTCTTGATCGTCGCCATGAAGTCCGACGTGAGCGGCGGCAGGATGATGCGGTACGCGACCGGCAGCAGCACGTACCGGTACGTCTGAAAACGCGAGAAGCCGAGCGCCGTGCCGGCCATGTCCTGCCCGCGCGGCAAGGCCTGAATGCCGGCGCGCACCTGCTCGGCCACGCGCGCGGCCATGAAGAAACCGATCGCCAGCACCGCCGCCACGAAGGGCCCCTGGTCCATCTGTTTCAACGTGCGGCCAAGGCCCTCGGGAACGAGTTCGGGCAGCACGAAGAACCAGATGAACACCTGCATCAGCAGCGGGATGTTCCGAAAGAGGTCCACATAGCAAGTCCCCACCACCCTCGCCGCACGCGAGGGCAAGGTGCGCAGCACGCCGACCACCGAGCCGAGCAACAGCGCGAGCAGCCAGGCGCACATCGCCGTCACCACCGTCCAGCCCAGGCCCTGGAGCAGCAGCACATAGTGCGGCCGCCCCTCCACGGCGATGTCCCAGAAGACTTTCCAGTTCCATGTGTAGTTCATCGCACTGTCCTGGCGGCGGTGGCGGTGGCGCGGTTACTTCGGGTACTTCGACAGGTCGAACCCGTCTGTCGGACGCGCCAGCGTCTTCGCGAGCGCATCGCTCATCGGCAGGTTCATGTTGATGCCCTTGGGCGGAACCGGCTTCATGAACCACTTGTCGTAGAGCACTTTCATCTTGGGGCTTTTGTACAGCTCCGCCGTCGCTTCGTCGACCAGTTTCTTGAATTCCGGATCGTCCTTGCGGATCATCGGACCGTAGGGCAAGGGCGGGCCGAAATCGGCCTTGCTCAGCGCGAACGCAGCCGGTTCCTTCGAGCTCGCGATCAGGCTTGCCAGGAGCACATCGTCGAGCGCGAACGCATCGGCGCGGCCGCTCTCGACCATCAGGAAGCCTTCGGCATGGTCGGTGCTCGACAGGATCTTCATGCCGAGCTTCATCTTCTCGTTGAAGTCGTAGAGGAGCTTGAGGTTCAGCGTGCCCGCCGTGGAGATGACGGTCTTGCCCTTCAGGTCTTCGATGGTGGCGAGGTGCGCCGACTTCTTCGCCAGGTACTTCATGCCGGACATGAAATACGTATTGGAAAAGCTGACCTGCTTCCAGCGCTCTTCCAGGTTGCCGTCGGAGGCGCACTGGATGTCCGTCGTGCCGTTGGCCAGCAGCGGCATGCGGTTGGTGGAGTTCACCGGGCTGTACGCGACTTTCAGGTTGGGCAGGTTCAGCTTTTTCTTCAGGTGATCGACGACGTGCATGCAGATGTCGATGCCGAAGCCCACCGGCGCCTGGTTGTCGCCCAGGTAGTTGATCGGGATCGACACCTCGCGGCTGGCCAGCGTGATCGTGTTGGTCTCCTTCAGCTTGCGGATCGTGCCCGATTCATCCGCTTTCGCGGCGGCGGTCATGCAAAGGCCGAGGACGGCGGCGGTGAGCGGAACGGAACGGAATTTCATGGAAGCTCCTGGTGGGGTTCAGACGGGTGACTTGGCGGCTGGTGTGGATCCGAGCGGCGACTTTAGGGCAATGCGCGCGAAAGTCACAGTTCTCAACTGGTGCGAAGCCCCCTTCGCACGAGTGCGAAGGGGGCTTGCCGGAAGGACCGGCCGTTTCCTCGCTGTTGCACGCAGGCACGCGGCGTGCGCAACGCATTCCCGGATTCGCGATCAGGGGCATTTCGTGCGTCACTCCGATGCGCATTTGCGAATCTTGCGGAGCGCATCGCTTTGCGCGCTAATTGCGGTCCCGACTGGATGAACGACATGAACAGACCACTCGCCCCCGCCAGCTTGCCCCAACGCACGGACCTTGCGCTGGCGCTGCGCGCAGCCGCGATGCACGGCTTGTCCGAAGGCGTCTGCAATCACTTCAGCGTGGCGGTGGGGGAAGGCCGCTTCCTGATCAACCCGCGCGGCCTCCACTGGAGCGAAGTGCAGGCATCGGACATCGTCCTGGTCGACGAATCCGGCGAAGTGCTGGAAGGCATCCACGGCGTCGAGCCTTCCGCACTGTTCATCCACGCCGCCGTGCATCGCATCACCGGCCATGCGGTGGTCCTGCACACGCATATGCCGTACGCGAGCTGTCTCACGCTGACGGAGGCGGGCGCCATCGACCCGATGCTCAGCCAGAACGCGCTGCGCTTCATGGACCGCATCGCCGTCGACCGGCACTACAACGGCCTGGCGCTGGATGCGGGCGAAGGCGAACGGATCGCGCGCACCATGGGAACGCGGGACGTCGCCTTCCTCGCGAACCATGGCGTGATCGTCGCGGGCCGGGCGATCTCCCATGCCTACGACGACTTGTACTTCCTGGAGCGCGCGGCGCATCAGCAGGTGCTCGCCGGCGGCTCCGGCTACGCGCTGCGGCCCATCACCGACGAAGCGCTGGCCCGGCGCACCGCCGCGCAGATCAAGGGCGAACGCGTCCAGTCCGAATTGTTCTTCGAGGCGCTGCGCAGGCTGCTGCCCCCGCGCGAGCCCGCCGCGCCGCCGACTCCTTCCATCAACACCTGACTCCTTCACAGACCATGATTGAAATCCTCAAAGCCGCAAAGCCCGTCCCGTCTCAAGGCGCGAGCGCCCCCGAAGTGCGCGAAGTCGTTGCAGCCGTCATCGCGGATGTCGAAGCGCACGGCGACGACGCGCTGCGTGCGCTCTCGCTCAAGTACGACGCGTGGAACCCGGCGACGTTTCGTCTCGACGCCGGGCAGATCGCCGAGTGCGTGGCCTCGCTCACGCCACGCGAGCGCTCGGACATCGAGTTCGCGCAGGCGCAGGTGCGGCGCTTCGCGGAAATCCAGAAAGCGTCGATGCGCGACGTCGAGGTCGAAACGCTGCCCGGCGTGTTTCTCGGCCACAGGAACATCCCGGTCGATTCCGTCGCCTGCTACGTGCCGGGCGGCAAATACCCGCTGATCGCTTCGGCGCACATGGGCGTCGTCACGGCAAGCGTCGCGGGCGTGCGCCGCATCGTGGCGGTGGCGCCACCTTTCAACGGCCGCCCGAGCCCGGCCATCGTCGCGGCGATGCACCTGGGCGGCGCGCACGAAATCTACTGCGTCGGCGGCGCGCAGGCCATCGCGGCACTGGCCATCGGCACCCGCGAGATCGCGCCGGTGGACATGATCGTGGGTCCCGGCAACGCCTATGTCGCGGAAGCCAAGCGCCAGCTGTTCGGACAGGTCGGCATCGACCTGATCGCCGGTCCCACCGAAACATTGCTCATCGCGGACCACACTTGCGACGCCGAGATGGCGGCCGCGGACTTGCTCGGCCAGGCCGAACACGGCGTCAACTCGCCCACGGTGCTGCTCACCACGTCGCGCGTGCTTGGCGAAGCGCTGCCGGCCGAGATCGAACGGCAACTCGCCATCTTGCCCACGGCGCACATCGCGCGCGTGGCCTGGGAAGACCATGGACAGATCATCCTGTGCGACACGCTGGATGAAATGGTGTCCGAAGGCGACCGCATCGCCTCCGAGCATGTCCAGGTCCTGACCGAAGACCCGGACTATTTCCTGGAGCACATGCGCAACTACGGCGCGCTCTTCCTGGGTGCGCGGACCAACGTGTCGTTCGGCGACAAGGTGATCGGCACCAACCACACGCTGCCGACGATGCGCGCGGCCCGCTACACGGGCGGCCTGTGGGTCGGCAAGTTCATCAAGACCTGCACCTACCAGCGCGTCGTCACGGACGAAGCCTCGGCCATGATCGGCGAATACTGCTCGCGGCTGTGCGCCATGGAGGGCTTCGCCGGCCATCAGGAACAGGCGGACCTGCGCGTGCGCCGCTATGGCGCGAGGTCGCTGGAGGCGGCGAAGTGACCACGGCACCAGGCGGCGTGTCGCCGGTGATGGCCGCCGCGCTGACGACGCGCACGCCGCTGCTGTGGCTGAATCCCGCGCGTGAACCGGGCCGGGCCGAGACTGCTGGCAGCGCAGAGTTCGCCGAGGCCGCGGACCGGCTGGCGCGAGCCGCCAATCTTCTGGCAACGCTCTTTCCCGAACTTCGCGAAGCGCGCGGCGTCATCGATTCACCGTTGCTCGCGGCGACACGCCTGCAAGGCGCGCTGGGCCTTCCCGCCGCTTCCGGCAAGTTGTTCATCAAGGCTGATCATCTGCTCGGCGTCGCCGGTTCCGTCAAGGCACGCGGCGGCTTCCACGAGGTGCTGGCGCATGCGGAACGGCTCGCGATCGACGCGGGCCTGATGCAACCTGGCGCGGATCTCGCGGTGCTTGCATCGCCGCAGGCGCGCGCGTTGTTCGCGCAACGCAGCATTGCGGTCGGCAGCACGGGCAACCTGGGCATGAGCATCGGCATCCTCGCGGCCGCATTGGGCTTTCGCGCCGTGGTCCACATGTCGAGCGACGCGAAGGCCTGGAAGAAGCAGGCGCTGCGACAGCGCGGCGCCCTGGTGATCGAGCACGACGGCGACTATGCGCAAGCCGTGGCCGCCGGCCGGGAAGAATCGCGGCAGGACGTCAACAGCTATTTCGTCGACGACGAGAATTCATCGCTGCTTCTGGCAGGCTACGCTGCCTGCGCTCCCTTGCTCGCGGCGCAACTCGGTGCGGCGGGAAGGCTTCCTTCGCAGGACAAACCTTTGCTGGTGTACCTGCCGTGCGGCGTGGGCGGCGCGCCCGGGGGCATCGCCCTCGGACTCGCAGGGCTCTTCGGCCCCCACGTGCATTGCTTCTTCGCCGAGCCGGTAGCGTCGCCTTGCATGCTCCTGCAGATGGCCGTGGGTCCGGAGCAGGACGTGTCCGTGTACGACTACGGTCTGGACAACAAGACGGCGGCCGATGGGCTCGCCGTGCCGCGCGCCTCGGCGCTCGTGGCGTCGCGTATCGAGCGCGTGCTGTCCGGCGTATTCACCGTGACCGACGAGCAGCTCTTGTCCGGCTTGCTGCGAGCCTACGAGTGCGAGCAGCTGGAGATCGAGCCGTCGGCGGCCGCCGGGTTCCCCGGGCCGTCGTGGATCACCAGCAGCGACGCCGGGCGCGAGTACATCGAGCGATTCGACCTGGGCGAACGCCTGGCCGATGCAACCCACCTGCTCTGGACCACCGGCGGATCGCTGGTGCCCCGGGAAGACCACCGCAAATTCCGCGAGCAGGCCATTCAACTGGAGAACGCGGCATAACCGCACAACGACATGAACACAGAAATTTCCCGAATCAACGCCGGTCCCCGCCTGTCCGACGTGTCCATCTTCAACCAGGTCGCCTACCTCGCCGGGCAGGTACCGAGAAGATCGATCGACCAGGGCATCAAGGAACAGACCGCCGAGGTGCTGGCCACCATCGACCAGCTGCTCGAGCAGGCCGGAAGCGACAAGAGCCGCATCCTGAGCTGCCAGATTTTCCTGAAAGACATCGCCCAGATCGGCGAGATGAATTCCATCTGGGATGCCTGGATTCCCGCCGGCCGCACGCCTTCACGCGCGACGGTGCAGGCGGCCATGGGGAACCCGAAATGCGGGATCGAGATTGTCGTCAGCGCCGCGTTGAGGGATTAGCCGCAGCCCGGCAAATCCGCTTCCAGCTTCGCGGCGATCCCATACAGCGCCAGCATGCCCAGCACATGCCCGATCGCCACGCCCGGCTCGCCTGATTCGATCCGCGCGATGGTTTGAACATGCACGCCCAGTCGAGCCGCGGCGGCGGCCTGGCCGTCACCGGCTTTCGTGCGCGCGAGCTTCGCAGCCGCGCCCATCTCCTTGATCGCCAGAAGCGCGTCGCCTGAAATTTCCGCCGATATCCGCTTGCCTTGGGCCATGCGGCGATTGTCGCTCCAACGCTGCGGCGACAATGCGCCCGTGCCCCGAACCGCGACTACTCCGCCGCCCACGCCCTACTGGCTCTACCTCCTCGAATGCGAGGACGGCGTGTACTACGCCGGCATCGCGCTCGACGTGGAGCAGCGCTTCTTCCAGCACGTGTTCGGGCGCGGCGCGAAGTTCACGCGCGCTCGCCCGCCGGTGCGCGTGCTCGCGGCGCGTGAGTACGCGAGCAAGGGCGATGCGCTACGCGCCGAACTGCGGCTCAAGTCTCTCCCGCGCGGCGAGAAGCTCGCCTTCTTCAACGTCGAGTCGTAGCCGGCAAATACGCCGCGCCGCGGTCACAATGCGCCATGCAGTTCCAGCCGATCCTCGAAGACATCGTCGCCACGCTGCGCCCCGAGCTGGGCCAGGCGGGCAAGGTGGCAAGCTACATCCCTGCGCTTGCACGCGTGCCGGCGACGCAGTTCGGCATCGCGCTGCGCACTTGCGACGGCCATGAGGCCCATGCCGGCGACAGCACGACACCGTTCTCCATCCAGAGCATTTCCAAAATGTTCTCCCTGACCCTCGGCATCCGGGAGATGGGTGAGAAGCTCTGGGAGCGCATCGGCGTCGAACCCTCCGGCAACGCATTCAACTCGCTCGTGCAGCTCGAGACGGAACAGGGCATTCCGCGCAACCCCTTCATCAACGCGGGCGCGCTGGCCGTCACCGATCGGCTGGTGAGCTTGTTCGACCCGAAGGCGCGGATGCTCGCCCTGCTCTCCAGCCTGTGCGGCGAGGCGGTGCATATCGACGAAGAGGTGGCGGCGTCCGAAGCGGCGACGGGGTTCCGTAACGCGGCGCTGGCCAACTTCATGAAAAGTTTCGGCCGCATCGACAACGACGTGGGCGCCGTTCTCGACGCGTACTTCCACGATTGCGCGATCAGCATGAGTTGCCTGCAACTCGCGCGCGCGGCGGGCTTCCTGTGCCGCGACGGCCTGCATCCCTACACCGGCGAGCAGATCCTCACGGAGCGGCAGGCGCGCCGCGTCAACGCGCTGATGCTCACGTGCGGCACCTACGACGCGGCGGGTGAGTTCGCGTTCCGCATCGGCCTGCCGTGCAAGAGCGGCGTGGGCGGCGGCATCGTGGCCGTCGTGCCCGATCGCCTCACGCTGTGCGTGTGGTCGCCGGCGCTGGAGGCCAGCGGCAACTCGCTGCTCGGCATGAAGGCGCTGGAGCTCTTCACCGCAAAAACCGGGCTGTCGATCTTCTGAGGCGCCGCCGCGGCGAATCGCCGCGGAACCATCTTCATGGAAGCGGCAACCCAAGCTCGCCAACAAGGGAGCTTAACAATGAACATATCGAAATCCGGTTTCGATTCGCTTTGCCATGACGCCGGCCAACTGCTCGATGTCCTCGAGCCCGAAGCACTCAGCCAAGGCGAGCCTTTCGTCCTGCAGGATGTGAAGTGTCGATTGCACTTCAGCGAGCCGCGGAGCAGCGCATTTCTCCGGTACGAGCTCGGCGACCCGGAGCCTGACTGCGAGGCGGATGCCTTGCGGCAACTGCTGGAAATCCAGACGGCCCTCTTCGGCATGCTGGACGCCGCCTTCGGCCACGATCCCGTCGACGACTCCCTTTTTTTCATGGTGCGGCTGCAGTTGCCCGACAACTTGCCGGCGCAGGCTTTCGCGCAAGCGGTGTCGCAGTTCGCGCTGCAGGTGCGCCAGTGGCGCGATCACGTCCTCGTTGGCAAGCTGATCGACTATGAGCGCGAGTTCGAGAAGATGTTTCCGGCCTCCGCGGGTTCGCTACAGGAGCCGGGACGTGGAGCAGTCGCATGAGCCGCGTAGGCGCCGGGGGGCCGCGTCCCACACCCATGGATGGCGCGGACAACGACAGGGGCAACGTCAGGCCCATGCAAAGGGGCCGGGCACCCACGGACACAGGCGAGGGGCTGATCCTCGACGGCACGCGTCGCATCGCCGAGCACTTCCAGGTCAAGCGCAACGCCGACAACGTCGAGCGCCTGTTGAGTGAGCATGCGGCTCTCGCCCCCGATGCGGCGTTGCGGCGCCTGGCCAACGAGATGGGCATCGAGGATGACGACCAGGACGACTTCATCGACGGCCTGAAAGAGGCGGTTGCCACCAGCACGGCCGCGGGCCGGCAGACCGACCCGACCCAAGGATTGACCGAGGATGAAGACCGCTACCTGGAGCTGCGGGACAAGGACCTGGACGCGCAGGCCAAAAAGGCGCAGGAGGCGGGGAAGGGATGGCGGCGCGGCCGCCTGATCGCGGCGGGGTCCGTCGCGGCGTACCTGGGCTTCGCCACGTCGGCGCTGGTGGGCAAGATGGCCACGTATGGCCGCATGCCGATGCCCTTCGAGATGATCAACATCAGCGGCGTCCTGACGCTGATGGGCTCCGAGATCATCGGCGGAAAACTCCGTTCTCGCGCAGGTGGCTATGGAGCGCACGACAGTCTTGCCTGGAAAAACTACAACACCTGCATCTCCAGGCTGAAGGCCCTCGGCATCGAGGAAGCAGGCAAACAGAGCGACCGGGCGGCTCTGCGAAGCATCCAGAAAATACGCAAGGTGGAGTTAGTCAAGCTCCAGAACATCTGCATCGACCTCCTTCGCCGCGAATTCGGGCAAGAACTGGGGATGAAGAAAACGACCGACCACGGCGACGTACCGGACGAGCGCGAGTCCCTCAACCCGTTCCTGAAGAACATCAATACGAAACTGCAGGTTCACGTTCCGTCCGACGAACTCGTCGTCGGCGACGCGCTCGGCGGTGGAGAAAGCACGGAGTCGACCGTGGAAGCCTCTTCTTCGTCGTCGGCTTCGTCCAGCCTCGAGGTCGAAGTCGATGAAGAGTCCGAAGGCGACGACGGCGTCCCCGAGCTGCGCGCCGCAGTGGACGCGCAACGGGCCGACGAGAGCAAGCGCAGCCACGAGTTGCGGATGCCCGACGGGACGCCTGTCTTCACGATCGAGGCGGGCGCGACAGCCGAGAGCTTCAAGGTCACCTGGCCCGGCGAGGATAGCCCCCGTGACTTGTGCACGCAGGCCGTGGCGAAGGAACATGTCGATCGGTTGATGCGCCTGGCCGAGCCGCTCGCCAACGCCGCGTGGTGGCGCGCCATGCTGTGCGACGAGAACCCGTTCATCGGCTTCAGCAGCGTTCTGATGGCTCCCGGAACGCTCACGCCGATCATCCAGAGCACGATGCCCGGGTGCGTCGTCGGGGCCACCATCGACACGGTGCAGGCTGTCGGTTTCTCGCACCTGGGACTGGTGCTGAGCTACCTTGAGCAGGACCGGCTGCGCGGCAAGTACGGCGGCGCCAACCCCGGCAAGGTGGCCAACACGGGCGTGAACGCCGCGGCATACAAGAGAATCGACTGGCTCTTGAGCACCGTGGGGGCCCGGGCCGAAGTCCTGGCCGACATGAAGACCCGGCTCTCCAACGGCCGCCACTACCTGCTGGGACAGCAGCGCGACCTGAACAAAATCTTGCCGCAAGACAAGAAGGCGCTGGCAAGAGTCAAAGCCAGGATCGGGGTGTACGAGAAGGCCCTGAAAGAGACGGACGAGGCGCGAAGGTCGTGCGTCAAGCAAAGGAAGGCGCTGCTGAAGGAACGCCAGGCGGTCGAGGGCGTGGCGACGGTCCTGGCGCGGACCTGGCGGGACGCGATGTCGGACTACGTGTGCGTCAATCCCGTGCAATTCGCCGCGCGGGTCTTTTCGTATTCCCTGCCCTTCCTCGTCTACAGCAACCTGTGGGTCCCGTTCGTCATGCAGCCGCTTCGCCCGGTCGAATTCAATGCGACCACGGGCCTGCCTCACGACAAGCCGTTCGGCATGGTATGGCTGCCTTACATGGCGCTGGCGCCGTTCTATGGTTTCGTCATCCAGCTGCCCTACCAGTTTCGCAACCTGGGGATAGGCGACAACGTGGAGCATGTCGCGCGTATGGGCGGCGCCTATGGCAAGAGGGGCTACAACGCGCTCATGAATGCCCTGGCTTGCGGCCGGCACGAAGACGTCGAGACCGGGCGCTACGACGAGGAAGCGGTGGACGACGATGCGCAGTCGAGTCCAAAGCCGGCCAGGAAGCCGGTGGCGGCCAGGTCGTCCAAACCAAACACCACGATCGATGTCGCCCGGCTGCCGCTGGGTGACTCCGACGAGGAATAGGTGGGATCAGGCCATGGACAACATCCCCGCCATCACCCGCACGACGCACGCACACACCACACTACAGAATCCGCTGGCGCATACGGACGAACAACTCGCGGGCATGCTGGAGCTGGAAGACAGTGTCGTGCAGAAACTGCCCGAGTCCAGCCGCAAGTTGATCCGGAAACTGTTCGGTGGCGCGTCGCCCGCGATCACTTTCTCGCGGGAAACCCGCGAATTCACGATCGTTGCGGACCGTTGCACCGCCACCGATGTGGAGCAACTCGCGTGCGACCTCAAGGGGGCGGGTGCGTCGAATAGCGCCGAAAGCCTGTTCCTCGCGGCGGCGAAACAGGAGCATTGGTCCATCGATGACAAGGCACGATTCCTCACCCGGCTGCTGCAAGCCAACTTCGCAGGAGCGGGTCCCGCCGGCCCGCAGGGGCAACTCCAGGCGTTCGGGGCGGAAGTCCTGGCATTCAGCCAGTTCGTCCTCGGGGCGACGGTCGCGCAAAAGCTGGAATGGACGAGGTACCAGGCTTTCCACACGAATAATTTCTCTCCATGGGATTACACCGTGCGCGAGGCCTGCCAGCGCGTCGCGCTCGCCACGATCAAGGACGCCCAGGCGCTCTACGGGACGCCAGCGGGTCAGGTCCGGGCCGTCTGCCTGCTGGACGACCTGCTCGCCGCCAACCGCAAGGCCTCCTACGGCACGGTGCTGCCCACGGTGGTGTCGGCGATGGAGGACCTGGCCTATGCGGACCTGGACGGACCGGCGTTCGAAGCACTGCGGCACACCCCGAATTCGAATCCGCAAAGGCTGATGTTGCGAGCCTGCGCGGAAGGCGACGTCGCCAAGGTGAAGCGATTGCTTGCCGCCGGCCTGGACGCCAACGAAGAGACCACCTATGGCAATACTCCGCTCGTGGCCGCGTGTCTCGCGGGGCACACCGCGGTCAAGGACGTGCTGATCGCGAGCGGCGCAAGGATCGACAAGTCATATGCCCGCGGAGGTCAAACCGCTTTTTGGAATGCACTGATTTCGCATGGATATTTCGACCTCGCGGCGCTGTTGTGCGAGCAGCTGTGTCCGCGCTTCGGCGCTGAAGCCTACGCAGGTACCGCGAGTGCGTTCGACCAGATCCCGCCGTCATTTCACGACGACCTGGCCAAGATCTTCGCGTGGGCGATTGACATCCGCTCGGCCGACACGGCGGCGAACACGATCAACGCATTGCAGGAACACGTCGAGAATCTGGCGGCCGGCGGCAAGGACCGAGTGGTCTACCAGGACGCGGCCAAGGCGCTGCAATCGTGCCTCGATGTCGTGACGATGCACAACCTCCTGCGGACCATGGAGGATTCGCCGCCGCGGCAACGGCTCCTGCGGCAGCCCGGGTTCAGCTTCACGTTCAAGCCCGAGTTCAACCAGGTCTTCACGTTGACCCTGAATCCATCGACGCCCCAGGCGCCGGCCCTGGATCCAACCACTGTCACCACGTTGACCACCACCGTGACGGCCACCACCACCGTGACCAGCCCGGTGACTGGAAGCATGAGCGGCGTGTCGCAGTTCGTGGGCGCGACGCACGGGCAGGACTTGCTGGATTTCGCTGTCGAATTGGCGGAAATCGCGAAATTGGACCTTCGGGCCGCGCCCGGGCCGCTCTTCGCGGTGATCAATTTCCTCTGCGCGCATTGCGGCGAATTGCCGCCGCCCGTGCAGGAAGCGATGTTCGGCACGCTGATTCCAGCGCTGATCGGCCAGGTGAAGGAGTCGCTCTCGACCGCCTCCCATTCGGCGGAAAGCCTGATGATCGCCAAGATGACCGCGCAGCGCGCCGTGGCGGCGCCCGTGATCCACCTGTACGTGCTGGACGGACTTTCCGTCGAGGTGCGGGCGCTCATGCGCAAGGGCGACGGAGTATCGAAGCACTTTGCGACCAACCTTGCCTGCTGGGCCTGGCAAAACAAGGGCAAGTTGTTCGCCGCCGTTTCCGGGCAGGCGTTCCACCATGTCTTCTGGGCGCATTGCACGCCGCTCATGACGCATGTCGTCCCGGCCGGCTTCGCGGTCAAGGAGGGCTTGCTCAGCGAGTCGCGCGCGCTGCTGAACGGGGCGGACATTTGCGCCGAAGTCTTCCAGTCCACGCCCCTGGTGCCCGCGTTGAGCCTCGCCCAACCGCTGCTCGACCTGTGGAAGGCGTTGAGTCCCCCCGCCTCCCTGGCCGTCCACACGAATCTCATGAAGATCGCCATGGCGAACAAGGAGAAGGAGAACATTCCAGCTTCCTTGCTTGCGTCGATCGCCAGGAACGCGTTTGCCGCGTTGCAGGACAGGCGCGCGGCGCCGGCGCAGGTCTTTGCACTGATTCAGACGCTCGTGGAATTCACGCTCGCGTTCGCCAAGCCGTTCGATCCCCGCGCCGTGGCCAAGGGAAGCGACCACGGCGGCGCCACCGAGTTCGGAGACGCGGCCATGGAGGTGCTCAAGCAACTTGGCAACGACCCGAACGCGAAGCGAATGATGGCGGCTCTCAATCCCAATGCGGCCGCCTGGATCGAAGTCGCGACGGCGTTCGTATCATTGCGCGAGGGCCGGTGGAGTGCGGCGGGTTTCCTGGTGGCGCTGGAAGAAGCCATCGCACCGGCCGCAAAATGGGATCCGCTCCTTGCGCACGTCTTCATGGAGTGCATCGGCGCCTGCGCCAGGAAGGGGGGCGACACCTCCTTCGCGTTCCAGGTCTATGGCGTTCATGCGCGCTTGCGCCTGGCCCACCGCGACGTCCCGCCGCTCGAACTGGAGGCTCCCCTGCTGCTGGCGATGTTGACATCACAGCTGACCGCGCTTGCGTTGAACGAGATGCCGCCGCCGGCCGATGTGGTCACGTCGCTCATCGTGGACCTGGCACGGCACCATCCGCAAGGCGCCATCGAGCACATGCTGAACGCGCCGCCAATGCCGCATCTCCCGACGTTCGCGTCCTGCGCGCTTCTCAAGCTGGCAGGCATGTTCTTCCAGGCGTCGCAGCCCGAGCATATGGCGCAAGCTTTCGCCGGCGCCCGCGCGGCCGTGCCGCGCGATGGCCTGGACTTGCATCCCGAACTGCAAGCGGCTTTCGACGAATACTTCACGTTGCTGGAAAAACACGGCGCCAGCGATCAAGCCGCACAGGCACGAGAGCAACTGGCCGCGGGCGCCTCGCGAAGCTGAACCCGGTTCATAAAACCGGCCGGGTCACCTACTCCGCGAGGCCCGCCGCCCGCTGCACTTCGATTCGGATCTCCTCCGTGAGGCGGGCCTTCAACTCCGAGAAAGACGCGGTGGTCTTCATGGAGTAGTGCCGCGGGTGCTCCAGCGGCACCGGAAGATCGCATTTGATGCGGCCCGGCCGCGCGCTCATGACGACCACGCGGTTGGCCATGAAGATCGACTCGTCGATGTCGTGGGTGACGAAGAGCACCGTCTTGCGCTCGGCCTCCCAGATGCCCAGCAGCAACTCCTGCATCAGCTCGCGCGTCTGGTGGTCCAGCGCGCCGAACGGCTCGTCCATCAGCAGGATGCGCGGGTTGTTCGCGAGGGCGCGCGCCAGCGCGGTGCGCTGCTGCATGCCGCCCGACAACTGCTTGGGGAAGTGATGCTCGAAGCCCTTCAGCCCGACCTTCGCGATGAAGGGAAACGCGATGGCATGCTGGTCCGCGACCGACATGCCCTTCTCCCGCAGGCCGAAGCAAACGTTCTGCAGCACGGTGAGCCACGGGAACAGCGTGTAGCTCTGGAACACCATGCCGCGGTCCGGGCCCGGGCCCGTGACGGGCTTGCCATCAAGCTCGATGGTGCCGGTGGTGGGCGACTCCAGCCCCGCGACCGATCGCAAGAGCGTGCTCTTGCCGCAGCCGGACGGCCCGAGGATCGTGATGAAGTCGTTCTCCTGCACGTTCAGGTCGGTCGCTTGCAAGGCAACCGTACCGTCCGCGAAGGTCTTGGCGACCCCCGTGATGTCGAGGACGCTCATCTGCCGATCTGGGCCCATGGGAAGAGTCTCCGGTTGAAGGCCTTGAACGCGAAATCGGTGACGAGCCCGATCAGGCCGATGACGATGATGCCGAAGATGATCTGGTCGGTGGCCAGCAGCGCCTGGCTCTCGGCGACGATCACGTAGGTCCAGGCCCAGCCCAGCACCATGCGCAAGGTCTCCGCGATCTCGGGTGCGCTGGAAGGCATCAGGACGCGCGTGACGATGCCCTTGTCGGCGGCGCCCAGCGTGTAGGCGGCCTCGACCAGGTCGCGCCGCGTGTTGCCCACGCTCACGGCGATCATCAGCACGAGCTGGAAGAACGAGCCGATGAAGATCACCGATAGCTTTTGCGCCTCGCCGATCCCCGCCCAGAGAATGAGCAGCGGGATGAAGGCGGATGCGGGCAGGTAGCGTGCGAAGCTGACGAAGGGCTCGAAGAACGCTTCGATCGGCTTGTAGGCGCCCATCAGCACGCCCAGCGGCACGGCCAGCACGGCGGCGATGACGAAACCGCCGAACACGCGCCACACCGTCATGCCGATGTCGTAGGCGAAGCCCTGCTTCGTGAGCAGGTCCCAGCCGGACTGCGCCATGGTGATCGGGTCGGCGAGGAAGGTCCTGGAGACGTAGCCGCCGAGCGTGAACGCCGACCACGCCAGCACGAAGACGACGAAGAAGGAGATGCCGAGGACGACGCGGGTGCCCGGCGCGACAGGGACGAGTGGTTTCATGGCGGACTTCGGATTCCCGCGTGCGCGGGAATGTGGAGGGTCTTACTTGAGGAAACGCGTGTCGGCCAGCTTCGAGAGGTCCGGGATGGCGCGGATGATGCCGGCTTCCAGCAGCAGTTCCGCAGCTTCCCTGGTGAAGGCCGCGTGCTCGCCCGTGAAGAACTTCTGGTTGGCGTCACGGTCCTGCCAGCGCAGGAAGGCGGCCGACTTGGCGAATGTCTCGCCCGTCTGCTTCACGTCGGCGCCCATGATCTCGTAGCTCTTGGCGGGCTCTTTCCTGATCATGTCCACGGCTTCGAAGTAGCTGTCGGTGAGGGCCTTGGCCGCCTTCGGATTTTCGCCGAGGAACTTCGGCGTGCAACCGAAGGTGTCCATCACCATCGGGTAGTCGAGCGTGGTGGCGATGATCTTGCCGGCCTCCGGCTTCGCGCGCACCGCGCCCAGGTAAGGCTCGTAAGTCATCGCGGCATCGACGCCGTCGGTGCCCGCGATCATCGCGTTGGCGGCGGCCTGCGGCTCGAGGTTCACGACCTTCACGTCCTTCACCGACATGCCGTTCTTCTTGAGGATCCAGGCCAGCGCGAAATAGGGTGAGGTGCCCGGCGCGCTCGCGGCGACGGTCTTGCCCTTCAGGTCGCTGATCTTCGTGATGGCCGGCTTCACCACCATGCCGTCCGCACCGTAACTCTTGTCGAGCTGGAAGATCTGCGTCGTCGCGACGCCGTTGGCATTCCACACCACCCAGGTCTCCACGGTGGTGGCGGCGCATTGCACGTCGCCGGAGGCAATGGCGAGGTGGCGGTCCTTCTGCGGGATCTTCTTGATGCTCACGTCCAGGCCGTTCTTCTTGAAGATGCCGGCTTCCCTGGCGAGCGTGAGCGGAGCGAATCCCGTCCAGCCGGAGATGGCGACGGAGACCTTGGTCTCCTGGGCGGTGGCGGCCGTCGCAACGAGGGCGGCGAGCGTGAGGACGAACAGCTTTTTCATGAAGGGCTCCAGGTGGGTTGGGTCTGAGGGCGTTTCGAAATGGGCGACTTTAGTTGTCTATACAAGTTGTGTCAACCAAGGTATTCCTATGGGCCAGGCGTTACGTCAATCGGCCGCCGTTTCCTGAAGCAACCTCTGCACCAGGGGATGCTGGATGCGCCGCTCGGCGGAGATCAGGAAGAAGTGTTCGAGCAGCTCGGGACATTCGCCCAGCAGCTGGATGCCGGCGTCCCTCATCAACTCCTCGTGCGACCAGCTCGACGCCGGGAAGGCCCCCATGCCGCTGCGCCCGAAAGCCGCGAGCAAGGCGCTGTCCTCGAACTCGCCGGCGATGTGCGGATGCATTCCCTGCCGCTCGAACCACTGGTCCAGCCGCGTTCGCACGGCGGCATGAGCAGTGGGCAGCAGCACGGGCATTTCGACCAGGCACTGAGGAAACGGCTGCACGCACTTCTTCGCCATGACCACGGGCGCGAACCAGGCGAGCGGCGCGTCACCGAGCGCGTGGCTGTACAGCCGCAGATTCGGATTCGGCGGCGCGGCGCGATCGGAGAGCACCGCGTCGAGTTTGTGCAGCGCGAGGTCGCCGAGCAGCCGGTCGAACTCATCCTCGTGGCACAGCAGCCGCACACGCGGGTCTTCCAGCGCGGGCTGCAACAGGTGTCGCACGACCAGCTTCGGCAACCCATCCGAGATGCCGACGGCCAGCCTCAGCCCCTGCCCCGTCGCCGCATCCCGCACCGCGGCAGGCAATTGTTCACCGAGCTGGAAGATCTGGTCGGCTTGAACCATGGCGGCGATCCCCGCAGGGGTAAGCGCTAACCCCCGTCCGTCGGGCTTGAAGAGCGCATGGCCGAGCGACTGCTCGAGCGCGCGTACCTGCGCGCTGACGGTCTGCACCGCAATGCCGAGCCGGCCGGCGGCGCGGGTCATGCCGCCCTCCTTGGCGACGACCCAGAAGTAATAGAGGTGGTGGTAATTGAAGGGGGCGGCCATGCGCTCAAGCATATGACACTTCGTCTTATCCTGATCTATATGCAGTATTCGTCTGCTTTTTTCGCATGCCAAATGCTGGTAATTTGACCCTCCCGAACTCACTTCGCAAGGAGACTTTCATGAAAAAAGCGTTGGCCCTTTTTGCAATCGTCCTTACCCTGGGGATGACCACCGCGATGGACGCGGAAGCCAAGCGCCTGGGCGGCGGCGGCTCCGCCGGCATGCAGCGCCAGAACGTCGCGCCGCCCCCCGCAAACCGCGGCGCGCCCACGCAAGCTTCGCCCGGCCAGACCGCACCTGCAGCCGGCACCGCAGCCGCCGCTGCAGCACCCGCCGCCGCAGCAGCAGCCACCAAGCGCAGCTGGATGGGTCCGCTCGCCGGCCTCGCCGCCGGCCTCGGTCTCGCGGCGCTCGCATCGCACTTCGGCTTCGGCGAAGGCCTTGCCAACATGATGATGATCGGCCTGCTCGTGATGGGCGTGCTGCTCGTCGTCGGAATGATCATGCGCAAGCGCGCGGCGGCTCAAGGCGGCCCCACGCTCGCAGGCGCCGGCGCATCCGGCGGCCCATCGGCCGGCGGCATGTTCCGCACGGGAGACGACCACGCGCAGCAGGCCGGTGGCTCCATGATCGGCACGGGCATCGGCGCAGGCGTGACTGGCGTCGCTGTCGCCGCGACGACGGGCAACATCCCCGCCGGCTTCGACACCGCCGCATTCGTGCGCAACGCGAAGGAGCAATTCATGGCCTTGCAGAAAGCCAACGATGCGCGCGACATGGATCGCCTGCGCGACTACCTCACGCCTGAAATGCTGGAGCTGGCACGCGCCGACCTCGACACCCGCGGCGGCGCGCCGCAGACCACCGAAGTGTTCGGCCTGGACGCGCAAGTGCTCGACGTGGCGGAAGAAGCCGACCGCTATGTGGTGAGCGTGCGATTCACCGGCAGCACGCGCGACCAGCACGGCGCGGTGCCGGAAGACCTCGACGAGATCTGGCACCTGACCAAGCCGCGCAGCGGCTTCGGCGGTTGGGTGATCGCGGGGATCCAGCAGACCGCCGCGTGATCTTCCATCGGGCCTGAAT
This sequence comes from Pseudomonadota bacterium, assembly GCA_040385005.1. GTDB lineage: Bacteria > Pseudomonadota > Gammaproteobacteria > Burkholderiales > Burkholderiaceae_C > Ramlibacter. The sequence goes on from JAZKIF010000040.1 coordinate 53,391, forward strand.
AGGGTTCAGGTGTTCTTCGCGCGCATCGCGGCCTGTGCGCCGGCGATGCGGCCGAACACCGAGCCCGACATCAGCCCCGCGCCGCCGGGGTACTTCGTGTAATACAGCCCGCCGACCATCTCTCCGGCGGCGTAGAGGCCTTCCATCGCCTCGCCCTCCACCGATTGCACGCGCGCCTGCGTGTCGATGGCCAGGCCCGCGTAGGTGCAGGTGATGCCGGTCGTCACTTCGTAAGCGACGAACGGCCCTTTCTCGAGGGGCACCGACCAGTTGCTCTTGTCGATGGCCAGGCCCTGCGTGCGCAAACCGTCCTTCACCGCGGGATTGAATTCGCGGTCGCGCTGGATCGCGTCGTTGTACTGCGCGATTGTGCGTGAGAGCCTCGCGCGATCCACGCCTTCCAGCTTGTTCACGAGTTCCTCGATGGAGTCGCCATGAACGCGGGTCGCGTGCTTCACGCGGTACTCCTGCGGCAACAGGTGGGCTGTCTGAGCGTCGAAGATCTGCCAGCCGCGCCCGCCCGGCTGGCGCAGCAACTCCGCGCCCATGCGCGAGTAGGTGTAATTGCGGAAGTCCTCGCCCTCGTCGATGAAGCGCTCGCCGAGCGTATTCACCACGACGCCGAGCGTGAAGTAGTTCTTCTGCTGGTCGATGAGCGCGATGTCGCCGAACGCCGGCGCGTTCGCGTCGTAGAACACGCCGTGGCAACCCGACCAGTGCCCGTGCGCGCGCGCGCCGTGCCGCATCGCGATGGCGATCGCGTCTCCGGTGTTGTAGCGCGAGCCGCGCACCTTGGCCAGGTCCCATCCATTGCCGAGGTATGACGCGCGCCAGGCGGCGTTCGCATGGAAGCCACCGGCGCCCAGCACCACACCGCGTGTGCGAATGTGGCGGCTGCGGCCGTTCTCCATCGCGACGATGCCGGTGACGGCGCCGTCCTCCAGCACCACGTCCTCGATACGCGTGCCGTAGCTGATCCGCACGCCGAGTTTTTGCGCGCGCGCGAAGAGCGATTCGACGAGGCCCAATCCGCCACCCGCGGCCTCGATCGTGAGGCCGCCCCAGAACACCTGCTTGCCGCCGACCTTGTACGTCTGGCGGCCGTAGCTCGGGAGGAAGCGCACGCCATGGCCGCGCATCCATTGCAGCGTGGCGAAGCTCTGCTCCACCATGAGCTCGATGAGCGGCAGGTCCGCGCGGAACCCGCTCATCTCCATCAACTCGTCCAGGTAGCGCTCGCCCGTGTAGCGGCCGAAATCCGTGTTCTCGAGATCGCTCGCGGACAGGTCCGGCACCAGCTTGTGGATGTCGTCCTTGCCCTCGTACGCCACGCGAAAAGCACCGCCCGAAAACGCGGAGTTGCCGCCGCGATTCGCTTCCGGCGCGCGTTCCAGCACCAGCACGCTCGCGCCCGCTTCGGCCGCCGAGACGGCCGCGCACAAGGCCGCGTTGCCCGCCCCGACGACGACGACGTCTGCCTGCCCCTGGTTCATTTCACGCCGTCGATCTTGGGGATCAACGTCTTCCAGCGGACAAGGTCGTCGCGGATGTAGGTCGTGAACACCGCGGGGCTCTCCAGCAGCACTTCGCCGCCCTGGTCCACGAACTGCTTGCGGAATTCCGCCCCCTGCCCGGCTTTCACGAGCGCCGCGTGGATCTTGTTGACGATGGCGGGCGGCGTGCCCGCGGGCGCCAGCAGCCCGTTCATCGTGCCGATCTCCATGCCCTTGATGCCCATCTCCTCGAAGGTCGGGACATCAGGCATTGTTGCGAGGCGGTTGCGGTTGGCCACCGCCACGGCATCCACCTTCTTCGCCGCGAGCAGCGCCTGCGCCGACGTGTAGGTCGTGAACGTCAGCTGCACCTGGCCCGCCGCCACGTCCGTCAACGCCGGACCTGCGCCGTTGTAAGGGACGTGCACCATGTCCAGGTTGGAGCTCATGCGAAAGAGCTCGCCCGCGAGATGCGGCGCGCCGCCCTTGCCGCTGGACGAGAAGTTGAACTTGCCCGGCTGCGACTTGATGAGCGCGATGAGCTCCGGCAAGGACTTCGTCTGCACTTGCGGCGACTTGAATAGCGCAAGCGGCAGGAACGCGACACGGCTCACCGGCGCGAAGTCCTTCATCACGTCGTAGGGCACCGGCATCAGCGCCGGGTTGGCCGTGAGGTTGGTCGATGTGTAGAGCAGCGTGTAGCCGTCGGCCGGCGCCTTGGCGACGATCTCCGCGCCGATGTTGCCGCTGGCGCCGGGCTTGTTGTCCACGACGAAGTTCTGGCCGAGCTCGGCCTGCAGCGCGCGCGCCATCACGCGCGCGAGGATGTCCGTGCTGCCCGCGGCCGCGAAAGGCACGACGATGCGCACGGGTCTGGACGGATAGTCGGCGCCTTGCGCTCCGGCGGCGCCCGCGAAGGCCGCGAGCACGGCCATGGCGAGCCAATGCCTTCTGGGGTGGATCATGTCTGTGTCTCCTGTTGGCCAAATTCTCAGGACAAACCCCGCCTCCCGCGTTCGGAATGTTTGAAATCGCTATTCGAACTTTCGGCTTTGCACCCGGCGGAGGCGAGGGTTAGAGTCCCGCGGATGGCAAACGCACCCACGAGCAGGCGACAGTTCCTCGGATCAGCGGCGCTGCTGCTCACCGTTCCGGCAATCGCCCAGGAAGCCTATCCCGACAAACCCGTGAAGGTCATCGTGCCGTTCGCCCCCGGCGGCGGGGCGGATGTGGTGGCGCGGCTCGTCTTCACGAAACTCTCCGCGCGCCTGGGCCATCCGTTCACTATCGACAACCGGGGCGGCGCGGGCGGCATCGTCGGCACCGACGCGGTCGCGAAGGCGCGACCCGATGGGTACACGCTGCTGCTCGGGCAGACCGGCCCCAACGCGATCAACCCGGCGCTGTTCGCGAAGATTCCCTACGACCCGATCGCGGACTTCGCGCCCGTCGTGCAGCTCACGAGCTATCCGTACGTGATCGTGGTGCATCCGAGCGTGCCGGTGAGGAACCTGCACGAGCTGATCACGCTCTCGAAGGAGAAGCCCGGCTTCCTGAACTACGGCACGGCGGGAACCGGCAGCTCCGGGCAACTCGCGGCCGAACTCTTCCAGCGCACCACCGGCGTCAAGCTCACGCACGTGCCGTACAAGGGCGCAGGCCCGGCGCTCGCGGATACGGTGGCGAACGTGGTGGCGATGACGTTCGGCGACATGGCTTCCGCAACGCCGCTGATCCTGTCGGGACGCCTGCGCGCGATCGCCCTTACCGGCACGCGCCGCTCGCCGTTGTTGCCCGATGTGCCGACCGTCGCCGAGTCGGGCTTCCCCGGCTTCGAAGCCGCGGCATGGCACGGCGTGTATGCGCCGGCGAACACGCCGCCCGAGATCATCAGCAAACTCAACCGCGAGCTTGCGCAGATCCTCGCGGAGCCGGAAGTGAAAGAGCGACTGCGCAAGGACGGCATCGACACGATCGGCGCGAGTCCCGCCGCATTCGGCGAGTACACGCGTTCGGAGATCAAAAAATGGGGCACGACGGTCAGGGAAGCGAACATCAAGCTCGAGTGACCACCGCATGCAGGCCATCCATCTGATCGAGGGGCTTGTCGCCCCCCTCGATCGCGACAACGTCGACACCGACGCGATCATCCCCAAGCAGTTCCTCAAGTCGGTCCGCAAGACAGGGTTCGGCCCGCACCTCTTCGACGAGTGGCGCTGGCTCGATCACGGCGAGCCGGGCATGGACTTGTCCGGGCGCATTCCCAATCCCCAATTCGTGCTGAACGAGCCGCGCTTCGCAGGCGCATCCATCCTGCTCGGGCGGCGCAACTTCGGCTGCGGCTCGTCGCGCGAGCACGCGGTGTGGGCGCTCGCGCAATACGGGTTCCAGGCGGTGATCGCGCCGGATTTCGCGGACATCTTCCGCAACAACGCATTGAAGAACGGGCTGCTGACCGTGGCCCTTCCTGCCGAGGTTGTCGACGATCTCTTTCAACAGCTCGCCGCGGCGCAAGGCTATCGCCTGCGCATCGACCTCGAAGCCCAAACGGTGGCCCTGCCCGATGGCCGCGCCATCGGCTTCGACATCGATGCCTTCCGCAAGGACTGCCTGCTGCGCGGGCTCGACGATGTCGCGCTGGTGCTGCAGAGCGATGCCGCGATTTCCGCGTACGAGGCGAAGTCGCGCGAGCGCTTCCCCTGGCTCTACGCGCAAGGCGCCACGGCATGAGCGCGCAGACCCTCTTCGACAAGCTTTGGGAAAGCCATCTCGTCGAGTCGCAGCCGGATGGCAACTCCCTGCTGTACATCGACCGGCACTTCGTCATCGACGTGACGAGCGCGCAGGCGTACGAAGGCATTCGGCTGGCCGGCAGACACGTGCGCCGACCCGATTCCATCATCGCGACGCCCGACCACAACACGCCCACGCGCAACTGGGACAAGGGGATCACCGATCCCGTTTCCAAGCTGCAGATGGACACGCTGGAAGGCAACGTGGTGAGTTTCGGCGCGCTGCACTACTACCCGTTCAAGCATCGCCTGCATGGCATCGCGCACGTGATCGGCCCGGAGCAAGGCGCGACGCTTCCGGGAATGAGCATCGCGTGCGGCGACTCGCACACCACGACCCACGGCGCACTGGGCGCGCTCGCCTTCGGCATCGGCACGAGCGAAGTCGAGTTGGTGCTGGCGACGCAATGCCTCGCGATGAAGCGCCTGAAGAACATGCGCGTCAACGTCGAGGGCATGCTGATGCGCGGTGTGTCGGCGAAGGATGTCGCGCTGGCCCTCATCGCCAAAGTCGGCACCGGGGGTGGCGTCGGACACGCCATCGAATACACCGGCTCCACGGTGCGCGCGATGTCGATGGAAGCGCGCATGACCTTGTGCAACATGGCCATCGAAGCCGGTGCGCGCGCGGGACTCGTCGCCGTGGACGACACGACCATCGACTACGTGCGCGGCCGCCTGCATGCGCCCACCGGCGCAATGTGGGACAGCGCATTGCCGTGGTGGCGGCAGCTGCACAGCGACGCCGATGCGGTGTTCGACAAGGTCGTGGAGCTGGACGCCGCCACGATCGAGCCGCAGGTGAGCTGGGGCACGTCGCCCGAACTCGTCGCGCCGATCAGCGGACGCCTTCCTGATCCCAAAGCCGAACCCGATGCGTCGAGACGAGAGTGGCTCGAAGGCGCGCTGCGCTACATGGGACTGCAGGCGAACATGCGCGTGCAGGACATCGCCATCGACAAGGTGTTCATCGGCTCCTGCGCGAATTCGCGCATCGAGGATTTGCGCGCGGCGGCGCGCATCGTCGAGGGCCGCAAGATTGCAGCGAACATCACGCAGGCGCTGGTCGTGCCCGGCTCCGGCCAGGTCAAGGCGCAAGGCGAACGCGAAGGGCTGGACAAGGTCTTCCGTGACGCCGGCTTCGAGTGGCGCGAAGCGGGATGCTCGATGTGCGTCGGCATCAACGAGGACCGGCTGAGCGCGGGGGAGCGATGCGCTTCCACCTCCAACCGGAATTTCGAAGGACGCCAGGGACCGGGCGGACGCACGCATTTGCTGAGCCCCGAGATGGCCGCAGCCGCCGCCATCGCCGGCCACTTCGTCGACGTCCGCGACTGGCCACGCCCTGTCGCAGCCACGAATACTTGAAATCGAATCGAAGGAGCAAGCAGTGAAAAAATTGATTCTCATCCTTGCGGCGGTCGCCTGCGCATTCATGCTCGCCGCGCCCGCGGCCGCGGCGTATCCGGACAAGCCCGTGAAAATCATCGTGCCGTTCCCGCCCGGCGGCGGCACCGACGCCTTCGCGCGCATCCTCGCCACCGAGTTGACGAAGATGTGGGGACAGACCGTCGTCGTCGACAACCGCGCCGGCGCGCAAGGCAACATCGGGACGGCCGCCGCCGTGAAGTCGCCGGCCGATGGCTACACGCTCGTGTTCTGCCATCAAGGTGTTCTCACGGTGAATCCCTTCATGTACTCCAACATCGGTTTCGATCCGCTGATGGACATCGTGCCCGTGTCGCGCGGCACCGAGCAGCCCTTCGTCCTCGTCGCCAATCCCGCGTTGCCCGCGAAGACGTTGAAGGAAGTCATCGAGCTCGCGAAGCAGCAGCCGGGCAAGCTCACCTTCGCATCGAGCTCAGCCGGCCCGCAGATGGCCGGCGAGATGCTGAAGATGGCGAGCGCCACCAAGCTGCTGCACGTGCCTTACAAAGGCGCCGGCCCGGCGCTGACGGACCTGCTCGGCGGGCAGGTGGACATGATGTTCGCCAACCCGACGTCGGTGGCGCCGCACGTCAAGTCCGGCAAGCTGCGCGCGATCGCGGTGTTCGGCAAGCAGCGCAGCGATGTGCTGCCGGACGTGCCGACAGTGGTTGAAGCCGGCATGCCGCAGCTGGGTGAATTCCCGGAGTGGTACGGCATCGGCGTCCCCACCGGAACGCCGCCGGCGATCGTGCGGCAGCTCAATGCCGACATCGTGAAGGCTCTGGGAACCGCGGACGCGCAGAAGTCGCTGCGCGATCTCGGCCTCGCGCCGTCGCCGAGCACGCCGGCGGAGTTCGCGAAGCAGATCCGCACCGACCACGAGGCGTGGGGCAAGGTCGTGAAGGCGTCGGGCGTCAAGGTGGAGTGATGGGCGCCGTCCTCGTGGATGCGATGCGCCACCACGCGGGCAACAGCTCGCGCACCGCGGGCCGGGTGAATCTATCGTCGATCAAATAGACGATGCCCTTGTCCTCTCGCGTGCGTATCACCCGTCCCGCCGCCTGCACGACCTTCTGGATGCCCGGATACAGGTACGTGTAGTCGTAGCCCGAGCCGAAGAGGCTCTCCAGGTGCGCCTTGAGGTGCTCGTTTCTGGGGTTCACCTGCGGTAGCCCGAGCGTCGCGACGAACGCACCGACCAGTCTGTCTCCGCGCAGGTCGATGCCCTCGCCGAAGCTGCCGCCCAGCACCGCGAACCCGATGCCCGCGCCCCCGGGCGCGAATCGATCAAGAAATGCCGCGCGTTCGCTCTCCGCCATTCCGCGCGATTGTGTCCACATCGGAACATCAGGATGGCGCCGACGGAATTCGGAGGCCACCAGATCGAGATAGTCGAAGCTGCTGAAGAACGCGAGGTAGTTGCCGGCCTGCGCTTCGAACTGGTCGGCGATCAACCGAGCGATGGGCTCGGCCGAACGCTGCCGGTCCGCAAAGCGCGTCGAGATCGCGCTGACCACGCGCACCTGGAGCTGGTCGGGATCGAAGGGCGACTCGACATCGATCCACGCCGTGTCCGCGGGCAGGCCCAGCATGTCGCTGTAGTAGCGCGGCGGGCTGAGCGTCGCGGAGAACAAGGTAGCAGTGCGCGCCGCCGCGAAGCGCGGCTTCAGGAACGGCGCTGGGACCAGGTTCTGGATGCGCAGCGTCATCGCGGGCTTGCCGAAAGCGCCGTCCTGGTCGGCCACTTCCAGCACCGAGTGGGAGCCGAAGGATTCGGCGAGACGCTGGAACGCGAGGATGTCGAAGTAGAACTGCTGCAGCGCACCGTCGGCCGCACCGGGCGCGGCTTGCGCGAGGCACTCCTCGATCGCTAGCGTGGCCTGGCGCAGCGCCGTGGTGAAGGCGGCCGGCAGCGCGTCCAGGTTTCCGTCCGATTTCCCCTGCGCCTTCTCGCGCACTTTGCGCAACGCATTCCAGCTGCGATTGAGTTTGTCGAGCGCCGGCTTGATTGACGATGGCGCCGCAGATCGCACGGCACGCAGCGACGCCTGGCCGATCGTCGCCGAGTACATCGAGCGCGCCCGCTCGACGAGGTTGTGAGCCTCATCCGCCAGCACGCCGACGCGCCATTCCTGCCCCATCGTCATGGCGTACAGCATCGCGCTGCCATCGAAGTAGTAGTTGTAGTCGCCCACGATGAGATCCGACCACCGCGCGAGTTCCTGGCCGAGGTAGTACGGGCACACGTCGTGTTTCAGCGCCACGCCGCGCAACGCGCCAGCGTCCATGAACCCCGACTCGACGGCCTCCTGCCGCGCGGCAGGCAACCGGTCGTAGAACCCTCGCGCCAGTGGGCAGGAGTCGCCGTGGCACGCCTTGTCCGGATGCTCGCACGCCTTGTCGCGGGCCACCAGTTCCAGCACGCGCAACCGAAGCGAAGGGGCGCTGCTGCCCACCAGTGCGGCAGCGTCCAGGGCCATGCGCCGCCCGGTCGATTTCGCGGTGAGGTAGAAAACCTTGTCGAGGCCATGCGGCTTCGCGGCCTTGAGCAGGCCGAACACCGTGCCCACGGTCTTGCCGATGCCCGTCGGCGCCTGCGCCATCACGCACCGGCCGGTTGCGCCGCCCCTGTAGACCCCCTGCGCGAGTTCGCGCTGCCCGACACGAAAAGATGGGTGCGGGAACGCCAGCGTGGCCAGCGCATCGTCCCGATCGCCGCGATGCGCCTGCTCCTGCCGCGCCCACGCAAGGAAGTCGCGGCAGCGGGCCTCGAAGAAATCGCGCAACGCCTGCGCCGAATGCGTTTCGGTGAATGCGGTTTCCTTCTGCGTGGCGATGTCGAAATACACCAGCGCCAGGTTCACCTCGGCGAGGCCGCGCGCCTCGCAAAGCAGCCAGCCGTAAACCTTTGCCTGCGCCCAGTGCAAATGCCGGTGGTTCGCCGGTTGTTTGGCCAGGTCGCCGCGATGCGTCTTGATTTCTTCCAGGCGGTTGAGGGTCGCGTCGTAGCCGTCGGCGCGTCCGCGTACCGCCAGGTGCTCGAATTCCCCGCGCAGGCTGATCTCGGTCTCGTAGTGCGGACCGCGCCGGCCCGCGACCAGCTGGTGCCCGGCCACGCCTTCCTGCGCGCTCGGCGCGGGCGTGAAGCGCAGGTCCAGGTCGCCGCGCCGGGCGGTGAATTCGCACAACTGGCGCACGGCGACCGAATACTGCATCGCCGAATCGTAGCGAGCCGGGTTCTCAGGCCCGCGGGCCCAGCATCGCTTCGACGGCCGCCTTGGCATCCTCGATCGCGCTCAGCTCCAGCTTCTTGCTGCCCCACTTCGGCTTTCCGACATAGTTGCTCACGGCCGTTACCCGCTTGACGACCCGGCCTTCGTGCTTGATGGTGTAGCTTCCGTGCCTGTCCGCATCGATCTCGAAAGCCGGTCCGGCCCCATCCTTGCTCACGTAGTCAATTCTCATGCCCGGATTGTCGCGTGCGGCGCAGCGAAAATGGTCAGGCTGAATTGCAACCGCGTGCAGCAATCCCGGTGCGTTCGGCCCGCAAGCAGGCAGAATGCGAACCCCTTCGCAAAAACTCATCCGTTCGCGCTCCCCATGCCCCTTTTCAAGAACATCGTCTTCTACCGCATCGCGCCCGACTGGGCCCCGCCGCCCCAGGAGCTGCTCGAGGCCGAACTGCAACGCCTCGCCTTCACGCCCTGCCAGCCGACGCAGGAGCTTTCATCGGGCTGGGTTCCGCCACGCGGCGCCGCGCACGGCGCGATGATCGAAAGCGTGAACGGCCAGTGGATCCTGAAACTGGCCGTGGAACGCAAGGCCGTGCCCGGCGGCGCCGTCCGCTCGGAACTCGAAGCGCGCTGCAAGCAGATCGAGACCGAAACCGGCCGCAAGCCGGGCCGCAAGGAAAAGTCGGAAATCAAGGACGAGATCATCCTCACGTTCCTGCCGCGCGCCTTCAGCAAGAATGCCACGCACTCGCTCTGGCTCGACCTGGAGAAGCGCTGCGTCGTCATCGCGGCCAGCAGCATGAAGTCCGCCGAACCCGTGGTGAAGCACTTGCTGGACGTGATGGCGGAATTGAAGCACCCGATGCCGCTCGCACCGGTGTCCACGTCGGTGGCGCCGGCAACGGCGATGAGCGAGTGGCTCACGACGAAGCAGGCGCCCGAGGGCTTCAACATCGAGCGCGAGCTGGAGCTGAAGAACGCCGGCGAGGAAAAATCCGTGGTGCGCTACTCGCGCCACACGCTCGCGCTCGACGAGATCGCGCAGCACATCGACGAAGGCAAGTTGCCGACGCGCCTGGCGATGACGTGGAACGACAAGGTGTCGTTCGAGCTCACCGAGCAATTGGGCATCCGCAAGATCGACATCCGCGGGATCGAGGAAACGCCGAAGGGCGAGGATGGGTTCGACGCCGACGTGGCGATTGCCACTGGGGAGTTGTCGGCGCTGCTGCCGGAGTTGCTGTTGTCCCTCGGTGGGGAGTTGGAGCGCGCGTAGGTGTCGGCACGCCGCCTTGGATGCCGGGTCAAGCCCGGCATGACAAGCTGTTTGTCATTGCGGGCTTGACCCGCAATCCATGCAGGCACACCTCAGTCCCCACCTTTGAGGAAAGCACGCCCTTCCGCCATGCGCCGGGCCGTGCGAAAAATCCGGGCCATCTTCACTTCCGGTCCCGTGGCGGTTTCTTCCACGCGCGACTCCACGGCAATCACGCCGGAGGGATGGCCGATCTCGATGAGGTCGCGCTCTCGCGCTCGCGCCGCCAGCATCCGGTTCGGCAACGAGCCCGGGATGCGGCATGCCGCACCGGTGCACGACGTGACCGTCACCGGCATCGCCTGGTGCGTGGTCCCCGTCGCGAACGATCGACAGACGAGGTCGATGGACGCGGCCTCCACGATGCTGCCGGTCGTGAACGTCGGATAGCTCGTGCTCTCGCGCACCACGACGAGGAACGGCGTCGCGGGCGCCTTGCGCGAATCCCAGTACTCGCGCAGGCCCAGGCGATACGCAACCGCCTGCCGGATCGCGTTGATCCGCGCGACGAGTTGCTCATTGCCGTCGATGTCGAGCGGGGCTTCCGTGCCCTGCATGCCGAGACTCGAGGCGGCGACGAAGATCACGAGGTTCGCGCAGTCGACGACCGAGACTTCGAAGCTGCCGTGCACCGGCACTTGCAGCGTGCTGATCGCTTCGCCGAAGGGCAGGAGCTTGCCCGTCGTCGCGCCGGCCGAGCTGCTGAAGTCAAGCCCGATCGGCGATCCGGTGCCCGGCACCCCGCCGATGGCGAGATCGCCCTTCACGAGCGGCACGCCGTCCTTCACGCGGACTTCGGCGTAGATCATCTTGTCGGTGTTGAGGTTGTGGATGCGCACGCGCGTGTTGCCCTCCACCGGGTCGACCAGCCGCTCCTGGATCGCGTACATCGCCACGGCGGAACTGAGGTTGCCGCAGTTCGGGCGGTAGTCCACCTCCGCGGCCGTCACGCCGACCTGGCCGAAAAGATAAGTGAGGTCGCTGTCGGGGCGCACGGGCTTGCCGATGATGGCGACCTTGCTCGTGAGCTTGTCCGAGCCGCCGAGGCCGTCGATCTGCCGCTTGTCCGGGCTGCCCATCAGGTCCAGGATCATCGCGGTGAGTTCGTCGCGGTCTCGCGGCACGTCGTCCTCGCGCAGGAAGATGCCCTTGCTGGTGCCGCCCCGCATGAGGGTGAAAGGAATCGATTGTGCGTGGTCCATGCCGAGAATTTAGGCGATGGCCGCACGGTCTGGCGGTCGCGCGCGTACGAACTTCAATGAAGCCGGTTCACCGATCGACCGGCTCGCCGGGCTTGGGGCGCGCGAGCAGCGGCGTGGGCTTGTCCCAGGGCGGAACGGGTTGCACGATGCGCACCAGGAAATCGATGAAGTGCCGCATGCGCTGCGACAGGTTGCGGTTGGGCAGGTAGACAGCCGACACGGGCGTGCCCGGTGCGACGAAATCCGTCAGCAGCATCTTGAGCTTGCCGGCGCGCACCGCCTCCGCGGTGTACATGTTGCTCAACATGACGATGCCGAGCCCGGAGATCGCCGCTTCCAGCAGGGACTCCGCGTTGTTCATGTTCACGCGCCCCGAGACCTGCATGTTGAAGCCGCGCCCGTTGCGCGCGAATCCCCACTCGCGGTAGCGGCTCATCTGCGGGCCCATGTAGGCAAGGCAATGGTGCTTGACGAGGTCTTCGGGCTCGCGCGGCTCGCCGTTGCGCGAAACGTACTCAGGGGACGCGCAAGGGATGAACTGCAGGTCGCACAGCCGCTTGGCGACCAGCCGCGCGTCGCCGACCGAGCCGCGCACGATGGCGATGTCCACCGGCTCGTACGCGAGGTCGACCACGCGATCGGTGAGTTCGGCCTCGATCGTGATGTCGGGGTAGTGCAAGGCGAACGAGGTCAGCGCAGGCGCCACGACACGGCGCCCGAAACCGACCGGCATCGCGAGGCGCACGGTGCCTTTCAGGCTGCCCGTGGTCTGCCGCAGCTCGTCTTCCGCGTCATGGATCGCGACCAGCACTTCCTTGCAGCGCTCGAAGAAGCTAGCGCCTTCGGTCGTCAGGTGCACCGCGCGCGTCGTGCGGTTGAACAGGCGCACGCCCAGCTCGGTCTCGAAGCGCGTGATGATCTTGCTCACCGCCGAGCTCGTGATGCCCAGCACCTCGGCGGCTTCGGTGAAATTGCGGGCTTCGGCGACCTTCACGAACACCAGGATGTGGTTCAGATCCTTCATCCCGATCGGCCTGGCCGCCGCGCCTTCGCCCGCGAATGCCATGGCCGCGCCCTGCCTCAGGCCTTGTGCGCCGCGGCCGCACCCGGAGGCGCCGCGGCATTGCGTTGCTTGATCTTGGCGTTGACCAGTTCGCCGTACGACAACGCCTGCCGCCAGTCGGTGATGTTGGCGGGGATCTGGTCCAGCGCCTGCTTGGAGGCGGAGAGGGCCGCACCGTTGTACCCCGCGACCTGCTGCGCGATGCGCTCGGCCGTGGGCAGCAGCTCGGCGAGCGGCACGCAGTCGTTGACGAGCCCCCACTCCAGCGCGGTGCGCGCCGGCACGCGGTTGCCCGTCAGCACCATCCACGCCATGCGCTTGCGGGTGATCCCCGACAGCTGCGTCGCCGGCCCGGCCATGCCGGGATAAGTGCTGAAAGTAATTTCGGGCATGCCGAATTCTGCCGTGTCCGCGGCGACCGCGAGATCGCACACGTTCATCAGCGTCGCGCCGCCGCCGAGCGCGATGCCGTTCACGGCCGCGATGAAGATCGACGGGTGCTCGCGGATCGCCAGGTTCACGTCGACCCATTCGGCCGATCCGCCCTGCTCGCCACGCGCGAGGTCCTCGGCGCGCTCCTTCAAATCCACGCCCGCGCAGAAGGTGTTGCCGCTGCCCGTCAGCACGACGGCCGCGAAGCGGCCGCGCGCGAAATCGAAGGCGGAGCGCAAGCCCTGGCGGCACGCGCGGTTCATCGCATTGCGCTTGGCTTCGCGCTCGATCGAGATCACCGCATGCGAGCCCTTCGGGGTGAGGACGATGTCCGCCCAGCGCTGCACCGCGCCGTCGGCACTCATTGCCTGTCGTCCCAGGTGAAGACCGGCACGGTCACTTCGCCGCGCTTCTCGAACTGCACGCGCACGCGCCGCCCAATGCGGATCTCGTCGTTCGGCGCGAGGATGTTGGAGAGCAGCACAGGGCCTTCATCGAGGCGGATCATGGCGACGTTGTACGGCATGCGGTCGGAAAACCCCGGGAAATATTTCTGGTGGAACACGACCCAGGAGAGTACTTCGCCCTTGCCCGAGCTTTCCATCCAGTCCCAGGTCGCCGTCGGCTCGTAGGGACTGACCGGCGAGGGCGGATACCAGGCCTTGCCGGTTTCATTGCAGCGCTGGAACGTCAGGTGGCCTTCGGCGCAAGCATCCCAGAACGGCTTGTTCCACGGATCGAGGGCGGGTTGCGGCATGTTGGCGGCCATGGCTTCAATCTCTCCGCAGGATGATGGATGTGGAAATGTTCGTCGCGCAGCCGTACTGGATCGCGCGCGCGTCCAGGATCTGCCGCGCGCCGCAATCGCCGCGCAATTGCAGCGCCGCTTCGGCGAGCAGGCCCCAGCCTTGCATGTAGCTGTTGGACAGGTGGCCGCCGTCGGTGTTCGTGGGCAGCCGGCCGCGCCCGAGTTCGAGCGTGCCGTCCTTGATGAACGCAGGGGCCGCGCCCTGTTCGCAAAAGCCCAGGCCTTCCAGCGTGAAGAGCACCGTGGGCGTGAAGTTGTCGTAGATCATCAGGCCGTCGATTTCCTCGCGCGAAATTCCGGCGCGTTCGTAGACTTCAGAGGCAACTTTCTGCAGCACGGGGTACCAGTAGTCGAGACGCGGTTCGGCGCGGTCGAAGACGTCTTGCCGTGCGTAGCCGGACACGTACACCGGCGGGCGACGCAGGTCCTTCGCGCGCTCGGCGGAAGTGACGATCAGCGCCACGCCGCCATCGTTGATCTGGCAATAGTCCAGCAGGTGCAGCGGCTCGCAGATCGGGCGCGCGCTCTGGTGGTCCTCGAAGGTCATCGGCTTCTTCATCACCGCCGCCGGGTTCAGCAGCGCGTGCTTGCGAAACGCCATCGCGACATCTGCCAGCGGCTCGGTGCCATAGCCGAACTGGTCCATGTACGCGCGGTACATCATGGCGTGCGTCGCGCCGGGCGAGGTCATGCCCCAGGGGTTCCACTGCCCGCCCTCGGCGCCGCCGTAGTTCATGCGGTTGGAGCGGCCGTTGTTTCCGTAGACGATGGCCACCGTGGTCGCAACACCGGTCGCAATCGCTTCGGTCGCCATCATCAGCGATACCGCGGAGAAGCGGCCCGCCATGTTCACCGGATGGCAGTAGCGCGGGTTGATGCCGGTCATCAGCGCGAACTGCTCGTACGAAGGGATGCGGCAGACCAGCAGGCCGTCGAGGTCGCGGTGGGTGAGGGCCGCGTCTTCGAGCGCCACCAGCAGCGCCTGCGCGCCGAGGCCGTAGCTGTCGGTTTCGGGGAAGTTGCCGTTCGGGGTCGTGCCGACCCCGACGATGCAGGCCTTGTCGCGGAGATTCCAGGAAGTCATCATCAGTCCAGTGAAGCGCCCGAACGGCGCACGATGCGCGCGGCCGAGACCTGCGCGTCCTTCAGGAATTTGGCGAACTCGTCGCGCCGGCTCGGAACGAGGTTGAGGCCGTCGATCGCGAAGGACTTCACGAGCTCCGGGTCGCGCAGGGCATCCACGATAATCTTGTTCAGCATGTCGAGGATCGGCTCGGGGGTTCCGGTCGGCGCCATGATCCCGTACCAGCCCGAGATCTCGTAATTGGGGAGTCCGGCCTCCGACACTGTGGGGATGTCGGGCATCGCGCTCGAACGCTGCGCGCCGGTCACGGCGATCGCGCGCAGCTTGCCCGCCTTGATCAGCGAAGCGCCGGTGATGAGCGGCGTGAAGGTCACGTCGGCGGAGCCGCCGATCACGTCCGTCAGCACCTGCGGCGAGCTCTTGTACGGAATGTGCCGCATGTCGATGTTCGCGAGCTCGTTCATGAGCGAGCCGGCGAGGTGAGCGCCGCTGCCCATGCCGGGCGAGGCGTAGCTCAACTTGTTCGGATTCGCGCGCGCATAGGCGAGAAACTCGGCGATGTTCTTCACGGGCAAGCCGGTGTGGACGACCATCACGTACGGCGACAGCGACACCATGCTGATCGGCGTCAGGCGCGCCGTATCGAAGGGCATCTTCTTGTACAGGCTCGGATTCACCGCGAGCGGCGTGCCGGCGAAGAGCAGCGTGTAGCCATCCGGGTCCGCCTTCGCGGCGAACTCCATGCCGATGTTGGAGCCGCTGCCCAGCCGGTAGTCGAAGAGCACCGGCTGCTTCAGTTTCTCCTGCATGCGGTCGGCGATGGCGCGGGCCAGCCGGTCGCCGGTGCCGCCGGGCGCCGAGGGCATCACGAGCTTGATCGGCTTGGAGGGGTAACCCGCGGTTTGCGCGTGTGCTGCCTGAGAGAACGGGGTCAGCGCGGACAGCGCGGCCACGCCCAGCAGCAGGGCATTTCGTCTGCAAAAGTTCAACATCGTCTCCTATCGCGTCTGGCGATCGCGGTCGATGTTAGCGGTCCCAGCGTTCCGCGCCACCCCGCCGGGGCTCCCAACACCGATGAACTGGCTTCATCAATCGGCGAAGCGGCGCGGACGCCGGCGAATCGTGAACTGGCTTCATGTGAGTTTGGAGCCACTGGCCGCCAATGACGGCGGACACGCCGATAGAGTCAGCCGCAAGACAAATCAGGAGACAGTTTTGACATTGCATTCCCCTGCCCGCGACTGGATCGCGGCCGCAACCGCCGAATGAGCGCGTCCAATGGCTCGGACGCGCTCCAGGGCGTCGTCGTTCGCGAGCGGATGGGCGCAGGCTCGCACCCGACGGGACAAGTCGCCGTCGCGTTCGCCGGGATGCTCGCGGCGCGTTTCGGTGCGCGCGTGCTGCGCGAGACCTTGAACAGCGCCGATCCGCTGGAGAAATTTCCGCCTTTGCTGCCTGGTGGGGAGAGCGCGCTGCACCGCTTTCTCATGCCCGGCAAGGAGGCCGTTGCTGCATCCGCGCCTTCACCGGCCGGCAGCTGGCTGCTCACCGACGACGAGAGCGCGTTCAACGCCTGGCCGGATGAACGCAAGGTTCTCGTGCGCTCCAATTTCACCGATCCCGCCCGCGCGCGCAGCGACCTCACCGCGATGGCGGCCGCCGGATTGCTCGACATCCTGGGCGAGTTCGGCCGCGCGCCGCTGCCCTTCCCCGGGTACCAGGTCGCGTATGCCACGGGCATGGCGGCGTTTCTCGGAATGCTGACCAACGTCTACACACAGGCCGATGGGCGAGAGGCCGCGCGCGCGGAAGCCGCGTCGCTCGAAGTGGCGAGCTGGCTGAACTGGAAGAACCGCATCCCCGCCGTCAGCGGGGGCCGCCAGACCGGGCTCGATCGTCCCGAGGAATGGCGCGGCGTGCGCTGCCGCGACGGCTATGTGGTCGTCATCTACCGCGACCGCGACATCGCGAACATCGCCAAGCTGGTCGACGACACGCGCCTGCTCGAGCCGCGCTTCGCGACTGCCTCTCAGCGAATTCAGCATCTGCCGGAGTTCTATGAGATCGTGTCCGCGAACTTCGCGAATCGCGCGAAAGACGAAATCCTGGAGGCCGCCAAGCCGCTCAACCTGCAGTTCGCCGCCGTGCTCGCGCCGCGCGAGGTTTTCGAGGACAAGCAGATGGTCTTCCGGAAATTCTTTCCATCACAAGACGGCGTGCCGCGTTTGCCGCAGCTGCGGAGGGCCGCGCCATGAGCTACCAATCGCTGCGCGGCGTGCGCGTGCTGGACCTGGGCATCGTGACGGCGGGCGCGAGCACGTCCGCGATGCTCGCGGATCTTGGCGCCGAAGTGATCAAGGTTGAAGGTCCGTCCTACACCGATCCGTTTCGCGAGTGGACGACCGTGGACGAAAGCACCGAATGGTGGAACGCGAGCCCGCAGTTCCAGGCCACCAACCGCAACAAACGCAGCCTGTGCCTGGAATTGAAGTCCGAGCGCGGACGGCAGCTATTCCTCAAGCTCGCGTCGCAATGCGACATCGTGCTGGAGAACTTCCGCGCGGGTGTGCTGGACCGGTTGCGCATCGGCTATGCCGAATTGCGCGCGGTGAATCCGTCGGTGATCCTCGTGTCCATCTCCAGCCAGGGGCAGGACGGGCCCGAGCGCGCGAACAGTTCCTTCGGCTCGACGCTGGAAGCATCGAGCGGACTCGCGTCGCTGATGAAGTATCCCGGCGAAGTGCCGCAGATCACCGGCCGCGGCATGAACTATCCCGACCAGGTCGCGTCGCTCTTCTCCGCCAGCGCCATCCTCGCCGCGTTGATCGATCGCAAGCGCACGGGCGCGGGCACGTGGCTCGACCTGTCGCAGCGTGAGCTGACTTCGTTTCTCGTCGGCGAGGCTTTGGTCGCGGCGGCTGCGGGCGTGTCCACGGATCCGTACGTCACGGCGCCACCGGGCGCTGTCGAAGGCGTGTTCGTGTCGCGCGATGCGCGCTGGGTCGCGGTGACGATTGGTACGGAGGGGTTGACGTGCGAAGTCGAAGGCTTGGCTCGCATGCCCGACGCCGACGCGCTGTCGAAATGGATGGCCGCGCGTGATGGCAGCGACGGCGCGCAAGTGTTGCGCGATGCCGGCGCTGCCGCTGAAGTGGCGTGGGCTGCGAACGCCACTGTAGATCCGCATGGGCTGCTACCGCTGGATGCCTATGCCGACGACAGCCAGGGTCGGCAAGTCAAGGGTTTGCCACTGCGAATCGGCGGTTCACCTTGCCCCGGGTTTCGCGCCGCGCCTGTGCTCGGCGAAGACAACGAAGACGTCGCACTGAAGTTGCTCGGCGTGTCGGCGCCGGAGCTGGAAACGCTGGTGAAAGAAAGCGTGCTGGCGAAGAGGCCGCTGAAGGCGGGTTAGCGTCAAAGATCGGCGCTGCGCAGCTTGAGCATCATCGGCGCGATCTCCAACTGTCGTCGACAGGTGGCAACGATCGCGTCCGATGCTGCTCGCGCGACCTGCACGGTGACGCCCACGCCAGCAGTAGCGGCAATCACATCGTCCAGACTATCGAGCACCCTCACGGCGAGCTGCCGCAATCGCTGGGACACCAGACGGATAGGCAAGCCACATTGCCGCGCGAAGTGGGACCACTCGAGCGCACTCAGTTCAGGCTCGCTGAAAGCGTCGCCGATCGCCATGGCATACGTGTGGGACAAGCCGTCGTACCCCAGCGCCGGCGCGCAGACCAGGTCGTACGCGGGTGCGAGCCGCAAGCCTCGCGCATCGCAGAAAAATGAGACGTTCTTTCCGTGCGCGTCCGTATTGCCGATGAGGACCTGGAAGAGGGCCCAGCGCAGCAATGCTTCCTTGTCGCGGGCGGGTTGCGGGCTCGCGTCCAGCAGGCGGAACAGCCTCGGCAGCGAGACGCCATCGCGCAGGTGCTGGACATCCCTGCCATCGCCATAGGCCCGCTCGTATTTCATCGCCACCGATACGCCCAGCGCCTGGCAGCCGTCGATCACATGGAGCCTGCGGACAGCGGCGTCCTCCTCGACGCGGTCGAACCTGTTCACAAGCAGCACCGGCTCGGGGACGTGGACGAGCCGCGTCGGCGCAACGTCCAATCCAACGCGGTGCGCGAGCTGCATGCACAGGAATTCATTGGCGGGCAAAGTAGCGAGGCGCGGATCGGCGGGGACCGGCTTCACGATGACCGTCGAGGCCAGTCGCGGACCGTCGGCCAGGAACCACTGATCGGCCTTTTCGTAGACCGCGATCTTGTCCTGGTAGCCCGCGATGGACAGCCGTACCTTGCCGTCCCACACCGAAAATGGAATTTCCGCCCGCTTGCGGATGCGCTCCGACAACTGCGCCGGCGTCACGAGGCGCAGGCCGTCACTGTGGCTGCCAGCCTCGTCCGCTGTCACGGACACGCGCAAGGCGCCTGCCGTTTCCTTGCCCAACGCGATGAGCAGTCCCACCAGGTTGGACCTGGCGGTGCCCGTTGCCTGCGCGGCGTGATCCAGCGCATCGCCTTCGGGCAGGAGATTCTCGAAAAACTGGCGCACCTGCGCGCTGTGCTCTTCGGATGTCTGCGCGAGCGCGCCGTCGAGCGGCAACCGCGGGCTGAGCGGGTATGGCCGATGGGATGCCTGCCACTGCGGCGTGTAGGTCAAGGCAAAGCGGTTGACACCGCTGTCGTGGTCGAGCCAGGCGACGAGGTCGCGATCGAGCCAGATCGCGAGGCGCATCATGGCTTGAGCTCCTTGGGCTCAGGCAACTCCACCGGGGTGTCGATGCGCGCCTTTGCGATCGCGCGCCGAACGGTTTCGCGCTCCGCGGCCGGTACCGCGAATAGAGTGACCCCCATCTCGCGGGCCACGTGCAGCGCAGTCGCCAGGCCAACCGACGACTTCGCCGTTTCCAGGTCCGATAAGGTTTGCTTCGCGATGCCCATTGCCAGGGCCGCGTCCACCAGCGTCATGCCTGCATTGGCACGTGCGGCACGGATGGCCGCGCCGAGCTTGACGGGGTCCGTGACCACCGGATCAGCGGGAAAGGGAATGGGGACGACGCGTCGCATAAAAGGACAGTTTGACAGGACTATACGCGCTCAATCGCTTGAACGACGTTAAATCCTACAAAACCATCCTTTTATTAAACACCTAATGAAATCGCTCTAAAATCCTGTAATTGCAGTCTTAAAACCGACTCACCCCGCCGCGCGCATCTCCCGCACAGCCTGCGCCGCCCCCGAGCTCAGGATCTGGAAATCGTTCGCGCAAGTGACGAGCTGGAACCCCATCTCCCGCATCTGCCGCGCGAAGCCGGTGCTGCTGGCGTGCGACGCCGCGATGATGCCGTGCGCCTTGGCGCGTTCGAGCACGCGGCGAATCGCCTCGCCGACTTCGCCGTCCATCGTGTCGCGCACCACGCGGCCGGTCAGCGACGCCGACAGGTCCGCGGGTCCGATGTAGACGCCGCCCAATCCCTCGACAGAGCAGATCGCGTCGAGGTTGTCCATCGCCTCGCGCGTCTCGATCATGGCGAGCGACAGCACCTGGTCGTTCGCCTGGTCCATGTAGCCCGCACCCGCATACATCGCGGCGCGCAATGGCCCGACGCTGCGATTGCCCAGGGGCGCGTACCGCGTGGCCGCGACAAAGCGCTTCGCCTGTTCGGCGGTGTTGACCATCGGACAGATCACACCCCATGCGCCGGCGTCGAGCATCTTCATCACCGCGCCCTCGTCCAGCCAGGGCACGCGCACGATCGGCGTGGTCGGCGTGGTGGAGATGGCGGTGAGCATACGCAGCGCGGCGTCGAAGTCGATCATCCCGTGCTGCATGTCGATGGTGAGCGAGTCGAAGCCGGCATTCGCCATCGCTTCGGCCGCGATCGTGTCGGGCAGCCCGAGCCAGCCGTTGATGGCGGCCGTGCCGCCGCGAATTTTCTCGAGCGCCGTGTTGGTACGCATACGTGCGCTCCTCAGGCTTTGCGCAACGCGGCGGCAACCGCGTCGCCCATCGCTTCGGTGCCGACCTTCTCGGTGCCCGGCTCGTGGATGTCGCCGGTGCGCAGGCCGCTCGCCAGCACGGTGCTCACGGCTTTCTCGATGCGCTTCGCGTCGTCCTCGAAACCGAACGTGTGGCGCAGCATCATGGCCGCGGCCAGGATCGCCGCGAGCGGATTCGCGAGATTCTTGCCCGCGATGTCGGGCGCGCAGCCGTGCACGGGTTCGTACAAGCCCTTGCGGTTCGCGCCGATCGAGGCCGAGGGCAGCATGCCGATCGAGCCGGTCAGCATGGCCGCCGCGTCGGACAGGATGTCGCCGAACATGTTCGGCGTGAGCATCACGTCGAACTGTCGCGGATTGCGCATCAGCATCATCACGGCGGCGTCCACGTAGACGTGCGAGAGCTCGACGTCCGGGTACTCTGCGCTGACTTCCGTCACCACCTCGCGCCACAGGCCCATTGTCTCCAGCACGTTGGACTTGTCGACCGACGTGAGCTTGCGCTTGCGCGTGCGCGCGACCTGGAAGCCGGCGTGCGCGATGCGCTTGATCTGCGTCTCCGTGTAGCTCATGGTGTTGATGCCGACACGCTCGCCGGACGCCGTGCGGTGCACGCCGCGCGGCTCGCTGAAGTACACATCGCCGTTCAGCTCGCGCAGGATCATGAGGTCCAGCCCCTCGACCACTTCGCGCTTGAGCGTCGACGCATCCGCGAGCTCGGGGAACATGAAAGCGGGGCGGTAGTTCGCGTACAGCTCCAGGCCCTGGCGCAGGCGCCGCAGGCCCGTCTTGTTGCGGTACTCGTAAGGCAACGCGTCGTACTCCGGCCCGCCGATGGCGCCGAAGAGGATCGCACTGGCCTGTTGCGCGCGCTCGAACGTGGCATCGGACAGGCCGTTGCCTTCGGCCTTGTGGGCTGCGAGGCCGATGAGCGCGGTGGACATTTCGAAGCGGGAGGTGCCGCCGTCCAGCGCGTGCAATGCCTTCACCGCCTGCGCCGTCACTTCGGGGCCGATGCCGTCGCCGGGCAATACCAGTACGCTGAGTTTCATGGGAGAGAAGTCCTTTAAAGATGTGGAATGCGTGTTCGGCCCCAGGCCATCGGATCAATCGAGATCGAGGCCCTTGGCCCGGATCAACTTGCCCCATGTTTCGCGGCCATTGCGATTCGCCGTGGCGTACAACGCGGGCGCGTGCGGCTGGTAGACCACGTAGCCTTCCTTCTCGAAAGGCTGCCGCAGGATCGGGTTGACCAATGCCGCGCTCAAGGCCGCCTGCAGACGTTCGACGACCGGCGCCGGTGTCTTCTTCGGCGCGACCAATCCGTATCGCAACGCGGCCTCGTAGCCCGGTGCGCCGCTTTCGGCCACGGTAGGAACATCGGGCAGCAACGGGTTGCGCCTGGCGGTCGTCACGGCCAGCGCGATCAGCTTACCGGCTTGCACCTGCGGCAAGGCCGAGCTCATGGTGCCGAAGAGAACCTGCACGGTGCCCGCGAGGATCGCATTGAGCGCCTGCGCGCCGCCGCCGAACGGTACGGACGTCATCTCCACGTTGAAGTCGTGCATGAACAGTTCAGCCGCGAGGTGTCCGTTGCCGCCGCGGCCGGCCGTGCCGAAATTCAGCTTGCCGGGGTTGGCCTTGGCGTACTGCACGAACTCCTTGATCGTGCGCGGCGGGATGGTCGGTGACACCGCGAGTATCTGCGGCACGTCGACGATCAACCCGATCGGCGTGAAGTCGCGCTCCGCGTCGTACGCGAGGTTCTTGTACAGCAGTCCGTTGAGCACGAGGTTGGCATCGGTGCCGAACAGGATCGTGTAGCCATCGGGCTCCGACCTGGCGGCCAGCGTCGATCCGAGGATCGCGTTCGCGCCGCCCTTGTTGTCGACGATGATCGGCTGTCCGAGCGTCTTGCTCATGAGGTCGGCCGCGACGCGCGCCACGGCATCGGTCGTGCCGCCCGCCGGGTACGGCACGATCATCTTGATCGGCCGCGATGGAAAGGCTTGTTGCGAGAAAGCCGGCGCCGAAGGCAAGGCCAACGCCGCGGCCGATGCGGCCAGGACACCACGGCGCGTAACGCCGATTTTCGAGATTCGATTCATGGATGGACCCTCGCGGGTAAGTCTATGTTTGGCTCGCGCCGCGCGGCTGTCCGCCGATGACGAACAGGGATGAAGCGCAGGAATCAATCGCCGGCGGACTTCACCGGGATGTCCGCGAGGCGCGTTGCGGGCGCTCGTGGAGCGAGCGGCGCGATCAGCCCCTCGGCTTCCAGCATCGGGTAGATGCCGCCGCTGCGCGCCATGTGCAGGAACCTCGCGGGCATCGCAGGCGGCTTGAGCACGGCGCCGGTCCGCTCGTTGGTCAAGGTCCACGCTTCGATGTCCAGTCTCGCCACATCGCCCTCATCGAACGCCGCCGTCACGCCGGGGCAATCGATCGCGAGAAACCCGAAATTGATGCAGTTGCGAAAGAACAGGCCATTGACCTGCTCGGCCACGAGGAAGCCGAGTTGCAGGTTCCTGAGCGAGCGCGGCGCGGGGCGCGCCGATCCCATGCCGAAGTTCTTGCCCGCCACGAGCACGTCGCCGGGCCTAACCAGGTCGACCCACCCCGGCCGATTGGCGGCGAAGACCTCGCGCATCTGCACCTCTTCCGATTCGCGGATCGCCGAGCCCGGCAGGATGAGGTCGGTGTTGATGTCGTCGCCGAATTTCCAGACGCGGCCGGTGATCATTGCATTGCTCCTTCGAAGTAGCTGTCGGCGCCGGCGATGTGCCCCGCAAGTGCCGATGCCGCCACCGTCGCGGGTGACGCCATGAAGATGCGCGCCGACGGATCGCCCATGCGGCCCTTGAAATTCCGCGTGCTGGCGGTGATGCACGTTTCGCCGGGGCCGAGCACGCCCATGTGGCCGCCGATGCAGGCGCCGCATGTGGACGACGTGACGACGGCGCCGGCGCCCATCAACGTCGCGACATGGCCTGCCGCGACAGCGGCACGGAACACCTCCTGCGACGCGGGCGTGACGATGAGGCGCACGCCCGGCGCGACGCGATGGCCTTTCACCACCGCCGCAGCAACCGCGAGATCTTCGAGCGAGCCGTTGGCGCAAGAACCGATGAAAGCCTGGTCGATGCGCGTTCCGGCCACCTGCGAGACCGGCACGGAGTTCTCGATCACGGAGTCGGGCAACGCCACCAGCGGAGTCATCTTCGACAAGTCCAGCACGCGCACTTCCTCGTACTTCGCGTCGGCATCCGGCCAGCGCGGTATGAAATCCGCCGGGTTGCGCGACTTCACGTAATCGATCAGCACATCGTCGGGCTCGAAGATGACGAACTGCGCGGAGAGCTCGGCGCCCATCGTGGCGATGGTGCGGCGCGCGCTCAGGCTCAAGGTCGCCATGCCCGGTCCACCGAACTCGATGTTCTTGTTGACGTGGCCGCCATAGTGCCCGGCGATGTAGAGGAACACATCCTTGGCGGACACGCCCGCCGGCAGCCGCCCTTGCAACTCGTAGCGGATGGTGTCGCCGACGCGAAACCACGCCTCGCCCTTGGTGATCGCGAGGAACATGTCGGGCACGCCCACGCCGCGCCCGGCGCAGTTGAACGCGCCGGCGGCGCAGGCATGCGAATCGCCATGGACCAGCACGGTCCCCGGCAGCGCGTAGGCGTTGTCGGTCACGAGCACGTGGCTGATGCCCTGGTCGTAGCCCACGTCGTGCAGCTTCTCGATGCCGAACCGTTTGGCGAACGCGCGTCCGACGTTCTGCGCCGCAGCGCTGTTCGGGTTGGGCGCGGGGACGAGGTGATCGAAGACGATGACGACCTTGGACGGATCCGCGACTTTAAGGATCTCGCGCCACATCGCCGGCATGAACATGCCGTCGATGACGACCGACGCGCCAACGCCAACGGTGACGAGGTCTTCGGGGCCGACACTTTCGGACCCGCTCGCGTGGGCCAGGATTTTCTCGACGATGTTCATGCTCATGGTGTGCCTGTGGCGGTTGACTCGGTGGGTGCGAGGAATTCCCGCAGGAGCGCATCGATGGTGTCGGGCGCTTCGTAGGCCGCCCAGTGGCCGGCGCCCGGCACCAGCCGGAAACGGCCTTCGGGTGCGATGCGCGAGAAGAAGTCGCGCCGCGCATCCAGGTGCGGGCCGGCGACCGCGTCCCGGCTGCCGTAGATCACATGCAGCTTGTCGCCGTGAATCTGCGGCAGCACGCGGGCCAGCGCATCCGGCGGCGTGACCGCCCAGCTCTTGAGACGCGCTAGCAAGCCGTTCTCGTGCTGGATGGAAATCGCCATGTCGTCGATGTGCTTCGCATCCGCGATCATCAGCCGCGAGAGGTTGCGGCGATGGATCGCGCGGATCGCGTTGGCATCCGTTTCGCCCCGCCATTTTTCCAGCTTGATGTTGACGCGCGGCAAGCCCAGCGCGCCCGGACCGATCAGCACGAGCCGGCGCACGCGGTCTCCGGCAGCTGCCGCGGCTTGCGATGACACGAGCGCGCCGAATGAAAACCCGACGAGATCGATCGGTGCGTCCTGCGGCACCAGCGCCTGCATGCCCTCGGCCAGCGCGAAACCGATCGCCGCTTGCGCGGGCGACAGCATGTCGGAGGAATCGCCGAGCCCCGGGAGGTCGGGCACGTAAACGGTGTGGCGCTCGGCCAGCGCCGGGATGTTGCGGAACCAGTGACGCCATGAGCCCGCGCCGCCGTGCACGAGCACCAGCGGCGGCCCCTTGCCCCAGCGGCGCCATGCCATCGCGCCGCCATGCAAGGGCGTCGCGAGGTGGATGCTCGCGCGGTCGAGAAGCGACAGGCCCGCGAGGTCGTCCGGCAAGGTTGCCTGCGGCTGTTCGAGTCCCGAGTTGTCGTGCATTGCGCGCCTGCGGTGAGTGATCGCTGCCGATGCTAGGGTCACGCGGCGTATCGATCACCCCGTTGCCCGGACGGACTCCAGTGAAGTTGCGTCATTGACACCGATGCCAAGCCCTTGATGGCTGACCGCCCGTCACAAGTGTTTGGAATGCGAAGCCCATAGTGCGCGCGCACCCCACTCCTACACTCGTTCGGCAACCCGTAGTCCGGGGCGCAGAACATCAAGGACACAGCATGGATTTCGCGCTCCCGGAAGTCACGCGCATGGTGCGAGACACGGTGCGGCGATTCGTCAAGGCCGAACTCATCCCGCATGAGGCGCTCATCATCCGGCGCGAAGCCGAGCGCGGCTTTCGCGACGAGCCGCTGATCCCGCCCGAACTTGAAACCGAACTTCAGGCCAAGGCGAAGGCCATCGGCCTGTGGGGCGTGGACGTGCCGGAAGAATTCGGCGGTCAGGGCCTGGGCATGCTCACGAAATGCGCGGTGATCCAGGAGATCAAGTACACCATCCTGCCGTTCGTGCTGCCGCCGGAAAGCCCGAACCTCTTCCTGTTGTCGAAACTCTGCCGCGGCAGCCAGGTCGACCGCTACCTCGTGCCCTATGCGCGCGGCGAGAAGCGCAGCTGCCTCGCGTTGAGTGAGCCAGGCGCGGGATCGGACGCGGGCGCCATCACCACGCGCGCCACGCGCAAGAACGGCAAATGGGTGTTGAACGGCTCCAAGACCTGGATCAGCAACGCGCGTCGCGCGGACTTCATCGTCGCGATGGCCAAGGTCGAGGGCGAAGGCGGACGCCCGGGCATGACGGCCTTCCTCGTGGACAAGGATGCGCCGGGCATGACGATCACCGGCCCGCTGCCGATGATCGGCGAGCACGCGCCCTACTCGATCTTCTTCGACAACGTGGTGCTCGATGACGACCAGATGCTCGGCGATGTCGGCGAAGCGCTCGAGCCGCTCAAGCTGCGGCTGGGTGTGCGGCGGCTGGACATGGCGGCGCGCTGCGTCGGCCTGGCCGAGCGTTGCATCGACATGATGGTCACCTACGCCAACCAGCGCTCGACGTTCGGAGCGAAGCTGGCCGACCGGCAGGCGATGCAGTTCTTCGTGGCGGACAGCTACCAGGAGTTGGAGATGGTGCGCCTCCTGATGCACAAGCTCGCGTGGCGCATCGATCTCGGCGAGACGGACATCCGCCTCGACGGCGCCGCGGTGAAGATCCAGTCGACCGAGATGGTAGGCCGCGTGGTCGACCGCGCGATCCAGCTGTACGGCGGCATGGGCCTGTCCAAGGAATTGCCGCTCGAATACATCGCAAGGCAAGTGCGCGTGCTGCGCATCGTCGAAGGGCCGAGCGAAGTGCATCGCTGGACCATCGGGCGCGACCTGATGCGGCACGGCCGCCCGATCGAGGCCTGATGCATTACCCCGCGCACGAACGGCCACTGCCCTACGACCCGGTCAAGGCGCTGGTCGCGCCGCGGCCTATCGGCTGGATCAGCACCGTCGGGCCGGACGGGCAAGCCAACCTCGCGCCCTACAGCTTCTTCCAGGCCATCGCGCAGCGGCCCTCGATGGTGATGTTCTCCAGCGAAGGCCTCAAGGACTCGGTGGTGTTCGCGCAGGAGAGCGGCGAGTTCGTGTGCAACGTCGCGACCTGGAAATTTCGCGAGCATGTGGTGCTCACCTCGGATGACCTGCCGCGCGGCCACAGCGAGTTCGAGCATGCAGGCCTGGAGATGGAAGCCTCCGGCTTCGTGAAGCCGCCGCGCGTGAAAGGCATCGCCGCGGCGCTCGAATGCCGCACGCTGCAATCGTTCGAGCTGAAAGACCTGGAAGGCCGCGCGACCGATCGATTCGTCGTGATCGGCCAGGTGGTGGGCGTGTACATCGACGACCGCTTCATCAAGGACGGCCGCGTGGACACGGCGGCGATGCGACCCATCGCCCGCCTCGGCTATCTCGACTACGCGGTGATTGACGAAGTCTTCCAGATGCCCGACCGCAAGATCCGCGCGCGCGCTTCGCTGGTCAACAAGTAAGGAACACACGTGACAGGAAACTTCGATCTGCGGCGTCGCGATTTCGCGGCGCTCGCGCTGGCAACGCTCTGTGGATCGCACGCCGTGCCGTCGATTGCGCAGACCTCGTACCCGACGCGACCGATCAAGCTGATCATTCCGTACGCCGCCGGCGGCGGCACCGACACCGTGGGACGCGCGCTGGCCGACGTGATGTCGCGCTCGCTCGGCCAGCCCGTGATCGTGGAGAACCGTGGCGGGGCGAGCGCGATCGTCGGCACCAACGTGGCGGCCAAGGCCGAAGCGGACGGCTACACCATCCTGTACGGGACCGACGCCAACCTCGTGCTCAATCCGCTGCTGTACAAGAAACTGGTGTATGACCCGGACCGCGACTTCGTGCCGATCGGGCTCGTCGCGGAAGTGCCGCAGTTGCTGGCCATTTCCCCGTCGATCCCGCCGCGCAACGTCAAGGACTTCATCGCCTATGCGCGCGCCAACCCGGGCACGCTCAACTACTCGTCGCCGGGGCGTGGCGGCAACGGCGATCTCGCGGCCGAGATGTTCATGCAGGAGTTCAAGGTCGACATGCAGTCGATCTCCTTCAGCGGCGGTGGGCCTGCGCTCGCCGCCGTGCTCGCCGGCACGGTGCAGGTGTACTTCGGCACCACCGCCGTCGCACTGCCGCACATCAAGGCGGGCAAGCTGGTGCCACTCGCGGTGTTGACGTCGCAGCGTCAGGCCGCGCTGCCCGAGATATCAACGGTTGCGGAGAGCGGCGCGCCAGGCTTCGAGGCAACGCTGCGCGTTGGGCTGGTGGCGCTCGCGAAGACACCGCCTGCGATCGTGGAGCGGTTGAACCGCGCCGTGAACGAGGCGCTGAACACACCTGCATTCCGCACGCAACTCGAGCGCGAAGGCTTCATCGTCGCGCGGCCCGGAACGCCCGCTTCCTATGCGGCGCTGAACCAGAAGGCGAAGGAGACCTGGGGCCGGATCATCCGCGCGAAGAACATTTCGCTCGACTGAGCCGACGCCTTCGACAGACATCGGCTCGGTCACCCAACTCAGCTCGTTTCAGCGCGCTTCGGCGATGAACTTGGTGTTGAGGTAGGCGTCCAGCCCTTCGATGCCGCCCTCTTGCCCATAGCCGCTGTCGCGGATGCCGCCGAACGGCGCTTCGGCCATCGACACGCCCAGCGTGTTCACGCCGACCATGCCGGACTGGATGTCTTCTTCCATCCGCTGCGCCGTGGCGAGCGAACTGGTGAAGACATACGCGGAGAGGCCGACGTCGACGCTGTTGGCCATCTTCACCGCTTCGTCCGCCGTGCGGAACGGAACGACCGGAACCAGCGGGCCGAAGGTTTCCTCGCGCATCAGCTGCGCGTCGAGCGGCACATCGCGCAGCACGGTGGGCGCGTGGAAGTTGCCACGGGTGCCGACGCGGTTGCCGCCGGTCACGACCTTCGCGCCGGACTTCACCGCGCTTTCCACGAAGGCGGAGACGGCTTCCAGGCGGCGCTTGCTCGTGAGCGGACCCATGTCGACGTCGGACTCCATGCCGTTGCCGACCTTGAGCTTCGCGCTCGCCTCGGCCATCAGCGACACGAACTTCTCGTACGCGCCTTCCTGCACGAAGAAGCGGCTCGGCGAGCTGCACACCTGGCCGGAGGTGCGGAACTTCACCGGCATCAGCTTGGCGACGGTCGCCTCGATGTCCGCGTCGTTGAAGATGACCACGGGCGCATGCCCGCCAAGTTCCAGCGTGATGCGCTTCGGGCCCACCAGCGCGGCCTGCGACGCGAGCTGGCGGCCGACCGGCACGGAACCGGTGAAGGAAATCTTGCGTATCTGCCGCGCGGCGATGAGGCGCGCCGAGATGTGCGCGGGCTTGCCGTACACCACGTTCAGCACGCCGTTGGGCAAGCCGCATTCCTGCAGGATGCGCGCGAGCATGGCCGGCGCCGACGGCGTTTCCTCGGCGGGCTTGAGCACGACCGAGCAGCCGGCGGCAAGTGCAGGGGCGACCTTGCGCGTCGCGGTCATCAGCGGCCAGTTCCAGGGCGACAGGGCCAGCACCGGGCCGATCGGCTCGCGCACGACCATCTGGCGCACGCCTTCCATGCGCGCCGGGATCACGCGGCCATAACTGCGGCGCGCCTCTTCGGCGAACCAGTCGAAGTAGTCGGCCGCCCATGCCGCCTCGCCCATGCCTTCCTTCAACGTCTTGCCGTTCTCCCGCGTGATCAGCTCGCCGAGCTCGGCGGCGCGCTCGCGCATGAGCTGCCCGCATTTGCGCAGCAGGTTGCCGCGCGCCAGCGCATTGACGCGGCGCCATGTTTCGAAGCCGCGCGCGGCGGCGTCGGCGGCGGCATCGAGGTCGTCGTCCTGCGCGACGCAGAACTCGCCGACGATCTCGTCCGTCGCCGGGTTCACGATCGGGAGCGTCTCGCCGTTGCTGGCGTTCTTCCACTGGCCGTCGATGAGAAGTTGAAGGGGCTGCATGTCGGCCTCGATGGTGTTGGTTGTGACCGGACGACTATAGGTTTGCGGCGCGCCCGAATTGCTGCCCGCACGGCATAGCTGTCTTGCTGCGGGAAGGGGACGCAAGAGCGGCGCGCGTGACTACATTCCTCGCACTACTTGAGGGAATGAGCCATGCGATTGCCCGCGAAATGCCGATGACGTCGACCCATGCCCATCGCGTTGCCGTCATCACGGGCGGCAGCGGCGGGATCGGCGCCGCGGTCGCGCGCCGCTTCCATCGTGACGGCCTGCATGTCGCGATCCTCGATACGCAGCGCGAAGCCGGCGCGGCGCTCGCGGCTGAACTTGGCGAGCGCGCGGCATTCCATTTCTGCGATGTGACGGACGCTGCCGCGATGGATGCGCTGGCGGCGCGCATCCAGCAAGAGCTCGGACAACCGGAGATTCTCGTGACCTCCGCGGCGCTCACGGGCGCGAACTTCGGCACCGTCATGGACTTCGACCTCGAAGCGCATGACAAGAGCTGGCGCGTGAATTACCACGGCACGCTCCACGCCTGCCGCAGCTTCGGGCGCCTGATGATCGAGGCACAGGGCGGCAGCATCGTCACGCTCGGCTCGATCCACGGCCTGATGCCGATGCCTTCGCCCGCCTACAACCCGGGCAAGGCTGCGCTCGCGCGCCTGACGCAGTTGCTCGCCGTGGAACTCGGGCGCTTCGGCATCCGCGTCAACGGCGTGGCGCCGACGTACGTGATGACGGATCGCATGCGCAAGAACTTCGAAAGCGGCCGGCGCGACGAGGCGAAGATGATGTCGGTGCACGCGCTGGAGAGCCTGCCCGACCCCGACGACATCGCCAACGCGATCGCGTTTCTCTGCTCCGACGGCGCCGCGAAGATCACCGGCATCACGCTGCCCGTCGACTCGGGCCTGAGCGCGGCCGTCAGCTACAAGACCTACGCCGGCGGCGTTCCCTGGTGAGCATTGCCGCTCGGCCAGTTCTTCCCTCTCGCTACTTTCATTCGGACGGCTCCCACCCATGATCGGCATCAGATTCGGCGGCAACAGCGAAATCGATTTCCTCGAGGTCCCGGACCCGACGCCCGGCCCCGGCGAGGTGGTGCTGGAGATGAAGGCCTCGGGCATGTGCGGCAGCGACCTCAAGCTCTTTCGCGCGCCGCCCGGCACCGTCAGCGCCGCGCGCGTCATCAACACCGAACCGATCATCGCGGGGCATGAGCCTTGCGGCGTCGTGGCGGCGATCGGTCCAGGCGTTTCCCCCGAAGAGGCTCGCATCGGCGCGCGCGTGATGGTGCACCACTACTGGGGCTGCAGCGTGTGCGACCACTGCCGCTCCGGCTGGGCGCAGATGTGTTCGCATTCGCTGCCGCGCGTGTACGGGGTCAACGCGCACGGCGGCCATGCGCCTTACCTCAAGGTGCCGGCGCGCACGCTGGTGCCGCTGCCGGACGAACTCTCCTTCGAGGCGGGCGCGGCCATCTCCTGCGGCACGGGCACCGCCTACAGCGGCCTGCGCAAGATCAACACCTCCGGCAACGACACCATCGCCATCTTCGGCCAGGGTCCGGTCGGCCTCGCCGCCGCCCAACTCGCGGCCGCGATGGGCGCGCGCGTGATTGCGCTCGACACGAACCCGAAGCGGCTCGAGTTGTCTCCCGCATTCGGCGCGAGCCATGTGGTGAACCCCGCGGCCGAAGACGCCGTTGCCGCGATCAGGGAATTGACCAAGGGACGCGGCGCCGACCTCGTGCTGGAGACTTCCGCCTCGCCCGCCGCGCGGGCCGCCAGCATCCAGTGCACGCGGCCGTGGGGCAGCATCTGCCTGGTGGGCACCGGCGGCAAGATGACCGTCGACAACGTGAGCGACATCACGCGCAACCAGCTCACGATCGTCGGCTCCTGGACGTTCTCCAATGTCGGGCAGGCCGAATGCACGCGCTTCATCGCGGAGCGCGCAATCCCGGTCGACAAGGTATTCACCCATCGCTGGCAGCTCGCGCAGGCGCAGCAGGCCTACGAAGTGTTTGGCGAACAGAACGCCGGCAAGGGCGTGTTCGTCATGTGATTTTCACGACAAGAACCCAGGAGACCATCTTGACTTTCCAAGCGAGCTCACGCCGTCAGTTCCTTCAAACCGCGGCGGCCATGGCCGCCGGTGCCGCGGTTCTACCGGCGCATGCCGCGTGGCCGGACAAACCGATCCGCCTCATCGTGCCGCTATCGCCCGGCGGCGGCGCGGACATCACCGCGCGCACGATCGCGCCGCGCCTGGGCGCGCGGCTCGGCCAGTCGATCCTCGTGGACAACCGACCGGGCGCGGACGGAATGATCGGGGCCAACTTCGTCGCGAAGGCGCCGCCGGACGGCTACACCTTCCTGATGACGACGAACACGCACTACATCAGCCCCAACATCACGAAGAGCATGCCGTACGACCCCATCAAGGACCTCCCCGGGGTCACGGTGGTGTCACGCGCGCCGGTGATCCTGGTCGCGCACAAGGACGTTCCTTTCAAGAACCCGAAGGAGTTCGCGGCTCTGCTGCGCGCGAACCCGGGCAAGTACGCATTCGGCACGGCCGAGCCCAACGCGCTGCTGATCGTCACCACCTACACGATGGCCGAGCACCTGAACGTGCTGCATGTGCCGTACAAGGGCGCGGGGCCGCAGCTGGTTGACACCGCGGGAGGCATTCTGCAGTTCGGCTCGTCCAGCATTCCGGCCGCCCTGCCCTACATCCAGAGCGGCAAGCTGAAGCCGATCGCGATCACGGGCAACAAGCGTTTCGTGGGCCTGCCGGATGTGCCCACCTTCCTCGAATACGGCCTGCCCGAGATGGAGATCTACCTCGAGTACGGGATGTACGCGCCGGCCGCGACGCCGATGCCGATCCTGGAGCGCATGCAGAGGGAACTGCTCGCCACCTACCAGGTGCCCGAAGTCGCGAAGTTCTTCGCCGACACCTCGCAGGAAGGCGTGGGCATGCCGGTCGCCGAATTCCAGCAGAAGGTCCACAAGGACTTCGTCACCTACGCCGCGCTGTCGAAGGCCGCAGGCCTGAAGGCCGAGTAAGCGATGAGCGCGCCCATCGAAACCTACAAGGTGTTCGCCATCAAGTACGGCGATCACGAGCGGCGCTCGCCGACCAATTTCATCGGCGGCGACACGCACGATGTGTCCATGCCGCTCGACTACTTCGTCTGGGCGGTCGTCGGCGAGTCGCGCACCTTCATGGTGGACACCGGCTTCGATGCCGCCACCGGAAACCGGCGCGGACGCTACATCAAGAACCCGGTCGAGAAGGGACTGGCGGCGATCGGCGTCGACGCGGCGAAGGTCGACGACGTGATCGTCACGCACATGCACTACGACCATGCGGGCAACCAGTCGCTGTTCCCGAACGCGAGGTACCACGTGCAGGACCGCGAGATGGCCTACTGCACGGGGCGCTGCATGTGCCATCCGGTGATCAAGCGCTTCTTCGAGCCCGACGACGTGACAAGCATGGTACGCCGCACCTTCGAGGGAAAGATGGAGTTCCACGACGGCGACGCGCAGATCACCTCCGGCCTGAGCGTGCATCACGTCGGCGGCCACACCGACGGCATGCAGGTGGTGCGCGTGCACACCGCGCAAGGGTGGATGGTGCTCGCGTCCGACGCCGCGCACTACTACAAGAACATGCAGGAAGGCCGGCCTTTCCCCGCCGTGTACAACCTGGGCGACATGATGGAAGGTCACAAGCGCCTGTACAGCCTGGCGAGCAAACCTGAACTGGTGATCCCGGGGCATGACCCGCTGGTGCTGGAGCGATTCCCGGCGGTGAGCCGCGAGCTGCAAGGCTGGGTCGCGCGGCTGGATGGGGCGCAGCGCTGAACGTGCACGGTGCGGGTCGAGGTATGGCTTTTTGTCATCCCTGGCATGAATTAATTTTCCGCCGGCTCCCGCAGTAACTGGACTATCTTCCCTCTGCGCAACGCGCACGCCGCGCGCTGCCGCACACCATTGAGGGACAGATGGAAAGCCAGACGATTCTTGCAGAGGGGCTCCTCTTTCCGGAGGGCCCGGTCGCGCTGCGCGACGGCTCCGTTCTGTTCGTCGAAATGCGCGGCGGCAAGATCAGCAAGGTCGACCGCGATGGCCGCGTGAGCGTCGTGTCCGAATGCGGCGGCGGACCCAATGGCGCGGCGATCGGCCCGGACGGCGCGCTCTACGTCTGCAACAACGGCGGCAGCAGTTACGCGCCGGGCAGCTTCGCCTCGACCGGACCCGCGAAGGACTACGGAGGCGGCAGCATCCAGCGCATCGACCTGGCAACGGGCAAGGCGACGGTGCTGTACGACCGTTGCAACGCCCATCGTCTGTCGGCGCCGAACGACCTCGTCTTCGACAAGGCGGGTGGCTTCTACTTCACCGACTTCGGCAAGAAGCACGCGCGTTCGCGCGACCACGGCGGGCTGTACTACGCGCTGGCGGACGGCTCGCGCATCACGGAGCTCTCCTATCCCGTGCAGGCCCCGAACGGCATCGGCCTGTCGCCCGACGGCGCGACCTTGTACGTGGCGGAGACGGAGACTTCTCGCCTGTGGGCGTTCGACGTGCTCGAGGCCGGCAAGCTCGCAAAGCTTCCCTTTCCTTCGCCGCACGGCGGGCGCCTCGTGTGCGGCCTGCCGGGCTACCAGCGCTTCGACAGCCTCGCGGTGGACGCCGCGGGAAATATCTGCGTGGCGACGCTGGTCACCGGCGAGGTCTGCGTGATCTCGCCGTCGGGCGAGTTGCTGCGCCGCGTGAAGTTTCCCGATTGCTACGTGACCAACCTGTGCTTCGGCGGGCCGGACTTGCGCACGGCCTACGTCACGCTGTCCGAGACCGGACGCCTCGCCTCGATGCCGTGGCCTGAAGCGGGACTCGACCTGAACTTCAACGCCTGACGCGTTCGGGCTCGCGCCCGCCAAAAAATAACCAGGAGACACAGACAATGAAACGCCGCGACACACTGCAATATCTCGCCGCATCCGGCCTCGGGCTCATCCCGGCCCTCGGCCGCGCCGCGAACTTTCCGACGAAGCCCTTGCGCATGGTCGTACCCTTCACGCCCGGCGGCAGCACCGATCTCGTGGCGCGGGCCATCGCTCCGCGCCTCGCCGAAGCGCTCGGCCAGCCGGTGGTGATCGACAACAAACCCGGCGCCAGCACCGTCATCGCGTCCGAGATCGTCGCCAAGTCGCCGCCTGATGGCCACACCTTGCTGCTGACCAGCGTTCCGCTGGTGACCAACCCGTGGCTCATGAAGTCCATGCCCTACGAAACGCCGCAGGCTTTCGCCGCCATCAGCAACGTGGTGGTGTCGCCGTTCATCCTGGTCGTGCCCGCGAATTCGCCGATCACGTCGTTCAGCGATTTCATCGCCCGCGCGAAGGCGGGGAAGCTCTCGTATGCATCGACCGGAAGCGGCACGGCCGATCACCTCGCGATGGAGCTGGTGTGCCTGCAAGCGGGCATTTCGATGGTGCACGTCGCGTACAAGGGCACGGCCCCGGCGCTGACGGACGTGATGGGTGGCCACGTGCAGGCGATGTTCGCCAACGTCGTGGGATCGGCGCCGATGATCAAGGCCGGCAAGCTTCGTGCGCTGGCGACGTCGACCGCGCAGCGCTCGCCGCTGCTGCCCGACGTTCGCACGGTGGCGGAGGTGAGCGGAACGCCTTTCGATGTCGGCGCCTGGACCGGCCTGCTCGCTCCGGCCGGCACCGACCCCGCGATCGTCGCGCAGATCAGCACCGAGTTGCAGAAGATCGTGAAGGTGCCCGCCACGCGCGAACTGCTGATCTCGAACGGCACCGACCCGGTCGGCAGCAACCCCGCGGACTTCCAGGCGTTCATCACGCGCGAGCTCGCGACCTGGGGCAAGATCATCCGCACCGCCGGCATCACGGCGAACTGACATGCCGTTCGCCATCATTGCGCGCGACGCGCCCGGCAAGGCGGAACTGCGCGCGAAGCTGCGCCAGGTCCATGTGGATTACCTGACGGCCCGCAAAGGCGTTCTGCTCGCCGCCGGAGCGATGCTCGACGACGCCGGTGCGCCCATCGGCGGATTGCTCATCGTCGACACGGAGGATCGCGCCGTCGCCGAGGAATTCTCGGCAGGCGACCCTTTCACGACCGGCGGCGTTTTTGGCGACGTGCAAATCGTGCCGTGGCGCAAGTCGTTCTTCGCGTTCGAGAGCCTGAGGTAGAAAGGCGCTGCCCATGAGTGCGGACATTGCGCCTGCGGAGCGCGCGTTTGATTTCGTCATCGTCGGCGGCGGCAGCGCGGGCTGCGTGCTCGCGGACAGGCTGTCCGAGAACGGCCGGTACACCGTGCTGCTCGCGGAAGCCGGTCCCGCCGACCGCGACCCCTTCATCCACGTGCCCGCCGGGTTCCTGCGGTTGATCGACAACCCCCGCCTGAGCTGGCGCTACCGCTCGCAGCCCGATGCACGGTTGGGCCGCGTGATCGACTATCCGCAAGGCAAGATGCTCGGCGGCACCGGTTCGCTGAACGGCATGCTGTATGTACGCAGCACGCGCACCGAGCACCTGCAATGGCTGGACGCGGGTTGCAACGGCTGGTCGTTCGAGGAAGTGCTGCCGCTGTACGAAAAGCTGGAGAACATCGACGGCGCCAGGCCCGAGCGCCGCATGCCGGTGTCGAGTTTCCTGAAACGGCATGCGCTCAGCGGTGCGTTTCTCGACGCTTGCGGCGAGGCGGGATTGCAGGTTCGCGATACCTTGAACGGCGAGGAACGCGAAGGCGCGGCCGCGTTCCACCAGAATCGCCACGGACGTTTTCGCAGCGGACCCGCGCAGACCTACCTGCGTCATGCACGCGGCCGGCACAACCTGGAGATCATGACCGGCACGCTCGCGAGCCGCGTCCTCTTCGACGGCAGGCGCGCGGTGGGCGTTGAATTGCAGCGTGGCAGCGAGCGATTCCGCGTGAAGGCACGCAACGAAGTCATCGTCGCCTGTGGCACCGTCAGGTCGCCGCAGCTGCTGCAGTTGTCGGGGATCGGGAGTGCAAGCCTGCTCGACTCGCTGCGCGTTCCGCTGCTGGTGGATCGACCCGCGGTGGGCGCGAATTTGCGCGACCAC
This sequence comes from Pseudomonadota bacterium, assembly GCA_040385005.1. Classification (GTDB taxonomy): domain Bacteria; phylum Pseudomonadota; class Gammaproteobacteria; order Burkholderiales; family Burkholderiaceae_C; genus Ramlibacter. The sequence continues at coordinate 90,826 of JAZKIF010000040.1, forward strand.
TATTCGGTGCGGCTCACGCAGCGTGTCAAAGGCATCGGCACGTTGAACGAGCGCACGCGCGGGCTCGCGCTTGCTGCGGAACTCTTGAACTATGTTGTCGCCGGCAGGGGCTTGCTGACGATGGGCGCGAGCACTTGCGCGGCGTTCGCGCGGAGCAACGCGTCGAGAACTTCGCCCGATCTGCAATTGAGCTTCGCGCCCGCCAGCTTCGAGCCCGGAACTTACGCGCTGGAGAAGCTGGGCGGCATGACGATCTCGGTCTACCAGTCGTATCCGCAGAGCAGCGGTTGGGTGCGCGCGCAATCAAGCGATGCAAGCGATGCCCCGGCGATCACGCCCAGCTACTTGAGCGAGCCCGCCGATGGACAAGCGCTGCTCGCGGGACTTCGCCTCGCGCGGCGCCTGTTCTCCATGCCCGCGTTGCGTCGATGGGGCGTCGAGGAAACCTTGCCCGGCCCGGCAGTGGACAGCGACGACGCGCTGTTGAACTACGCCCGCGCCAAAGGCGTCTCCGGCTACCACCTCGTGGGCACTTGCCGCATGGGCGGGGACGCGCATTCGGTCGTCGATCCGCAATTGCGGGTGCGCGATGTGACCGGCCTGCGCGTGGTCGATGCGTCCATCCTGCCCAGTTGCACGTCGGGCAACTCCAACGCGCCCACGCTCATGGTCGCGGAAAAAGGCGCGGCGATGATCCTCGCCGACGCCGCCCGCGCCTGATCAGAGGCTCAGCAGTCGCTCGAAGAACGAGCGGTAGCTGCGCAACGCAATGCGCAGGTTCTCGGTCGAGGCCTGATCGGCGCCACCGACGTCCGCCTCGATGCTCGCGCGCTGCTTCGCGAAACTTTCGGCGAGGCTCTTCATCACCTGCGCCACCAATTCGTCCGCATGTTGCACCGCCATCTTCGGATCGTCGACGAAACTCCCCTGCACTTCGGTCCAGCGCGCGCGGAAGTCCTGCGAGACATCGTTGTCGAAGAGCGCCGCGAGTTCTCCGCCCGTCGCTCTCGCGGATGCGGATGCGTCCTGGCCCTGCGAGGCTTGTGTTTCGAGTGGCCGAGGCGCTTCGCCCACGTTCAGGAAGTCGGCGGTGCCCAGCGCCCGGTCGTCTTGTTCGCGGCTCATGCGGCGGCCCTCGCTCTCTCGCCCTTCGGCGGCGCGGGCCGTTCGACCTCGAGCAGTTCGGAGAAGAGGGCGCGGTAGTGGATCACCGCCTGGCGCATGCCTTCGGTGTCCGCTTCGCCTTGTCGATCTCGCAGCGCGATCTCATGTGCGGCCCGGTAGTGGTCGACGACGCCCGGATGGTCCACCGAGATATCGGCGGCGCGAGAGTCGAAGTCGCCCATGGGGTAGCCGCGCTTTTGCATCAGCTCGCGCACCAGCAGGTCGGCTTCGGCGAGCACGCCTTTCGGGTTGTCGACGAAGCGCGCCTGGAGCGCCTTCCACGACTCGCCGAAGCGCGACGCGTCCTGCGGCGAGAGGGGAGCGATGTTCAACTGCTCGACACGTTTCGTGCGCGCGCGCAATTCGGCTTCGGCTTTGGGACGGCTGCCCATTTCATCGACGGTGCGGCCGTACTCCGGGCCGAACCGCCGCTCGAGCGCATGGCTTTGGTGCCGCCGGAAATGCATGAGAAATGCAACGGCGAGCAGCGCCACGATGATGACCAGCGCGGCCATGACGTTGGGATCCGAGATGTTCATGAATGGACTCCTTGTGGAACGAGGGACTCCTTCAACTTAGGCTTGCGCGGCGCGAACCGCTGTCGGTGGCGGCGCTCGCGCGCGAGGAGTGGGTCCGATGGGCCTGTAGGAGCGGGCCGGCTCAACTGCTTCGCTTGCCGCGGCAGTGCGCCGCGCGAATCGCCGGTCACACCCGGGGAAACCGCGCCCAGAACGTAGTACCTGCCTCGGCCGTGCTCTCGACTGACATCTCGCCGCCGTGCGCCTTGGCGATCTCGCTCACGATGTACAGCCCAAGGCCGACGGAGCGCTGCGCGCCCGCTTCCTCGCCGCGCGACATGGGCAGGAAGAGGCGCGGGCGCAGCTCCGGCGATATCGCCGTGCCGAAGTTGTGCACGCTCAGGCAGAACGAGTCCGCGTCGATGCGGGAAGTGACCGTCACCGGCGTGTCGGTGCGGCCATAGGCCATCGCGTTGGCGACGAGGTTGCCGATCATCTGCGCGAGCCGGTCGGGATCGGCGAGGCAATCGCCCTCGCCTTCCTGCACGTGGCGCAGCTGTCGGTCCGGGAAAGCGAGCACGAGTTCATCGACGTTGTCGGAAACGAGTTCGTGCAGTGGCACGGGTTTGCGGGTGACGGACAGGCCCTTGCCCACGCGCGCCTGCGTGAAGTCCAGCAGGTCCGCGATCAGGCGGTTCGCGCGATCGGTCGCGCGCGTCACGCGCCCCAGCACATTGAGCTGGTTGGGCGTGACTTCGCCGCGCGACAGGATCGTCGCGCCCATCTGGATGGTCGAGAGCGGATTGCGCAGGTCATGGCTCACGATGCCGACCATCTGCTCCGCGAACAACGCGCGATCCTTGGCCTCGGCCTGCAGGCGTTTGGCCTCGGTCACCGCGTCCTCCAGTTCGCGCCGCGAACGCACGAGTTCGCGTTCGTACTTGTCGCGGTCACGCGCGACGAACACCGCGATCTCGTGCACCCATTGCCCGTAATGCTCGCGACGGATGGCGTTCATCACCATCGGGACGGTGGTGCCGTCCTTGCGGACGATTTCCAGCTTCACCTCGGAGACGGAGCCCTGCATCTGCAGCAGCGGCTGCCAGTGCGTCTGGTGAAAGATGCGCCCGCCCATCGTGAACAGGTCCTGCAGGCGGCGTCCGGAGACCAGCTCGTCCAGTTCATAGCCGACCCAGTTGCAGAAAGTCCGGTTGGCCCAGATCAAGGTGCCCTCGCTGCCCGTTTGCGCAAGGCCGCATGCCGCATCGTCGAGGGCGGTGAGCGGGTCCGGCCGCGGACCGGGTGGCGGGGTCACGGCGTGCTGTCTTTCGTTCGCTCAGTAACCTTGCGCGGCCAGGAACGTATCGATTGCATCCGAGCTCGCGCCCGGCGAGCTCAGGTGCGGGCAGTGCCCCTGGTTCTGGATCACGGCGAGCGTCGCGTTGGGGATCGTGCGCTGCAGGTACTCGCCCACGGCGCGCGGCGCGATCATGTCGTCGCTGCATTGCAGGATCAGCGTGGGTGTTTTCAGTCGCGGCAAATCCGCGCGGTTGTCGGAGAGGAACGTGACGCGCGCGAATTGCTTGGCGATTTCCGGATCGGTGCGGCAAAAACTATTGGTGAGTTCCACGCCAAGTTCGGGCTGCTCCGGCGCGCCCATGATCGCGGGCGCCATGTTGCTGGCCCAGCCGAGGTAGTTGCTCTCCAGCGCTTCCAGCAAACCGTCGATGTCTTTGCGCTCGAAGCCGCCGAAGTACTCGCCGTCGTTGATGTAGCACGGCGATGGCCCGACCATCACCTGCGTTGCGAAGCGGCCCGGCTTCGCGATGTCGGCGAGCATGCCGATCATGGCGCTCACGGAGTGGCCGACGAAGATCGACGGGCCTTCGCCGAACTCATCGACGATCTCGCCGATGTCGTGTGCGTAGCCGTGGAGCGAGTCGTACTTCTCGCGGTCGTAGACCGACAGGTCGGAGTTGCCGCTGCCCACGAGGTCGAACAGCACGGTGCGAAAGCGATTCGCGTAGGCGGGCGCCATCAGCCGCCACATGTGCTGGTCGCAGCCGAAACCGTGCGCGAAAAATACGGTCGCGGGACCTTTGCCGGCCACCTGGACGTTGTTGCGGCTTTGGACATTCATGACTGACAACCCTTGTGCATGGATGAGCACCGCACCACACCGGTGGGTCTCCCATGGATTGTGCCTCGCGAGGCCACGCATGGGTAAAGCCGTCACTTGACACGTTCAGGAGGCGGGCGACGACTTGCCGTGGCGCGAACTTCCTACAGCTGCGTGCATGCGTGGCCCGCACGATGGACTCCAAGGCGCGGCGATGTGCGTTGCGCTCCAGCCCCTGGGAGTTGATCAAATGAGATTCGCACTTCTTTGCGCCGCCGCCCTCGTTGCCGCCACGCCCGCGTTCGCCGATGAACTGGTGGCCGTGAGCGGCGCCGACCAGATCCGGCTGTCCGACAGCCCCTGCTCCAACGAGAAGGTGCTGAGCCAATTGTCTCCTCGTGCACGAGCGATGTTGCGCGACGCTTCGGCCGTGGTGCAGGGCCAGCAGTTCAAGGCCTGCTGGATCGTCGACGGCGAGTCGGCGCACCTGCTGTATGAAGATGGCGACCAGGGACTGATCCCGCTGTCGGACTTCAAGCAGCCGCGCACGGCTTGAGAGCGCCTACCCTGTCATTGCGGGCTTGACCCGCAATCCAGTCGCCAACAATTCCACGCTTTCGCGCGTACGGTAACGTAACGCTGCAGTCCCTTGCAGCCCGTGACGTTTGAGACTGCCCGCCTCGTCCTCACAATGGCCGCCCTGGTTTTTCTGAGAGGTGCGGATGCAGCACGATGTAAAGCGTTGGTCTTTGGTGATGGGTGCGACGGCCTTGATGCTGTCCGGATGTGGAGGCGGTGGTGGAAGCAGTGCGACGGATGCCGCACCGGTGGCGCAGGCCCCAGCTGCCCCAGCTGCCCCAGCTGCTCCCGTGACGACACCCCCAGCGACATCACCCCCCACCGCGCAGGCGCCCACATCGAGCGAGACGCCCGCGTCCACCGCCTCGGCAGCGCCCAAGCTCGGCGACTGCGAACTCTTCCCCGCGGCGGCGATCTTCAACACGCGCATCGATGACGTCTCCCGCTTTCCCGTGCATGCCCAAAGCGACACATGGAAGAACCTCGTCGGCACGAGCATTCCCTTCAGCACCGACTGGGGCAACAACGACAACCCCGCGAACTACAGTACCTATTGGGGCATGCCGGTCAACGTGATCGACGGCACCGCCGCCACCACCGATTGGCCCGTCGTCTCCTACGATTTCGCAACCTCCGGCGTGAGCATGGAGCGCGGCTATCCGGACAAGAGCGATTGCGCCGTGGTGAGCGGCGACGGCTTCGCGATCACGCGCTCTTGCGGCGCGGTGCCGGTGAACCAGCGGCGCTTTCCGTTCCCGCTCGCGTCGCAGGTGCTCAACGAAGACGGCGCATGCACCGACCCCAACTCCTGCGGCGACCGCCACCTGTTGGTCGTCGAGAAAGGCGCTTGCCGCTTGTGGGAGGCGTACTTCGCGTATCCGCTCTCGGGCCAGTGGTATGCGATGGCGACCGCGGCATGGGACTTGAAATCGCTCGCGCTGCGGCCCGACGACTGGGCCGCAGGCGACGCGGCGGGACTGCCGATCACGCCGCTGCTCGCCAAGGCCGCGGAGGCTTCGTCGGGCGAGATCCGCCACGCGCTGCGCGTGAACTTCAGCGACGCGAAGCTCGCGCTCGAGCACGTGTGGCCCGCGCGATTCGCCGCCGGTTGGGACAACCCCGGCGCGATCCCGTTCGGCTCGCTCCTGCGCCTGCGCAAGGACTTCGTGATCCCCGACAACTGGACGACGCAGGCCAAGGCCCTCGCCACCGCCGCCAAGCGCTACGGGCTCTACGTCACCGACAACGGCGCGGACTTCTTCGTGCAGGGCGAGCCGAACGCCGCGTGGGACTTGCAGACCAACGCGCAGATGCGCAACATCACGATGTCCGACATGGAGTTCGTGGATTTGAAGTCGGTCACGTCGGACCCGCGGTTCTCGAAGGATTCGATGGCGGCGAGCTGGTAGCGCAAGCCATAGGACAATTCAGGGCATGAGCACCCCTGAAACCAAACCGCTGGGCCCCGACGATTTCGACGCGCAGGACGCCGAGCTGGACGCGATGCGCGAGCATGACGAAGAGATCCCGCAATGGGAATTCTGCGAGGGCTTCCTGGCCGCGCTGGTCTGCACGCGACGAGTCGTTCCCGCCGAGGAGTACTGGCCGGTCCTGCTGGGCGACACGTTCAAACCCATCGAGCACATGGAGTTCGTCTGGCGCTGGAAGCGCCGTTGGGACGAGATCGCCACCGCGCTCGACGCGCCTGTGGAAACGCTGGACGATGAGCGCACGTACCAGCCCGAGACGCTCGACACGCGCGGCGAGCTGTTGACGCTTTCCGAGGAGGAGCGCGGCGACATCGAGCTCGCCACGTTGCCCGCGTATGCGCAGGTCTGGGCCATCGGGTTCATGTATGCGGTCGAGACCTGGCCTGACGATTGGGCCGCGCCGCGCGACCGCGACGCCGCGGAAATGCTCGACCACGCGCTGGAGCGCATCGTCGCGCTCACCGAGGACGACAAGGGCACGCCGGAGATCTCGATGATGTCGGAAGACGGCCCGGCCAGCGTGAGCAACCAGCGGCTGGACGACTTCGGCGATGCCATCTGGGCCGTGTACGACCTGCGTCAGCTATGGAAGAGCCTCGGGCCGCGCGTCGACACGATTCGCAAGGGAGAACAGCCGGGCCGCAACGACCCGTGTCCCTGCGGCAGCGGCAAGAAATTCAAGAAGTGCCACGGCGCTTGAGGCGCTGCTGGATTGCAGGTCGGAGCCCGCAATGACAAGGCAAATTCAGATGTACTCGATGCCGGTCTGGTTGAGGCCCACCAGGTGAGCCTCGTTGAAGCTCGTCTCGGACGCCATCACGGCGAGGTCGGCGCGGCTCGTGCCGGACTCCAGGATGCCGACGAACGTGTTCAGCTGGCTTGCGCTGGGGTCGCTGCCGATGACGTTGTGATAGATGTACTTCACGAAGTCCGCGTTGGACGCCGAGCCCGCGAGCTGCGTGAACAAGGGAAGCGAGACGGCCAGCGAGGCGATCTGCGAGGCGCTCACGCCGCTGTCCGCGAGGTGCAGCCCGATGCCCACGTATTGCTCGTTGCCGAGGAACGACTGGCCGAACACGGCGGAGATGATCTTGGCGACGGTACCGGCGTGGCCGGTCATGTCGAGCGCGAGGCTCAGGTCGCTGAAGTGCAGGCGTTCGACGTTCGCGAGGGTCGCGGTTTCGCCGTTGCCGGCCACGGTGTAGCCGCTCGCCGTCGACGAGACGCTGTAGCTCGCCTTCGCGTTCGACAGGAACACCGTGTCGATGCCGCCCGCGCCGTCGACGGAAACGGTGCCGCCGGTATGCACGGTGGCGCCGCTCACCACGGCGCCGCTGTAAGTGAGGTTGCCGCCCCAGACCATCTCGGCCTGGCCCTGCACCGTCGTGCTGTCGGCGGTGCGGAAATACGTGGCGGCCGTCACCGGCAGCACCGTGCCGTTGAGCGTGATGCTCGAGACGTACAGGTTGCGGTCGTCGTTGGCGTAGCTGAGCTGCTCGTCGTTGGTGTACTGCAGGCTGATGGTGCTGGGCGTCACGCCCGCCGGAATCGGCACCGAGACGGTTTGCGTCGCGCCCGCGGCGTGGTTGGCCGTGATGGAGAGGCCCGAGACAAGCACTTGCCCGTTGACCAGCACATTGATGAGGGGGTTGATGCCGCCTTCCGCGGGCGAGCCGCTCAGCGTCAACAGCAAGCTGCTGCCGAACGGTTGGATCGCGTCGTTGCCGGCGGTGCCGTTGAAATCTGCCATGGAAAGCCTCTCTGCATAGGTTTGTCGATGGTCAAACTCTATGCAAAGAAAGGCGCCCGCGCCATGGCGCGTTCGGACTACCTCAGCCGTAACCAGTTACGCCGGCTGTGACACGGCTGTGACTACTGCCAGACCTCGAACGGGACGACGCCCTTCCAGGTGATGCCCAGGTAGTTGTGCTGGTTGGTGGTCGTGCCCAATGCGCGGAACATCACGGCGCCGTCCAGTTGGCCGAGCAGGACTGCGGACGTGAACGTGGTGCTGAGATTGCCCGTGTAGCGGAAATTGTCGGCCGGCAGGTTGTTCCGCCATTCGACGGCGGGACTTCCGCTGCAATCGCGGTAAAGGCCCATGCCGTTGGCCGGAGGCGCCGCGTGGATGGCATCGACCAGGTTCGCCGCCGTCGCCGTCGTGCGCGTGGTGGCCTTCGCGGTGTCCTCGACGATCACATACGAGAGATTCCCGTCGATCCCGCACCACAGCATCGCGGGCACGGTGGGCTGGTTCAGGCTGTTCCAGGGTGTCGCCGAGGTCGGCAGCAGGCCCGAGTTGTCTTCACCGGACTGGCCGAAGGAGAAATTGGAGATGGCGATGCCGTCCATGATCAGCGTGCCGTTCGAGAGCGTCGCGGTCTGCGCGACGCCAGGGCGCGCGCGCGAATAGAAGGTATACGTCTCGACCAGCGCGGCGCTCATCAGGTTGAAATTGAAACCGCCGACGTTGAGCAGTTGCACCTTGTACGTCTGCGAGCCGAGACGCACGGCGGGAAGCAGCAAGACGTTGGTGGGGATGTCGTACGTGGCGAGGGGCGCGCCGGCGACCGACCCCGCACTGGCGCCCTGCAGCGCGAAATTGAAGCCATCGGTCTTGCCCAGCGTGACGTTCACGTATGTCGCGCTGCCGACTTTCACGGAAGGAATCGTGACGGCGCCGGAGATCGGGTCGAAGACGATTTCATCGGCGAACGCGGGGCCGGCGGCGGCCAGGACAAGCACGGCTACGATGCGCGGCAGGCGCGCGCGCAGGGACGACAGAATATCGCGCATGGGTTTACTCCTCCACCCGCACACCGGCAGGTTCCGGCCAGTATATGTCCACTCTTTTACGTGTTCTTGCGATTGCGGCGGCGCTGGCGGTGCTTGCGTGGGTCCTCGCCATGTTGCCGTGGCCGCAAGGTGACAGTGCCGTGAATTCGGCGCGCGAGCCCGCGGCGGTGAGTCCGACCATTCCAACCCCCGTGCAGGCGCTTCCCTCGACAGCGCAACTGCCCTCGTCTTCGGCCGCACCCGCACCCGCGTCCGCATCCGCGGCAGCGCAGCCCGCCGATCCGTTCAAGGCATTCATCGAGCAGGCCGAGCGCGCGAAAGCCGACGCCGCGAAGTCTCCCTTCTCCAGACCTTGAGCCCTGGCGGGTTCGAGCCGCCGGCACGCGCCTTGACCCCTCAAATATGATGGTCATCATATTTTGCGATGATGGCGGCCATGGACACTCCCGTCACCAAGAAGCAGCAGACCCACCAGCGCATCGTCGAGACGGCCGCGCGCGCGATCCGGCGCGGCGGTTTCCACGGTGTGGGGGTCGCGGACATCATGAAGGAAGCAGGCCTCACGCACGGCGGCTTCTACGCGCACTTCCCGTCGCGCGACGCCTTGCTGGTCGAAGCGCTCGGGCAGGCCGGCCGCGAAAGCGGTGAGCGGATCGCGAAGGGCGCGGTGGCGCGGCAGGCGCGCGGCGCGAGCCCGTTCCGCGCGCTGGTGGACGGCTACCTTTCCGACAGCCACCTGGCCGAGCCGCACAGCGGCTGTCCCGTCGCGGCGCTGGCCGGCGAGATGCCGCGCCAGGCGCCCGAAGTTCGCGAAGCCGCCGCCGCGCGCGTCCGCGGCCTCATCGCCACGGTGGCCACGGCCTTGCCTGCGGGGTCGCCCGCCACGAGCGCGGCGCTCGTGGCAAGCCAGCTGGTCGGCGCGCTGCAGCTGGCGCGCGCGCTGGGCGAGGGCGCACAGGCCAAGGCGCTGCTTGCGAACACGCGCAAGCAGCTCATCGCGCAATACGACGCCCCTGCGCCCTCCTCCTCTACGTCTTCTTCCTCCCCCAGAAAACCCACCAAGGACCCGTCATGAATCTCCACAACGCCGTCGTCTTCATCACCGGCGCCAACCGCGGCATCGGCCTCGCGTTCGCCAAAGAGGCGCTCGCGCGCGGTGCGCGCAAGGTCTATGCGGGTGCGCGCGATCGGTCCAGCGTCACGCTCGCGGGGGTGGAGGCAGTCCAGCTCGACGTCACCAACCCGCGGGATGTCGCGGCCGCGGTCGCGCGATGCGGCGACGTCACACTGCTCGTGAACAACGCGGGCATCGCGTCGTTCGGCGGGTTCATGGCGCAGGACAGCGAGGCCTCGGCGCGCAACCAGCTCGAAACGAATTTCTTCGGCCCGCTGCGGCTCACGCAGGCCTTCGCGCCGGTGCTCGCGGCCAACGGCGGCGGCGCGGTGCTGAACGTGCTTTCGGTCGCGAGCTGGATCAACCGGCCGCTGCTCGGCGTCTACGGTGCGACGAAATCCGCCGCCTGGGCGCTCACCAACGGCTTGCGCCATGAGTTGCGGGAGCAAGGCACGCAGGTACTGGGCATGCACATGGGCTTCGTCGACACCGATCTCACCAAGGGCATCGACATGCCGAAGTCCACGCCCGAGGACGTGGTGGCGCGCACCTTCGACGCGCTGGAAGCCGGCAAGGAAGAAGTGCTCGCCGACGAGATCACGCAGCAGGTGAAGCTTGGGCTTAATGCCGAGATACCGGTTTACCTGGCGGCCCTGTGAGCGCCGCTGCCGCCGCCCATGCGATAGCGCGCACGCAGCAGATGCTGCTCGCGCCGCTCGTGCCGACCCTCGTGCGCCTTGCGGCGCCCAACGTGATGGGCCTGTTCGCGATGACGCTCGTGATCGGCTACGACGGCTTCATCCTCGGACGCCTGGGCGCCGAGGCGCTCGCGGGTGTGGCACTGGTGCTGCCCCTCTCGATGCTGATGCTGCAGATGTCGGCGGGCGGCATCGGCGGCGCGGCGACCGCGGCGGTGGCGCGCGCCATCGGCGCGGGGCGGCAGGACGAAGCGAATCGCCTCGCGCAGCACGCGCTGTTCATCGCAGCCGTCGCGGGCGCCGCCTTCACCATCATCCTGCTCGGGGGCGGGCGGGCGATCTACAGCGGCATGGGCGGACGCGGCGCGGCGCTCGGCGAGGCGCTCGCCTACTCCGACGTGATCTTCGGCGGCGCGGTGCTGGTGTGGTTCACCAACGTGCTTGCCGGTGTCGTGCGCGGCTCGGGCAACATGCTCCTGCCTTCGCTCGCGCTGCTGGGCATGGCCCTCGTACACCTCGTGCTGTGTCCGCTGCTGGTTTTCGGCTGGGGTGCGTGGCACGGCTTCGGCGTTGCGGGCGCGGCGATGAGCACGCTGACCGTGAATGCCCTCGCGTCGGTCGCGCTCGCGGCGCATCTGCTGCGCCGCGGCGGACCGGTGCGTCTCGGCGGCGCGCCCTGGCAATTGCGCATGGAGCCGCTCCGGGCGCTGCTGCGCGTCGGCATTCCGGCGTCGTTGAGTCCGGTGATCAGCAATGCGTCCATCGCGGCGGCCACGGCGTTCGTCGGCAGCTACGGCACGGTCGCGCTCGCGGGTTACGGCGTGGCGGCGCGCCTGGAATACATCCTCGTGCCGATCGCGTTCGGCTTCGGCACCGCATTGACCGCGATGGTGGCGACCAACATCGGTGCTGGCCAGACCCAGCGCGCGCTGCGCGTGACGTGGACGGGCGCGGCGCTCGTCTTCGCGATCACCGGCGCCATCGGCCTGGCGGCGGCCATCTCGCCCGCGCTCTGGATGAACCTCTTCACGCCCGATGCAAACGTGCGCGCGTTCGGCGGGCTGTACCTGAACATCGTGGGCGGGTGCTACGGGTTGTTCGGGCTCGGGCTTGCCCTCTTCTTCGCGTCGCAAGGCGCGGGAAAGATGCTCTGGCCGCTCGTGGCCAGCATGGCGCGGCTGGTGACCGTGGTCATCGGCGGATGGGCTTGCGTCCACCTGCTCGGCGTGCCGGCGGCCACGCTCTTCTTCGTGATCGCTTTCAGTTTCGTCGCGTATGCGGTGACCCTGGCGGCGGCAATCCGCCTGGGCAGCTGGTCGCGCTGAATCGAAGGGGCGGGCTCAGCGCTTGTAGGTGATGCGGTAGATCGCGCCGGCGTAGTCGTCGGCGACGAGCAGCGAGCCATCGGGCAGCACCAGCACGTCGCTGGGGCGGCCCCACACATCGGCGCCTTGCAGCCAGCCGGTGATGAACGGCTCGTAGCCCGCGGACTTTCCGTCCTTCACCCGCACCAGCGTCACGCGGTAGCCGCTCTTGGACGAGCGGTTCCACGAACCGTGTTCCGCGATGAAGATGCTGCCGCGGTACTCCGGCGGGAACATCGCTCCCGTGTAGAAGCGCATGCCGAGCGACGCAACGTGCGCGCCGAGCTTCTGCGCGGGCGGCGTGAATTCGCCGCACGGGCGCTTGCCGCCGAACTCCGGGTCTTTCACGTCGCCGCCATGGCAGTACGGATAGCCGAAGTGCATGCCGGCGCGCGCGGCGTGGTTCAACTCGTCGGGCGGGACGTCATCGCCCAGCATGTCGCGGCCGTTGTCGGTGAACCAGAGCTGCTTCGTCGCCGGGTCCCAGTCAAACCCCACGGTGTTGCGCACGCCGCTCGCGAACACTTCGAGTCCGGTGCCGTCGGCGTTCATGCGCGCGATGTTGGCGTAGCGCGAATCCGGCTCGCAGATGTTGCATGGGGCGCCGGTGGGCACATAGAGCTTGCCGTCCGGGCCGAACTGCAGGAACTTGCCGCCATGGTGCGTGTCCGGCGTGAGCTTGTCCGTGATCACCGCGGGTGCGGGTGGCTTGTCCAGGTTCTTCTCGATCGCGTCGAACCGCAGGATGCGGCTCACGGCCGAGACGTACAAGTTGCCGTCGCGGTACGCGACACCCATCGGGATCTGCAGGCCCGTCGCCACGCCGGAGACCTTCTGGACCTTGTAGCTGCCGTCGAAGCGCACGGCCTCGACCTTGCCCGCGCGCGACGAGCCGACGAAGAGAGTGCCGCCGTTGGCATCGGTTTTTCCCAACGCCATCTGCCGCGCGTTGTCCACGCGCGCCCAGACTTCCGCCGTGAACCCGGGCGGCAGCTTGAGCCGCTCGACGGGGAGGTCGGCCGCGCCCACGCGGCCCGAAAGGGCCAATGCCCAGCAGAAGGCAAGCAGAATTTGTCGCATGGCACACTCTAGCCAAAGAACCCCATTTCCGCATGAGTGCATTCAACGAAGAGCGCGTCCTGTCCATCCACCACTGGACCGACCGCCTGTTTACCTTCAAGACGACGCGCGACGCCTCGCTGCGTTTCTCCAATGGCCATTTCACGATGATCGGCCTGCGCGTCAACGAGAAACCGCTGCTGCGCGCCTACAGCATCGTCAGCGCCAACTACGAGGACCACCTCGAGTTCCTCAGCATCAAGGTGCCGGACGGCCCCCTCACCTCGCGCCTGCAGCACATCCAGGTGGGCGATACCGTCATCGTGGGGCGCAAGCCCACGGGCACGCTGCTCATCGATTACCTGCTGCCGGGCAAGCGGCTCTTCCTGCTGTCCACCGGCACTGGCCTCGCGCCCTTCATGAGCATCGTGCGAGACCCGGCCACCTACGAGAAATTCGAGCAGATCATCCTCGTGCACGGCGTGCGGCAAAAGGATGAGCTGGCGTACCACGACCTGCTGGTCGAGCACCTTCCCGCGCATGAGTTCCTGGGGGACCTGGTGACGAGCCAGTTGCGCTACTACCCGACCGTGACGCGCGAGGCGTACCGCAACATGGGTCGGGTGACCGATCTCATCCAGACGGGGAAGATTTTCGAGGACCTGGCGTTGCCGACTTTGGATGCGGCGCAGGACCGGGTGATGATCTGCGGCAGCCCCGGCATGCTGAAAGACTTGAAGCACATGCTCGAGGGCCAGGGCTTCGCGGAGGGCAATACCTCCAAACCGGGTGACTTCGTGATCGAGCGGGCGTTCGCCGAGCAGTGAGCTCGCGCTGTCCCGGGACTGTCAGTGAACGGTCTGGACGCGCGGGACGGACATCTCGCGGCCGACCATCGCCCGGGCATACAGATAGTTGTTCCGGGCGCGTTCGCTCAATCCATCGAGGTTGACCTGCCCTTGCGGATCGCAGGGAAAGGCGAAACCGCGGCCGCTGTCGAAGAGCGACTGGAACCGGAGTTCGAACTGGTTGGCGCTGGCGTCGATCATTTGGGGATCTCCTGGAATCTGGAAGCGAAAGATGCTTTCCTTGATTCCACTATGGTCGACGGGCCGGGCCGCAAACATAGGCGCAAACAGATTGAAGGACTCGGCGGCGTGCTCTCTTCGTTATCCGTTTTGGCTGACTGCCACCCGACTTTGTCCGACGCCGGCCTTCAACGGCTGGAAGGCCGTTCGCTGCCCGACTGAAGGTGCTGGCGGACCTTGTCGGCGCTGTCGCCCACGGCCGCGACCGCTTCCTTCACGCGCTTTTCGCTCACGTTGAAATGCCTCGCCCACGCGCAGACGGCATAGTCGTATTCGAGGTCGATGCGTTCGGATTTCGGCTGCGTATGGATTGACATGCAAGTGCTCCCTGGTTGGAGCGATGCTAGGGGGCAGCCGGGCAGCGCGGTGTAGGACGCCGCAGATGCGGCTTGCGGGAATCAGTCCAGCAAGGCCGGAAGATGCGACATCGCCGTGAAGACATGCGACGCCCCCGCTCGTCGCAGTGCGTCCGGCGCATCGTGCCCCGCTTCCGGCGGGCTGAACCCGAACACCGTGGCGCCCGCCGCGACGCCGGCCGTGACGCCCGTCACCGTGTCCTCGATCACCACGCAGCGCGCGGGCGCCACGCCCACCGCGGCGGCGGCCGCCAGGTACACGTCGGGCGCGGGTTTGGACCGCGGCATCTCGTGGCCGCTGAAGATGCGGCCCTTGAAATAAGGCATGAGGCCGCACTTCTCCAATTGAAGTTCGACCTTGAAGCGGTCCGCGCCCGAGGCGCAGGCGATGCGGCCCTCGAAGCGCCCGTGTATCGCGGCGACCGCCTCCACCGCGCCTTCGATGGCTTGCAGGCGCTCGATGAGCCCGGTGTTCCGGCGCTCGCGAAAGCGCACCATCCACGCCTCGGTGAGCGGCTGGCCGGTGTGCGCCTCGATCAGCGCGCGCTCATCCTTCACGGCCTTGCCGATGAACAGTCGCATGCATTCGGCCGGGGTGAGTTTCCAGCCGATCTCCTCCAGCATGTCGCGCAGCACGCCGTTGGTGATCGGCTCGCTGTCCACCAGCACGCCGTCGCAGTCGAACAGGGCTGCGTCGAATTGGTTCATAGCGCGGGTGCTTTCATTGGTTCATTCCTTCATCGCAGGTCGCCGTCGACATAAAACCAGCGCCCTTGTTCGCGCACGAAACGGCTGGTCTCGTGCAGTCGCGCACCCTGTCCGTTGACGCGGTATCGCGCAACGAATTCCACGTCGGCGGTGTCGTCTCCGGTGACCCGGTGGGCTCGCACTTCAAGTCCCAGCCACTTCGTCCCAACGTCGATGTCCGCGCGCAGAGGGCGGGTTCCGGCGTGCCAGGTGGCGAGCAGGTAGGCCTCATCGCCCATCACGTACGCCGTGTAGCGGGAGCGCATCAAGGAGGCGGCATCGGGTGCGGGCGTGCCCTCGAAGTCGGCGAGGTACCGGCCGCAGCAGCGCGCAAGCGGCAAGGGCTTGCGGCGGTCATCCATCCGGCCGCAAGGGCAAGGCTGCACGGCGGTCAGTGAAGAGCGCCGGCGTGCGCGATGGCCCGCGCGGCGACCGGCATGAGCTGGGTGACCAGCGCCATCTCGCCCTCGGTCGGCTCGCGACGCTCCCGGAAGTACGTGCCGAACGTGCCGAGCACGCGGCCCGCGTCGTTCTTGATGGGCATGCTCCACGCGCCGCGAAACCCGAGGGCCAGCGGCAGGTGGCGCAACTCCGCCCAGCGCGAGTCCTCATGGAAGTCGCGCGTGATGACGATCTCCCCGGTGGCGGCGGCCGCCGCGCAAGTGCCCACGTACGGGTCCGGCTTCAGGCGGTCGATCGCATCGAGATAGTCGGCGGGCAGGTTGGGCGAAGCGCCATTTCGCAGCAGGCCGTCGCGATCGATGAGGAGGATCGAGGCCACGGTCTCGTGGTTGGAGGAGACCTCCACCGTGGTCGTGAGAAACGCCAGGATGTCGCGCAGGGGCGCGCCGTCGTCGATCATGCGCAGTGCGCGCTGCCGGGCTTTCTGGGATGGCATGCCAACAGTATAGAGCGCCGGCCATGCGCCGGCCGCTCAGGCAAGCGCGCGCTGGATGATGATCTTCTGCACGTCGGACGTGCCTTCGTAGATCTGGCAGACGCGCACATCGCGCCAGATACGCTCGACCGGGAAATCGCTCACATAACCATAGCCGCCCAGCGTCTGGATGGCCGCGCTGCAGACCTTCTCGGCCATCTCGCTCGCGAACAGCTTGGCCATCGCGGCTTCCTTCAGGCACGGCAAGCCCGCATCGCGCAGGCTGGCGGCGTGCCAGATGAGCTGGCGCGCCGCCTCGATCTGCGTCGCGCACTCTGCGAGGCGAAAGCCCACAGCCTGGTGGTTGATGATCGCGGTGCCGAAGCTCTCGCGCTGCTTCGCGTAGTCCACGGCGACTTCGAACGCGCTGCGCGCCATGCCCACGCTTTGCGCGGCGATGCCGATGCGCCCGCCCTCGAGCGCGGACAAGGCGATGCGGTAGCCCTCGCCTTCCTCGCCGATCAGGTTCTCCGCCGGGATGCGGCAGTTGTCGAAGTTGATCTGCGCGGTGTCGCTCGAATGCTGGCCGATCTTGTCTTCGAGGCGGGCGACGACGTAGCCGGGCGTATCGGTCGGGACGAGGAATGCGCTCATGCCGCGCTTGCCCGCGCCTTTATCCGTCACGGCGATGACCACCGCGAGATGACCGTTCTTGCCGCTGGTGATGAACTGCTTCACGCCGTTGATGACGTAGCCGTCACCATCTTTCATGGCTGTCGTCTTGAGCGCGGACGCGTCGCTGCCCACGTGCGGCTCGGTCAGGCAGAACACGCCCAGCAGCTCGCCCTGCGCGAGCCGCGTGAGCCATTTCTTCTTTTGCGCCGGGTTACCGTAGCGCATGAGGATGGCGTTCACCGGGCAATTCGTGACGCTGATCGCGGTGCTGGTGCCGCCGTCACCGGCCGCGATTTCTTCCAGCACGAGGGCGAGCGTGACGTAGTCGAGGTTCGCGCCGCCGAACTCCTCGGGCACGCAGATGCCGTAGGCACCGAGCGCCGCGAGGCCCTTGTGCGCCTCATGGGGGAAGTGGTGCTCCTTGTCCCAGCGCCCAGCATGCGGCCAGAGTTCTTCCTTCGCGAACGCGCGCACCGCGTCGCGCACCATTTCCTGGTCTTGGGATAGCAGCATTCAGAGCAACTCGATCGCGACCGCGGTCGCCTCGCCGCCGCCGATGCACAGTGTGGCGATGCCGCGCTTCTTGCCGCGCGCCTTGAGCGCGTGGATCAGCGTGACCATGATGCGGGCGCCGGACGCGCCGATCGGATGGCCCAGCGCGCAGGCGCCGCCGTTCACGTTGACGATGTCGTGCGCGACCTTCAGCTCTTCCATCAACGCCATCGGCACCACGGCAAACGCTTCGTTGACTTCCCACAGGTCCACATCGGAAACCTTCCAGCCTGTCTTGGCCAGCAGCTTCTGCACTGCGCCGACGGGGGCGGTGGTGAACCAGTTCGGCTCCTGCGCGTGCATGGTGTGGGCGACGATGCGCGCGATCGGCTTCGCGCCGTACTTCGTCGCGGTCGATTCCTTCATCATCACCAGCGCCGCGGCGCCGTCGTTGATGCTGGAGCTGGACGCGGCGGTGATCGTGCCGTCCTTCTTGAACGCGGGCTTGAGCGTGGGGATCTGGTCCAGTTTGACCTTGCCCGGGCCTTCGTCGATGGAGACGACGCGTTCGCCGGTACGGTCCTTCACGGAAACGGGCGTGATCTCCGTGGCAAAGGCGCCCGACTCGGTGGCGGCCTTCGCGCGCTTCACGCTCGTGCTGGCGAAAGCATCTTGCGCTTCGCGCGTGAAGTTGTATTTGGCCGCGCACTCTTCACCGAACGTGCCCATGGCACGGCCCGGCTCGTACGCGTCTTCCAGACCGTCCAGCATCATGTGGTCGAAGATGCGGTCGTGGCCGATGCGGTACCCGCCGCGCGCCTTCTGCATCAGGTACGGCGCGTTGGTCATGCTCTCCATGCCGCCGGCGATCATCACCTCGTGCGTGTTCGCGAGCAGCATGTCGTGCGCGAACATCGCGGCCTTCATGCCGGAGCCGCACATCTTGGACAGCGTCACCGCGCCCGCGCTATTGGGCAGGCCGCCCTTGAACGCGGCCTGGCGCGCCGGCGCCTGGCCCTGGCCGGCCATCAGGCAATTGCCAAACAGCACTTCGCCGACGGAATCCGCCGGGATGCCGGCGCGCTCGACGGCGGCCTTGATGGCGGCGCCGCCGAGGTCGTGCGCGGCGAGCGACGAGAAGTCGCCCTGAAAGCCGCCCATGGGGGTGCGCGCGGCGCCGACGATGACGATGGAATCGGACATTGGTTTTCTCCTAGGTCAGTTGGATGAGGGCGCCGCGCTCTTCCTGGGCGATGCGGCGAAGGTACTTCTGGAATTCGGGGTCCTCGCCGCTCAGCAGCAGCGGCAGTGCCTGGTAGAAATCCTCGCGATGGCACCACTCGCGCATGTAGTCGTCCCAGCTGTTCCAGCGCCGGGCCTCGGTCTCGCTCATCTTGGGCTTGTAGGCCACAAGATACGCGCGTTCGAATAACGACATCAGCATGTCGAATATGACGAGCATGCGCTCGGTCTGTTCGATGGTGGGATTGGCGAGCGGCTCGTTGGTCCGCAGGTGCAGGTCGGGGTGGGACAGCACCACCTTCAGGAAGTCGTTGTACGCATTGGAGAGGAGCTGGTAGCCCTCCTCTTCCTCGTTGTCGCGCTCCTTGCGCTGCTCCCACGCGAAGAAGATGATCGCGAACGGCAGCGCCACCACCGTGACGACGAAGCTCGCGAGTTCCCAGGCGTCGCGGGCGTTCATGCAGCGGCCCTCTTCAGAAACCGTTTGCTGCGCTCGTACGGAAACACGTCGTGCACGTAGCCGGCCTGGATGCGCTCCTTGTGGGATTGCCAGAAGCTCGCTTCCAGCAGGTCGGCGTGGTACTTCAGGAAGACTTCCCGCACGGCATCGTTGCCCAGCAGGAAAGGGCCGAACGTTTCGGGGAACACGTCGTGCGGCCCGACCGTGTACCAGACCTCGCCGGACATCTCGTCTTCTTCCGTGCGCGCCTGCGGCACCTTGCGGAAATTGCAGTCGGTGATGTATTCGATCTCGTCGTAGTCGTAGAAGACGACCTTGCCGTTGCGCGTCACGCCGAAGTTCTTCCACAGCATGTCGCCGGGGAAGATGTTGGCGGCGACCAGGTCCTTGATCGCGTTGCCGTATTCGACGACGGCGGCTTCGATCTGGTCGCGCGCATTGGCGGCCATCACGCTGTCCTGCTGCGTCGTGCGGCCGACGTCGAACGCTTCCTGCAGGTAGATGTTGAGCGGGATCATCCGCCGCTCGATGTACAGGTGCTTGATGATCACTTCTTCCTGGCCGTCGCCGTCGCGGTCCGAGATCTCGAGCTGGCTCGGCGCGAACTTGCGGATCTCCTCGATCAGCTCGTCCTCGAAGCGGTCGCGCGCGAAGGCGACCTCGCTGTACTCCAGCGTGTCGGCCATGCGACCCACGCGGTCGTGCTGCTTCACGAGCAGGTACTTGCCCTTGATCTGCTCGCGCGTCGTGTCCTTCGGGGGCGGATACCAGTCCTTGATCACCTTGAACACGTAGGGAAAGGACGGCAGGTCGAACACCAGCATCACCATGCCCTTGATGCCGGGCGCGATGCGGAACCGGTCGCTGGAATGCTTCGTGTGGTACAGGAAATCGCGATAGAACAGCGTCTTGCCCTGCTTGGCCAGGCCCAGCGCGTTGTACAGCTCGTTGCGAGGCTTGTGCGGCATGAGCGAGCGCAGGAACTGCACGTAGGCGCTCGGGATTTCCATGTCGACCATGAAATACGCGCGTGCGAAGGAGAAGAGGCCCAGCAGGTCGTCCTCGCCAAACAGGCAGGCGTCGATGGTCAACTTGCCCGACTTGTTGTGCAGGATCGGCAGCGCGAACGGCACTTCGTTGAAGCCGTTGATGATTTTGCCGACGACGTACGCGCCCTTGTTGCGGAAGAACAGCGAGGAGAGCACCTGGATCTGGAAATTCGCGCGCAGCTTCACCTGGTTCAATCGCGCGCCCATGGCATGGACCACGAGCGCGACATCGCGCGGCAGATCGTCGAAGGCACGCTGCAACTGGAAGTTGGTGACGATGCGCTCCACCGTTTGGCCGAGCGTTTCTCGCGTCGGGTAGTAGGAGCGGTAGGTCGGCAGGGCCGCGGGCTCGTCGTTCTCGATGTACTCGGTGCTGACGGCCGGACGCACGAAGATGAAATCGTTGTGGAAGTGCGTGCGGTGAAGGATCTTGGTGGTGACCGAGTTGAAGAACGTCTCGGCCAGCTCCGGCTGGTGATGGTCGACGAGCAGGCCGATGTAGTGCAGCTTGACCTGGTGCCACACCTCCATCGGCTGCTCGCCCGCCTTGAATTCCTTCTCGAGCCGCGCCGTCGCTTCCTTCACGCGCAGGTCGTAGAACTCGATGCGCTCGCGCTGCGCGCGTTGCTGGCCGTGCCAGTCCGCGGTTTCAAAGCGATGCTTGGCGCGCGCGGACTCGGTGCGAAACAGGCGGTAGTGGCGGTTGAAGCCATCCATCATCGCCTTGGCGATGTCGTACGCGAGCGGCGAGTCGAGGCGTTGGGGAAACATCGCCATGCGCGCCGGCCTTTCTAGCGGCGCCCCGCGCTCACGCCTTCGAGGGCGGCGCGGTACAGGGGCTCGATGGAGTCCGGGCCGGTCACCGACATGTGCAGGTCTTGCAGCAGGCCGTCATGCACGCCGAACGCCCAGCCGTGGATCGTCACCTTCTGGCCCTTGGCCCAGGCATCGACCATCACGGTGCTCACGCACACGTTCACCACCTGTTCGATCACGTTCAGGTCGACCAGCGCGTCGCCGCGCTTGTCCTCGGCGAGCGAATCCAGCAGGCCGCGGTGCCGGTCGC
>JAZKIF010000040.1:111788-124642 GCA_040385005.1 Pseudomonadota bacterium
CACGTCCTGGATGTGGCGGATCCAGTTGTCGGCCAGGCCGATGCGCTCGCCGCGCAGCGCGGTGAGCACGCCGCCGCAGCCGTAGTGGCCGACGACCATGATGTGCTCGACCTTCAGCATATCGACGGCGAACTGGATGGCCGAGAGCGCGTTCAGGTCCGAGTGCACCACCACGTTCGCGACGTTGCGGTGTACGAACACCTCGCCCGGCTCGAGGCCCGTGATCTGGTTGGCCGGCACGCGCGAGTCGCTGCAGCCGATCCACATGAACTTCGGTGTTTGCTGCTTGACCAGCGAGGTGAAAAACCCCGGCCGCGAGCGCTCCATTTCCTGCGCCCAGGCGCGGTTGTGGGTGAAGAGATCCTGGATGGTGGTGGTCATGAACGCATTCTCACATCGTCTCCGCGAACAGCTCGCGGCCGATCAGCATGCGACGGATCTCGCTGGTGCCCGCGCCGATCTCGTACAGCTTCGCGTCGCGCCACAGGCGCCCGAGCGGGTAGTCATTGATGTAGCCGTTGCCGCCGAAGATCTGGATGCCTTCCCCGGCCATCCACGTCGCCTTCTCGGCGCACCAGAGGATGACGGAGGCGCAGTCCTTGCGCACCTGCCGCACGTGTTCGGCGCCGAGCATGTCGAGGTTCTTGCCGACCGTGTAGCAGAACGCGCGACCGGCCTGCAGCACGGTGTACATGTCCGCGACCTTGCCCTGGATGAGCTGGAACTCGCCGATGCTCTGGCCGAACTGCTTGCGGTCGTGCGTGTAGGGCACGACGTTGTCCATCACGGCCTGCATGATGCCGATCGGCCCCGCGGCCAGCACGGCCCGCTCGTAGTCGAGGCCGGACATCAGCACTTTCGCGCCGCCGTTCAACGTGCCCAGCACATTGGACAAAGGCACTTCGACGTTCTGGAACACCATCTCGCCCGTGTGGCTGCCGCGCATGCCGAGCTTGTCGAGCTTCTGCGCGGTGGAGAAACCCTTCATGCCTTTTTCGACTATGAAGGCCGTGACGCCGCGCGCGCCGAGTTCCGGCTCGGTCTTCGCATAGACCACCATCGTGTCCGCATCAGGCCCGTTGGTGATCCACATCTTCGTACCGTTGAGGACGTAGCAGCCGCCCTTCTCCTCCGCTTTCAGCTTCATGCTGATCACGTCGCTGCCCGCGCCCGGCTCGCTCATCGCGAGCGCCCCCACGTGTTCGCCCGAGATCAGCTTGGGCAGGAATTTCTTTCGCTGCTCGTCGCTGCCGTTGCGCTTGATCTGGTTCACGCACAGGTTGCTGTGCGCGCCGTACGAGAGGCCGACCGATGCCGATGCACGCGAGATTTCCTCCATCGCGATCATGTGCGCGAGGTAGCCCATGCCCGCGCCGCCGAACTCCTCCGGCACGGTGATGCCCAGCACGCCGAGCTCGCCCATCTTGCGCCACAGGTCCATCGGGAACTGGTCGCTGCTGTCGATCTCGGCGGCGCGCGGCGCGATCTCGGCCTGCGCGAAAGATTGCACTGCGTCGCGCAGCGCATCGATGTCTTCACCGAGCTGGAAGTTGAGGCCTGGAAGGTTCATGAACGTGTCTCCTCGTGGAATGTCAGTGCTGGATGCCTTCGCGCCCGGTGACGGCCATCAGCGTGGCCCCCATCGTCGCGATCAGTTTCTCGCGGCCGTCGGCGCCGATCGCGAACGCGCGTCCCTCGGCTACGGTCACGGTGCGGCCCGGCTTGATGACGAGGCCCTCCATGCGGAAGCGCTCGCCCTGCGCGGGCGCGAGCAGGTTGATCTTGAACTCGATGGTGAGCACGGCCGCATCGGCCGGCATCAGGCTGAACCCGGCATAGCCGCAGGCGGAGTCGAGCGCCGTCGCCACCATGCCGGCGTGCAGGAAACCGTGTTGCTGGGTGAGGCTCTTCGCCCAAGGCAGCTCGATCACCACCCGGCCGGGCTCGACGGCTGCCAGCGACGCGCCGATGGTTTGCATCGCGGCCTGCCGCGCGAAACTGGTGCGCACGCGGTCGGCAAATCCGGGATCCTTGGGCTCGAAGCTCGGGGCCATGGGCACTCCTGGCGAGTTGACGTTTACGTAAACGTCAATTATGCATGTTGCCTGCTCAAGCCGCCTGACGCGTCTTCTCGGTCCGCGACAGCAGCGCCCGCGCTTCCTTCTCGTGGACGCGAACTTCCTCGAGGTTCGCCTGCAGGTCGGCCATCTGCTCTTCCAGCTGCTTCCTGTGCTGCGCGAGGATGGCGAGGAATTTCTTCAGCTGCGGCCCGGTGTCGCGCGGGCTGTCGTACATGTCGATCAGCTCCTTGGCCTCCGACAGCGACAAGCCCAGCCGCTTGGCGCGCAGCGTGAGTTTCAGGCGCGTGCGGTCCCGTGCGGTGTAGACGCGGTTGCGCCCGCCCGGACCGGAACGCTCCGGCTGCAGCAGCCCCATGTCCTCGTAGAAGCGCATGGCGCGTGTCGTGAGGTCGAATTCCTTCGCCAGGTCGCCGATGGTGTATGTCGTGGTGGCCAAGTGAGTGCGCGGGATAAGTGGGTTGCCTACAATGGGCGATTACATATGACGTTTACGTCAACGTCAATCAGGAATGAACGCCCTCGAACAACGATTGCAGTACCCGTTCGCCGACACGCTGCCGGCCGAGGGCGACACCATGGAAGTAGCGGCCGGCGTGCGCTGGATCCGCATGGCGCTGCCCTTCGCGCTCGACCATATCAACCTGTGGCTGCTGCGCGACGAGCTCGATGGCCGCGCCGGCTGGACCGTGGTGGATTGCTGCATCAGCCGTGACGAGAGCAAGGCGCAGTGGGAGCGGATCTTCGAGACGCAACTGCAGGGCCTGCCGATCCTGCGCGTGATCGTCACGCACATGCACCCGGACCACATCGGCCTGGCCTCCTGGCTGTGCGAGCGCTGGAACGCGCCGCTGTGGATCAGCGCGACGGACTACAACGCGGCGCGCCTCGCGTCGCAGAGCACCACCGGCTTCGGCGGCGAAAGCGCGGCGAACTTCTTCGCGCTTCATGGCCTGTCGGACCACGAGGCGCTGGAGAAGGTGCGCGCCCGCTCCAACTACTACCCCGGCATGGTGCCGTCGGTCCCGCGCAGTTTCCGCCGCATGCAGGACGGCGACGAGATCGCGATCGGCGGCCGCTCCTGGCGTTGCATTTCCGGTTTCGGCCACGCGCCCGAACACATCGCGCTGTATTGCGACGTGCTACAGGTGCTGATCAGCGGCGACATGATGCTGCCCCGCATTTCCACGAACGTGAGCGTCTACGACATCGAGCCGGAGTCCGATCCGCTGCGCCTCTTCCTCGAGTCGATCGACCGCTTCGAGAACCTGCCGCAAGACACGCTCACTCTCCCCTCGCACGGCAAGCCGTTTCGCGGCCTGCACGAGCGCATCCGGCAGCTGCATGACCACCACCGCGATCGTCTCGCGGAAGTGATGGAGGCATGCGGGCGCGCCCCGCAATCCGCTGCCGACATACTGCCCGTGATGTTCAAGCGCAAGCTCGATCTGCACCAGACCACCTTCGCCATGGGCGAGGCCGTCGCGCACCTGCATCTTCTGTGGTTCGAGGGCAGGTTGCGACGCGAACTCGGCGCCGACGGCGTCCTGCGCTTCACGGCGGCTTAAAGCGCAGGCATCCCCGACGCCAGCCACGCGGGAGGCGCTCCATCTCCCAGCGTGAAATAGAACACCGTGCCGTCGCCCGGGCTCGACTCCGCCCATACCCGTCCCTGGTGGCGCGTGACGATGCGGCGCACGGTTGCCAAGCCGATGCCCGTGCCGGGAAACTCCGCTTCTGTATGCAGGCGCTGGAAAGCGCCGAACAATTTGCTCGCGTAGGCCATGTCGAAGCCGACGCCGTTGTCGCGCACGAAGAATGTGCCGTCGTCCTGGCGCCCGAGTTCGATCACCGCCCGCGGCGTATGCGAAGTGAACTTCCACGCATTGCCCACCAGGTTCTCCACCACCAGCCGCAGCAGCCTCGCGTCGCCCTGCACCGCAAGACCTTCGGCGATGCGCACTTCCACATCCGCGCGCGGCTGTTGCGCCTGCAATCCCTCGACGGCTTCGCGCGCCATCGCGCCGAGGTCCACGGCGCCGTAGTTGAGCGGCGTGCGGGCGACTTTCGCGATCAGCAGCAGCGCGTCGATCAGCTGCTCCATCTTTTCGACGCCCGCCTGGATGCGCGCGAGGTAGTGGCGCGCGCGCTCGTCGGCCTGCGGCCCCAGCTTGAGCGTGAGCGCCTTGCTGAACCCGCCGATCGCGCCGAGCGGGGCGCGCAGGTCGTGCGACACGGAGTACGAGAACGCTTCCAGCTCCTGGTTGGAGCTGCGCAAGGCGGCCTCGATCGCCTTGAACTCCGTGATGTCGGCGTCGATGCCGACCCAGAACGCGACCTGGCCCTCATCGTCCAGCACCGGCGTGCCCTTGTACGACATCGTGTGATACGTGCCGTCCTTCGCCAGCAGGCGGCGCACACCGGTGAACGGCGCGACGTTCTGCCGGGATCGCTGCCAGTTCGCCGAGACTTCCGCCCGGTCTTCCGGATGGATCGCGGCAAGGCCGCTTCCGCCCAGCCAGTCCCGTGGCGCGCCGCCGACAAGCTCGTACCACGCGCGGTTGAGGAACGTCAGCCGCTCGCCGGTGGCATCGGCGTTCCACACGACTTCGGGCGCCTGCTCCGCGAGCGTGCGGTACAGGAGTTCCTGGCGCCCGAGTTCGGCCGTGCGCTCCGCGATGCTCGCTTCCAGGCCGGCGTTGAGCTGGTTGATCTGTGCGAAGAGGCGCGCGTTCTCGATCGCGATGGAGGCGAGATGCGCGAGCTCCATCGCCACGTACTCGTCGCGCTCGGTGAAGTCGCCTTCGTTCTTGTCCGACAGTTGCAGCAGGCCCATGTTCGCGCCGTCGCGCCCGGTGAGCGGGACGGCCAGCAGGCCGCGCAGCGCCAGGTGACTCGCGGCATGCGCGCCGAAGCCGCGATAGCGCGGATGGGCCAGGAGCTCTTGCTGCGTAAGCCGCAACGTGCGGCCGGTTTCGCACACCATCGCATAGATGCCTTCGCCGCTCGGCGGCACGTCGTAGCCGCGCCATTGCTCGTAGCGCTGCGACACCGAGAGCGACGTGACGACCTGGCTCCAGTCGTCGTTACGCGTGAGGCTCACCACCGCCATGTGCGCGCCGATGACGCCGCGCGCCTGGTCCACCACCTCCTGCATCGTGGCCTCGAGTTCGGGATGGGAGGTGATGGCTTGCGCCGCCTCCGCCGCCCGCTGAAGCTGCAAGGTGTATTGCTGCAGTTCGCGCTCGCGGGCCTGCAGCGCCTGCTCGCCGGTCTTGCGATCCGTGATGTCCTGCACGACTCCGCCGAACCAGATCGGCTCGCCGTCATCTCCGCGCCGCGCGTCAGCGATCTCCGACATCCATGCGATGGACCCATCCGGTTTGACGATGCGGTATTCGACCCGCATGACCTGCCCATCGCGCAGCGCGGCGTCGCGCGCCGGCTTGAGCAGGGGCCGATCTTCAGGGTGGACGAGTTCCTCGAAGCCGTTGATCGAAGGCACGAACGCACCGGGCGTGCTTCCGAAGAGCACATACACCTCGTCGGACCACCACAGCGCGCCGGTCGAAAGGTCCAGTTCCCAATTCCCTACGCGCCCGATGCGCTGCGCCTCGACCAACTTGCGCTGCGTCTCGCGCAGCTCCCTCAGTTGCATGGACTGCTCGGCCTGCAGCCGCCCGAGTTCCGTCACGTCGGTGAAGACCACCAGGCCGCCCCTCACGCCCGCGCGGTCGGTCACCGGCTGCCAGCTGCACAGCAGCATGCGGCCCTCGGGCACGAGGGCGTTGCGCACGAAGAGCGGCAGTTGCCGGCCGCTCTCGCCGCGCAGCGCGCGCGTGAGGGGCAGGTCTTCGACCGCGTAGAGGGTGGTCCTGTCGGGCCGGTACAGCCCCCACTCCTGCGCGCGCCGCGAAGGCAGCGCCACCGGCTCTTCCAGGGGAAACAACTTGCGCGCCGCGTCGTTGTACATGAACAGGCCGCCACCCGCGTTCATGCCCAGCAGCGCTTCCTGCATGCTGTTGAGCACCTGGTCGAGCACCCCATAGGCGCCCTGGCTGCGCCGCAATTCGTTCTCCAGGTCCAGCCGCCGCAGCTGCAGCGAATCGGCCATGAGATTGAACGCCGCCGCGATGCGCGCGAACTCGCCGCGCTGCGGGCCGCCCTGCAGGGGAACCCGAACGTCCTGATCGCCTTTTTCCAGCCGCCGCACCGCGCCCAGGATCTGTTGGGCCGGCATGACGATCGCGCGCCCCGCGAAAATCCAGGCCGCCAACATGCCGACCAGCAGCATGAGGGCCATGGCCATGAGCTCGTCCCACATACTCGCCATGCTGCCGGCCGCGAGAGTTTGCGCGTCCATGCTCGCCACTGCCAGCAGGCCTTCGCCGCCGACGATGCGCGATGGCGCGTACGCATAGATGCGCTCCTCCCCGTTCCGGTCGCGGGTCTCGCCAGCGCCCGTGGACAGCGAAGCCGCGGCACTCACCAGTTCGGGCGTGATCAGCTGGCGCGGCAGCGGCATGCCGG
This sequence comes from Pseudomonadota bacterium, assembly GCA_040385005.1. Classification (GTDB taxonomy): domain Bacteria; phylum Pseudomonadota; class Gammaproteobacteria; order Burkholderiales; family Burkholderiaceae_C; genus Ramlibacter. Next base: position 118,397 of record JAZKIF010000040.1, read on the forward strand.
CTCGCGGCGGGTATTCCATCACCACCTTGCCGCGACGGTCCGCGACCAGCACGCGCGAGCCCGCCGGCAACTCGAGGCGCGAGAATTCGGCCGCGCCCTGCTCGAGATTGAGGGCCGCGAACGCGACCCCCGTCGCTTCGCCGCCTTCGATCATCGGAAGCGCGAACGGGATGGTGCTGCGGCCCATCGCGCGGCCCGTGATTTCCTCGCCCATCGTGAAACGCTTCTGCCGGATCGCCTCCTGGAAGTACGTCCGGTCGCCCGCCGCGAATGTGCCGGCGCCCGCGTTGGCGTGGCACACGGCACGGCCTTCGGTGTCGAAGAAGCCGATGTTGAAGTACATCGGGTTGCGCGTCTTGAGTTCCGCGAAGTAGGCCTGGCATCGCGCGACCGAGGCGCCGCGCAGGTCCGGCATGGCCGCGATCGCGGTGAGCAGCGCGTGCGTGGAATCGATCGTGCGGTCCTGGTTGGCGGCGATGATCGAGGCCGCGAACTTGAGCTGGGCCTTCGCGAGTTCGGTGGCGGATCTCGTCTCGCGGATCGCCAGCCAAACCGACAGCGCGGACAGCGGGAGGATGGCCGCGACCATGAGGATCACGACACGCTGCTGCAGGCTCAGGTGACCACGCATTGCTTTTACTTCTCCCATGCCGCCGCAACGGGCGGCACCCGGGCGAGTGTACGAGGCGACGCGCGGCTCGCAAGAAGCCTTTCGCGTTACCAGGGCGGGATGTGGTCGTCCTTCAGCTGACCGCGCAATTGCTGGTAATCGGGCACGACGGTGGCCACGGTCTCCCAGAAACGCGGGCTGTGGTCCATCACGCGCAAATGGCTCAATTCGTGGGCCACGACGTAATCGATCACCGGCAGGCGAAAGTGGATGAGGCGCCAGTTGAGGCGGATGAGACCGTCGGAATGCGCGGTGCCCCAGCGCGTTCCGGCGCTGCTCAGCACGAGCTTGCGCCAGGTGACGTTCAGTTGCGGCGCGTAGTGATCGAGCCGCTGGGTGAAAAGGCGCTTCGCCTGGCGCATCAACCAAGCCTGCACCGCATCCCTGACCTGGGCGGACTGCGCGTTCTGCGGCAGGCCCACGCGCAGCGTCCGCCGGGCGACGCCGGGCAAGGCGGATTCATCGGTGTCCAGCACCGCGCCCACTTCATCGAAGGCGTGGCGCGGATCCAGCACGACGATCACGGGCTCGCCCATGAAAGGGAACGTCGCGCCGTCCTTCCATTCGATGCGGTTGGATTCGATCCGGCGCTGCCGCTCGCCCGCGTCGCCGAGCTTCTTGACGATCCACTTCGACTTGCTCTGCACCGCGGCGTCGACTTCGTGCAGCGGCACCCACTTCGGCGCCGTCACGGTCAGGCCCTCGGGTCCGACGGCGAAGCCGATGCTGCGCCGCTTTGCGCGGCGAAACTCGAAAGCAACGACCGAATCCCCCAGCATTGCCTCGCGATTGGCGCGTGGATGGCGGAAGTCCGCGGGGGCCAGCACCTTGTCAAGCAACTCGGGGGGCGGTCCGTCGGCTACTTTTTTCGGAGCGGCGGGAATGGAGGCCGGTGGCTTCGGTGGCGCCTTGCGCGCACGCGGTCGCTCGGGTGCGACGGGCGTGGCGTCGAAGAAATCGAGCGTGAGCTGGAGCAGCCGGTGCATGGGACTCGATTTTATGCGGGGCAAGGCCTGGAGCGCGCAGGAATCCGCATCCTCCGAGGGGCCCGAAAGAGCCAGCGGCTACGGGCTGGCAACGGCCTGCGTTGCGGGGTACGCATCCGGGTCGAGCCGATGCATCTCGGCCTCGATCCACTGCTCCACCTCGCGCAGCAATTCGTCGGGCTCGCGGCCCTGGCTGGGAATCGGCTTGCCGATGGAGACTTCCATGACGCCGGGGCGCTTGATGAACGCCTTGCGCGGCCACACCTTCGCCGACGTCACCGCGATCGGGATCACCGGCGCGCCGGTCTCGCAGGCGAGGCGCGTTCCGCCGTGCTTGTACACGCCCTTCTGTCCGCGCGGGATGCGCGTGCCTTCCGGGAACATGATGACCCACACGCCTTGCGCGAGCAGGCGCTTGCCCTGTTCCACCACTTTGGAGAACGCCTGCGTGCGCAGGCTGCGGTCGATGTGGATCATGTCCATGCGGCCCATGGCCCAGCCGAAGAAGGGAACGTAGATCAGCTCCTTCTTGAACACGAAGGCGAGCGGGTGCGGCATCAGCGTCGGGATGAGGAAGGTTTCCAGCGTGGACTGGTGCTTGACCAGCAGGATGGCGGGACTCTTCTCGCCCAGCGGCAGGTTCTCGAAACCCGTGACGCGTACTTCAATGCCGAGGATGCGGCGGCCGATCGGGCCCACGGCCCATGTCAGCCAGCGCTGCGCCATCCACCACATCTGAGTGCCGGAACTCCAGAGCGAGGCGGTGACCATGTAGATGCCCCAAGGCACCACGGTCACGAGCATCCAGAGCGCGTGAATGATCGATCGAATCAAGGGCATGCGGAGTGAGGGAAGTTCAGGTGGGCGCCTTGGGCGCGGCGTGCCGTGCGATCAGCCAGTCGGCGAACGCGGCGAGGTCTTCGTGCACTCGTGTGCCGGGCGGGTAAGTCCCGGGCAATTCACGGCCGCGGAATTCCGCGCCCTTGCCGGTAAGAACCAGGTGCGGCTCGCAACCTGCAGCGAAGCCGGCCTGCAGGTCGCGAAGGCCATCGCCGACGACGGGCGTGCCTTTCATCTCCACGCCGAAGCGGTCGGCGATCTGCTCGAACAGCCCCGGCAAGGGCTTGCGGCAGGTGCAGCCTTCGTCGGGCGTGTGCGGGCAATAGAACACCGCGTCGATGCGCCCGCCTTGCGCGGAGAGCATCTTGTGCATCTTCGCGTGCATGGCGTTGAGCGACGCGACATCGAAGAGTCCGCGCCCGAGCCCCGACTGGTTCGACGCGATGACCGCGTGCCAGCCGGCGTGGTTGAGCTTCGCGATCGCTTCGAGCGCGCCGGGCAGCGGCGTCCACTCCTCGGGCGACTTGATGAACTCGTCGCTGTCGGCGTTGATGGTGCCGTCGCGGTCGAGGATGACGAGTTTCATGGGTGGGCCTCGCTATGTTGCCAATCGAGACAAGTCCGCGACGCGGTTCATCGCCTGGTGGAGCGTGGCGAGCAGGCCCAGGCGGTTCAGGCGCAGGTCCATCTCTTCGGCATTCACCATCACGCCGTCGAAGAATGCATCGACGGGCGCGCGCAGTGCAGCCAGTGTCTGCAGCGATGCCGTGTAGTCGCCGGCTTCGAACTGCGAAGACGCTTTCGGCGCGACGTCGCGGGTCGCGGCGTACAAGGCCTTTTCGGCGTCTTCCTTGAGCAGCACTTCACTCACGTGCGGATCGACCGTTCCATCGGCCTTCTTGAGGATGTTGCCGATGCGCTTGTTGGCCGCGGCGAGCGCGGGCGCTTCGGGCAACGCAGCGAATGCGCGGACGGCAGCGAGGCGCTTGGCGACGTCGCCCAGGCGTTGCGGCCGCAGCGCCAGCACGGCATCGACTTCCTGCGCGCTGTAGCCTTGCTCCCGCAGCGCGCCGGCGAGGCGGTCGTAGATGAACTCGGACAGCAGGCGTGTCGTCTCGGCGTTCGCCTGCGGGAAGAGCGCGACGGCGCTTGCCAATAGCGAATCGAGCTCCAGCGGGAGGTCCTTCTCGATCAGCATGCGCACGATGCCCAGCGCGTGACGGCGCAACGCGAACGGGTCTTTGTCACCCGTTGGCAACTGGCCGATCGCGAACAGGCCCGCGAGTGTTTCGAGTTTGTCGGCCAGCGCGACGGAGACGCCCACCATGTTGCGCGGAAGCTCATCGCCCGCGAATCGCGGCTTATAGTGGTCTTCGATCGCATCGGCGATCTCGGCGCCCAGGCCATCGTGCAGCGCGTAGTAGCGGCCCATGATGCCTTGCAGCTCCGGAAACTCGCCGACCATGTCGGTGACCAGGTCGGCTTTCGCGAGTTGCGCGGCGCGGTCCGCGCTCGTCACGAGCCCCTGGTCGCCGAGCTGCCCGGCAATCGACTTGGCGATGGCGCGCACGCGCTCGATGCGCTCGCCCTGCGTGCCCAGCTTGTTGTGATAGACCACTTTCGCGAGCCCCGGCACGCGGTCCTCGAGCTTTTTCTTGCGGTCCTGGTCGAAGAAGAACTTGGCATCGGCCAGGCGCGGACGCACCACGCGCTCGTTGCCGCCGACCACCGCGCTCGCATCTTGCGGCCGGATGTTGCTCACGACGAGGAAGCGGTTGGTGAGCTTGCTCGCGGTGTCGAGCAGCGGGAAGTACTTCTGGTTCGCCTTCATCGTGAGGATGAGGCACTCCTGCGGGACTTCGAGAAATTCCTTTTCGAATTCGCACACGAGCACGTTGGGCCGCTCGACCAGTGCGGTGACTTCGTCCAGCAATGCATCGTCTTCGATCGGTTGCACGCCACCACCGACTTTCGCGGCCGCCGCGGCGAGCTGCTTCACGATCTCCGCGCGGCGCGCATCGAAACTGGCAATGACGGCGCCGCCTTTTTCCAGCGCCGATGCGTAGCTGTCGGCGTCCTTCAATTGCACGGGGTCGACGGCGGCTTCGAAGCGATGGCCGTGCGTCACGTTGCCGGCCTTCAGCCCAAGCACTTCGACGGGCACGACTTCGCTGCCGTGCAGTGCGAGCAGCGCGTGCGCCGGGCGCACGAACTTCACGTCGCTCCAACCGTCGGCGAGCTGGTAGGTCATCACCTTCGGGATGGGAAGTTTCGCGATGCTTTCATTCAAAGCCTTTTGCAGGCCTTCGGCGAGCGTCGCGCCTTTCACGTTGCTTTCGTAGAACAGCGCTTCGGCCTTGCCATCCATCGCGCGCTTGAGGCCGGCCACCGCGGATGCATCGGCACCCAGCGATTGCAATTTCTTCAGGAGCGCGGGAGATGCATTGCCCGAAGCATCCAGGCCGACCGAAGCGGGCATCAACTTCTGCGACACGGACTTGTCCGCTGCGTACGATGCCACAGCCGTGACGTGGGCCGCAAGCCGGCGCGGCGATGCGTACGACGTGAGCTTCGATTCGGCCGTGGCAAGCCCCTGCGACTTGAGCTGCTCGAAGACCACGCCCGCGAAGGCGTCCCCGAGTTTGCGCAGCGCCTTGGGCGGCAGCTCTTCCACGAACAGTTCGACGATGAGGTTCTGGTGGGCCATGCTTCAAGCCGCCTTTTTCTGCATGTTGGCGACCCATTCGCGCGGCGCCATGGGGAAGCCCAGGCGTTCGCGGCTTTCGTAATAACTTTGCGCGACGGCGCGCGCGAGATTGCGGATGCGGCCGATGTACGCCGCGCGCTCGGTGACGCTGATCGCGCCACGCGCGTCCAGCAGGTTGAAACTGTGCGCGGCCTTGAGCACTTGCTCGTAGGCGGGCAGCGCGAGCTGCTGCTCCATCAGGTGCTTCGCCTGCTTCTCGTGCGCGGTGAACGCCGTGAAGAGGAAGTCGGCATCGCTGTGCTCGAAGTTGTACGTGGATTGCTCGACTTCGTTCTGCTTGTAGACATCGCCATAGGACAGGCCCTCGGTCCATTTCAGGTTGTAGACGTTGTCCACGCCCTGCAAATACATCGCGAGCCGCTCCAGGCCATAGGTGATCTCGCCGGTGATCGGCTTGCAGTCGATGCCGCCCACTTGCTGGAAGTACGTGAACTGCGTGACTTCCATGCCGTTGAGCCAGACTTCCCAGCCCAGGCCCCAGGCGCCGAGCGTGGGGTTCTCCCAATCGTCCTCGACGAAGCGGATGTCGTTCTTCTTCAAATCGAACCCCAGCGCTTCCAGCGATCCGAGGTACAGCTCCAGGATGTTCGAGGGCGCGGGCTTGAGGACCACCTGGTACTGGTAGTAGTGCTGAAGACGGTTGGGGTTCTCGCCGTAGCGGCCGTCCTTGGGGCGGCGGCTGGGCTGGACGTAGGCGGCCTTCCAGGGCTCGGGGCCGAGCGCGCGCAGGAAGGTGGCGGTGTGCGAGGTGCCCGCGCCGACCTCCATGTCGTAGGGCTGCAGCAGGGCGCAGCCCTGCGCGTCCCAGTAGGACTGCAATTTCAGGATGATTTGCTGGAAGGTCAACATAGGTATGGAAACGGCGGCTGGTGGCGCCCTTGCGCGAGAAGCAACGGGCGACGAGCCCGCGAAAGCCCCTGATTTTACGGGGTGGCGGCTCGCGCGCGGGCGCGCCACGTGACCGCCGCCGTCACCGTCGAGGT
>JAZKIF010000040.1:124652-124990 GCA_040385005.1 Pseudomonadota bacterium
CGCACGCAGCCCCGGCTGCGGCCCGGCCCCATGGCGCGCCACGCGGCCGCCACGACGATTCCTGCAGCCAGCAGCCACAACGGCCACAGGCCGAAGCGCGAGACCCACCACGCATAGGGCGTGATGCCGCTGCCGCCTTCCACGTCGCCCGTGAGCACGCCTCGCGTCTGCCGCAGCAAGGATCCGGTGACCCGGCCGCGCTTGTCGATGATGGCTGTCGCACCCGTGTTGGTGGCCCGGATCATCGGGCGCGCGAACTCCAGCGTGCGCATGCGGCTGATCTGCAAATGCTGGTCGATCGCGATCGAGTCGCCGAACCACGCGATGTTGCTGACGTT
>JAZKIF010000041.1:0-24411 GCA_040385005.1 Pseudomonadota bacterium
GATCAAGGGGCGCACCTGTTCGATCGCATGACCCAGCACGGCCTTGATCTCCACCGGCTTTCTCTCCAGCTCGACGAGGCCCCGCGTGACACGCGATACATCCAGCAAGTCGTCGACCAGCTCCGTCATGTGCCGCACCTGCCGCTCGACGATCGCCGCGGATCGCAACACCTTGGCGGGGTCATTGGGCGCGGCCTTGAGGATTTGCGCGGCGGTGCTGATCGGCGCCAGCGGGTTGCGCAATTCGTGCGCGAGCATCGCCAGGAAGTCGTCCTTGCGGCGGTTGGCCGCGAGCAGCTCGTCGCGCAACTGTTTCTGCGCATGGATATCGGTGCAGGTGCCCATCCACCGCACCACATCGCCTAGCTCGTTGCGCACGGGAAGCGCCCGCCCGAGCACCCACCGGTACTCGCCCGACCGGTGCCGCAGCCGGTACTCGATCTCGTACGGCTCCAGCGTGCTCAGGCTGCGCCGCCACACCTCCCAGGCGCGCGGCTGGTCTTCCGGGTGGAACATGCCGTTCCAGGCTTCGCCATCGGTGGAGCCGAGCGGCGTGCCGGTGAACTCGTACCACTGCCGGTTGTAGTAGTCGTGGTAGCCGTCGGGCAGCGTGGACCACACCATCTGCGGCATCGCGTCGGCAATCGTCCTGAACTGCGCCTCGCTCGCACGCAGCTCCCGCTCGGCCAGCAGGCGGTCCGTCACGTCTTCGTGGATCAACATCACTTCGAGCACGGAGCCGTCCGGCGCCTTGATCGGCCGCGCCGTCGCCTCGACCCAACGCGCCAGTCCGGGCTTGCCCAGTTCGGCGGGGTCATAGCGGATGGCGGGGAGCCGGACGATCTCACCGGCGAACGCGCGCCGCAAAGGCGCGGCCACGCCCTTGGATTGGAGCTGCGGATCGGCCAGCATGTTGTAGTCCGTCAGCACGTACTGCAGGAGTGGGTCACCCTCCTGGGCGCCCCAAAGGTCCTTCCATGCCTGGTTGACCTTCAGGGTCCTCCCCTCGACGGAAAGCAGCTGCACGCTGAAAGGCGCTTGCTCGAAGAGGGTCTGGAATCGTTGCTCCGTCCGGACTGCGGCGGCTGGCGAGATGTTGGTTTGCACTCCGGCATTCTGCCGACTGGCGGCGCGCCGCGGGGGCATCCCGCGGTGAGATCTTGCCTGGGGGCTGTGTCAGCCGCCGGCTCGTTTGACTCTATGCCCCTGCTTGATGAGCAGTGCGGCGATCTTGTCGCCATGATCACCTTGCACTTCCACGACGCCATCCTTCACGGTGCCGCCGGAGCCGCATGCCGCCTTGAGGGATTTGGCGATTGCTTCCAGGGCGACGGCATCCAGCGCCAGGCCGCGGACCACGGTCACCGTCTTGCCGCCGCGCCCCTTGGCCTCTCGAGAGATTCGCACGATGCCATCGCCGGCAGGGACGGCGCCTGGCTTCGAGCAGGTGCATTGCGCAATGGCCTTGCGGCACACCGGGCACATGCGGCCGGAATCGGTGGAGTAGACAAGGCCGCCAACGGGCGAACGGGATTTCATGGAGGAATTGTCCGGCATTGTCCCGGCGTTGGCCCACGCGATAGATGCTGAGCCGCCTACAGGATGCGCAGTTCCGGAGGGCAGACACTTCGTCCATCGGCACTTCCGCCGATGGAGATCACGATGAACACTGAATCGCTCGCAGATGTTTCCCGTCTTCAGTCGCAGCTCAAGGCGTTCAGCAGGAATGCGGAACGTGCCTTCGAGCGCGCATTCGATCTCCAGCAGGCCGGCGCGCCCGCGGACCGGGTCGAAGCAGCGATCGCGGAAGTGAGGCGACTCGAGGAAAGCGCTCGCTGCCTGAGGGCGCAACTGGGCGATCAGCCGGTTCTGCACTGAGCGCCTGCGCTGGCGAGCGCAGTTCCACATCGTGTTTTTCTCCACGGCCATCACTGGTCGGCACGCGGCTTTTGCACGGACCGGTGCACGCAGCTCATCGATAATCGAGGGCTGCTGTCACCTCTTCCGTTCAAGCTGTCCATGAACAAGCTCCGCCTGCATTTTTTCCTCGGCCTCGTGCTCTGTGCCTTCCTGTCCGCCTGCGGCGGCGGCGGCGACGCATCCCCGATGCCCGCTCCTGCACGCGCCCTCCTCGACGCCTCGAGGTGCGATCCGCAATCGCTCGCGCAAGGGGATGTGCAGCAAGTCGGCGACACCTGCGTCAACGCGACGCCCGCGCTGCGCGCTTCCCTCCGCCCCCTGGCCGCCGCGCCGGCGGGCTTCACCGTGGACATGCTCATGGCGTGGGCGGAGACGACCTATCCGGGCTTCTTCCCGGCATCGGGCCAGGCCACGCAATTCGCCTGGCCGTACAACTATCGCTATTACGCTGCGACCAACACCTACCTTGGCGTGGCCGGTGACGACGTCTATGTGATGGGTCCCTTGAGCGGCGGCGTGATCGCGCGGGTCGGCAGTTTCGCGGACTTCAGCTGCGAAGCCGCGCACATCGGCTGCATCGTGCCGGGCACACCCACGCTGAACCGCGTGAGGGCGCTCGACAGCTCGGCGAGCGTGGAGTTCACCGCGCCGGCCAGCGCGGGCACGACGCCGATCTCGAGCTACACCGCGACGTGCGCGCACGGCTTCACTGCCATCGTTTCCGCGTCGGGGGCCACGAGCCCCATCGTCGTGCCGAGCCTGGTCAACGGCCAGAGTTATTCGTGCATCGTCACGGCGACCAACCTGCAAGGCACCGGCGCGCCGTCGGCGTCCATCAACGTGACTCCGGCCATTCCGCTCTCCACCCAGCAGACGAAGATCCGGCTGGTGAGCGACTATGGAGACTACATCGGCGGCGGGCGAATCTACGAATACACGAAGGCCAATTCGCAGATCGGCGTCTCGGAGAGCGATGGGCACCTGTCCGTCAATGTGAATGGCGACACCTGGTGGTACGGCAACTTCGTGCTGCCCACCGGCACGACGCGCTGGGTGGCGGGCACCACCTACACCGGACTCACGCGCTATCCGTTCAACGGCGCGACGGGCGGGCTCGACTGGTCGGGCGACGGGCGTGGCTGCAACACGCTCAAGGCCTCGATGACCGTGACGGCGGCCACGTACGACGACCTCGGCGCGCTCAACGCGATCTCGCTCACGTTCGTGCAGAACTGCGAAGGGGGCTCGAGCGCGCTGCGCGGCCAGATCACCTGGGGCGCCGACGACCCGACCGCCGCGCCGGGCCCGGTGACGCCCGTGCCCGCGACCTTGTGGCAGCCCGCCGCGGGTGCCGTGCCCGCGAGCGGCAACTACGTCTACCTGCAAAGCGACACCGGCGACTACATCGGCGCGGGCAGGACGTACACCTACGACGCGTTCACGGTCAGCGGCGGCGGCGCGCAGCTCGCCGTCAATGTCAACGCGGGCAGCGAATGGTGGACGGGCAATTTCGTGTCGATGGCCGGTGTCACGCCGCTGCAGGCGGGCTACTACGGCGACCTCGGCCGCTACCCGTTCAACAACCCCATGAAGGGCGGGCTGGACTGGTCGGGCACCGGGCGAGGCTGCAACAACCTGACGGGCTGGTTCGCCATCGACGACATCGTCTACAACGGCGGATCGCTACAGAGCGTCTCGCTGCGCTTCGAGCAGCACTGCGAAGGCGGCGGCCCGGCGCTGCACGGGCAGGTCCGGTGGAGCAGGTGAGATGCAACAATTCGCGCCAGATGACAATCTGATGCGATGCGCAAGAACCCGGCCGCCCTCCTGCTCGACCTGCTCCCCGATCTTCTGCGGCGCGCCCGGCGCATCGCGCTGAGGCCCTACGTCGCCAACGGCGCGGTCGCGGGCCTCGGCCTGCTGCTCGTCACCGTCCTCGTCCACCTCTTCCTTGGCCCGGCCGCCGCTGCCGCCGCAACCGTCGGCGCCATCGTCGTCACGCCGGCCGACCAGCCCGCGCCCCGGCGCGGCAAGTTCACGCACTTCCTGCCGGCCGTGCTCATCGGCACGCCGCTGTTCCTCGCGACCGGCCTGCTGCGGGAATCGCCTGTCGCGCTCCTGGTGCTGCTGGCAGTCGCGACCTTCTTCGCGTTCCTCGGCGCGGCGTGGGGACGGCGCGGCCTGCCGGTGTCGGTCTCGGTGATGTTCTCCATGGTCTTCGCGCTGGCGGCGCCGGCGCCCGTGGACTTCGACCAGGCGCTGCGCGAGACGCTGGCGTTCGCGCTGGGCGCGTGGTGCTACATCCTGTGGGGCACCATCGCCAACTCGGTGCTGAACCGGCGCTACCGCGTGCTGACGATCGCCGATTCGCTGCTCGCCATCGCGACGCTGATGCGCACGCAAGGCGTTCATTTCACGATGCAACCCGAAGCGCAAAAGCGCACCGCGCTGGTCGGCCGGCTCATGAAACAGCAGGCCGCCCTGGCGGACCAGCTGCAGGCGGCGCGCAACATCCTGCTGGAGTCGCCGTCCAGCGAGCGGCGCAAGCAACTGGCGGGCATGCTGCTGCAACTGCTGGACATGCGCGATCACCTCGTCGCGTGCGCGCTGGACCTCGACGCGCTGCGCGCCGCGCCGGGCCAGCAAGACCTGCTGCGCGATCTCGGCGTCGAGCTGACTGCCCTGGCCGGCGACCTCGACGAGCTCGCGCTGGCCCTCGAGCTGGGCCGCAAGCCGCAGGCATTCCGGCATGCGCGTCCGGCGCAGGCGATCGCCGCGTCGCGCACGCGCGCGCCCCGGGGCGATGAGCTGCATGCGCCGCCGCCCGAGCTGCTCGCGGGTGCGCTGGCGCGGCGCGTGGGCTACGTCCACGACGAGGTGGGGAAGCTGGTCGCGCTCGCGCGTGGCGAGACCGCGCCCGACGTCGCCGTGATCCGCACCGCGTGGGAGTTGTTCGTGAGCCCGACGCAATGGACGTGGCGGCCCTTCCTCACGCTGTGGCGCTGGGACGCGCCGCCGCTGCGCCACGCGATCCGCGCCGCGCTCGCGATCACGGCCGGCTACGCCATCGGCTGGGCGTTGCCCTGGGGATCGCACGAGTACTGGATCCTGTTGACCATAGTCGTGGTGCTGCGCGGCAGCCTCTCGCAGACGCTGGAGCGGCGCAACAGCCGCGTCGGCGGCACCTTGCTCGGATGCATCGTGGCCGGTGTGCTGCTCAACGCGCAACTGTCGCCGGTGGTCCTGCTGTTGCTCGTCGCCACCGCGCAAGGCGTGGCGCATGCCTTCGCGTTGCAGCGCTACCTCGTGACGGCCGTCGCGGCGACGGTGCTGGCGCTGGTTCAAGCGCACCAGTTGGCGCCGGAGATATCGCCGGTATTCGAGGTGGCCGAGCGCGTGCTGGACACGCTAATCGGCGTGTCGATCGCGTGGGTGTTCAGTTACGTGCTGCCGTCATGGGAGCGCACGCAGGTGGGTGCCCTGGTCGCGCGCACGCTGGCGGCGCAGGAGAAGCATGCGCAGCTCGCGCTCGCGCTGGCGCGGCCGCTAGAAGGCGTCGAAGGCCACCCGGAATTGGCGTGGCGCCTGGCCCGCCGCGAGGCGTACGACAGCCTGTCGGCGTTGGTGCAAGCGGTGCAGCGCTCTCTCTCGGAGCCGCGCGCGGTGCGCCCGCCGCTCCAGGACCTGGAGCGGTTGCTGGCGCACGGCTACCAGTTGCTGGCGCAGCTCACCGCGATCAAGAACATGCTGATGCAGCGGCGCGACCGGCTGGACTTCGTGCGCCTGCATGAGCGGCTGGAAGACGCGCAGCGGGCGATCGCGGCGGCGCTGAAGCAAGGGAGTCCGCATTCGCACCACACGCAGATGGCGACCAGCGCGACGCTGCAGGAGCCGTCACCGATGCTGGCGGCGCCGGACGTTTCCGAATACGACCTCACGCCGTGGATGCAGCGGCGGTTGCAGCTGGCAGTGGAGACGGCGGCGGAGCTGCGGGACGATGCGCGGCGGGCGTTGTTGAAGTAATCCGGCAATGCGCGACTGTGACGTTCCGCGGCTGAAGGTATCAAGGCCGAGTACCACGAAGATGAGGCTGATTCACCTACAGATGAGCGCGGGCTCATGGGGGCAATATCACTCATGAAGGAAACATCACCGTTCACCAAAGGCGACAAGGTGCGCCTGAAAACCGGCGGCCAGATCATGACCGTTGAAGCGTCCCCCGATCACATGGCCTACTGCGTGTGGTTCGTCCAGTCGAAGCCCTACCAAGGAACCTTCCATACGGATTCGATCGAGCTGGTGCTGCCTGCCGACGACGTGCCCGACTCCCGGTTCGGATCGCTCCGCTGATACGAGGGCGGGCTGGATTTCGGCGGTGTTGGGTTAGAGTGCATGGCACTCCATGCAAGCGACGCCCTCCACCTACCACCTCCTCGCCAAACCGGCCGGCGCGGCCTGCAACCTCGGCTGCAAATACTGCTTCTTCCTCTCCAAGGAGAACCTCTACGCCGAGCGCGAGAGCCCGTTGATGAGCGAGGCGGTGCTCGAGACCTATTTGCGCCAGTTGATGGAGTCGTCACCCGGGCCGCAGGTCACCGTCGCATGGCAAGGCGGTGAGCCGATGCTGCGTGGCCTGGATTTCTACCGCCGGTCCATCGAACTCGCCGAAACATACCGCAAGCCGCACCAGACCCTGCTGCACACGATGCAGACCAACGGCACGCTGATCGACGACGAGTGGGCGGCCTTCTTCAAGCTGCACGGTTTCCTCGTCGGGCTGAGCATCGACGGACCGCGCGAGATGCACGACGCCTATCGCATCGACAAGAAAGGCGCGGGCAGCTTCGACGCCGTGATCCGCGGCTGGAACCTGCTGCGCGAGCACGGCGTCGACACCAACATCCTCTGCACGCTCAATGCCGCCAATCAAGACCACCCGCTGGAGGTGTACCGCTTCTTTCGCGACGAGCTGAAAGCGCAATACATCCAGCTGATCCCGATCGTCGAGCGCGCCACCGAGCACACCATCGCATTCGCGAACACCGGTTGGGGCGGCAACCGGGGCAAGGACCGTCCGCTGTACACGCAGGAAGGCTCGCTCGTCACCGACCGCACGGTGTCGGCCGATGCGTTCGGCAAGTTCCTCGTCGCGGTGTTCGATGAATGGATCCTGCGCGATGTCGGCACGGTCTTCGTGACGACCTTCGACGTCGCGCTGGGAAGCTGGCTCGGGCAACACAACACCTGCGTCGTGTCGCCCACCTGCGGGGACGCGCTGGCGATGGAGCACAACGGTGACGTCTATTCCTGCGACCACTACATCGAGCCGGGCTACAAACTGGGGAACGTGAACGAGACGCCTCTGCGGGCGCTCGTCGCTTCGGAGCAGCAGCGGCGCTTCGGCAATGCCAAGTTCGACACGCTGCCCGCGTACTGCAAGGAATGCCCGGTGCTGTTCGCCTGCTACGGCGAATGCCCGCGCAATCGCTTCATCGAAACACCGGACGGCGAGGCGGGGCTCAACTACCTGTGCGCCGGCTACAAGGCCTTTTTCCAGCACATCGACGGGCCGATGAAGAAGATGGCGGGCATGGTTCGGGACGGCGGCTTCGCCGAAGAGATCATGCAGGAGCGCGAAGCTATCGAATCGCCCGGCCCACGTCCTGCAGCTTCCTGAACGCGCCGAATCGCGCGTCGTGCAATGCCGCGATCGCGCCACCGGCGGGCGCATACGTTTTTCCGACATGCGACATGCGCGCCATCGCCGATTGAACATCCGCGTGGAGGCCGCCCGCCGTGGCGCCCAACATCGCGGCGCCCAGCAACACAGGCTCTTCCGCTTCCGCGGCGAGCACCGGTTTGCCGGTCACGTCCGCGAGGAGTTGCCGCACGAGATCGTCGCGGCCGGCGCCGCCGCTGATCACCACGCGAGCGATCGGCGCACCCGCCGCCGCCTGCGCTTCGATGATCTGTCGCAGGCCGTACCCGATGCCGCAAAGGCCCGCGATGTAGAGCGCAACGAGGCTGTCCAGGTCGCTCTCCATGCCGAGCCCCGCGACGAGCGCCCGCGCATGCGGGTCGGCGAACGGCGCGCGGTTGCCGAGGAATTCCGGAACGACATGCAGGCCCTTCAGCAGTTCGGCTGCCTGCGAAAGAGTCGGTGCGTTTTGCGCCGCGAGTTGGGCGAGCAGCGAGGGCAATGAAAGTCCTGCGGCCTCGGCGCGCGCCCGACCCTCGGGGGCTGCGGGATGCATGGCCAGCAACTGGTCGATCGCCGCGCCGGCCGCGGATTGGCCGCCTTCATTGAGCCACATGCCGGGGACCATCGCCGAGAAGTACGGGCCCCACACACCCGGAACGAACACCGGGCTTGCAGTGGTCGTCATCGTGCACGACGACGTGCCGAACACATAGGCGAGACACGACTGCGCGTCGCCTTGTGCGCCGACCGTGCCGATGCCGCCCGCATGCGCGTCGATCATGCCGGCGCCCACCGCGGTGCCGGCGCGCAGGCCAAGTTCCGAAGCCGCTTGCGCCGTCAAACCGGCGCCGACCGCGGAGCCCGGATCGACGACGTTGCGACCGATCCTCGCAAAGCCCTCATCCGCAAGCACGCCAAGCCCCACCTCGCGGAAATAGCTTTCGTCCCACCGGCGCTCGTGCGCGAGGTAAGTCCATTTGCACGTCACGGTGCACGTCGACCTCGCGAGGTCTCCGGTAGCCCGCCAGGTGAGGAAGTCCGCGAGGTCGAAGAACTGCCACGCCTGCTTGAATGAGTCCGGCCTGTTCTCGAGAAGCCAGAGAAGCTTCGGCGTCTCCATCTCCGGCGAGATCCTGCCGCCCACGTACTTCAGCACGGCATGGCCGGTGGCATTGATGCGCTCGGCCTGCGCGATCGCGCGGTGGTCCATCCAGACGATGATGTCGCGCGCGGGATCCTCCGACGGCCCAACCGCAATCGACTGCCCGCCTTCTCCCAGCACGACCAGCGAGCACGTCGCGTCGAAGCCGATGCCGACGATATCTTCCGCCGTAACAGCGGCATCCGATCGAGCCTGCTTCACTGCCGTGCAGACCGCGTTCCATATCTCGCTGCTCGATTGCTCCACGATCGAGCCCGCAGCGTGGAATACGGCGAAGTCCTGTTTCGCGGACGCCAGCATGCGGCCGGAGGCGTCGAAGATTCCGGCCCGCGCGCTGGCGGTGCCGACGTCCACGCCGATGACGTAGCTCGCCACGATCAGAGATCGACGCTGTTGGGAAGGATCACGAGGTCGCGGACCGTCACGTTCCGCGATCTCGTGAGCATGAAGAGCACCGCCTCGGCGACCTCTTGCGGCTGCATGAGGCTGCCCGACGCGAGCGCTTCTTCCATCTTCGCTTTCGGCCAGTCGTCGAGCAACGCCGTAACCACCGGCCCGGGCAACACCGCGCCGACACGCACGCCATGTTTCGCGAGCTGCCGGCGCGTGCTGTGCACGAACGCCTGTACCGCGAATTTCGACGCCGTGTAGATCGGCTCCCACACCACCGGGACGACGCCAGCGATCGAGCTCGTGAAGATGATGTCGCCCGATTTCTGCGCGACGAGATGCGGCAGCACGGCACGCACCGAACGGAAGGCGGCGTTTACGTTCAGGTTCAGCATCCGGTCCCAGGCGTCGGCATCTCCCTCGACGACATCGCCGCCGATGTAGGCCCCGGCGTTGGCATGGAAGATGTCGAGGCCGCCCGCGAGAGCGAGGATGCGCGGCAGCATCCCGTCGACCTCGGCGGGCTTGAGCAGGTCGACGACGAGCGGGAAGGCATTGCCTCCCAGCTCCGCGCACAACTGCTCCAGCCGGTCCTTCGCGCGGTCCACCAACACCACCTTCGCGCCCTCGTCCAGCAGCGCCCGCGCGCACGCGAGCCCGATGCCCGACGCGGCGCCCGTGATGGCCGCCACCTTTCCCTTCATGCGTTCAGTCATGCGCTGCTCCGGCGATTCCCGATGGACTCGTTGACGATGTTTACTTGCGAAGTTTCTTCGCGGCTTCGAGGATGGGCAGGCCGGCGCCGACAGCGCCCTTCAGGTCCGGCACCTTGTCGTACGCGCCGCCGGCCACGAACACCTGCGCCGTTTCGGTCAGCGCCTTCTCGCTGGCGCCCGATCGCGCATCGGCCAGCGCCTGGTCGAGCGTCTGGTAGTCGCGGTAGTCCAGCGTGTAGCGCGCCTTCTTCTCGTCGCCGTCGATGCCGACGTCCTTGTAGTACTCGAGCAGGTACGCGACGGCCTTCTCGCGGTCCTTCATGATCAGCTCGCTGGCCCGGAACCCGGCCTCCACGAACCCGGCCGCGGCGGCAGGGTTCTCGGTCGCGAACTTCTTCGTCACGATCCACGGATCGATGACCGACGTGCCCGCCACCTTGCCATCGCACGCGACTTCGAAGTTCACCTTGTCGTTGACCAGGTCGATGTCCGGCGACGAATCGGTCGTGCCCGCGGCAATTTCACCCGAGCGCAGCGACTGGCGCGTGACCGGCGGCTCCAGCGGCACCACCTTCATCTTCCCGGGATCGACCTTGAAGTGCTTGGCGCACGCGAAGAGGACCTGGCTCCACGTGCTGTTGGGCACCGAGCCGATCTGCTTCGTCGTCAGCACCTGCGCCGGACTGGACCCCTTGAGCGCGTCCTTGCGGATGATGAGCTTGATGTTGCGGTCTTCCTTCATCATCGTGCCCACCGGCGTCAGGCCGAACTTCGCATAGCCCGTGATCGCGGGCGGCGAGCCGATCCAGCCGCCTTGCCAGTCGCCCGCCGCGCCCGACGCGAGCGCCGCGCCACCGTTCGGGAAGTACTTGATCGTGGCGTCGATGCCGTTGCCCGAGAAGTAGTTCAGCTTCTTCGCGAGCCACAGCGGAAAGCCGCCCTCATTCGACTGGCTGATCAACACCATCTTCACCGGCGCGCCGGCCTGCGCGAGCGCACCGGCGGGCCATGCGCCCACCGTGATGCCCGCAGCAACGGCCGTTGCGGTGGCCAGTAGTCTCACAAATTTCGACATGACGTATCTCCTTCGTTAGTGACGCACAATCTGTCCGCGAATCAGGTCCCATATCTCGCGCTTGGCCTGCATGAATGCGGGGTCGTCCCCGGCTTGCTCGATGTCGGCGCCGCGCCACGCCGCGTCGCGCGGCAACGCGATGTCGCGCAGGATGCGGCCCGGCCCCTTCGACATGACGATGACCCGATCGCTCAGGTACACCGCTTCCTCGACGCTGTGGGTGATGAAGAGAACCGTGTAGTGCAGTTCGCGCTGCAGCCGCGACACTTCTTCCTGCAGCACGGTGCGCGTCTGCGCATCCAATGCGCCGAAGGGCTCGTCCATCAGCAGGATGTCGGGCCGCACCGCGAGCGCGCGCGCGATCGCCACGCGCTGCTGCATGCCGCCCGACAACTCGTGCGGGTAGGCATCGCGAAAGCGCTGCAGGCCCATCAGTTCCAGTTGCTCGGCAATGCGCTTGTCGCACTCGTCCCGCGGCACGCCGGCCACGCGCAAGCCGAAGCCGATGTTCTGCGCCACCGTCTCCGACGGGAACAGCGCGAACCGCTGGAAGACGACGCTGCGGCGCGGTCCGGCCGGACCGGCAGGACGGCCGTCGACGAACACCTCCCCGGTGCTCGGCGCTTCGAGCCCCGCCGCGATCATCATCAGCGTCGACTTGCCGCAGCCCGAGGGGCCGACGACGGTGACGAACTCGCCCTTGGCGATCGACAGGTCGCAGCGTTCCAGTGCCGCGGTTTCGCCGCCGCGCGCGCGGAATGTCTTGGAGACACCCCTGATTTCCATCTTGGTCATTCGAGCGGCCGGGCGAGCGCCGGCTTCCAGGGCAGTGCGAAAGTCTGGACGCGTTGCAGCACCGCGTCGATGAGAAATCCGAGCACGCCGATGCTCGTCATGCCGACGAGGATGGTGGACGCGGAGTCGTTGATCTGGCCTTGCGAAATCAGAAAGCCCAGGCCCTGCTTGCCGACCACCAGCTCCGCGCCGACCAGCGCCATCCAGCCGTTGCTGAACGCGATGCGAAAGCCGGTGAAGATCGTCGGCGCGGCCACCGGAAGCACCACGCGGCCGAGCGTCGTCATCGATTTCGCGCCCAGCGTGCGCGCCGCGCGCACCAGGATCGGATCGACCTGCGCCACCGCGAGCTGCGTGTTGATGATGCACGCCGGAAACGCCGCGATGAACACGATGAGCGCCTGTGTCGTCGTCGAGGCGCCGAACCACAGCACCGCGATCGGCACCCAGGCGAAAGGCGGGATGTAGCGCAGCAGCTCGAACATCGGCGTGACCACCGCGCGCAGCGGCGGCAACCACGCGAGCGCGATACCGAGCGGCAAGCCGAGCGCGAGCGCGGCCAGCACGCCGAGGCCCCAGCGCTGCAGCGAAACCGCCGCGTGGCCGACGAGCGTCGCGCCGCTGAACGGCTCGGCGAACAATGCGCCGAAGCGCACGACCACGTCCCACGGAGAAGGCAGCACCCGCGACGGAATGAAACCGGGGATGGCGGCCGCGACCCACCACGCGGCGAGCAGCACGATCAGCGCACCGGCACCGTACAGTGTCGCGGCGTGCGCCGCCGCGAGCGGACCGCCGGGTGCGCGAATCGGGTCGGCCGATGCGGTCATGTCGCACTCCCGGCCTTGGCCCATGGCGCGACCCAGCGCGTCAGCAAATGCATGCCGATGGAGAACAGCGCGCCCAGCACACCGATGATGCCCATGGCCACCAGGAGGATGCCGACTTCGAGCGTGCGCGATGCATTGAGCGCGATGTAGCCGAGGCCGGCCGTCGCCGCGAGCAACTCGGCGGCAACGAGCGTCGTCCACGCATTGCCCAACGCGATGCGCGCGCCGGCCACCAGCGTCGGCAGCGCGGTGCGGCAGACAACGCGCGTGAGGATCTGCGTATCGCTCGCGCCGAGTGTCTTCGCCGCGCGGATGAGGATGTTGTCGATCGAGTACACCGCCTGCATCGAGTTCAGCACCCAAGGCACGATGGCCGCGATGAAGACCACGAAAATGCGTGCGGAGTTGCCGATGCCCAGCCACAGGATGGCCAGCGGAATCCACGCGAGCGGGGGCACGGGCCGCAGGATCTGGAACACCGGGAACGCGATCCAGCGGACCCGCGGCCACCAGCCCATCGCGATGCCCAGCGGCACACCGACAACGCCCGCGAGCAGCCAGCCGCCCGCGACGATGCGCAGGCTGGCTGCGACGTGCTCGCCCAGCGAACTGCCGAGATAGGGACGCGACCACATCCTCACGAAAGCTTCCCACACTTCCTGCGGCGGCGGCAGGAACAGCGGCGAGATCAGTCCATCGGGCCGCGTGGCAAGCCACCACGCACCGAACATGATGGCGAGCGACAGAACTGCGATCGACAGCCACTGCACGCGCCCCGGCTCGCGCCGCCAGAACGGCAACGTCGCGTCGGCGCCGGGGGCCGATCCGGGCCAACGCCATGCGGTTTGCGTCGTGCTCGTCACGTCAGTCCATGGACTGGTGATCGATCGGGTTTTGCTGCGGCTCGAGTTCGATCTCGACCCGCTGCAACGCACCCGGCGTGAACGCGAATTCGTCGGTGTAGGCATCGCTGACGCGCGACAGCGAATCGCGCCCGACATCGAGCGCCGACCACGAGATGAACCAGCGCGCGCTGCGCGGAATGACGCCCTCGCCCACCGCCTTGCCGTCCACCAGCAGCCGACCCGTACCCGCGTAGTCGGCCGTGCGCTCGAACACGAACTCCAGCGTGCGCGACTCCACCGTCACCGCGCCCGGCGCGCTTTCGATGCGGTACGGCGTGCCTTCGTGGTTGTATTCGAAGAACAGGCGCCCCGCCTGAACGTACATCGTGAAGCCGCCGCTCAGGTCACCCAGCGAAACGATCACGCCTTGCGGTGCGTCGACAGCCTTGGCGATCCGATCGTCGATGCGTCCGGTGATGCGGAACGACCGGTTGATCATCAACGGCGCCGCGCCGCTGGGGATGCGGCTCATGCCCGGATAGAGGACGAGCCGCGTGCGCAGGCGCGGCGACCCGTGGCTCTGGTAGCGCACCGCGCGTTCCGGAAAGCCGCGATCGTCCAGCGGCAGCACGCCGAAGCGGCCCGCTTCGACCCACCAGCGGCCGATTAGGTCCTGCAGCTTGTCCGGGTGCTGAGCGGCGAGATTCCTGCATTCGGAGAAATCCTCGTCCAGGTTGAACAGCTCCCACGGGTCCTGGTCGTACGTGTTGCCGCGGCTGTGGAAGGACACGGCTTTCCAGCCGTCGTGCCAGATCGCGCGGTGGGTGAACATCTCGAAGTACTGCGTCGTGCGCCGTGTCGGCGCGGCGGCGTCTTCGAACGAGTAACGCATGCTCACGCCATGCACCGGCATCTGCGGCACGCCGTTGTAGACCTGCGGCGCCTTGATGCCGGCGAGGTCGAGGATCGTCGGGGCGATGTCGATGACGTGATGGAACTGGTTGCGCACGTCGCCGCGCGCCTTCAATCCGTCATGCCACGACACGATGAGCGGTGCGCGAACGCCGCCCGCGTGCGTGTTCTGCTTGTAGCGGCGCAGCGGCGTGTTGCCGACCTGCGCCCAGCCATGCGGATAGTTGGTGTGGCTGCGCGGCCCGCCGATCTGGTCCAGGCGCGCGAGGTTGTACGCGAGGTCGGGCTGGTTGCCGTTCTCGTAGGCGACGATGTTCGTCGTGCCGCCCGCGCCGCCCTCCTGGCTCGCGCCGTTGTCGGCCAGCACCACGAAGATCGTGTTGTCGAACTTGCCGATCTCTTTCAGGTATTCGACGAAGCGGCCCAGCGCGTGGTCGGTGTGATCGACCATCGCCGCGAACGCTTCCTGCAGGCGCGCCGAAACCAGTTTCTCGTCGGCGGAGAGACTGTCCCAGGGCTCGACGCCCTGGTTCCTCGGGGCGAGTTCCGTCCCTTCGGGGATGACGCCGAGTTCGAGCTGGCGGCGATAGCGCCGCTCGCGGATCACGTCCCAGCCTTCGTCGTACGCGCCGCGGTATTTGTCGAGGAACGCTTGCGGCGCCTGGTGCGGACAGTGCGCCGAGCCGAAAGCAAGGTAGGTGAAGAACGGCTTCTCGCCCGAGGCCGACACCTGGTCGCGCACGAAGCCGATGGCGTGATCGACCAGATCGTCGGTGAGGTGGTAGCCCTCCTCCGGGGTCTTCGGCGGATCGACGCGGTGGTTGTCGTGCACCAGGTCCGGATAGAAATGATCGGTGAGCGCGTCGAGGAAACCATAGAAGCGCTCGAAGCCGCGGCCGAGTGGCCACTGGTCGTAAGGGCCGGCGGCGCTGGTCTGGTCGATCGGCGCGATGTGCCACTTGCCCGCGCACATCGTGTTGTAGCCGTTGGACTTCAGCATCTCGGCGAGCGTCGCCGCCTGCTTGCTCACATGGCCGCGCGTGCCGGGGAAGCCGCTGTCCGCATTGGCGAGGAACGCCATGCCCACGCTGTGGTGGTTGCGCCCCGTGAGCAGCGCCGCGCGCGTGGGCGAGCACAGCGGCGTGACGTGGAAGTTGTTGTAGCGCAGGCCCTGCGCGGCCAGCGCGTCCATCGTCGGCGTGGCGATCTCGGAGCCGTACGAGCCGAAGCTGCCGAAGCCGACATCGTCGTAGAGCACCAGCACGACATTCGGCGCGCCGTCGCGCGCACGCACCGGATCGGGCCACCACGGCCGCGACTCCTGCCAGGTCGCGCCGATGCCGCCCTTGAAGTCGAGGTCGGAATCTGCGTTTGAATTCGAATCAGCCATTTGAAGTGTGGATTTGCGCAATCGATTGCGCTACATTCTAGGCATTCGCCCGCCGGCAGCGCCTGTCGTTTACCCCTAATGAAAAATAGCAAGTCCACCATCTACGACCTCGCAACCCTGGCGGGCGTGTCGGCAACCACGGTCAGCTCAGTGCTGAGCGGCAATTGGCGCGAGCGGCGCATCGGCGAAGAGACGGCCAAGCGCGTCCTCGCGCTGGCCGACGAGCACCGGTTCACCGTGAACCGGCAGGCCAGCGGCTTGCGCAAGAGCCGCTCGGGGCTGATCGGCATGATCATCCCGCTGCACGACAACCGGTTCTTCAGCGGCATGGCGCAGACGTTCGAGAAGCTCGCGCGGCAAAGGCACCTATACCCGATCGTCGTCAGTACCTTGCGCGACCCGGCGCTGGAGCTCGAAACCGTGCGCACCCTGATCTCGTACCGCGTCGAATCGCTGGTGATCGCGGGCGCGACCGACCCGGACGCCATCAGCGACATCTGCCGCTCGCACGGCATCGCGCACGTGAGCGTGGACCTGCCCGGCCGCAAGACCACGTCCGTCATCAGCGACAACTTCTGGGGCGCGCAACAGCTGACGATGGAATTGCTCGCAAGGTCCAAGGCGCAACGGGCCGCGGCGCGCAACCGACCGTACTTCCTGGGCGGCATCGCGAGCGACCACGCGACGGCACGCCGCATCGAAGGATTCACCGATGCGGTTCGCACGGCGCTCGGCGATGTCAGCCCCGCGCAGGTGGACGCATGTGGCTATGAACCCGATCTCGCGGAGGCCGCGCTTGCGGCGCTCTACCAACGCATCGGGGGTTTGCCGCGCGCCCTTTTTGTGAATTCGACGATCGCGCTCGAAGGCGTGGTCCGCTTCCTGAAGACGCTGCCCCACGCGGAGCTCGATCGCTGCACGTTCGGCTGCTACGACTGGGACCCGTTCGGCGGCATGCTCGCCTTCCCGTTGATGATGGTGCGGCAGAACGTCGACGGCCTGCTGGAGAAGGCGTTCTCGGTCCTCGACGCGGGCGAGAAAGACAAGCCGCGAATGATCGAGATCCGGCCGATCCTGGTGTTCAGCTGAGGCGCGGGTTCATCGCTTCACGCGCGCGCATGCGACGGGATGAACACCATCGGCAGCATCGCGAGCATGTTCCAGCCCGGGTAGAAAAACCCCAGCGCGACCGCGGCCACGGCGCAAGCCGGCAGCGCATAGGAGCGCATCTTCAACGTGCGGATCACCTGCGCTTCGAGCGCGTGGACATGGACACCGGGCTGGTGCAGCAACTCGCGCGTGCGCAACGCGCCCGTCACGCTCACGGCCAGCATGTTGGTCGCGTACACGATCGCCGCGAGCGGCAAGTTGCCGTGCTCGCCGATCAGCGCCGTGGAAAAGGGGATCAGGCTGACGAACGCAAGCTGGATCAATTCGAGCCGGATCATCGTGCGCGAAAGCGAATGCACGAGGTGATAGACGCGCACTTGCGACAGCCACAACACCGCCATCACCCAGAAGCTCAGGAACCAGGTGAGCACCTTGGGCATGAGCTCGCGCAAGGCGTGGACCAGGTCCGCGTTGGTCGCCGCTTCACCCAGCGATGGCAGCTTCAGTTCGAGCACCAGCAGCGTGAGCGCGATGGCGTACAGCCCGTCGCTCAGGGCCTCGATGCGTTGCTTGCCGATGTCGCCCGGCGCATGCCGTGCTGCGTCCCGCTGTCCATTGTCCATACGCCCCTCCTTCGCCGGCTCGCGGCTGTGTCATTGGATCGATCGCGTCAACCGCCTCCGGCGAGGCTGGCGGCCATGTTGACCAGGAACCCGAGGATGGCCAGATTGAAGAAGAAGCACAGCACCGACTGCCCCAGCACCGTCGCCCGCATCGACGTCGTGTGCACCGCGACGTCGGAAGTCTGTACGGCCACGGAGAGGGTGAAAGCGAAGTACATGAAATCCATGTACGACGGGGATTTGAGCGCGTCGGGAAACGCGAGCGGCAGACGGTTCGGCGGCGCGGAGTAGTACATGTGCGCATAGTGGAACGTGTAGAGCGCTCCCAGCAGGAGCCAGGAGCCCACCACCGTGAACCCGGTGATGGCATAGACGAAGAGCGATTTCTCGCCGCCGTCGGTGCCATGCGCCAGCTCCACCACGATCGCGACCAGGCTCAGCACGGCGGCAGTACACATGAGCACCATCAGCCCTGCGCTGCTCGCGTCTTCCTGCTTCGAGATGCCGCGCACGCCGTCGGCGGTGCTGCGCAACATCAACCACACGAGCGCGGCGAGGTAGGGCCAGACGCCGAGGTTCCAGGCGACCAGGACTCGCGCGGTGAAGGTCCACGACTGCGGCAACAGGAAGAAGGCGACGATTCCGACGACGGCGGCGATGAGGAGGCGCGGGCGGTGCAAACCCTTGTGGCGAAGCCGGCTGACGAAGGTACTCATGCGTTCGAGAGTACCACCGGCATCGTCGCCTCAGGCGCTGACCGTCACCACCAGCGCCTCGATCCGCCCCTCGACCGGTCCCGCGCCGAAGCGCCGCGCGATCTCCGCTTCCGCCGCCTGCGTCGCGCGCTCCAGTCCGCCCGGATCGCGCGCCTCGATCTCGCCGCGCAGCGGCGTGCCCTGGCAGTAAGCGATCGCCGCGATTTGCGGCGAAGCGGCGCGGCTCGCGAACGCCACCGATTCGATCTTCGGCTCGCTCGTGAAGCCGGCTGCCGCGAGGTCCCGCGCGATGAGGGTGGCATCGTGGTAGCCGTGCGGCGTGCGCGCCATGAAACGCGGCGGGTCTTGCGGAAAGAGCACGGCGAGCGCGTCGGTCACCGCCTCAGCGAACTCGTTGTTGGCGATCGGCCCCCACGCGTTGAATCCGAACAGGCCACCCGGCCGAAGCACCCGCCGCGCTTCGCGGTATGCAGGCGGCCGGTCGGGAAAGAACATCGCGCCGAACTGGCAGACGACGGCGTCGAACGAGGCATCGTCGAACGGCAGCTTCATCGCATCCGCCTGGCGCCATTCCACGGGCCGCACCGTCCCGATGCGCGCGGCCTCCTCGACCATCGCCGGATTGAGATCGGTTGCCACGATGCTGGTCGATGCGTCGAGCATCTGCGCGAGTTGCCGGGTGACGACGCCGGTGCCGGCGGCGAGCTCGAGCACCTGGCCCGGCCCCGCCTTCGCCACGCGCTGGGCGATGTCGATGGCGTAGGGCTCGAAGATGAGCGGCACCATGTAGCGCTCGTAGAGCTGGGGCACGGAGCCTGTGAATGCGGTGTCTACGCCGGATGTCATGGGATGCTCCCTCTGCAAGAACCCGATTGTGAGGCGATGAGGCCGGCCAGACCGCCACTTTTTGATGACGAGTAGGGGAAAATCCTTATCCGGCGGAACGCTCACATCAATCGCGTGTCCGCCGGGGGCCCATCCATTCGATCGTGCGCGTTGTCGATGAAATTAAGAGGCGCCCGCACGAGCTCCTCGCGGTCCAGGTCATCGATGGTGGGAACGTGTATCGCATAAAAGCGCCCGCCGAGCTGCGCCAGCTCACCCGTCGCGTACACCCGGACACCGCAGCGTGAGCAGAACCGGTAGGCAAGGCCCGCCGCTTCGCGTCCTGGAGGCACCCATTCGTAGGTGCTCAGCACCTCGGCGCCTTCGAGCAGCGTGAAGTCGTCGCCGCGCACGAACAGGAACCACGCGCGCGCCTTGCTGCAAATCGAGCAATTGCACCGGTTGGTGCCCGCGGACAGATCGAACCCGGCTTCATAGCGCACGGCCCGGCAGTGGCAGCTGCCCCGGTAGCGTCGGAAAGTCATCGATGCCTCACTGGTTGCATTTAAAGAGCAGTGATTCTTGCGCAACCGATCTTTAAATGCAACTGGTTTAAACTGGGTCATGCGAGACGACCAGCGCTCCACCTGCCCGATCAGCACGGGCCTCGAACTCATCGGCGACCGCTGGACGCTGCTCGTCATCCGCGACCTGATGTTCGCGGGCAAGCGCCGCTTCCGGGAATTCCTCCAGTCCGAGGAAGCGATCTCCAGCAACATCCTGGCCGACCGCCTCAACGCCCTTGTCGGGAACGGGCTGGTGACTCGCGAAGCCGACCCGTCCCATGCGCAGAAAGCCATCTACAGCCTGACCGAGCGAGGGCTGGAGCTTCTCCCCGTCCTGATCGCCATCAGTGCGTGGACCCAAAAGCATGAGCCGCGCACCCGCCGGCCGGAAGCGGTCGACTTGATCGGTCGACCTGCGAAATCCCTCAGGCAACTGCAGCTTCGGTTGCGCAAAGATCACGGACTATGACCCGACGCATCACTCTCTACTCCGGCCCCTTGAGCATGTTCGGCGCGAAAGCGCAGATTGCCGCCATCGAGAAAGGCATCGAATTCGACCTGGTGATGGTGCCCTTCGACTTTCATGCGCTGTATTCGCCGAAACATCCGGAAGTGTTGCGCATCAACCCGAAGGGCCAGGTTCCCGTGCTGGTCCACGGCGATCTCGAACTGTTCGACTCGACGCAGATCTTCGAGTACTTCGAAGACTTGAAGCCATCGCCTTCTCTATGGCCGCGCGACATGCGGGATCGCGCCCGCGCGCGGCTGCTTGAAACGCAGTCGGACGAGGTGTACTTCCCGCACGTGGTTCGCCTCATGGGCTTGCAGGATCGTCTCGCGGAACCACCGGCGCAAACCGCCATCGCGGCCGCGAGAAAGTTCTACGAATCGCTGGAGCCGCAACTCGCGGATGGCCGCGCATGGCTGCTCGGCGAGTTCACGTACGCCGACATCGCGTTCTACATGGCGGCGCTCTTCGGAGAACGCCAGGGCGCGACGTTGACTCAAGCGACGCCGCGTCTCATCGCCTGGCGCGACCGCATGTCGGATCGCGAACCGGTGCGCGAAGTCGCGGGCGCGATGGCGAAGTGGTTGCTGGCGGCGGGGCGACCGTTGCCGCCATTCATGCAGGCATTGCTGGGCTGACCGCGGGAGACGATCCATGTTCCAACCGCATCCCAGCGAAAAGTTGAACAGCCTCTTCAGCGCTCGCCCATTCCAGGGCGCATCGCCGGATGCATCGCGATTCCTCTTCGTGGGCCTCGACGCGAACTACGCCCCGGACATCGAGGACTCGCCGGCCTTCGCCTCCATCGTCGACTACCACGAGGACGGCGTCGCATTCTGGCGGCAGCACGATGTGCATCACCCGTTCCTGCTGCGCTCGTACAGCGGCGACGGGCGCCGCTACCACCAGAACTTCTCGAAGATCGGCTTCACCTCGCGGGACGCTCACCGGGTTTGCTTCACCGAACTGCTGCACGTCCCCACCGTGGGACGCAGCGATCTTCAAGTCGAAGACCTGCACATGCCACACCTCGACGCGCTGAACCTGCTCATCACGAGCGGCGAGCGCCGGCACGTGTTCCTCTCGGCGGGCGTGGCCCGGCTGATGCGAGGCAGCGGCCGCTTTCCCTGGTTGCGCCGGGGCACCGCGTCGACACAACCGCTGCCCGTGTTGCACCTCGCGGGCGCGACCACCGTGTACCAGCATTTGCACTTCTCGAACTACGGCAAGTTCCAGGAGCGGATGACCGGCGAGGCGACCGCGATCGCCGCGTTGGCGCGCGAGTAGTTCGGCGCGGTCAACCCACCACCAACCCCGCGGCCTCCACGCCGGCGATGCAGATCGCCTCGTCCTCGTCCCCGGTCCCCCCGCTCGCGCCCACCGCGCCGAGCAGCGTTCCCTGCGCGTCCTTGATCAACACCGCGCCGGTCTGCGGCAGGAACTTGCCTTCCGCCGTGGCCGCCAGCGAGACGAAAAAGTTGGGGTTGTCCTTCGCGCGCTCGCCCAGCTTGCGGCTGGAGACGCCCATCCCCACCGCGCCCCAGGCCTTCGCCCGCGCGACGTCGAAGCGGAACATGCTGGCGCCGTCTTCGCTCGCAAACGCCTTGAGGTTTCCCGCAGCGTCGAGCACGGCGATGCCCATCGGTTTGTAGCCGGCGGCCTTGGAGCGCGCAAGCGCGGCGGCGATGATCTCGTTTGCCTGCGCGAGGGTGAGTGCGGACATGAATATTCCTGGAATCAAAAGTCAGAAAGGATAACGGCGCGGGCTGGTCTGGACGGTGATCCAGCGCAGCTCGGTGAACGAGTCGATGCCCGCCCTGCCGCCGAAGCGCCCGTAGCCGGAATCCTTCACGCCGCCGAAAGGCATCTGCGCCTCGTCGTGCACCGTCGGCCCGTTCACATGGCAGATGCCCGATTCGATGCGCTTCGCCACTTCCATGGCGCGGCCGATGTCGCGGCCGAACACGGCGGACGAGAGGCCGTAGGCGTTGTCGTTGGCGCACGCGACGGCCGCTTCGAGGCCGTTCACGCGCACCACCGGCTTGACGGGACCGAAGCTCTCTTCGTGGTAGATCCGCATGTCGCGGGTCACATGGTCGAGCACGGTGGCGGCCATCAATGTATTTTCTGATTTGCCGCCACAGACCAGCTTCGCGCCCTTGGACAGCGCGTCGTCGATCAGCGCGTTGCAGCGCTCGACCGTGCCCATGTCGACGACCGAGCCGAGCACGACAGGCCCTTTGCGCGGGTCGCCGAGGGGCAGACCGACGGCGCGCGCGGCGAGCTTGGCGACGAACGCATCGGCGATCTTCTCGTCGACGACGATGCGTTCGGTGGACATGCAGATCTGGCCCGAATTGGCGAAGGCGCCGAAGATTGCGCCGTCGACGGCCGCGTCGAGATCCGCATCGTCGAGCACCACCAGCGGCGCCTTCCCACCAAGTTCGAGGATCGCGGGCTTGAGGTATTTGGCGCAGGTCTGCGCAATCAACCGTCCGACCTTCGTCGAGCCGGTGAAGTTGACGCGCCGCACGGCGGGGTGCGCAATCATCGCCTCCACCACGGCTGCGGCATCCGCCGGCGCGTTCGTCACGAAGTTCACCACGCCCGGCGGCAGGCCCGCCTCCTGCAGCGCTTCGATGATGAGGCCGTGCGTCGCGGGGCACAGCTCGGAGCCCTTGAGCACCACGGTGTTGCCGCAGGCGAGCGGCGTCGCGATCGCGCGCACGCCGAGGATGACGGGTGCGTTCCACGGCGCGATGCCGAGCACCACGCCGGCGGGTGTGCGCAGCCCCATCGCCAGGCTGCCGGGCACATCCGAGGGGATGACTTCGCCGCCGATCTGCGTCGTGATGGACGCGGCTTCCTGCAACATGCCCGCCGCGAGGTGGACGTTGAAGCCGGCCCAGGGCGCGGCAGCGCCGGTCTCGGCGGCCATGACCTCGATGAACTTCGGGGTTCGCGCTTCCAGCGCGGCGGCCGCCTTGAGAAGCAGGCTGCGCCGCTCCGTGGGACCGATGGCCGACCAGACGGGGAAGGCCTTCGCGGCGGCGTCCACCGCGGTCATCGCATCCTGCGGTGTGGCCGCAGGAGCGCGGGTCGCAACGCTGCCATCCAGCGGATTGCGGCGTTCGAAAGTGTTGCCGGAAGCGCTGGCGGTTTTTTCGCCACCGATCAGCATGCGGATGTCGTTCAATTTGTTCTCCTTGGGTGAGTGGTGGCCCACGCGCGTCAGCGCGTCGAAGCCGAAACGGTTCATGCTGCCAAACATCGCCATCGCGGGGTGCGGCAGGAAGCGGGTGTGGCAGTCGATCACTGCCGGCAGGCCGGAGGCGAGCGCGCGTTCGAGGGCAGCGGCGAAATCGTCCGCGCGCCGCACGGTCTCGCCGTGGCAGCCGAAGCCGCGCGCGATCGCGGCGTAGTCGCAGTCCTCGAGGGCGGTGCCCATCTCGAAGTCGAGCTGCATGCGCTGCCCGGCGCGGATGATGCCCCAGGCCGCGTTGTTGTGGATGATGTTGATGACCGGCAGGCGATGGCGCCGCGCGGTGTCGAGCTCGTTCATCGTGAAGCCGAACGAGCCGTCGCCGGTGATGTTCACCACCAGCTTGTGCGGATGCCGGGCTTTCAACGCGAGCGCGTAGGCCAGGCCGAAGCCCAGGTGGCTCATGCCGGGCTCGTGAAACCGCGTGCGCACTTCGCGCACGGACATGAAGTCGTTGCTCCAGAACGTCGTGTGCCCGCCGTCGTAGACCGCCAGCGCGTCCTGCGGCACCGCGCGCGCGATGGCGTCGGCCAGCGCTGCGGGATGCATCGTCTCTTCGCGGTCGCCCGCCATGACAGCCAGCTTGGCTTCATATCGGCCGCGCACCTTGCGGATGCGGTCCAGCCAGCCCGCCTCCACGTTGGCGACGATGTTGTCGTCCCACGATGCGAGCAAGTCGGCGAGCGCTTCACCCGCGTCGGCCTGCATCGCCACCTCGTGCAGCGCGGGCTGCCCGAGCGCGGACGGATCGATATTGATGTTGATGATGCGGTGATGGCGGCGCGCGAGCGGCCCGCGCTCGTCCCACATCCACGACGAGTAGCGGCAGCCGACGCTCAGGATGACGTCGGCGCCCTCGAACGCGGCGCGCACCGCCTCGCCCGCGATCAGGCCACCGTGCCCGATGAAATGTTCGCTGTCGGAGGCGACCACGCCCAGCGCCATCTGCGTCGGTACGACGGGAGCGCCGAGGCGATGCGCGATGTCGCGCACCAACGCCGCGGCGCCGCTGGCCACGACACCGCCGCCCGCGACCACCAAGGGCCTCCTCGCCTCGCGCAGCAG
>JAZKIF010000042.1:0-8395 GCA_040385005.1 Pseudomonadota bacterium
ACGCCGCGCGCTCCAGGCCGATGTCGATGAACGCCGACTGCATGCCCGGCAGCACGCGCGCCACCTTGCCGAGATAGACGTTGCTCACGAGGCCCCGCTCGAGCGTGCGTTCGACGTGCAATTCCTGCACGGCGCCGTTCTCGACGACCGCCACGCGCGTTTCCTGCGGCGACCAGTTGACGAGGATGTCTTGTTGCATGCCGCGAAGAATAACCGAGCGTTGCCGCCGGGTCAGCGGAAATCGCGCAGCAAAAGCATCGTCTCGTGCATCGGCAGACCCATGATCCCGCTATAGCTTCCGCTGATGTGGGAGATGTACGCCGCGGCCTTGCCCTGCACCGCGTACGCGCCCGCCTTGCCCATGGGCTCGCCGGTGGCCACGTACGCGCGAATCTGCGCGGGCGTCATGGCCGCGAACGTGACGCGCGAATCGCTCAGGGCTTCGCGCCGCTTGCCGCCCTGCCCGATCGCGACGGCCGTGAGCACGCGATGCGTCTTGCCCGCGAGCTCACGCAGCATCCGTTCCGCATCCTTTTCATCGGCGGGTTTTCCGTAGATGGTGCGGCCGAGCGCCACGGTGGTGTCGGAGCAGAGGATCTGTGCGGATGGCAAGCCACGACGTTTCATCCGCGCGATGGCGGCGTCGAGTTTCAGGCCGGTGACGCGCTTGACGTACCGCGCCGGCGCTTCGCCGGCCAGGGGTTCTTCCAAAGATTCGGTGTCCTCGCCGGCATCGGGCAGCAGGACCTCATGCGCAACGCCAAGCTGTTCGAGCAGTTGCCGTCGGCGCGGGCTCTGGGAAGCCAGGTAGATGAACTTCATTCGCGGTGATAAGGATGGTTCGCATTGATCGACCACGCGCGATAGAGCTGTTCGACCAGCAGGACCCGCACCATGGCATGGGGCAGCGTCAAGTCGGAGAGCCGGATGCGTTCGTGCGCGGACTTCCTGAATGCCGGGTCCAGCCCGTCCGGACCGCCGATCACCAGCGCCACGTCGCCGCCCTGCATCTGCCAGTCCTTCAGCCGCTGCGCGAGCGCAACCGTGCTGACAGAAGTGCCGCGCTCGTCGAGCGCGACCACGTGCGTGCCTTTCGGGATGGCGGCTTCGATGCGCTGGCGTTCGGCTGCGTAGATCGTCTCCAGCGTCTTCGAGGCGCGTGGCTCGGTCTTCACGGCCTTGAGTTCCACCCGCAACTCGGGCGGAAAGCGCTTCGCGTAGTCGTCCCAGGCGGTGGCGGCCCAGTCGGGGACGCGCTGGCCCACCGCCACCACGAAGAGCTTCATCCCTTGCGGGCAGGCGCCTTCTTGGCGGGCGCCTTGCGCGCCGGCTTGCCCGCCGGCTTGCCCGCCGTCCTGGGTGCGGCCTTCGCGGCAGTCTTGCCCGCCGTCCTCGGCGCGGCCTTGGCGGCCGTCTTCCCCGGGCGCGCGGTCTTGGCCGCGCGGCCCGGGTTCTTCGCAGTTGCCTTGATCGCCTTGTTCGCCTTTTCCTCCGAATCGGCCGCCTTGTGCGCCGTCTTCGCGGCCGATGATTTGCGCAGCGTTTTCGCCGGGGCGGCCGCCTCGGCCTCACGCCGCGCGCCGGCCGGTTGGGCCGCGCCGAACTTCACGCGCACGGGCTTCTCGCCCCAGATCTCTTCGAGGTGATAGTAGGTGCGGATGGCCGGCTGCATGATGTGCGCGACGGCCGCGCCGCAGTCGACGATGATCCACTCGCCATTCTCTTCGCCCTCGATGCGCGGCTTCGGAAAGCCCGCTTCGCGCACGGCATCGCGAACGCTGGCCGCGAGCGCCTTGGTCTGGCGGTTGGAGGTGCCCGAGGCGACGATGACGCGCTCGAACAAGGGCGACAGATGCTCTGTGTTGAAGACCTGGATGTCCTGTGCCTTGACGTCCTCCAGGCCATCGACGATGGCGCGCTGGAGTCGTTGGGTGTCTTTCTTGGCAGCTGCTTCTTGGGTCATCAGGGTCGTGAATAAAGGTGATGTCGGGCAATATAGCGCGCAACGCCCGCAGGAACCAGCGCGTCTATCCCTTTTTGGGCGGCGATGCGCTCGCGAATTTCCGTGGCGCTTTCGGGCATGGCGGGTAATTTCAGATTTTTCAGCCGTGCTTGCGCCGGCATGGCGGGCGCTTCCCCGGTGGCGTGCGAGGGCCGTTCGGCCATGCAGAGTGTCGCCATGGCAAGGACCGTTTCCCAGTCGCGCCATTGGGTGATGGCCCTCGCCTGGTCCTCGCCCATGACGAGAAACAGCTCGGCCTTCGGCTGCTCGGCCGCGAGCTCGCGCAGCGTATCGATGGTGTAGGTCGGCCCGGGGCGCTTCAACTCGCGGTCATCGACGACGGCGCCGGAAAGGCCGTCGAACGCGATCTTCGCCATCGCCAGCCGATGCTCCGGCGCCGTGAGGATGTTGGACTTGTGCCACGCCCGGCCGGTCGGGAAGATGCGCAACTCATCCAGCGCGAGCTGTTCGAGCGCCGCATTCGCGAGCGCGACGTGGGCGACATGCGGCGGATCGAAAGCGCCACCGAACACGCCCACGCGACGCGGCGTGTTCACACCCAGTCCCTTGGAACCAGGAATTTCCTGTAGAGATCGTCCTCGGGGGAACCGGGAGTGGGCTGGTTCTGGTAGGACCAGCTCGCGAGCGGCGGCATCGACAAGAGGATGGATTCCGTGCGGCCGCCCGATTGCAGCCCGAAGTGCGTGCCGCGGTCCCACACGAGATTGAACTCGACATAGCGCCCGCGCCGATACAGCTGGAAGGCCCGCTCGCGACCCGCATAAGCCATCGTCTCGCGTTTCTCGACGATCGGCATGTACGCAGCGAGAAAAGCATCGCCGACGGCGCGAATCAGCGCAAAGCCGTTGTCGAAGCCGCCTTCGGCGAAATCGTCGAAGAAGATGCCGCCGATGCCGCGCTGCTCATTGCGATGCTTCAGGAAGAAATACTCGTCGCACCAGGTCTTGAAGCGCGGGTACTTGTCTTCGCCGAACGGCGCGAGGGCGTCCTTGCACGTCTGGTGAAAATGGACCGCGTCTTCCTCGAAGCCGTAGTACGGCGTCAGGTCCATGCCGCCGCCAAACCAGTGCACGGGCTCGCCGCTCGGCAACTTCGCGGCGAGCATGCGCACGTTCATGTGCACCGTCGGCACATAGGGGTTACGCGGATGGAATACCAGCGAGACGCCCATCGCTTCGAACGCCGAGCCTGCCAGTTCGGGCCGGTGCTGCGTGGCGGAAGGCGGAAGCTTCGGCCCGGTGACGTGCGAGAAACCGCAGCCCGCGCGCTCGAACACCATGCCGTTCTCCAGGATCATGGTGACGCCGTCGCCCTGCAACGGCTCGCCCGGCGCCTTCTTCCACTCGTCGCGCAGGAACAGCGACGCATCGACCTTGGACGCAGCCACGATGATGCGGCCCTGCAATTCGCGCAGGTACGCACGAACCGTGTCCGTGGCTTCCATGGCCATCAGCCGCGCACCGCGCGGTGGCCGATGTCGCGGCGGTATTGCGCGCCGTCGAAACGGATCGCGTCCGCGACTTCGTAGGCGCGGTGCTGCGCGGCCTTCACGGAATCAGCCAGTGCCGTGACGCACAGCACCCGCCCGCCCGATGTGAGCGTCTGGCCGTCCTTGCGCACCGTGCCGGCATGGAACACCACCGCGTCCTCTTCCGGCTTCGGAAGGCCCGTGATCGCATCGCCCTTGCGGGGGTTGAGCGGGTAGCCCGCGGCCGCCATCACGACGCCGAGGGCGGTGCGGCGATCCCACTCCAGGTCGACCTGGTCCAGCGTGCCGGAGGTGGCGTGCATCATCACGTCGTACAGGTCGGACTTCAGGCGCATCATGATCGGCTGCGTCTCCGGGTCGCCCATGCGGCAGTTGAACTCGAGCGTCTTGCACTGGCCCTGCGGGTCGATCATCAAGCCCGCGTAGAGGAAGCCGGTGAAAGGGATGCCGTCCTTCTCCATGCCCTTGATCGTCGGCAGGATGATCTCGCGCATGGCACGAGCGTGCACTTCCGGCGTGACGATGGGCGCCGGCGAATAGGCGCCCATGCCGCCGGTGTTGGGGCCGAGATCGCCATCCTGCAGGCGCTTGTGGTCCTGGCTGGTGGCAAGCGCCGTGACGTTTTTGCCGTCGCACATCACGATGAAGCTGGCTTCCTCGCCTTGCAGGAACTCCTCGACCACCACGCGCGCGCCGCCTTCGTTGTGGGCGACGCCGAGCTTGTTGTCCAGCAGCATGAAGTCGATGGCTTCGTGCGCTTCGGCCACCGTCATCGCAACGACGACGCCCTTGCCTGCCGCCAGGCCATCGGCCTTGACGACGATCGGCGCGCCTTTCTGATCGACATACGCGTGGGCCAGCGCGGCATCGGAGAACGTCTCGTAGTCCGCCGTCGGGATGCCATGGCGCTTCATGAACGCCTTGGAGAAGGCCTTGGAGCTTTCGAGCTGCGCGGCCGCTTGCGTCGGGCCGAACACCCGAAGGCCGTGCGCGCGGAAGTCATCCACCACGCCGGCCGCGAGGGGCCCTTCGGGGCCGACGACGGTCAACGCGATCTTCTCTTTCAATGCCCAGTCGCGCAGCGCGGAGATATCGGTGACAGGCACGTTCTCCAAGCGCGCATCGATCGCCGTGCCGCCATTGCCCGGCGCGACGTACACCGCCTGCACCTTGGGCGACTGGGCGAGCTTCCAGGCCAGTGCGTGCTCCCGGCCGCCGCCGCCGATGACGAGGACTTTCATGCGTTGATCTCGGCGTTGTGGAAGACGTCTTGCACGTCGTCCAGATCCTCGAGCACGTCCAGCAGCCGCTGCATCTTCGCGGCGTCGTCGCCAGCGAGTTCGATCGTATTCTCGGGGCGCATCGTCACTTCCGCGATTTCGGGTGTGAGGCCAGCGGCCTCCAGGGCGTTCTTCACAGCTTCGAACGCGCCAGGCGCGGTGAGCACCTCGATCGCGCCGTCTTCATCGGTCACGACATCGTCCGCGCCGGCTTCCAGCGCGACTTCCATCACCTTGTCTTCGCTCGTGCCGGGCGCCAGGATGAGCTGGCCGACATTCTTGAACTGGAACACGACCGAGCCGGCGGTGCCCATGCTGCCGCCGTATTTGCTGAACGCGTGACGCACTTCGGCGACGGTGCGGACCTTGTTGTCCGTCATCGTGTCCACCAGGATCGCCGCGCCACCGAAACCGTAGCCTTCGTAGCGGATCTCCTCGTAGTGCACGCCCTCGAGATTGCCGGTGGCCTTGTCGATGTTGCGCTTGATCGTGTCGGCCGGCATATTGGCGGCCTTGGCTTTCTCGACGGCAAGGCGCAAGCGCGGGTTGATCGCGAGGTCGCCGCCGCCCTGCCGGGCCGCGACCATGATTTCACGGATCACGCGGGTCCAGATCTTGCCTCGCTTCTCGTCCTGGCGGCCTTTGCGGTGCTGGATGTTCGCCCATTTACTGTGTCCGGCCACGGGAAACCCTTCTTGTGTGCTGTGCGTTGATATATTGGGATACCTCCCATTTTACTTTTGATGCCATGGCCGACCCCATCCTCCTCGCGAAGAATGCGCAGACCGAATGTGTCCTGCTGCCGGGCCTGGCGAACCGCCACGGGCTCATCACCGGCGCCACCGGCACCGGAAAGACCGTCTCGCTGCAGACCCTGGCCGAGAATTTCTCGAAGATCGGCGTCCCGGTCTTCATGGCCGACGTGAAGGGCGACCTCACCGGAATCAGCCAGGCGGGGACGATCCAGGGCAAGCTCGCGGACATCATCAAGGAACGCGGGCTCACCGCGCCGGAGCCGTTCGCCGCGCCCACGACGCTGTGGGATGTCTTCGGCGAGCAAGGCCATCCGGTGCGCGCGACGGTGTCCGACATGGGGCCGCTGCTGCTGGGCCGCATGCTCGGCCTGAATGAGACGCAGGCGGGCGTGCTCAACATCGTCTTCAAGATCGCCGACGACAACGGCCTGCTGATCCTCGACCTGAAAGACCTGCGCGCGATGCTTCAGCATGTGGGCGACAACGCGAGCGACTTCAAGACGCAATACGGCAACGTGAGCGCCGCCAGCATCGGCATCATCCAGCGCGGCTTGCTGCAGATCGAAACCCAGGGCGGCGAGAAGTTCTTCGGCGAGCCGATGCTCGACATCCAGGATTTCCTGCAAACGGACGAGAAGGGCCGCGGCATCGTCAACATCCTGGCCGCCGACAAGCTGCTGAACTCCCCTCGCCTGTACGCGACGTTCCTGTTGTGGATGCTGTCGGAGCTCTACGAACAGCTGCCCGAGATCGGCGACCCGGACAAGCCGAAGCTCGTGTTCTTCTTCGACGAGGCGCACCTGCTGTTCGACGAAGCGCCCAAGGTCCTCATCGACCGCATCGAGCTGGTCGTGAGGCTGGTGCGCTCCAAAGGCGTCGGCGTCTACTTCGTGACGCAGAACCCGCTGGACATCCCCGACAGCGTTCTCGCACAGCTGGGCAACCGTGTGCAACATGCGTTGCGGGCTTACACGCCGCGCGACCAGAAGGCGGTGAAAGCCACCGCGCAAACCATGCGGCAAAAGCCGGGGCTCGACATCGAGACCGCGATCACCGAGTTGGCGGTCGGGGAGGCGCTGGTGAGCCTGCTCGATTCGAAGGGCCGGCCGAGCGTCACCGAGCGCGTCTTCGTGATCCCGCCGGGCAGCCAGATCGGCCCCATCACGCCCGAGCAGCGCAAGGCCTTGATCGCGGGCTCCGTCGTCGCGGGCGTCTACGAGAAGACGGTGGACCGCGAGTCCGCTTACGAAAAACTAAAGGGCCGGGCCGCGTCGGCGACGCCCGCCGCGCCGTCGGCGGATGCCGGTACACCCGCCGCGACAGCAGGCGCCCCGGCTGCGGGTGGCGGCATCTTGGGCGGGTTGAGCGACGTGCTCTTCGGCTCGACCGGCCCGCGCGGCGGCCACCACGAGGGCCTGGCTGAAAGCATGGCGAAGTCCGCCGTGCGCACGATCGGCAGCACGGTGGGCCGCGAGATCATTCGCGGCGTGCTCGGCGGCATCATGGGCAGCAAGCGGCGCTGAGGGCAGGCCCGCAGGACGCGGGCCAATTGGATCGCGCGCAGTCCGCATGGCCTGAAGCGCCCCGCGCGAGGAACGTGGAGAAATTGCCCGGTTACGCATCGAACGTAATCGCCAAGGAGCAATTTCCCATGACCGACGGCAACCAGACCTCCCCCACCGGCATCGCCCGGTTTCGCAGCCTCGCGGCATCCCTCGCGCAGTTCTGCAGCGCCGAGCTCCAATTCACCGGCCCGCTCGCGGTGCTGGTGGACGAAGCGCAGGCGGCCCGGTTGCTGATCGAGTTCGATGAAATCGAAACATCGGCGCACGTCGTGTTCCCGTTCATGCCGATTCCGCAGGATGCGAACCTGGCTGCGGCACTTGTCGCCAGGCTCCTGGGAATGAGCGCGGTCACCGCCGCGCTCGGCGGTGCGAGTTTCGGCAGCGACATCGAACGTGGCCAGTACTGCCTGGTTCTCTCGCTGGAGCTTGGGATGGAGCAGGCCGAATTCGTGAAAGCAGTCCACCAGCTCGTCATGATGGGCAAGCGCGTGTGCGCTGCCGTCGAGGACCTCCTCGCTGCCGAGCACGCGATGCGGCCCGGCCACGTCGACAGGGCGTAGCGCGGGCTTTTCGGCGCAAAACCGTTCGCGCGGAGGTACATTGGTGCTTTTGGAAATCGCCCACCCATGGCACCTACTCCAGAAGCCGGCAACCCAGCCGCTGCCAGTCCGCGCCATATCCGCCTGACCTCGCATTCGGGCGGTTTCGGCGCATTGCCGATCAACTGGGGCGCGCCGACTCCCGCTGAGCGCGGACCCATCGTCGGCACGACCACGCAGCGCAGCCACCGCAATGTCATCGGCACGCACAGCGGTTCGTACAGCGTCTATCGCGCGTTAGCGGTTGCATCGGGCGCGCTGTCGCGTCAGCACAAAGCCGACCTCACCAACACGTCGCCCACCGACGTCATTGGCCCCTATCCGCAATGGAGCGATCCGACGAAGATCGTCAGCCTGGACCCGTGGGGCGCCACGGTGGCGAACGTGTTCGAAGCCGAACTCACGGCCGGCTACGACATCCGCCCCACCATCGCCGTGACGCAGGCGCACGTGATCCTGCCGGAAGTGATCGAGGGCCTGCAGGCCGGGCGCCTGAAGGCCGATGGCACCGTCCTCACCGCCGGCGGTGCGGCCATGGTCACCAAGGCCGCGATCGAGCCGGTGTGGTGGCTGCCCGGCGTCGCGCAGCGCTTCGGCTGCTCCGAGACCGACCTGCGCCGCGTGCTCTTCGAGGAAACCGGCGGCATGTACCCCGAACTCGTCACGCGCAGCGACCTCGAAGTG
>JAZKIF010000043.1:0-39408 GCA_040385005.1 Pseudomonadota bacterium
ACGACCAGGTGTTCGAGATGGAGGACATCAACGGCGAGTTCGGCCAGGCCGACGTCGCGATCATCCTGGGCGCCAACGACGTGGTGAACCCCGCCGCGCTGCATAAGGGCTCACCGATCTACGGCATGCCGATCCTGGAGGCGTACAAGGCCAAGACCGTGATCGTGAACAAGCGTTCCATGGCCGCGGGCTACGCGGGCCTGGACAACGAACTCTTCTACATGGACAAGACCATGATGGTCTTCGGCGACGCGAAGAAGGTGGTCGAGGAGATGGGCAAGGCCATCGAATAGCCGGCGGGGCGTCAGATCCCCGGTGGCGTGTGATACGACGGCGGCAGGTCCATTCTGGCCCTCGCCGCGTTGATCATGTCGATCGGCTGCTCGTGTGCCAAGGTCGCCTTCGCGAACTCGAAGGCCTGCAGGAAGGGGTTGCCCGGTTGCTCCAGCATGTCGGCGACGGCATTCCACGCTGCGGCGGTCTCGAGGAGCAAAGTCTTGTGCTGTGGCGCGACGCTGCTCAGCGCATGCTCATCCGCCAGTGCCGCGGCCGTGGCGCGCAGGACTTTTAGCTGGTCGGTGAACTGCTTGGCAATCTCCGCGCAGACGCCCTTCGCGGCCGCTGGATCGTCCTTCCGGATTTCTTTTTCCAGGGTCTGGTAAAGCATGTTCATGCGGGCCAGGAACTGGGCGGAATTGGCCGACAGGAAGATCGACGTCGGGCGTTGAACCTGAAGGATGGGGCTGGCATTCAGCGCTTTCGCGATGGCCGCGTTCGATTGGGCGTCGGCAGGGGCGCGCGATGCGGCCAGTTGCTGGGCCGAAGAAACTGATTTCGCCAACGCCCACATCGAATCGTGCAAGCCGGCCGGCTTGACGAGAGGCTTCGCGGAATCCGAATCCCCGAACACAATGCAGTCGTTGAAGGAATCGGTCGTGATACCAAGCCGCTTGCCGCACGAGTCCGGGGCCGCCGCCGAACCCGATGGGAAGATCGCGTCCGCCAGTGCAGCCTCGAACCCGGCGCGCGGTTGTGCGGCGGAGTGGGCGAACTTGCCCACGTCCGCGACGATCTTGCTGTCGGCCTGTTTCGCACGCGCCATGCAGTCCTGGTACAGACGCTGCTCTCGCGCGTCGGACGCGCTCACGATGGCGTCCACGGCCCCCCGGATCTTGGCGATCGTGAGGTCGCCTTCGTGGCGGGTCTTGCGATCGGAACCGCCCGCGATCAGGCGAAGTTCAGCGGCTGCGGCCGCCACCCCGGGCAGCTTCATGAGATCGCCGTTCTTCTCGACTTGCACCGAAAGATCGATGATCATCCGGCGCGCCGCCAGACTCTGTTCCCTGCGTTTGCTCGAGATCAGCCCCAGCGAGGTAGCGAAGGAGCCCGATGCCTTCTTGGTGGCCGCCTGGTAGATGACGCCGAACTCACCGGGCGCCGCATCCGCGACCAGCGCTTCCTTGTCGCCCTTTCCCGCGACCAGGCTGCGCAACTGGTTGGAGATGGATGCCGGCGTGCCGGAAGAAGAAATTGCAATGCTGATGGTCATGGTCGGGTCTCAAGCAAATAGGCCGAATCGTCCGGCGATGGGGTCGGGTTTCGTCGGCGCGCTTTCTTCAGCGGTGGCGTAAGCGTTCCACCAGATGGCGGTCAGCAGGACGCGCGCGAGCTGCGCCGGAAATTCGTTGTCAGTCACGGATTGCGCGTTGAAGCGACGCACAAGGATCAATTCGCCGGTTGCGCCGGCCTGGACGATCCGCGCTTCGTCGGTCTCGCGCCACAGCGCGTTGTACGAAAGAGCAGCGCTTTGGACTTCCAGCCGCCGCTCCTCGGGCGCGACGCCGAGGTCGGCGCTGAGCACCAGATGCGTCTGGTCGTCATCGAGTTCCGCGAGGCATGGCTGCGCGCCCTCGGCTTCGATCAACCACTGGGCGACCCCTGCCCGGGCGACGGCGACCACGAGCGGATTCGTCGCCGCGGCGGCGACAAGCCGCTCGCTCACGACATCGGGATTCAGAAAGTCGTTCATTGGACGCTTCGCGGGAAGGCATTGCCGGGTCGATCCGGTCGGACGTTGGAGCCGATGAGTGAGGCGCTCCGCCCGGAGGTTCCCCACCATGAGGAAAACCCCGGGGAAACCCGCAATCACGGCAGAGCACAATCCCAAATCGAAGAGAACGCATCTGGAGAAACAACGATGAGCGACATGAGCGACCGCCCCTGGCTGAGTT
This sequence comes from Pseudomonadota bacterium, assembly GCA_040385005.1. Lineage (GTDB taxonomy): Bacteria > Pseudomonadota > Gammaproteobacteria > Burkholderiales > Burkholderiaceae_C > Ramlibacter. The sequence goes on from JAZKIF010000043.1 coordinate 2,232, forward strand.
CGTATTCCCCGGGCGTGCCCGCGGACATCGACGCCTCGCAATACGAATCGCTGGTGCAACTGATGGACGAGGCCTTCCGCAAGTTCGCGCACCGGCCCGCCTACAGCTTCATGGGCAAGGAGGTGAGCTACGGACAGACCGACAAGCTCAGCGCCGACTTCGCGGCGTACCTGCAAACGCTCGGCCTCGCCAAGGGCGACCGGGTCGCGATCATGATGCCCAACGTGCCGCAGTACCCGGTGGCGGTCGCCGCGATCCTGCGCGCCGGCTTCGTGGTCGTGAACATCAATCCGCTCTACACGCCGCGCGAACTGGAACATCAGCTCAAGGACTCGGGCTCGAAGGCCATCGTCATCGTCGAGAACTTCGCGAACACGCTGGAGCAGTGCATCGCGGCGACGCCGGTGAAGCACGTCGTGCTGTGCGCGATGGGCGATCAGCTCGGCCTGCTCAAGGGCGCGCTGGTGAACTACGTCGTGCGCAAGGTCAAGAAGATGGTGCCCGCCTTCAACCTGCCGGGGGCCGTGCGCTTCAACGACGCGATTGCCAAGGGCGCGCGCAGCACCTTCAAGAAGCCGGCCATCCAATCCGACGACATCGCGGTGTTGCAGTACACCGGCGGCACCACCGGCGTATCCAAGGGCGCGGTCCTATTGCACCGCAACATCATCGCGAACGTGCTGCAGTCCGAGGCCTTCAACAAGCCGGTGATGGACAAGGTGCCCGCCGGCGAGCAGTCGACCAGCATCTGCGCGCTGCCGCTGTACCACATCTTCGCTTTCACGGTGGGCATGATGCTGACCATGCGCACCGGCGGCAAGCTGGTGCTGATCCCGAATCCGCGCGACCTGCCAGCGGTGCTCAAGACGTTGTCGAAGGAGACGTTCCACAGCTTCCCCGCCGTCAACACGCTCTTCAACGGCCTCGCCAACCATCCCGACTTCGGCACCGTCAACTGGAAGAACCTCAAGGTTTCGGTCGGCGGCGGCATGGCGGTGCAAGGCGCGGTCGCGAAGCTCTGGCTGGAGAAGACCGGTTGCCCGATCTGCGAAGGCTACGGCTTGTCCGAGACGTCGCCGTCGGCGAGCTGCAACCCGACGACCAGCACCGAGTACACCGGCACCATCGGCGTGCCGCTGCCGAGCACGTACTTCAAGCTGATCGACGACGACGGCAACGAAGTGCCGCTCGGCCAGCCCGGCGAGATCGCGATCAAGGGTCCGCAGGTGATGGCGGGCTACTGGCAGCGCCCCGACGAGACGGCCAAGGTCATGACGCCGGACGGCTTCTTCAAGAGCGGCGATATCGGCGTCGCGGATGAGCGCGGCTACTACAAGATCGTCGACCGCAAGAAGGACATGGTGCTGGTCAGCGGCTTCAACGTCTACCCAAACGAGGTGGAAGACGTGGTCGCCAAGCTCGACGGCGTTCTCGAATGCGCGGTGGTGGGGGTGCCGGACGAGAAGACCGGCGAGGCGGTGAAGCTCGTGATCGTCAAGAAGAATCAGGCGCTCACGGAAGCGCAGGTGCGGGACTACTGCCGGGCAAATCTCACCGGCTACAAGCAGCCGCGCGTGATCGAGTTCCGCACCGATTTGCCGAAGACGCCGGTCGGAAAAATCCTGCGGCGCGAACTGCGCGACAAGAAATAGGCTGGCGCGCAATTTGCGTCTCACGCCACAATCTCGCCGATGTTCCGTTTTATCCTCACGCGCTTTTCGCTGATCATCCCGACCTTCATCGGGATGACGCTGCTGGCGTTCTTCCTCATCCGCCTCGTGCCGGGCGACCCGATCGAGACGCTCGCCGGCGAGCGCGGCATCGACGCCGCGCGTCATGCGGTGCTCCTCAAGGAGTACGGGCTGGACAAGCCGATGCTGGTGCAATACGGCATCTACATCGGCCGCGTGCTGCATGGCGACCTGGGCAAATCCATCATCACGCAGACGCCGGTGCTGCAGGAATTCCTGCAGCTCTTTCCCGCGACGATCGAGCTCGCGGTGTGCGCGATCATCTTCGCGCTGCTGCTGGGCATCCCGGCCGGAATCATCGCGGCGGTGCGCCGCAATTCGGTCTTCGATCACGGCGTGATGGCGACGTCCCTCACCGGCTATTCGATGCCGATCTTCTGGTGGGGGCTGCTGCTGATCCTGCTGTTCTCCGTGCAGCTCGGATGGACGCCGGTCTCGGGCCGCATCTCGGTGCAGTACTACGTCGAATCGTCGACCGGCTTCCTGCTGATCGATGCCCTGAAGTCGGGCGAGAAGGGCGCGTTCGCCTCGGCGCTGCAGCACCTCATCCTGCCCGCCATCGTGCTCGGCACCAACCCGCTCGCGGTGGTCGCGCGGATGACGCGTTCCGCGATGCTCGAGGTGCTCGGCGAGGACTACATCCGCACCGCGCGCGCCAAGGGCCTGGCGCCGCTTCGCGTGGTGGGCGTGCATGCGCTGCGCAATGCGCTCATTCCCGTCGTCACCGTCATCGGCCTGCAGGTCGGCGTGCTGTTCACCGGCGCGATCCTCACCGAGACGATCTTTTCCTGGCCGGGCGTTGGCAAGTGGCTGATCGAGGCGATCAACCGGCGCGACTATCCAGTGCTGCAGGGCGGCATGTTGTTGCTGGGCGTGCTGGTGATGCTGACGAACCTCCTGGTCGACGTCCTCTACGGCGTCATCAATCCTCGAATCAGGCAGTCTCACTGATGGCCGAAGCAATCACTCCGCCGCTCCTCACCAGCGCCGGCACGCCGCCCGGGCCGCTGCGCGAGTTCTGGATTTCGTTCTCCGCCAACCATGGTGCGGTGGCCGGCATGGTGATCATCGCTGGACTGCTTCTGGTTGCGCTGTTCGCGCCATGGCTGGCGCCGCACCTGCCGGACCAGACCAACAGCGCGGTGTTCCTCAAGCCACCCTCTTGGCAAACAGGCGGCTCGGTGCAATACCTGCTGGGCACCGACGCCATCGGTCGCGACATCCTTTCGCGCCTGATTTACGGTGCGCGCCTGTCGCTTTCCATCGGCCTGGGCGTCGTCGCGATTTCCGTTGTGGTGGGTATCTCGCTGGGACTCATCGCGGGCTTCGCGCGCGGCATCGTCGAGATCGCGATCATGCGGTTGATGGACATCATCCTCACGCTGCCCAGCCTTCTGCTGGCGATCGTGATCGTCGCGATCCTCGGCCCGGGCCTCGTCAACGCGATGCTGGCGGTGGCCGTCGTGCTGCTTCCTCACTACGTGCGGCTCACGCGCGCATCGGTGGTGACGGAAGTCGCGAAGGATTACGTCACGGCCGCGCGCATCAGCGGCGCGGGCACGTTGCGCCTCATGTTCAGCGAGGTGCTGCCCAACTGCGCCGCGCCGCTGATCGTGCAGGCGTCGCTGGGCATCTCCACCGCCATCCTCGACGCCGCCGCGCTCGGCTTCCTGGGCCTGGGCGCGCAGCCGCCTTCGCCCGAGTGGGGGACGATGCTCGCGGACGCGCGCGAGTTCGTCCTGCGCGCCTGGTGGGTCGTAACCTTCCCCGGCCTCGCGATCCTGATCGCGGTGCTGGCCTTCAACCTCATGGGCGACGGCCTGCGCGATGCGCTGGACCCGAAGTTGAAGCGATGAGCACACCACTCCTTGAGATCGAAGACCTCCACGTCGAGTTCCCGACGCAGGGAAGCGTCATGCACGCCGTCGACGGCGTGAGCCTCACCGTGGACGAAGGCGAGGTGCTGGGCATCGTCGGCGAATCTGGGTCGGGCAAGAGCGTCACGATGATGGCGCTCATGGGCCTCATCGCCTACCCCGGCCGAGTGCGCGCGAAGAAACTGCGCTTCGCGGGCCACGACCTCCTGGGCATCTCCGACAAAGAGCGCCGCCGCCTCGTGGGCAAGGACATGGCGATGATCTTCCAGGAGCCCACCACCAGCCTGAATCCCTGCTTCACGATCGGCTGGCAGCTGGTGGAAGCATTGCGCCAGCATTCGCCGCTCGACAAGGCCAGCGCGAAAAAGCGCGCGATCGAATTGCTCGACCAGGTCGGCATCCCGGCCGCGCACACGCGGCTGAACGACTATCCGCACCAGATGTCCGGCGGCATGAACCAGCGCGTGATGATCGCAATGGCGATCTCGTGCAATCCGCGTCTGCTCATTGCCGATGAACCCACCACGGCGCTGGACGTGACGATCCAGGCGCAGATCCTCGACCTGCTGCGCAAGCTCCAGGAAGAGCGCGGCATGGCGCTCGTGCTGATCACGCACAACATGGGTGTGGTGAGCGAGATGGCGCGCCGCGTCGCGGTGATGTATGCGGGCCAGGTGATGGAGCAGCGGCCGGTTGGCGAGCTGTTCGCCGATCCGCAGCATCCCTACACCGAGGCATTGCTCGCGGCATTGCCGGAGCGGGGACCGGCGGGGCATCGGCTCGCGACGATTCCCGGCGTGGTGCCGGGTGTGTTCGACCGGCCGACGGGCTGCCTGTTCGCGCCGCGCTGCGCCTACGCGACGCAGCATTCGATTACGGTGCGTCCGGAGTTGCGCGAGTGGCGGGGTGGGCAGGTGCGTTGCCACTATCCGCTCGGGGATCCACAGCGAGTTGCTGAAATTGAAAAAGATGGACCCGTGCAGATCGAGGTGGCGGCATGACCGTCGTCGTCGAAGCGAAGGACCTGCGGCAGGTCTACAAGATCCGCCGCGGCCTGTTCAAGGAGCCGGCGCAGTTGCAGGCCGTGGGCGGCATCTCGTTCTCGATCGAAGCGGGCAAGACGCTCGCGGTGGTTGGCGAGTCGGGCTGCGGCAAATCGACGCTCGCGCGCATGGTGTCGCTGATCGAGAAGCCGGTCGAAGGCACGCTCATGCTCGACGGCGCCGACGCGGTGAACACGCCTGCCGCCGACAAGGGGCGCTTGCGCCAGGCGGTGCAGCTCGTGTTCCAGAATCCCTATGGCTCGCTCAACCCGCGCAAGAAGATCAGCGCGGTGCTCGAAGACCCGCTCACGATCAACACGAATCTCGGCAAGGCCGAGCGCGCCGAACGTGCGCGCGCGATGCTGGCGCAAGTGGGGCTGCGCCCCGAGTACGCGAGCCGCTATCCGCACATGTTCTCCGGCGGCCAGCGCCAGCGCATCGCGATCGCGCGCGCGCTGATGCTCAACCCGAAGCTGCTGGTGGCCGACGAGCCCGTCTCGGCGCTCGACGTGTCGATCCAGGCGCAGGTGCTGAATCTGCTCGCGGACTTGCAGCAGGAATTCAAGCTCGCCTATCTGTTCATCTCGCACGACCTCGCCGTCGTGCGGCACATCGCGCATGAAGTGCTCGTGATGTACCTGGGGCACGTGATGGAGCAGGGACCGAAGTCGCTCATCTTCGAGCGGCCCGCGCACCCGTACACGCAGGCGCTGCTCGCATCGACGCCGGGCGTGGGCCCGCGCAACATCCAGAAGATCGTGTTGAAGGGCGAATTGCCTTCGCCGCTGAACCCGCCGAGCGGTTGCGTGTTCTCCAGCCGCTGCCCGTACGCGGTGGAGCGCTGCAAGGCCGAGCGGCCGCTGCCCCGCCCGGTGGACCAGCGCATCGTCGCCTGTCACTTCGCCGAACAGTTCGCGGAGGCTGGCTTTCCTTCGTCAAGCCCGGGGCAGTCCCTGCCCGTCGGGTTTTAGCGAAACCGGGTTTTCCCCAACCCGCATCTGTCGATAATGCATCCCTTGCCGGCTGATCCCGGTTTCCATTTTTTCGAAGGAGTCCACATGAAACTCGTCCCCAGTCGCAAGCACTTTGCGATCGCCGCGCTGGCCCTGGCCGCGGCCACCGGCGCCGGCGCCAAGACCCTGGTGTTCTGCTCCGAGGGCAGCCCGGAAAACTTCTACCCCGGCGTGAACACCACGGGCACGTCGTTCGACGGCAATGAGCCGATCTACAACCGCATCGTCGAGTTCGAGCGTGGCGGCACGAAGGTCGTGCCGGGCCTGGCCGAGAAGTGGGACATTTCCGCCGACGGCATGACCTACACCTTCACGTTGCGCAAGGGCGTGAAGTGGCACAGCCACCGCGCATTCAAGCCGACGCGCGACATGAACGCCGACGACATCATCTTCGGCTTCGAGCGCCAGTGGAAGGAAGACAACCCGTTCTTCAAGGTCACGAGCTCCAACCACTCGTACTTCAACGACATGGGCATGCCCAAGCTGATCAAGTCGGTGACCAAGGAAGGCGACTACACCGTCAAGATCGTGCTGAACAAGCCGGAGGCGCCGTTCCTCTCGAACCTCGCGATGCCCTACGCCGCGATCCAGTCGAAGGAATACGCCGACGCGATGCTGAAAGCCGGCACGCCCGAGAAGATCGACCAGGAGCCGATCGGCACCGGCCCGTTCTTCCTCGTGCAGTACCAGAAGGACGCCGTCATCCGCTACAAGGCCTTCCCGCAATACTGGGGCGGCAAGGCGAAGATCGACGACCTCGTGTACTCGATCACGCCGGACGCCTCGGTGCGCTGGGCCAAGCTGCAAAAGGGCGAGTGCCACGTGATGCCGTACCCGAACCCGGCCGACCTCGAAGCGATCCGCAAGGACCCGAAGGTGCAGGTGCTGGAGCAGCCCGGCCTGAACGTCGGCTACCTCGCGTACAACGTCACGAAGAAGCCGTTCGACGATGTGCGCGTGCGCAAGGCCGTGAGCATGGCGATCAACAAGAAGGCGATCCTGGACGGCGTGTTCCTCGGCACCGGCGTGGCCGCGAAGAATCCGCTGCCCCCGTCGATGTCCGCTTACGACAGCACGACCAAGGACGACGTCTACGATCCGGAAGGCGCGAAGAAGGCGCTGGCCGCGGCCGGTTTCCCGAACGGCTTCGAGACCGACCTGTGGGCCATGCCGGTGCAGCGCCCTTACAACCCGAATGCCAAGCGCATCGCCGAGCTGATGCAGGCCGACCTCGCGAAGATCGGCGTGAAGGCCGAGATCAAGAGCTTCGAGTGGGGCGAGTACAGGAAGCGCATGCAGGCCGGCGAGCACCAGATGGGCATGCTGGGCTGGACCGGCGACAACGGCGACCCGGACAACTTCCTGGCCGTGTTGCTCGGCTGCGAGGCCGCGAAGACCAATGGTTCGAACGTCGCGAAGTTCTGCTATCAGCCGTTCGAGGACTTGATCCAGAAGGCCAAGACCGAGACGAAGCCGGCCGAGCGCGACAAGCTCTACAAGCAGGCGCAGGTGATCTTCAAGCAGCAGGAGCCGTGGTTCACCATCGCCCACGCGGTGCAGCTGAAGCCGGTACGCAAGGAAGTCGTCGACTTCAAGCTGTCGCCGTTCGGCCGCCACAACTTCTACGGTGTGGATATCAAGGAATAACCAGCCGCAAGCTGGTTGATGCAAAGGCCCCGCGCTCGCGGGGCTTTTTTTTGGGCACGAGGCTCGGTACAAACCCCAAGGTGGAAAGCGTTCAACGGGAGTTTGATGGGCCGGACAGGCATTCAGGAGAAGTCAATGCGCTCCGGGCACTCGATCCTCACGTTCGGCGTCGCGCTGCTGATGGCAAGCACACCAGCGTTCGCCGCGGAGTCGATCAGGATTGGCATGTTCGCCGAACTGACCGGAGCGAATGCGGAGTTCGGCAAGGAGAGCGTCAATGGCGCGGTCCTCGCCGCGGAAGAGCTCAATCTCGCAGGCGGTGTGCTCGGCCGGCCGCTGGAGATCGTTACCGAGGACAACCAGAGTAACAATCCCGGGTCCGAAGTCGCCGTGTCGAAGCTGCTCGGCAGCGGCAACATCAAGGCGATCATCTCGAGCCCACGCAGTACGCAGGTCCTGGCGGTGATGCCGGCGATCGCGCAGGCGGGCGTTCCAACGCTGGCCTGCGGCACCTTGTACACGCTCACGCACGCGAACAACCCGTGGATGTTCCGGGTCGCCCCGCATGATGGCTACCTGGCAAAGGCGATCGCCGATTTCGGGACCAGCATTTTGAAGAAGAAGAAATGGGCCATCGTCCATACCGAGGAGTCCTATGGGATCGCCGGAAGGGACATGCTGGCGCAAGAGCTGAAGGCGCTCGGCGTCGCACCTCCATTCGTCCAGGGCGTCGGCTACAGCGTCCAGAACCTCGCGCCGCTGATCCTGGCGATCAAGAATTCGGCGCCCGATATCGTGGCGATGTATTTCGCGCGGCCCGAGGTCACGGCGGAGTTCGCGAAGCAATTGCGCGCGGCCGGCATGGGCAGTGTCCTGATCGGCGGCTCGGGGGTCACTTCGAAGGCGGTAATGCGGATCGCGGGCGCGGCGCTTCATGATAGTTACTCGTTGACAGCCTTCACCGTCGAGGCGACTGCGCACTCGCGGGCCTTCGCCAGGAAATACCGGGAAAAGACAGGCGGCGAGCCCGATCAACACGCGGCCTGGGCCTACGATGCCGTTCATCTCGTGGCGCGCGCGATCACCATCGCCGCAAGCGTGGATGCGACGGCAATACGGAAAGGGCTCCATGCGATCCGCGGCTTCAACGGCGCGGCGGGCGCTTACACATTCGACCGGAATGGCGATGGGCGGCATGGATTCGATGTCGTGAAAAACGACAACGGCAAGCTGGTCACCATCAAGACGATTTCCTATCTTCCGAAGTAACTGCGAGCTACCCAGGAGAAGTCAATGAGGACCCGGCACTCGACTCTTGCATTCGGCCTGGCGCTGCTGATGCTCGCGCCTGCGGCGTTCGCATCGGAGCCGATCAGGATCGGCCTGATCGCCGAGCTGACCGGCGCCAATGCCGAATTCGGCCAGGATGCGATCGTCGGCTCGAACATTGCGATGGAGGAAATCAATAGGGCCGGGGGGATTCTCGGCCGCCCATTGACCATCGTCAGCGAGGACAACCAGAGCACCAATCCGGGTTCGGAAGTCGCCATGTCGAAGCTGCTGCGCGGCGACGGTGTCAAGGCCATCATCACGAGTCCGCGCAGCACCCAGATCCTCGCGGTGATGCCCGCGATCGCGCGGGCGGGTGTTCCTGCGCTGGTGTGCGGCACGCTGTACAAGCTCACGCATGCCGGTAACCCCTGGATCTTCCGGGTTCCTCCCCATGACGGCTACTCGTCCAGGGCGCTGGCCGAGTTCGGGGTCGAAACGCTCAAGAAGAGAAAGTGGGCGATCGTCCATTCTGAGGAGTCCTTCGGAAACGCCGCCATGCGCAGCCTGGTCGAACAGCTGGCGGCATTCGGTCTCGCACCCGCCGCCGTTTACGGTGCCGGCAGCACCGCGCACAATTTCGCGCCTGCGGTCCTGGCGATCAGGAATTCGGGCGCCGATATCGTGGCGCTCTATTTCGCGCGACCCGAAGCCGCCGCGAAATTGGCGATGCAGTTGCGCGGGGCCGGCGTCGGCAGCGTCCTGGTCGGCGGCTCATCGATGAGTTCGAAGGCGGCCATGCGAATCGCGGGCGCGGCGCTTCACGGGAGTTATTCGGCCGCATCGTATGCGGCCGGGGCGAGCGTCCCTGCGAAGGCATTCGCGATGAAGTACACGGGCAGGACGGGCGACAGGCCGGACCAGTACGCAAGCTGGGCCTACGACGCGGTGCATCTTTTGGCGCAGGCGATCAATAACGCCGGCGGCACGGATCCGGAGGCGATGCGCAAAGGCCTCATGGCCATCCAGGGCTACCAGGGTGCGGTGGGCATTTACAGCTTCGACCGCAATGGTGACGGCCTGCATGGCTACAACATCCTGAAGAACGACGGCGGCAAGCTCGCATTCGTCAAGAACTTCTCCTATCCCGCGAAATAGTGCACCATCGCCACAGAGGTGAAGTACATGGGTTTGCGGCACGACATCCTCGCGTTCGGCGCCGCGCCGCCGATGGCAAGCTCGCCTTCATCAGGAACTTCTCCTGTCAAACCAGATAGCAGTCCATGACCAGTGCCGGAGTCATCCTGGGTCGCCTCTCACTCGGCACTAAGCTGCTTCTGGCGCCGGCCGTGGCCACACTCGCGTTGGTCTTCGTCGCCGTCGCGGCCTACTACGGGCTGGAGCAGCAACGCTCCACGATAGGAAGGATCAACGACGTCCGCTTCGCGCGCCTGCAGCTGGTGATGGAGGTCAATGCGTTCACCGAGGAAGCCAAGCACGACCTGGAGCGGCTGCTGTCCGCTCCCCAGGGCGGAGTCGAGACGGCACTGGTGGAAGTGGTGAACGACGAGCTGCTCGGCAAGGTCAGGTCGGTCATCCAGACGCTCGATTTCCTCACCCGGCAGCCACCGCTCGATCCCAAGGAAAGGTCGGCGATCGAGGAGGCGATGGGCTCGCTTCGGCTGTACACCGAAGCGGTCCAGCAAACGATAGCCGCCGGTCGGTCCGACCCCGTCGGCCTGAAGCGGCTGGACAGCGCTTCCGAAGTGCTGACATGGAACCTGGCGAAACTCGTCGGCGTCGAACGTGAGCTGACGAGCCTGGCCTTCACCCAATCCGAGCGGGACTCGCGGCGCCTCTTGTGGGCATTTTCGGCGCTGCTGCTGCTTTCGCTGGTGGCCGCGTTGGCCGCGACCTGGATCGTCACCCGCTATATCCGATCCACCGTGGCGGCCATCCACACCGCTGCGTCGGCGATGTCCGGTGGAGATCTCACCCGTCGCGCCGAGGTGCTGAGCGACGACGAGATCGGCCAGACTGCGCGCGCCTTCAATGTCCTGGTGGATGCACTGGCGCGGCGCGCGCAGGAGCGCTTCAGGCTCGCGATGGACCAGAGCCCGGACGCCCTGATCCTGGTCGACCGCGCGGAGATGAAAGTGCTGGATGCGAATGTCACGGCGGCCCAGCGAGCCGGCATCTCGCGCGATGAGTTCCTGCTGTCCGCCATTTGGGAACGCCGGTCGGGCGCGAGTCGCGAGGAGCTCGAGCGCGTCTACGACGCCGTGATCGCGATGGCGCCGCAAACGCAAGTGGAGGAGTTGGCGCTGCAGGGGCCGCACGGCGTGGAATATCCCGCCGAAGTGAGCCGCCGCGCGATGCGCATCGAAGGCAGGTGGGTCATCGTCATCTCCGCGCGCGACATCACGGAGCAAAAAAATGCCGACGCCGAGCTGCAGAGGCGCCTCGACGACCTTGCGCGGTCCAACCAGGAGCTCGAGCGCTTCGCCTATGTCGCGTCGCACGATCTCGCGGAGCCGCTTCGAATGATCGCGAGCTATGCGCAACTGCTCGAGCGGCGCTACCGCGGGCGCCTCGACGCGGATGCCGGGGAGTTCATCGGCTTCATCACCGGCGGCGCAAGAAGGATGAAGCAGTTGCTGGATGACCTTCTCGCCTATTCGCGAGTGGGTCGCGCGGAGCGCAAGCCCGATGAAGTCGCGATGGACGATGTCCTGCACGACGTGCTCGATAACCTGATGGTGCTCGTGGAAGAAAGGGGCGCCGTGGTGGAGAGCCCGGCCTTGCCGGTCGTGCTTGGGGACCGCACGGAGATGACTCAGCTGGTGCAGAACCTGGTGGGCAACGCCTTGAAGTTCCAGGCCCCCGGGCGCCCGGTGCGGGTCCGCATCCATGCCTCGGAATACGAGGGAGGATGGTTGTTCAGCGTCGCGGACAACGGGATCGGGATCGCGCCGGAGTATTTCGAACGCATCTTCGTCATCTTCCAGCGCCTGCACACGCGTGAGTCGTACAGCGGCACGGGCATCGGCCTCGCCATCTGCAAGAAGATCGTCGAAGCGGTGGGTGGACGGATCTGGGTAGAGTCGCGGCCGGGCGAGGGCACGACATTCTTCTTCACTCTGCCGCGCGCGCAGCCTGCCAAGGAGGCCGACCCGGCGTCCGAAGCACTGTTGCGCGAGGAGCGTTGAGGCACACTGCAAGCATGCGCACAGCCATCGTCTCCGCCATGCAGCAGGAACTCGCCGGCGTCCTCGCGCTCATGCCCGATGAGCACAGGCAGGTTGTTGCGGGTCGCGAGTTCTGGCCGGGCCATCTGCATGGGCATGACGTCGTCGCGGTGTTGTCGCGCATCGGGAAGGTCGCGGCTGCAACGACGGCGATGGTGCTGATCGAGCGGTTCAAGGTGGACCGCATCGTCTTCACCGGCGTGGCGGGCGGGTTGGCGCCGGGCGTGAAGGTGGGCGACGTGGTGGTCGCCGGCGAATTCATGCAGCATGACCTCGATGCATCGCCGATCTTTCCGAAATACGAAGTTCCGCTGTACGGCCAGGATCGCTTTGGATGTGACGTCGCGTTGACGGAGCGCCTCATTCGCGCGGCGAGTGCGGCCTTGCCGGGAGTCGCCGTGCACCGCGGGCTCGTCGTGAGCGGCGACCGCTTCGTCTCGACGACCGCCGAGTGCCGAGCGCTGCAATCAGCGTTGCCGGAAGCATTGGCCGTCGAGATGGAAGGTGCGGCGTTCGCGCAGGTGTGCCACGACTACGGTGTGCCTTTCGCCGCGGTGCGGACCATCTCCGACCGCGCCGACGATGCCGCGCATGGCGATTTCCTCGCGTTCATCGAGCACGTTGCGAGCCGGCACTCGGCGGCGATCGTGGACGCGCTGCTGAGCGGCTGGCGCTGAAGGTTCGCGAGGCTACCGCAGCCAGCCGCGCCGGCCGAAATACCACATCGGCACGGCGGCGCTGGCGATCATCAGCACCACCACGTAGGGATAGCTCAGGATCGGGCCGAGCCACTCCAGTTCCGGAAACTTCAGGTTCATGCCGTAGATGCTCGCGACCAGCGTGGGCGGGAGCAGCGCGACACTCGCGACCGAGAAGATCTTGATGACCTTGTTCTGGTTGATGTTGATGAAACCCACGGTCGCATCCATCAGGAAGTTGATCTTGTCGAAGAGGAACGCCGTGTGCGAGTCCAGCGATTCGATGTCGCGCAGGATCTGCCGTGCTTCCTCGAACTGACCGGCATTGAGCATGCGGCTGCGCATCATGAAGCTCACGGCGCGGCGCGTGTCCATCACGTTGCGGCGGATACGGCCGTTCAGGTCTTCCTGGCGCGCGATCGCGCCGAGTACCTCGCCGGCCAGCTCGTCGGTGACGCGGCCGCCCAGCACCTTCGCGCTCGCCTTCTCCAACTGGTCGTAGATGCCTTCGAGCGTGTCGGCGGAATACTCGGCGTCGGCATCGAACAGCTTGAGCAGCACTTCCTTCGCGTCCTCGATCAGCCCCGGCGCGCGCCGCGCGCGCAAGCGAAGCAGGCGGAACACCGGAACGTCCTCGTCGTGGATGGAGAAGAGCACGCCCTTGCTCTTGAGCGAGTCGTTGACCAGATTCAGGATGAACGCGACGCGCACCGTGCGCGGCTCGTCCTCGTCGGCGATCAAAAAGTCGCTGCGGATATGCAGGTCGCCGTTGTCTTCCTCGTAGAAGCGCGCGGACTCCTCGATGTCCTCGTCCATCGCGTCTTCCGGGATGGACAGGCCGAAGTATTGCTTGACCCAGCGCTTTTCCTCGAGGGTGGGCGATTCGAGGTCGACCCAGATCGGCTGGAATTTGGAGAGCTCCTCCAGCGATTCGATCTCTTCCTGGAAGAGCCGTCCGTTGGCGAGCGTGAAGATGTTGAGCATGGACTATCGAATTCCCGAATTGGGGTCAGATTCCAATTGATCGGCGTGGCTGGTGGATTCGCAGCTTTCGAACCGATCAGATGGAGCGTCCATCGCGATTCGAAAGCTACCGACTGGGGCAGGTTTCCAAGGAGGTGTCTCCGTTGCTTCGACGGTCGCGATTATGCCGTCACGGTAGAGAGGAACGCCAGCAATTCTTCCTTGCGCGCATACGCGTCCTGCTGGCCCAGCGCGATCAGCGCCTGCACGAACCCGGGTTCGAAGAGCAGGTAGCTTGCCAGCGCGCCGCCGCCGCCCTTCAAGGCCCCGAGACCGCCCAGCGCGCGCCGCACCGACGGCGGCAATTCATGCGCGAATTGCTGCGCGAGTGCGTCGAGCGATTGCGTCGGCTGGATAGACAGCACTTCCACCGCGCGATAGGGCAGCACCCCCGCGACCTCGCGCGGCAGTTGCTGCAAGGTCTTCGTCACGCGCTGCGCCTGTTCCACGTCCGCCTGCAAGGTGTCGTGGAAGACGCTTGCCATCGCATGGCCCGCGATGCCTCCCAGCGTGGGGCCGCGCGCAGCGATGGCATCACCGTTGACCAGGCCCGAACGCTGGGGCTGGCCGACGCCGACCACGAGGATCTTGTGCGCGCCCAGGTGCATCGCGGGCGACAGCGGCGAGATCTGCCGCATCGAGCCGTCGCCGAAGAATTCGCGCCGCCCGTCCACCCACAGCGGCGTCGATGGAAAGAGAAAGGGGATCGCGCTGGACGCCATCAGGTGTTCGATGGTCAGCGGCTGGAATTCGGCGCGGCGGCCTGGCCGGTTCCAAGGCTCGTGCCGCCCATCGCGCGCGGTGTGGCAAAAGGTCCAGTGCACGCCGCTCGAGTAGCTTGAGGCCGTCACGGCCACGGCGTCGATCGCCTTCGTCTTAAGCGATTCCTCGATGCCCTCCAGCGACACCGCGTGGTGCAGCGTGTCGACCAGCGGCATGTTGTCCAGGATCGCGCCGTGACGCCGCGAGTTGCTCCACAGGCTCATAGCGGCCAGCACGCGGCTGAACCGCACCCAGCGCGATACGTCGAGCTCGTAGACGTCGGAAGACCGCAGCCGTCCCCAGAACTGCGCGAGTTCGCCGAACGCCCGCGTGCCCTTCGTCGCGGCGCCCGCGAGGTAGGCCACGTTCAACGCTCCGGCGGATGTGCCGACCAATACGTGGAAGGGAAACGGCGGCGGATGGGTGGCTTCGAGCTCCAGCATGGCGCCCATCGCCTGCAGCACGCCCACCTGGTAGGCCGTGCGCGCGCCGCCGCCCATCAGCACGAGGCCGTTCAGGGGCCGGCTCGGGCGGGTGAGCCCCGCATGGATGATGGTGCTCAGGCTCATGGGCCGTGCTCTTGTCTCCTGTCGCAACCATGGTAGGGCAAGACGGCGCGCAGCGAAATCGGGGCGGGCCCCGGTCGCGCCTGATCACGTTGATCACGCCATCGTCTTTCTGGCGGGGGCGCGCCGTGCCGCGGAAGCCGCCGTCGTGTCGCACTCGAGCACTTCCCGCATGTAGAGAAGACTGCTCCTCTTGGCCGCCTGCGATTCGGCCGCCGTGCAATCGGACGGCACCCAGACCTTGTATTCCCGCAGGAAGGCATCCATTGCCGTCAGTTGCATGCACATGTCTGTTGCCAAGCCGCAGATTACGAGTTCTTGCGCACCCATTTGCGACAGCAGGAGTTCCAGCGGCGACGCGAAAAAAGCAGAGTGTCTCGGCTTGAGAATGGTCAAGTCGCTGGCTTGCGGATAGAGCAGCCGGGCGATTTCCGCCGGCGCGCCTTCCATGCCGAGGCAGGCCGACACGAGGCTGTGGAAATCCGATTGCCAGACGCCGTAGTTGTCGTTGGCGTAAATGGCGGGCACGTCTTCGCCGGCAAGCCGCTCCTTCAGTGAGGCCGTGGCACGCGCCGCTCTCACGGCGCTTCCGGCCAAGTCTTCCGCGCCCGGGAAATTCAGGGGGTTGATGAAGTCGACCAACAGCATCACGCGCCGGCTTTTCGGCAGCTTGTGCGGTGTCATGCTTTTGCTCGGGACAGCGGGCATCGCACCATTCTGGGCTGAGCGTTTGCGAGGCAGGGCCGTCCGCAACGCGGGTCGCGAGCAGGACGAGTCCTACAAATTCCGCCCGACATGTCTGACACAGCCATTGTGGATGGGCACCTAGATTTCACTCATCCCAAGGAGTTTCGAATGATCCAGCTCGCGAATGACACGACCGCAAGCCGAACCGGCTTCCGTCCCACGCAGGACGAGGCCGATGGCAAGAGCCCGTCTTTCGAGGCACGCCGCAGCCGCAGCGGCCATGCATGGCCGTTCCCAAGCCGCTACGCCGCGCGCCCTGTACGCCAGGAAAGCCAGAAACCCGGCGCCAACGACAGCGGCAGCTGAATTGCCGCGCCTCCAGGAGTAGCCCATGCCCAGAGAACCCAAGGAACCGGACCGCTTCACAGAGGTCCCTCGCGACAAGCCCATGGGCGAGCGTACCGAACATGCGAACCTCGATCGTCCCGGCGCGCAGGCGCACCCCGTGGCGCGTGGCTGGAGCCACCTCGGCAACCCGGCTGCCGGCTGGAAACGCTGAACCCTGAGTCTTCGTACAGCAAAAGCGGCCTGCGGGCCGCTTTGTTTTTGGCGCCGACAAAGCGTTTCACTTGGGGTCTTCCCCATCCATGGAAATCGTTTGCTTTTCACTGGACGAGTGGGCATAGTGGATCGACCTTCAGACGAATCCAGTTCCTTCGCCGCTTCCCCTCTCCCTTTCCTTTCCCGGCGGCATTTCCACCCGAGTGCAACAGGAGGCTACTCATGAACTTGACGATCAGCGGTCACCATCTCGAAGTTACCCCGGCTCTGCGCAATTACGTGACCACCAAGCTCGATCGAATCACCAGGCACTTTGACCAGGTCGTCGACATCAGAGTGCTTCTCACGGTTGAAAAGCAAAAGGAAAAGGAGCGACGACAGCGCGCCGAATGCATGATCCACGTCAAGGGCAACGACATGTTCGCCGAGAGCGCCCACCACGACCTGTACGCCGCCCTGGACGAACTGGTCGACAAGCTGGACCGCCAGGTCGGCAAGCACAAGGACCGCATGCAGGACCATCACTGCGACGCCCCGAAGCGAGTCATGTAAAGCTCGCATGAAATGCACGCAAAGGCGCCCTTTCCGGGCGCCTTGCTACTTTTGGGTGTCGTCTCAGCGGAGGCCAGGGGCGTTTTGGTGCAGTGCAACCACCCCGGGTGCATAATCGTTTACCCGACCATGAACCGTCTCGCGTCCATCCTGCCTGCCGCTCAAGTGCTTGTGAGCGTCGATGCCACCAGCAAAAAGCGGGCCTTCGAAGAAGCGGGGCTTCTCTTCGAAAATCTCCATGGCCTCTCCCGCGCGCTGATCACCGACAGCCTGTTCGCCCGCGAGCGTCTGGGCTCCACGGGACTTGGCCACGGCGTGGCCATCCCGCATGGCCGCATCAAGGGATTGAAAGCGCCGATGGCGGCGTTGTTCCAGCTGGCAAGCGCCATCGGGTTCGACGCGCCGGACGAGCAGCCGGTCAACCTGCTCATCTTCCTGCTGGTGCCCGAAGCGGCGACGCAGAAGCACCTGGAAATCCTCTCCGAAATCGCCGAGCTGCTGTCGGATGCGCCGCTGCGCGAGAAGATCAAGGCGAGCACCGATGCAACCGTCCTGCATCAACTGATCGCCACCTGGCAGTCAGCCCAACCCGCGTGATGCTCTCCGAGGGCGGCACGTGAAACCCACCGTCGTCAGCGCCGACGTCCTGTTCGAGGACCACCGGGCCACGCTCAAGTGGGAATGGGTCGCGGGTCTGGGCGCCTCCGAGCGGCGCTTCGACGAAGTGGCGGTGCGCGCGGCGCGGTCCGGCGCGGACCTGGTCGGCTACCTCAACTACATCCACCCCTACCGCGTGCAGATCCTGGGTGAGCGCGAAGTCGCCTACCTCACGAATGCGACGGCCGAGGATTGCGCGCGGCGCATCGCCCGCATCGTGACGCTGGAGCCGCCGGTGCTCGTGCTCACCGACAACCAGCAGGCGCCCGATGCGCTGCTGTCGATGTGCGAACGCGCGCAGATCCCGATGTTCTCCACGCACGAGCCGTCGGCGTTCGTCATCGACGTGATGCGCGCCTACCTCTCCAAGCACTTCGCCGAGCGCACGTCGATGCACGGCGTCTTCATGGACATCCTCGGGCTAGGCGTGATGATCACCGGCGAGTCGGGCCTGGGCAAGAGCGAGCTTGGCCTGGAATTGATTTCGCGCGGCAACGGCCTCGTCGCGGACGACGCGGTGGACCTCTACCGCATCAATCAGACGACTATCGAAGGCCGCTGCCCGGAGCTCCTTCAGAACCTGCTGGAAGTGCGCGGCATCGGCCTGCTCGACATCCGCGCGATCTTCGGCGAGACGGCGGTGCGCAGAAAGATGCGCCTGAAGCTCATCGTCCACCTCGTGCGGCGCGAGACGCTGGAGCGCGAGTACGAGCGCCTGCCCTATGAGCCGCTCACACAGGACGTGCTGGGTGTGCCGGTGCGCAAGGCGGTGATCCAGGTGGTGGCCGGCCGCAACATCGCCGTACTGGTGGAGGCGGCCGTCCGCAACACCATCCTCCAGCTGCGCGGCGTGGATACCTACCAGGAGTTCGTCGAGCGGCACCGCAAGGCGATGGAGCAGGACAAGTAGCTTATTGCTGCCGGTGCCCGCTCGGGTGCGGCGGCGGCCGATTGGGGCAATCTTCCTTGGTGCAGTGCGCGTACAGGCTGAGCGCATGTTCGGCGATCGCGAATCCCTTGGTCATGGCGACATCGTGCTGGCGCTTCTCGATCTCGGCGTCGTAGAACTCCTCGACGCGGCCGCAGTCGAGGCACACCAGGTGGTCGTGGTGCGTGCCCTCGTTGAGTTCGTACACCGCCTTGCCGCTCTCGAAGTGGCTGCGCGTGAGGATGCCCGCCTGCTCGAACTGCGTGAGCACACGATAGACGGTGGCGAGGCCGATGTCCGAGCGCTCTTCGAGCAGGACGCGGTACACGTCCTCCGCCGTCATGTGGCGCAGGCCGCCTTTCTGGAACACGTCCAGGATCTTCAGGCGCGGCAGCGTGGCCTTGAGGCCCGTGCTCTTGAGTTCGTCGATGTTGGCCATGGGCAGAAGGGGGCAGGCGTTCGAGGCCTGCCGCTACAATCGTTCGATCATATCGCCTGCGTCCTCCCCCATGTCCGCCCTCCGCCTGCCCTCGTGCCGCATCGCTCTCGTGCTGACCGCCTGCGCGGCCATCTCCGCATGCGGCTCCTACGACAGCGCCAGCATGCGCGTCGCCAACCTCGCCTCGCCCTACAAGCCGGAGGTGGTGCAAGGCAATTTCATCTCGAAAGAGCAGGTCGACGCGATCAAGCCCGGCATGAGCCGCCAGCAGGTCAAGGACATCCTGGGCACGCCGCTGGTCACCAGCGTGTTCCATGGCGATCGCTGGGATTACGTGTTCACGCTCAAGCGCCAGGGCGTCGAGCCCCAGGCGCGCAAGTTCACCGTGTTCTTCAAGGGCGACGCCATGGAGCGCACCGAAGGCGACGCGATGCCGTCCGAAGCCGATTTCGTCGCCACGCTGGCCAACAAGCGCCAGGGCGCGAAGGTGCCGCCGCTCGAAGCCAGCGAAGAGCGCCTGAAGCAATTCTCCGCGGGCCGCGCCGCGTCGCCCGCAACGGCCGCATCCGCCGCCGCCGAGCCGGCGCCCGCAGCCACGAACTACCCGCCGCTCGAAGCGCCCGCGCGCTGAACGCGGCCATGCCCGGGAGCAACCAGATGCACAGGATCGCCGTTGCAGGCGCCAGCGGCCGCATGGGCCACATGCTGATCGAGGCGATCCGCGCTTCGGACGATTGCCAGTTGACCGGCGCGCTCGACATCGCGGCCAGCCCCGCCATCGGCAACGATGCCGCCGCGTTCCTCGGCCATGCGAGCGGCGTGCCGATCACCGCGGACATCCGCGCGGGCCTCAGGAACTCGCAGGTCCTGATCGACTTCACGCGGCCCGAGGGCACGCTCGAGCATCTTCGGCATTGCCGCGAACTCGGCGTGAACGCAGTCATCGGCACGACCGGTTTCACCGAAGGCCAGAAGGCGCAGATCGCCGATTCGGCGCGCGACATCGCCATCATGCTGGCGCCCAACATGAGTGTGGGCGTCAACGTGACGATGAAGCTGCTGGAGATGGCGGCCCAGGCGCTGTCCACTGGCTACGACATCGAGATCATCGAGGCGCACCATCGCCACAAGGTCGACGCGCCCTCGGGCACCGCGCTCAAGATGGGCGAAGTGATCGCGCAGGCGCTGGGCCGCGATCTCAAGAAATCCGCGGTCTACTCGCGCGAAGGCGTCACGGGCGAGCGCGATCCGTCGACCATCGGCTTCACTTCCATCCGCGGCGGCGACATCGTCGGCGACCACACCGTGATGTTCGCGGGCACCGGCGAGCGCATCGAGATCACGCACAAATCGGCCAGCCGCGCGACGTATTCGCAAGGCAGCCTGCGCGCCGTGCGCTTCCTGGCCGGCAAGAAGAACGGCCTCTTCGACATGTTCGATGTACTCGGCTTGAGATGATCTCCCTCGACCTGCTGAGCCAGGGCGATGCAGTCACCCGCCTCGTCGCGTTGCTGCTCCTGGCGATGTCGGTCGCAAGCTGGGTGGTCATCCTCTGGAAAGCATGGCTGCTGCGCCGCGCCACTGGCGATGTCGGCCGCAGCACTGCGGCGTTCTGGCAATCCCCCTCCATCGACGAGGCCCGCGCGCGGGTCGCCGGGTTCGACCGGGAAGAGTTGGTGCTGCCGCTCATCGCCGCCACGCAGGCCAGCCCGCAGGGGTCGCTTGCCGCGGCCGGAGACCGGTCGCAGCAGCTCACGCGCCTCCTGCGCGACGCGCTGCACACCGTGCTGGACAAGCTGCAGTTCGGCCAGGTCCTGCTTGCCACCGTGGGCTCCACGGCCCCGTTCGTGGGATTGCTGGGCACCGTCTGGGCGATTTACCACGCGCTCACCGGCATCGCGACGGCGGGGCAGATCACCATCGACAAAGTGGCAGGGCCAGTGGGTGAGGCGCTCATCATGACGGCGGCCGGACTGGCCGTCGCCATCCCCGCGGTGCTGGGCTACAACATCTTCGGCCGCCTCATCGGCCGTATCGAGGCGGACCTCGAAGGCTTCGCGCGCGACCTGCGGGAGCTGCTGACGCACGGGGAGAAGCCCTGATGGCGTTTGGCCGGCTAGAGCGCACGCAAGGCCCGCAACCCATGAGCGAGATCAACGTCACGCCGCTGGTGGACGTGATGCTCGTGCTGGTCGTGATCTTCATCATCACGGCGCCGCTGATGGCCAGCTCCATCCGCCTGGACCTTCCGCGCACGGACGCCGCCAAGCCGAATGACGCGCCGAAATTCATCACCGTCGTCCTGGACAAGTCGGGCGGCACGTTCGTCGACGACAAGCCCTTCGCCGGGGAACAGCTGGCCGCGCGTCTGGTGGACGCCGCGCGCCAGAACCCCGACATGGAAGTGCAACTGCGCGCCGACCGCACCGTGCCTTACGGGCGCGTTGTCGAGGTGATGGGTGCGGCCCAGAAAGCCGGCCTGAACCGGATCGGCTTCGTCGCGGACGCGCAACCCGCGCCGCGCTAGGGCACGTCTTCGGATCGGCCCGTAAAATCGCCGCAAGGCCGGCCCGTTGCCCGCACAACCCAACATGCAAGAAAAGTACACCCCCACCGAGGTCGAACGCGCCGCGCAGGCCTACTGGAATGCGCGCGATGCGTACCGCGTGACCGAGGACGCCGGCAAGAAGAAGTTCTACGCCTGTTCCATGCTGCCCTATCCCAGCGGCAAGCTGCACATGGGCCACGTGCGCAACTACACCATCAACGACATGCTGACGCGCCACCTGCGCATGAAGGGCTACAACGTCCTGATGCCCATGGGATGGGACGCGTTCGGCCTGCCGGCGGAAAACGCCGCGATGAAGAACAGCGTGCCGCCCGCGAAGTGGACGTACGACAACATCGCGTACATGAAAAAGCAGATGCAGGCGATGGGCCTGGCGATCGACTGGTCGCGCGAAGTCGCCACCTGCGATCCTAGCTACTACAAGTGGAACCAGTGGCTGTTCCTGAAGATGCTGGACAAGGGCATTGCCTACCGCAAGACGCAGGTCGTGAACTGGGACCCGGTCGACCAGACCGTGCTGGCGAACGAACAGGTGATCGACGGCAAGGGCTGGCGCACCGGCGCCGTGGTGGAAAAGCGAGAGATTCCCGGCTACTACCTGAAGATCACCGACTACGCGCAGGAATTGCTCGAGCACGTGCAGGACAAGCTGCCGGGATGGCCCGAACGCGTGAAGCTGATGCAGGAAAACTGGATCGGCAAAAGCGAGGGCGTGCGCTTCGCGTTCACGCACGGAATCCGCGACTTCGCCGGCACGCTGATCGGCGAGGGGCGCATGCCCGTCTTCACGACGCGCGCCGACACCATCATGGGCGTGACGTTCTGCGCCGTGGCGCCCGAGCATCCGCTGGCGGTGCATGCGGCGCGCACCAACGCGCGGCTCGCTGCGTTCATCGAGGAGTGCAAGAAGGGCGGCACGACCGAGGCCGAGCTCGCGCTGCGCGACAAGGAAGGCATGCCGACGGGGCTTGTCGTGTTCCACCCGATCACCGAAGAGCCGATCGACGTGTGGGTCGGCAACTACGTGCTCATGGGCTACGGCGACGGCGCCGTGATGGGTGTGCCGGGCCATGACGAGCGCGACTTCGCGTTCGCGCTCAAGTACAACTTGCCGATCAAGCAAGTGGTGCACGTGGACGGCGAGCACTACGACTACAAGCACTGGCATGACTGGTACGCCGACAAGGAAAACGGCGTCACCATCAACTCCGACATCTTCAGCGGCTTCGATTATCCCGACGCCGTCAAGGCCGTGGTCCACGCGCTGGAGCAAAAGCACCTCGGCGGCATGAAGACCACCTGGCGGCTGCGCGACTGGGGCGTGAGCCGCCAGCGTTACTGGGGCACGCCGATCCCGATCATTCACTGCGACGTGCATGGCGCGGTACCGGTGCCGGAGAAGGATCTGCCGGTCGTCCTGCCGCTGGATTGCGTGCCGGATGGTTCGGGCAACCCGCTGAACAAGCGCGAAGAGTTCCTCGCGTGCGCCTGCCCGGTGTGCGGCAAGCCCGCCCGCCGCGAGACCGACACGATGGACACGTTCGTCGATTCGGCCTGGTACTACATGCGCTATTGCGACCCGAAGAACGACCAGGCGATGGTCGGCGAGGGCGCGAACTACTGGATGCCGATGGACCAGTACATCGGCGGCATCGAGCACGCGATCCTGCACCTGCTCTATGCGCGCTTCTGGACCAAGGTGATGCGCGACATGGGCCTCGTGAAAGTGGACGAGCCGTTCGTGAAACTTCTGACCCAGGGCATGGTGCTGAACGAGGCCTTCGTGCGCACGGGCGAGAAGGCGGGCAAGCAGTACTACTGGGCGCACGACCTGGAGATCGAGCGCGACGAACACGCGAAGGTGATCTCCGCGCGCTCGAAGGCGGACGGCCAACCGGTCCACTACGAGGGCTGGACCACGATGTCCAAGTCCAAGAACAACGGCGTCGACCCGCAGGACATCATCGAGAAGTTCGGCGCGGACACCGCGCGCCTGTACACGATGTTCACCGCGCCGCCCGAAGCGACGCTGGAGTGGAACGACGCGGCGCTGGAGGGCTCGTTCCGCTTCCTGCGACGCGTGTGGAACTTCGGCTACAAGCTCGGCGCGAATCCCGCGCCGGCTTCCAAGGCGATGGGCAAGCAGGCGAAGTCGTTGCGTCTCGAAATCCACAGCGTGCTCAAGCAGGTCGACTACGACTACCAGCGCATGCAATACAACACCGTGGTGTCCGGCGCGATGAAGTTGCTGAACGCGCTGGAAGACTTCAAGGGCGCGAACGAAGAAGGCGGCCAGGCGGCGATGCGCGAGGGCTTCGGCATCCTGCTGCGCGTGCTGTATCCCGCGACGCCGCACATCGCACAGGAAGTGTGGACCGCGTGCGGCTATGTGCAGGCGCATGGCGAGTTGCTCGACGCGCCCTGGCCGCAAGTGGACGAGACCGCGCTGCAGCAAGACGAGATCGAGCTGGTGCTGCAGGTCAACGGCAAGCACCGCGGCTCGGTGGTCGTTCCGGCATCCGCGAGCAAGCACGACATCGAAAAACTCGCGATCGCGAGCGAAGCTTTCGTTGCATTTGCGCCGGGCGCGACGCCGAAGAAGGTCATCGTGGTGCCGGGCCGGCTGGTCAACGTCGTCATATGAACCGTCGCACTTTGTTCGCACTGGCGAGCGTCACGGCGCTCGCGGCCTGCGGGTTCCAGTTGCGCCAGGCGCCGACGTTCGCATTCAAGAGCATCTACGTCGCCTCGCTGCCCGCGTCCACGCTCGGCAACGAGCTCAAGCGGACGATCGCGCACAGCGACGGCCTCACGGTGATCAACGATCCCTCGGGCCTCACCATGGCGCAGGTCGTACTCGATGTGCTGACGGACACGCGCGAGAAAGTCGTGGTGGGCCTCACCGCCACCGGCCAGGTGCGGGAATTCCAGCTGCGCACGCGGCTGAAGTTCAAGCTGCGCACGCCGCAGGGCAAGGAGCTGATCCCCGAGACCGAGCTCCTGCAGCAGCGCGACATCAGCTTCAACGAATCCGCGGTGCTCGCCAAGGAGTCGGAAGAAAACCTCCTGTACCGCGACATGCAGACCGACATCGTGCAGCAGCTGATGCGGCGCCTCTCGGCGGTCAAGGCCATCTAGCACGCGCGGCCATGCAGCTCGACCGCGTCGACCTGAAGCTGCTCGAGATGCTCCAGGCCGACGGCCGCGCGACGGTGCAGGCGCTTTCCGAGGAAGTGCATCTTTCGGCGCGGGCCACGCTCAACCGAGTGCGCCGCCTCGAAGCCGAAGGCGCGATCGAAGGCTACCGCGCACTTGTGAGCCGATCCGCGCTGGGCGAGCTGGTCTCGGTGTTCGCGGAGATCGCCCTGAAGGACCAGAGGCAGGCCTCCGTCCAGCGCTTCGAAAAGCGCATGGCGCAGGCGCCGGAGGTGGTGGCCTGCTACGTGATCAGCGGGCGCTACGACTACATCGCTCGAATCGCGTGCCCGCACCTCAACCACTACCACTCGCTGATCAACGCGTGGCTCGACGACACCGCGCTGGGCGTCGAGAAGATCGTCACCAACATCGAGCTGCAGACGATCAAGGAATTCGCGGGCTTTCCGGTGCCGCGTCGGTAGCGTCCTACGGCGCTTCCGTTTCGGAAGCGAATCCTCCCAATTGATGCGGTTGCCGCCGTGGGCGACGTGCCGATTCACGCGTGCCGCTGGGGTCGCGCCCCTAGACTTGACTCATCGACAGGAGCATTTCCATGGACGCCTCGACCCACAGCGCAACCCAGAATTTCATTGGCAAGGAAGCCCGCTTCGGTGCCCGCAACTACCAGCCGGTGCCCGTCGTCGTCGACCACGCGCGCGATTGCCTCGTGTGGGACGTCGAGGGCCGTCGATACATCGACATGATGGGTGCGTATTCCGCCGTCAGCCATGGCCACCTGCACCCCCGGATTGTCGCGGCGGCGCAAGCCCAGCTCGAACGCGTGGCCGTGACATCCCGCGCGTACCACGGCACCACGCTCGGCCCCTTCCTCGAAAAACTCTGCGGCATCGCCGGCTTCGAGCGCGCACTGCCCATGAACACGGGCGCCGAAGCGGTGGAGACGGCCATCAAGTGCGCGCGCCGCTGGGGCCATTTCGTGAAGGGCATCGCGGACGGCAAGCAGGAAATCCTCGTGGCGCGCGGCAACTTCCACGGGCGCACCACCACCATCGTCGGCTTTTCCAGCGAGCCGGAGTATCGCGCGGGCTTTGGGCCCTTCGCGCCCGGTTTCGCGCATTTCGACTTCGGCGACATGGCGAGCGTTCGCGCGGCCGCCACGGCCAACACCTGCGCCGTGCTGGTCGAGCCGATCCAGGGCGAGGCCGGCGTGATCGTGCCGCCCGAAGGCTTCTTCACCGAGCTGCGCGAGTGGTGCACGCGGAACAACGTGCTTCTGATCATCGACGAGGTGCAGTCGGGGTTGGGCCGCACCGGCAAGTGGTTCGCCTTCGAGCACGAGGGCATCCGTCCCGACGCGCTGATCCTGGGCAAGGCGCTGGGCGGCGGGCTGCTGCCGGTCAGCGCGTTCCTCGCGGATGACGCCGTGATGAAGGTGTTCAATCCCGGCAGCCATGGCTCCACCTTCGGCGGCAACGCGTTGGCCGCGGCGGTGGCACTCGAAGGGCTGCAGGTGATCGAGGACGAGCATCTGGTCGACCGCAGCGCCGCGCTGGGCGCGTACCTGATCCGCCGGTTGCGTGAGGCGGCCGACGAGGCCGCGTCGCTGGTACGCGCGGTGCGCGGTCGCGGTCTCTGGGTCGGCGTGGACATCGCGCCCGAGCACGCGACGGCGCGCGAACTGGTCGAGATGCTCGCCGCGCGCGGCGTGCTGTCGAAGGAAACGCACGAGAGCGTGATCCGCTTCGCGCCGCCGCTCACGATCTCGCGCGCGTTGGTCGATGAAGCCGTGGAAGCTTTCCGCACGGTGCTGCAGGACAAGTTGCGGATGCTGGGGCTCGCGCGCCCTTAAACTTGGGGGCATGCAGCTCGCCGGCCCCCAAGTCAACGCCCACCTGCAAAAGGGGCTTCGCTCGCTGTACACGCTGCACGGCGACGAGCCGCTTCTGATCCAGGAAGCCGCCGATGCGATCCGCGCCACGGCGCGCGCTCAGGGCTACACCGAGCGCACCGTTCACACCGTCTCCGGAGCGCACTTCGACTGGAGCGAAGTGCTCGCGGCGGGCGGCTCGCTCAGCCTGTTCGCGGATCGGCAGATCGTCGAGATCCGCATTCCTTCCGGCAAACCGGGCAAGGAAGGCAGCCCCGCGTTGCAGCAGCTCGCGGAAAGCGCCAAAGGCAACGACAGCACGTTGACCCTCGTACTGCTCCCCAAACTCGACCGGATGACGCGCACCGGCGCGTGGTTTTCCGCGCTCGATGCCAACGGCATCACGATCCAGGTCGATCCCGTGGAGCGGCAGGCGCTGCCGCAATGGATCGCGCAGCGCCTCGGCGCGCAAGGCCAGCGCGTGGTGAGCGGCGAGGAGGGGCAGCGCACGCTGCAGTTCTTCGCCGACCGCGTGGAAGGCAATCTGCTCGCCGCGCACCAGGAGATCCAGAAACTCGCGCTGCTGCATCCGGAGGGCGAGCTCGGGTTCGAACAGGTCGAGAGCGCGGTGCTGAACGTCGCGCGGTACGACGTGTTCAAGCTTTCCGAAGCCGTGCTTGCCGGGCAGGCCGGACGCGTGCAGCGCATGCTCGAGGGGCTGGAGGCCGAGGGTGTGGCCGGGGTGCTGGTGCACTACACGCTGTCCGAGGACATCCGCGCGCTCAAGCGCGTGAAGGATGCGATAGCCGCGGGACGTCCGCTGCCGATGGCGCTGAAGGAGCAGCGGGTGTGGGGCATCAAGGAGCGGCTCTACGAGCGCGTCCTGCCACGTCTCACCGCGACGTCGCTGGACAACCTGCTGCATTCGGCGCATCTCGTGGACGGCATCGTGAAGGGCCTGAAGGCGCCCGACTGGCCCAGCGACGGTTGGCAGGCTCTGCAGCGCCTCGCATTCGCGTTGTGCCGCGAATGCGCGGTCTCTCCCTCCCGGGGATAATGTCCACCATGAATGCGCTGAACGTCGCCGAATACACGCAGACGCTGGGCTTGCAGGCCCGGCAGGCGAGCGCCGCGATGGCGCGAGCCGATGCGGCCACGAAGAACAGGACCTTGCGCGCGCTCGCCGCATTGCTGCGCTCGAACATCGAGCCGCTGCAAACCGAGAACGCGAAAGACCTCGCCCGCGCCACTGCAGCCGGTTTGTCCGCGCCGATGGTGGACCGCCTCAAGCTCACACCGAAGATCCTCGAGACCGTCGCCCAAGGCTGCGAGCAGCTCGCCGCGATGCCGGACATCATCGGCGAGATCAGCGGGCTGCAGCAGCAGCCCAGCGGCATCCGCGTCGGGCGCATGCGCGTGCCGATCGGCGTGTTCGGCATGATCTACGAGAGCCGCCCCAACGTGACGATCGAAGCCGCGAGCCTCTCCATCAAGAGCGGCAATGCGTGCATCCTGCGCGGGGGCTCCGAAGCCATCGATTCGAACAAGGCACTCGCCCGGTTGGTGCAGAAGGCGCTGGCCGACGCAGGGTTGCCCGCCGAAGCGGTGCAACTGGTGCAGACCACGGACCGTGAGGCCGTCGGCCAGCTCATCGCGATGCCGCAGTACGTAGACGTGATCATCCCGCGCGGCGGCAAGAGCCTGATCGAGCGCATCAGCCGCGAAGCGAAGGTGCCGGTCATCAAGCACCTCGATGGCAACTGCCATGTGTACGTCGACGATCCGTGCGACATCGAGATGGCGGTGCGCGTCGCCGACAACGCGAAGACGCAGAAGTACAGCCCGTGCAATTCCATCGAGGGATTGCTCGTGGCGCGCGCGGCGGCGAAGGATTTCCTGCCGAAGATCGCCGCCGTGTTCGCCGCGAAAGGTGTAGAGATGCGTTGCGACGCGGAGGCCAAGGACATCATTGGCAACGTCGCGCCGCAACTCGTGAAGGACGCCACCGAGCAGGACTGGTACGAGGAATACCTCGCGCCGGTCATCAGCATCAAGCTGGTGGATGGCCTCGATGAAGCCATCGCGCACATCAACCACTACTCCAGCCACCACACCGACGCGATCATCACGCGCGACCACGTGCATGCGCAGCGCTTCCTGCGCGAAGTCGATTCGGCGAGCGTCATGGTAAACACCAGCCCGCGCTTCGCGGACGGCTTCGAGTTCGGCCTGGGCGCGGAGATCGGCATCAGCACCGACAAGTTCCACGCGCGCGGGCCGGTGGGTCTGGAAGGCCTTACTTCGCTGAAGTGGGTCGTGCTGGGGAACGGCGAACTCCGCGCGTGAAAGACTTCTGGCGAACCAGCGGCTATTCGCTGCTGGGCAAAACTCCCGAGGGCCACCTGGTCGTCACGAACGACTTCCTGCGCAGCCTGTTGATGCGGCCCGAGCTCGCACCCGTTTCCGAGTCGGGTCCGAACGAGCTGGCCCTGCACGAGGCGTTGATGGCGCAGCCGCGCGTCGATGTGCAGCCCGCGCAACTCGAAGAAGTCGAAGACGAGGACGCCCGCGGCAACTACGCCATCTGGCTGCGCTTTCGCGAGCGCCTCCTCGCGCAGCCCACGCTCGAAGCGAGCTACATCGCGCTGTTCCGCGGCGATGGCGTGGACGTTCCGCCGGTGTTCGTGCACCAGCTCACTCAGATCCTTGTGCGCCACACGCTGGGCGACAAGGCGACGGCAATGCAGGCGCGCGCGGCCGAGATGCTTTTCCGCACGCAACGCATCGCGGTCCAGGACGATGGCCAGGTGATGGCCGCCGACGAAGAGACCGTCGAGCGCCACGCCGTCTCCGCCAACTTCGGCACCATCGGCGAGTTGCTCAAGCAAGGCGGCGCGCCGCTGCGCGCCGCCGAACTCGACGTGATAAACCCGGACACGCAGCAGGCCTACTGGGACCGCGACGAATCGCATGACCTCGTCATCAGCCTCAATCACGGCCAGCCCGCGCTCGATGCGCTGTGCCGCGTGCTCGAAGGCTGGGTGCTGCATTTCCTCGGGACGCCGGTGCGCATCCACACCGAGAAAGAGATCGACGACGAGCAATGGGTCTGGCATGTGGGCCTGGACGCGGTCGCCACCTCGGTGCTGAACGACCTGTACCAGGGGCAGGAAGTCGACGCCAACCGCATGGCCGGCATGCTGTGCCTGTTCCGGCTGGAGTTCGAGGAGCCCGCCGCGATGCGCGCGGACATCGCGGGGCGCCCGGTCTACCTGGCCATGGGCATGGACGGAGAAAGGCGGCTGAAACTCAAGCCGCAGAACCTTCTTCTCAATCTGCCACTCGCTCGGGCTGACTGAACAGCAGCCCCTTGCAAGCGGCACGGTCGCCCTCAAATCCCTACAATTCCTGTCAGATATTCGACAAGGCACGAAGGCCGCATGGTTCCCCATCTCATCACCGCCTTGACCGGCCCCATCAACGAGCTCGAACAGCGCGTCCTTGAATCCATGCCGGCGATCGAGCGCTGGTTCCGGCTCGAGTGGATGGAGCACACCCCGCCCTTCTACAGCTCCGTGGATATCCGCAATGCCGGCTTCAAGCTCGCGCCGGTGGACACCAACCTCTATCCCGGCGGCTGGAACAACCTGACGCCCGAGATGCTGCCGCTCGCGGTGCAATCCGCGATGGCCGCGATCGAGAAGATCTGTCCGGAGGCTAAGAACCTCCTGGTGATCCCCGAGAACCACACGCGCAACACCTTCTACCTGAGCAACCTCGCCCAGTTGAAGCGCATTTTCCACATGGCCGGCCTGAACGTGCGCATCGGCTCGATCAGCCCGGACATCAAGGAGCCGACCACCATCGACCTGCCCGGCGGCGGCTCGGTGCTGCTGGAGCCGGTGGTGCGCACCAAGCGCCGCCTGGGGCTGAAAGATTTCGATCCCTGCACCATCCTGCTGAACAACGACCTCTCCACCGGCATCCCAGGCATTCTGGAAGACATCCACGAGCAGTACCTGCTGCCGCCGCTGCACGCGGGCTGGTCGGTGCGGCGCAAGAGCAACCACTTCAAGAGCTACGAGGAAGTCTCCAAGCGCTTCGGCAAGCTGCTCGGCATCGACCCGTGGCTGATCAACCCGATGTTCAACGTGTGCGGCGAGGTGAACTTCACCGAAGGCACGGGCATGGATTGCCTGCGCACGAACGTCGACGCGCTGCTCACCAAGGTCCGCAAGAAGTACAAGGAATACGGCATCAACGAGAAGCCGTTCGTGGTGGTGAAGGCCGACAACGGCACCTACGGAATGGGCATCATGACCGTGCGCGACGTGAAGGATCTCGACGACCTCAACCGCAAGACGAAGAACAAGATGTCCGTCATCAAGGACGGGCAGGAAGTCCACCAGGTCATCATCCAGGAAGGCGTGCTGACCAACGAGCGCATCAACGACGCTGTCGCCGAACCGGTGGTGTACATGATGGACCGCTACGTGGTCGGCGGCTTCTACCGCGTCCATGCGGACCGCGGCGTCGACGAAAACCTGAACGCGCCAGGCGCGCAGTTCGTGCCGCTGGCGTTTGCCGAGAGTACGCGCTTACCTCAGCCCGGTGAAAAGCCCGGCGCGAGCGCGCCGAATCGCTTCTACATGTATGGCGTGATCGGACGGCTTGCGATGCTCGCCGCGAGCTACGAACTCGAAGCGACCGACCCGGACGCGGAAACCTACGACTGATCGGCCGACGATCCTTTAGAGGCGTCGCTCGTTGCTGCACTGCAACATGGCCGGTTTTGGCGGTGCTCGAAGCGCACAATATCGGTCCCAAAGGTAACGAACCCCCGCCGGCCCATTCCGCAGGCCCAAGACGGGGGACGTATTAGTGCAAAGCTCGAAATCCTCACTCGCGGCGCTGACCCTCGGCGCCATCGGCGTCGTCTACGGCGACATCGGCACCAGTGTCCTGTACGCGGTCAAGGAGGTCTTCGGATCGGGACATGTCCCGTTCACGACCGCCAACATCTACGGCGTGCTCTCCATCTTCTTCTGGACGCTGACGGTGATCGTGTCCATCAAGTACGTGGTGCTCGTGCTGCGCGCGGACAACAACGGCGAGGGCGGGCTGATCGCCATGCTGGCGCTTGCGTCGCAAGCCGTGAAGGACAAGCCGCAACTGCGCAAATGGCTGCTGGGCATCGGCATCTTCGGCACATCGCTCTTCTACGGCGACGGCGTCATCACCCCGGCGATATCGGTCCTCTCCGCGGTCGAAGGCCTGGAGGTTGTGTCGCACCAGTTCAAGGACTGGGTGATCCCGCTGACGCTCGCCGTGCTGCTGTGCCTCTTCGCCGTGCAAAAACGCGGCACCTCGGGCATCGGCCGCTTCTTCGGGCCCGTGACGCTGCTGTGGTTCACCGCCATCGCGGCCCTGGGCATCTCCCACATCGTCAAGCACCCCGAGATTCTCCAGGCGCTCAGCCCGCACCATGCGTTGCGCTTCATGTGGCACAACCCGGGCACCACATTCATCATCCTCGGCGCCGTGGTCCTGTGCGTGACGGGTGCGGAGGCGCTTTACGCCGACCTCGGCCACTTCGGCAAGCGCCCGATCCGCCTCGCGTGGTTCGGCGTCGCGATGCCGGCGTTGACGCTCAACTACTTCGGCCAGGGCGCGTTGCTGCTGGCCCGGCCCGAGGCCGTGAAGAATCCGTTCTACATGATGGCCCCGGACTGGGCGCTGGTGCCGCTGGTGATTCTCGCCACGGCCGCCACCGTGATCGCATCGCAGGCCCTCATCACCGGCGCGTTCAGCGTGACCAAGCAGGCGATCCAGCTGGGCTACCTGCCGCGCCTGAACATCCAGCACACGAGCGTGCGGGAGACGGGGCAGATCTACATCCCCATCGTCAACTGGGGCCTGTTCGTCGCGATCGTGCTGGCCGTGGTGATGTTCCGCTCCTCCAGCGCGCTCGCGGCGGCGTACGGCATTGCGGTGACGCTGGACATGCTGATCACCACGATCCTCACGTTCTTCGTGATCCGCTACGGCTGGAACTACCCGCTGGCGCTCTGCATCGCCGCCACCGGCTGGTTCTTCGTCGTCGACATCACGTTCTTCACGTCGAACATGCTCAAGCTGTTCCACGGCGGCTGGTTCCCGCTGGCCATCGGCGGGGCCGTGTTCACGCTGATGATGACGTGGAAGCAGGGCCGCGCCATCCTGAACGAGAAGCTCAAGGCCGACGCGATCGACCTCAAGAGTTTCCTGGAGGCGGTGTTCGTCAGCCCGCCGACCCGCGTCGAGGGAACGGCCGTGTTCCTCACCGCCGAAACAGGCGCCGTGCCCAACGCCATGCTGCATAACCTCAAGCACAACAAGGTGCTGCACGAGCACAATCTGTTCGTCACCGTGCGCAACCACGAGGTGCCGTGGATCGGCATGAACAAGCGCGTGGAGATCGAGTCTCTCGGCCACGATTGCTGGCAGGTGATCCTGCACTACGGCTTCAAGAACGATCCGGACGTGCCGCGCGCGCTCGAGCAGATCCGCGGGCGCGGCTGCGAGATCGAGCAGATGAAGACCAGCTACTTCCTCTCGCGCGACACGGTGATCCCCACCATCGGCAGCGGCATGGCGCCGTGGCGCGAAAAGCTCTTCGCGCAGATGCACCACAACGCGAGCGCGGCGGCGGACTTCCTCAACCTTCCGAACAATTCCGTTGTCGAGCTGGGGTCGAAGATAGAAATCTGATCGCGCATCCTCGTCGGTGGACCGTGCCTCATGAATAATGTGGGTACCTCCTCAGCCGTCACGACAAGATGCCGATCCCGCCCTATCGACGAATGCTTGCCGCGTGCGCCGTCGCAAGCACCCTGCTGGCCTGGAGCGGCATCGCCGCCGCGCAGGTGATGGCCGCGTCAAACCTGGCCGACCTCTCGCTCGAACAACTGAGCAACATCGAAGTCACCTCGGCGGCCAAGCGCTCCCAGCGCCTCGCCGAGGTCAGCGCCACGGTCTACGTCATCAGCAACGAGGACATCCGCCGCTCGGGCGCGACCAGCTTGCCAGAAGCGCTGCGCCTCGCGCCGAACCTGAACGTCGCACGCGCGGACGCGAACCAGTACGCCGTCACCGCGCGCGGATTCAGCAGCGTGCTGGCCAACAAGATGCTGGTGCTGATCGACGGACGCACCGTGTACTCGCCGCTGTTCTCCGGCGTGTTCTGGGAAGCGCAGGACGTGATGCTGGAGGACGTCGAGCGCATCGAGGTGCTCAGCGGCTCGGGCGGAACGCTCTACGGCTCCAACGCCGTGAACGGCGTCATCAACATCATCACGCGCAGTGCCGCCGAAACGCAAGGCGCGCTGCTGACGGCGGGTGCGGGCAACACCGACCGCGTTGCGGCGGCGCGCTACGGCGGCACCACCGCGGGCGGCATCGCGTGGCGTGGTTACGCGAAGTACTCGCGGCGCGACAACACGGAGCAGGCGAGCGGCGTACCCGTGCGCGATGCGTCGTCGAAGACCCAGGCGGGCTTCCGCGCCGACAGCTCGGAGGCGCAGGACCAATACACGTTGCAGGGCGACGTGTACGAGAGCACCATCGATCAGGCGCCCGCGGCCCGGCGCGTCGCGGGCGTCAACCTGCTGGGACGCTGGACACGCAAGCTCAGCGAGACGGGCCGTGCCCAATTGCAGGCCTATTTCGATCGCAGCCAACGGGACCAACCCGGCTCCGTGGACGACGTGCTGGACACCTGGGAAGTCGAGTTCCAGCACAGCACGCAGCCGTGGACGGGTCACGAATTCATCTGGGGCGCGGGCTACCGCGCGCAGTTCGATTCGCTCGCCAACGTCAATCCGGCCGCGCTGGCTTTCATCCCGGCCGACCAGCACATGCATCTTGCAAATGTGTTCGCGCAGGACGAGATCGCACTCGCCGCGAAACTCAAGCTCACCCTGGGCGTGAAGGCCGAGCACAACCGCTACACCGGCATGGAGTACCTGCCGAGCGCGCGCCTGGGCTGGGAACTCGCGCCCAATCACCTGCTTTGGGGCGCGCTGTCGCGCAGCGTGCGCACGCCTTCGCGCGTGGACCGCGAGTTGTTCTCACCGGGCTCACCTCCGTACGTCCTTGTGGGTGGGGGCCGATTCCAGTCCGAAGTCGCGCGTGTCTACGAGGTCGGCTGGCGGGCCCAGCCGCGACCGGCCCTCTCCTATTCCGTCACGCTGTACCACCACGACTACAGTTCGCTGCGCTCGACCGACGTCACCCCGGCGGGCTTGATGCTGAACAACAACTTCGCCGGCAAGATGGACGGGCTCACCGCGTGGGGCAGTTGGCGGGTTTCCGAAAGCTGGCGCGTCGGCGCGAGCTACGTGAACCAGCGCCAGCGCTTCGAAGCGCAGCCTGGCACGGCGCCGGTCGGCGGCGTCGCGTCGCTCGGCAACGACCCGCGCAGTCGCGCGTCGCTCAGCTCGTCCTGGGATCTCGGCCGCAACCTCGAACTCGACGTGCAGGTGCGCCGCGTTGGCGACTTGCCCTCGCCGTTCGTTCAGGCCTACACGGTGCTCGATGCCCGGCTGGGCTGGCACGTGACGAACGACTTCGAGCTCTCCGTCACCGGCCGCAACCTCGGCGACCCGCTGCATCCGGAGTGGGGCACCGCGGCCAGCCGCGCTGAACTCGCGCGGAGTGTCTTCGTCAAAGCCGTTTGGCGCCTGTGAAAGTCCACGAGTGATGCCAGGTTGTATTCGCTTCACCCGCCGCCCGGTTCTCGGCCTGCTCTTGTGCGGGCTTGCGCTGCCCGCGATGGCCCAGCAGTCGCAGGACAAACCGCGCGAAACGCTCGTCAAGGCCGCGTTCCTGCACAAGTTCGCGAGCTTCGTCGAATGGCCATCCGGCACCTTCGGGCGGTCGGACACGCCGCTGCGCATCGGCGTGCTCGGCAACGAAGACGTGTGGCAGGACCTCATCGAACTGGCCAAGGACCGCGACCGCGACGGCCGCCCGGTGATCCCGGTGCGATTGAACCCAGGCGATTCGTTCGCCGGCTTCCACGTGCTCTACCTGCGCACATCCAGCCCGCAGCGCATGGCGGAAATGCTGCAGCAGATTCCCGATGGCGTGTTGACCGTCGCCGATTCGGATGGCGGGCATCCGCGCGGCAGCGTCATCAGCTTCTTCCTGGACGAGGGCCGGGTGCGCTTCGGCATCTCGCTGGATTCCGCGACCCGCCAGAAGCTGCGCCTTTCGTCGAGGCTGCTGGCGGTGGCGCGCAACGTGCAAGGCGGCCTGGCGGCGGACCTCGCGGTCGCCTGACGCCGGGCGGTTTGACTCGGTCGCGGGCGGGGTCGGGCGTTTTGTGCAACAGTCGGGTCGCCATCGCCTTCCCATTCACCGCCCCATGAACATCCTCTTCGTCGCCGATCCCCTGGAAGTCTTCAAGACCTACAAGGACACCACTTTCTCGATGATGCGCGAGGCCCAGCGCCGCGGCCACCGCGTCGCCGCCTGCGAGCCACGCCACATGGCGTGGCAGACCGGCAGCGTCGTCAAGGCCTTCGTGCGCGAGATCGAACTGACGGGCGGGCTCGACGACTGGTTCACCGTGACGCGTGAGGGTGCGAGGGGCATCAAGGAGTTCGACGCGGTCATCATGCGCAAGGACCCACCGTTCGACAGCGAGTATTTCTACGCCACGCACCTGCTGGAGCAGGCCGAGCGCGAGGGCGCGAAGGTGTTCAACAGGCCGGCGGCGCTGCGCGACCATCCGGAGAAACTCGCGATCATGGAGTTCCCGCAGTTCACGAGCCCGACGCTCGTGACGCGCGACGCTGGTGACGTGAAGCGCTTCCACGCCGAGCACAGGGACATCATCCTGAAGCCGCTCGACGGCATGGGCGGCATGGGCATCTTCCGCGTCGGCGCGGATGGACTCAACCTCGGCTCCATCATCGAGACGCTGAACCGCGAAGGCACGACCACGATCATGGTCCAGCGCTTCGTGCCCGAGATCGTGCAGGGCGACAAGCGCGTGCTGGTGATCGGCGGCAAGCCGGTGCCCTTCAGCCTCGCGCGCATTCCGCAAGGCAGCGAGATTCGCGGCAATCTCGCGGCGGGCGGCAAGGGCGTCGCTCAGCCGCTGACGGCGCGCGACCTGGAAATCGCCAACGCGCTCGGCCCGGTGCTCGCCGCGCGCGGGTTGCTGCTGGTGGGACTCGACGTCATCGGCGACTGGCTGACGGAGATCAACGTCACCAGCCCGACGTGTTTCCAGGAGATCACCGAGCAGGCCGGCTTCGACGTGCCAGCGATGTTCATCGACGCGCTGGAAGCGGCGGTCGGCGCATAACTGTCATCCCGGGCTCGACCCGGGATCCATCGTGGCGCGCCTGGATTCCGGATCAAGTCCGGAATGACAGCCAGTTACCCCGCCGACTGCCCGTCCACGAACACCCGCAACTCGCCCGGCGCGAACTGCGTCCACTCCTCGTTCGTCGTCAGCGGCGCCGTCACCACCACCGCCACGCGATCCTGCGGCGACGTGTTGCGCGCGAAGTCGATATTCAGATCCTCGTCCGCGAGCTGCGCATGCGCGAACGGGTGCTTGCGCTCGACGAAGAAAAGATTCGTCGAGCAATGCGCCCACAACGCCTGCCCGTTCGAGAGCATGAAGTTGAACGTGCCGTGCTTCGCGATACGCGGCGTGAGTTCGCGCAGGGTCAATGTGAGCTCCTGCACGCTCGGCACGCCGGCATGCGACTTCGCAAGCTCTTGCATCAGCCAGCAGAACGCGCGCTCGCTGTCGGTATCGCCGACCGGCTTGAAGCTCCCGTGAATCCGCGGATGGTAGTTCTCG
>JAZKIF010000044.1:0-13660 GCA_040385005.1 Pseudomonadota bacterium
CGAGGGAAGCCACGCGAAGCGGGGCCTCAAAGTGGGGCCGTGGACGGTGTGCCTTCCTCCGCGAGACGCGGTCTTCGCAAAAAAAGTGGCGCGCAAAACAGAGGCGGTGGCGGTAGGCTAGCAGTGGGTCGCAGCCCGGGACGACATCAAAACCGCAGTTCGATCAGCCCGATGCCCGCCAGCTGCGCCTGCACGTGCGCCCCTTCCGGCGCGAACAGCATGCCGGTGCAGGACCCGGTCGTGACCACCTGCCCCGCGCGCAGGGGCTGTCCGCGCTGGACGCAATGCCAGGCCAGCCACGACACCAGCCGCCAGATGTCCGCCGCGGGATTGGCGCCGCGCGTGACCGCGACAGGCTGCCCGTCGAAGGCGAGGTAAGCATCCACGGTACGCAAGTCCACTTCTTCCGGCGACAGCGTCGAGGGTTTGCCCAGCACCATCGCGCCATGGCTTTGCAGGTCGGCCAGTTGCGCGAGCGGCGAACTGTCGCGCCAATCCGCGAGGCGCGTCTCCACGACTTCGATCGCGGGCAGCACCTCGCCGATCGCGGCGCGCACGGTGGCCGCATCCGGCGGGCCGTCCGCCGGCACGAGGTCGCGCGCCAGGCGAACGGCGACTTCTACTTCGATGCCGCGCATGTGCCAAGGCGGGCCAACCAGTGAAACGCCGCTCGCGAAAAATCCAGAGGCCGGCAGGGGCGCGCAGTTGGGCTCCTGGTCGGGCCCCTTCGCGCCAACCTTCCAGCCGCCGATGGCGCCGAGCGTCGCGAGCGTCGCGTCCTGTACATGGAAAGCGACTTCCCGCATGGGCGGCGTTGCGTCCGCGTGCGGTACGGCGGCGGCGCCCTGGTGCGTGGCCGCGAGGCGCCGTCCGATGGCGACAGCGTCGAAGGAATGGGATGTGTTCGTCATGGCGCGGCCATCGTAGCCGCGGGCTCGGGCGGCCACGTCGCGGCCCGCGGAAAAGCCTGCTCCCAATCAAGGGAAAGCGCGAGCAGGCTTGCATCGGCGCCGCGATCGGCGACGAGCTGGAAGCCGGTGGGCAGCGCGCCCACGAAGCCACTGGGCAGCGCAATCGCAGGCAATCCGGCTGCGTTCGCGAAAGCGGTGAATACCGCGTGGCCCCTCGGCCCCGCAGGCTTGCCGTCGATGGCGGACGGGTGGCTCTCGCCGACGGGCCACGGCAGTGCGGCAGTGGCCGGCGTGAGGATGAAATCGTGCCGCGAGAAGAGCGTGTCCATTTTCGCGCGCAAGGCATGTACCGCCGCGAACGCGTCGAACAGGGCAGTGGCGGACAGGCTCGCGCCATGCGCGGCATTGGCTTGCGCCGCGGCGCCGCAAAGCGCGAGGTCCGGCGCCTGCCCTTCGCGCAACCGGAACTCCGGGAAGCGCGATGCATTGCCCAGCATCCACGCGAGCCCCGCGTTGGACACCGCGCGCCACACGTCGTTGACCGCCTCCGCCCAGGCGACGCTTTCCACCGTCTCCACTTCATGTCCCATCGCCGCGAATTGCATTGCCGCTTGCGCTACTTGCGCTGTGATACGTGCGTCGACTGGATGCGCGCCGAAGCGCTGGACGTGAAGGATCCGCAGCGCGCGCTTCGGCGGCTTCGCTTGCACATCCGGAGTAGCCGCCATCGCCCGCGCGAACGCCTGCACGTCAGCGACGCTGCGGCCCATCAGGCCGGGCGTCTCGAAGTCCAGGAAGATTTCCGGCAAGCCGCCGCCGCGCGCGATGAATCCGGGCGAAGGCTTGAACCCCACGATGCCGTTGTGCGATGCGGGCCGCCGCGTCGAGCCGCCGCCGTCCGTTGCCAGCGCGAGCGCGCCCATGCCGCAGGTCACCGCCGCGGCCGCGCCGCCGGACGAGCCGCCGGGCGTGAGCGAAACGTCCCACGGATTGCGCGTCGCGCCGGCAATGAGGTTCTCCGTCACGCCTTGCAACGCGAATTCGGGCAGCATGGTCTTGCCGAAGATCACCGCGCCGCATTCGCGCAGCCGCGCGACGGGTTTCTCGTCATGGGGCGCCACGAAGCCTTGCAGCAACCTGCTGCCCCACGTCGTCGGCCAACCGGCGGCGTGCAAGTTGTCTTTCAGGCTGGCGGGCACGCCGTCGAGCATGCCGAGTGGCTCGCCGTGCGCCCATCGCGCCGCGCTCGCCCGGGCTTGTTCGCGCGCGCCGGGTGCATCCAACAGCAGCATGGCGTTCACCGCGCCCTGGCAGCGCGCGATCCGCGCGAGGCAGGATTCCAGCGCATCGACGGGATCGAAGTCGCGCTGGCGAAACCCTTCGTTCAGGGCCAGGGCGCCCAGGCGCCAGAGGTCGGTCATGCGGTCTCCATTCGAGGCCGATGATATCGGCGGCGCGTCAACCGCCGCGCGTCGCCAACGCGACCGCGCTGGGGCCAACCCTGATGCGACGCGGCATGCGCAGGGATAGGCTGGCCCTTATGCAACGCCCGCATCACAAGTTCTGGCCACGGCGCCTGCCGCACGAGATCACGCCGCCCGCGACATCCCTGTGGGACAACCTCGCCATCAGCGCGCGCCGCTATCCGGACAAGGCCGCGCTCATCTTCTTCGGACGCACGACCACCTACCGGGAGTTGCAGCAGCAAGCCGAGCGGTTCGCCGCGCGCCTGCACGCGCTGGGCGTTCGCAAGGGCGACCGCGTGATGCTCGACATGCAGAACTGCCCGCAGCTCATCGTCGCGCACTTCGCGATCCTGCGCGCCAACGCGGTCGTGGTGCCGGTCAACCCGATGAATCGCGCGGAAGAGCTGAAGCACTACATCGACGATCCCGATGCGAAGGTCGCGATCACCACCGCCGACCTCGCTGTCGAGATCGCGAAAGCGAGCGATGCGCTGCCAGAACCCCGGCGGCTCGCGCATTTGATCGTGACGCGATTCACCGATGCGTTCGATGCCGATGGCGAGGAGGCGCAAGCAATGCCCGCCGCATGGCGCGAATGGCTGCTGACCCCGCATGCGCTACCTCAACTCGCGGGCGGCAACGCGATGGCCTGGACCGATGCGCTGGACATCGCGTCGCCCCCGCCGGAGTTGACCGTGGGTCCGGCCGACATGGCCGTGCTGCCCTACACCAGCGGCACCACCGGCCTGCCCAAGGGCTGCATGCACTTGCATTCGAGCATCATGCACAACGCGATCTCGAGCTGCGCGTGGGGAAACGGCACGGCCTCGAACGTCGCCTTGCTGGTCGTGCCGATGTTCCACATCACCGGAATGGTCAGCGTGCTGCATTCCGCGATCTACATGGGCGCGACGCTGGTGGTGATGCCGCGCTGGGACCGCGACGTCGCGGGGCGGCTCATCTCGAAGTACAAGGTCACGACGTGGACCAACATTCCCACCATGGTGATCGACCTGCTGGGCAGTCCCAGCTTCGGCGCGTACGACCTCACCAGCCTGCTTCACATCGGCGGCGGCGGCGCGGCCATGCCGCAGGCCGTCGCGCAGCGGCTGCAGGATTCGTTCGGGCTGCGCTACGTCGAAGGCTATGGCCTCACCGAAACGGCGGCGCCTTCGCACAGCAATCCGCCCGACGATCCGAAGCAGCAGTGCCTGGGCATCCCCTTCATGGGCTGCGATTCGCGCGTGGTGGATCCGGAAACGCTGGAAGAGATGCCGGTCGGCGAGCAGGGAGAGATCATCACGCACGGGCCGATGGTGTTCGCGGGGTACTGGAAGCATCCGCAAGCGACCGCGGCCGCATTCATCGAATGGCAAGGCAAGCGCTTCTTTCGCACCGGCGACCTCGGGCGCGTGGACGAGGACGGCTACTTCTTCATGACGGACCGGCTCAAGCGCATGATCAACGCCTCGGGCTTCAAGGTGTGGCCCGCCGAAGTGGAGGCGCTGATGTTCCGGCATCCGGCGATCCAGGAGGCCTGCGTCATCGCGGCGCGCGATGCGTACCGCGGCGAGACCGTGAAGGCCGTGGTGGTGCTGCGCGCTTCGCACAAGGGACAGGTGAGCGAGCAGGACATCATGGAATGGAGCCGCCAGAACATGGCGGTGTACAAGGCGCCGCGCATCGTGCAGTTCGCCGATGCGTTGCCCAAGAGCGGCAGTGGCAAGGTCATGTGGCGCACGCTGCAGGAGGCTGAAAAATGAACACTCCCATCCCCAGCACGGAATGGAAGGAGCGCGTGGGCGCCGACGAGGACGAACGCTACGCGGGCTACGCGAAACAATTCGCGCAGATCCAGGCCCAGCGCGCGCAGCGCTGGGGTGCGGGCCGCGCGCTGCATCGCAAGCAGCTCACGGCCGCGCAAGGCACGCTGGAAGTGCTGGATGGCCTGCCGGCATTCGCGAAGCATGGGCTCTTCGCCAAGCCGCGCGACTACGACACGTGGGTGCGCCTGTCCAACGGCGGCCTCGATCGCGCGCCGGACAAGACGCCCGACGTGCGGGGTTTCGCGATACGCGTGTTCGGCGTCGAGGGCGATTCGGCCCTGGGCAACGGCCCGGCGAAGAGCCAGGACTTCACGCTCATCAACCAGGAAGTGTTCGCGTTCGAGACGAGCGGCGAGTTCGTGGAATTCGTCGCCGCCGCTTCGAAAGGGCCGGCCGCGATCTTCAGGCATGTGTTCACGCGATACGGCATGCTGGGCGGCCCGCGCAGGCTCGGCCGCATGGCCAGGTCGGTGGGCCGATTCTTCAGCGGTTTTGCGACCGAGCCGCTGTTCAGCGCGGTGCCCATCGCCAATGGCCCGTATGCCGTGCGCGTACGGCTCATGCCTTCTTCCGCCAATGGCTCCGGCACGGCGGATGCGCGCGCCGACTGGGATGCGGACTTTTCCGCGCGTCTCGCGAAAGGCCCGTTGCACTGGGACTTGCAGCTGCAATTCTTCGCGAGCGAGGCGCTCACGCCGATCGAGAATCCCACCATCAACTGGCCCACGCCCTACGTCACCGTGGCGCGCCTCATGCTGCCGCGCCAGGACACGCGCGCAGCCGAGGGCCGCGCGTTCGCCGACAAGGTCGAGTCATGCGTGATCGACCCGTGGCAGGCGTTGGCGGAACACCGTCCGCTGGGCGACATCCAGCGTGCGCGCAAGGTCGTGTATTTCGAGAGCCAGAAGGGCCGCGGCGCGGTGTGAGATAGGGCACGGTTGCGCGGCGCCGCAGCTCTGCTGTCGGCCTCCTCCTACATGCGCGAAGTTTGATTGCGCATAGCATCGTCAGCATTAGCAGTCTCAGCAAGTGACTCAGTGCCAACTAACGACCAACAAGCCCGCGCATCCACCGGCATCAAGGGCCTGGATGACATCCTTGGCGGCGGCTTGCCCGAACACCACCTGTACCTCGTCGAAGGCTCTCCCGGCGCGGGCAAGACGACCCTCGGCCTGCAGTTCCTGCGCAAAGGCGTGGAAGGCGGGGAGAAGGGCCTGTACATCACGCTCTCCGAAACCGCGAACGAGCTGAAGACCGTCGCGGCCTCGCACGGCTGGTCGCTGGACGGCGTGGAGATTTTCCAGCTCGTGACGGACGACGGACTGGGTCCGGATTCGGAACAGTCCATCCTGCACCCTTCGGAAGTGGAGCTGGGGGAGACCACCCGCGGCGTCATGGCGGCGGTCGAACGGGTGAAGCCGGCCCGCGTCGTGTTCGACAGCCTCTCCGAGATGCGCCTGCTCGCGCAGAACTCGCTGCGCTATCGCCGGCAGGTGCTGGCGCTCAAGAGCTTCTTCGCGCTGCGCAATTGCACCGTGCTGCTGCTGGACGACCGCAGCGCGGCGCACGACGACCTGCAGCTCCACAGCATCTCCCACGGCGTGATCTCGCTGGACCAGAACGTCGACTCCTACGGTCCCCAGCGCCGGCGGCTTCGCGTCGTGAAGATGCGCGGCATCCCGTTTCGCGGCGGCGACCACGATTTCAACCTGGACACCGGCGGCCTCGCGGTGTTTCCGCGCCTGGTTGCCGCGGAACACCGCACCGACTACGAGGGCGAGCTCGTTCCCACCGGCATCGCGGAGTTCGACGCCTTGCTTGGCGGCGGCATCGCGCGCGGCAGCAATACGCTGTTCGCGGGGCCTTCGGGCGTGGGCAAGACCACCACGGCGGTGGCCTGCGTTCGCGCCGCGTTGCTGCGGGGCGAGACGGTGGCCTATTACCTTTTCGACGAGGGCCTGGCGACCCTGCTCGCGCGCAGCCGCGCGCTGGGCCTGGAGCTGGACACTTTCATCCGCAGCGGGCAGATGAAGTTTCATCTGCTCGATCCGGCGGAAGTCTCGCCCGGCGAATTCGCGAACATGGTGCGCGGGGCAGTCGAGGAAGGCGTCCAGTCGGTGGTGATCGACAGCCTCAACGCCTACCTCCAGGCGATGACCGGCGACAAACACCTGATCCTGCAGATGCATGAGCTGCTCACCTACCTCAATCAGCGCGGCATCATCAGCATCCTCATCATGGCGCAGCACGGCCTGGTGGGCGACATTCGCGGGGATGTCGATTTGAGCTACCTGTCCGATGCCCTCGTGCTCTTCCGGTACTTCGAGGCAGGCGGCCGCCTGCTCAAGGCGGTCTCCGTCGTCAAGAGCCGCACCGCGGCGCACGAGCTCACCATCCGCGAGTTCCGCCTCGGCAAGGACGGCATCCAGGTCGGCCCGGCGCTCACCGATTTTCATGGGGTGATGTCCGGCATCGCCACCTACCGCGGAAGGATGGCCATGCTGTCCGAAGCGCCAGAGAAACAGGCATGACCGAATTGCGCGTACTGGTGTACGCCCCGAGAGGCCGCGATGCGGCCGTGGTGCAGGACGTGATCTCGCCCAGCCACCGGGTGCAGGTCTGCGCGACAGCAGCGCAGCTGATGGCCGAGATGCAGAGCGGCGCCGCCGCGGCGGTGCTCACCGAGGAAGTGCTCTCCGACGAGGGGCTGGACCGCGAACTCACGGGTTGGTTGTCGGGGCAGCCGCCCTGGTCGGATTTTCCGTTCGTCGTGCTCGCCGCCCGCAAGGTCGGGCCCCGCGCGCCGGCATCGGTGTTGATGCTGCACAACCTGGGCAACGTGATCCTGCTGGAGCGGCCGCTGAACGCCGAGACGCTGGCGAGCGCCGCCGACGCGGCAGTGCGCGCGCGGCGCCGCCAGTACGCGACGCGCCACCACCTGGAGGAAATCCAGCGCGGGCAGGTCGAGGTGCAGCAGCTCAACAGCGAACTCGAGCGCCGGATCGAAGGGCGAACGCGCGAACTGTCCGAGGCCAACAACCGGCTCATGAAGGAAATCTCCGAGCGCGAGCGCGCGCAGGCGGCGCTCACGCAATCGCAGAAGATGGAAGCGATCGGCCGGCTCACGGGCGGCATCGCCCACGACTTCAACAACCTGCTGCACGTGGTGAACATGAACCTCGAGCTGATCTCGCTCTACGCAAAGGAGGAGAAGGTCAAGCCCGTGGTGGACCGCGCGAAAAGCGCGTCGCGCCGCGGCGCGAAGCTCACGAACCAGCTGCTCTCGTTCGCGCGCAACCAGTCGCTGATCCCCAAGCTCACGCACGTGAACCGGCTGCTG
Organism: Pseudomonadota bacterium; assembly: GCA_040385005.1. Taxonomy (GTDB): domain Bacteria; phylum Pseudomonadota; class Gammaproteobacteria; order Burkholderiales; family Burkholderiaceae_C; genus Ramlibacter. Next base: position 7,544 of record JAZKIF010000044.1, read on the forward strand.
ATGGGCATGAAGGACCTGGTGGAGATTTCGGCGGGGGCCGCGGTGGCGGTGGAGTTCGAGCTGAGCGGCGCGGACGCCGCGGTGGTCGTGGACCCGAGCCAGCTGGAGATGGCGGTGCTGAATCTGGCGGTGAACTCGCGCGACGCGATGGGCGAGGGCGGCATCCTCACCATCGCCACCGGCGTGAAGCGCAATTTCGACGCGGACGGCGAGTTGCCGCGCGGCGACTACGTCGTCGTCTCCGTCAACGACACCGGGCCCGGCATTCCGCCGCAACTTCTCTCCAAGGTGTTCGACCCGTTCTTCACCACCAAGCCGCTGGGCAGCGGCACGGGCCTGGGCCTGAGCCAGGTCTACGGCTTCGCGCGCCAGTCGGGTGGTCTTGCGTTCATCCGCAGCGAAATCGACAAGGGCACCACGGTCGAGATGGTGTTCCCCGTCGCGCGGGACGAGGTGGAAGACCTCTCGTTGCCGCTGGCCGCGCTGCCCTTGCCGCGCGGCGCGAAGGCGCAGCGCATCCTGGTGGTGGAAGACGACGCCGACGTGCGCCGCGTGATCGTCGAGTGCCTCGGCCTCATCGGCTACAGCGTCGCCGAAGCCGCCAACGGCACGGAGGGGCTGGCGGCCATGGAGCAATCCCGGCCGGACGTGCTGATCGTGGACTATGCGATGCCCGACATGACGGGCGCCGAAGTGATCTCCAAGGCGCGCGAGCGCGGGTACGACATGCCGGTGATCCTTGCCACGGGCTACGCCGACATGGCGGCGGTGGAGCGGCTGGCGGGCAAGCCCGCCATCCTGCGCAAGCCCTTCGACATCAACACCCTGGGAGACGCGGTCGCCCTCGCGCTGGACGGCAAGCGGGCCGAGGAGCACGAGGAGCGGGGAGCGCTCAGCAGCGCCTGACCGTGAAGCACAGGACCCTGGCCGGGCAGGTCTTCGTCATCACCGGCGCCACCAGCGGCATCGGGCTGTGCACCGCGCAACTCGCGGCGCAGCGCGGCGCGAAGGTGGTGCTGGTCGCGCGCAGCGCGGGCATCCTGGAGAGCGTGGCCGAGGTGATCCGCGAGAGCGGCCACGACGCGATCCACATCGCCGCGGACGTCGCGGACCGCGAGCAGGTCGCGGCAGCGGCGCGAGCCGCGATCGACGCCTTCGGCCACATCGACACCTGGGTCAACAACGCCGGCGTTTCCATCCACGGCCGCCTCGACGAGGTGACCGAGGAAGACAGCCGCCGCCTCTTCGACGTCAACTTCTGGGGCGTGGTGAACGGCTCGCTCGTCGCGCTGCCCTTCCTCAAGGAACGCGGCGGGGCGCTGATCAACGTCGGCAGCGAGGTCTCCGAGATCGTGCTGCCGCTGCAAGGCATGTACGCGAGTTCGAAGCAGGCGGTGAAAGGCTTCACCGACGCCCTGCGCATAGAGGTCGAGGAAATGGACCAGGCGAGCGTCTCGATCACGCTGATCCAGCCCGCGGCGGTGGACACGCCGCATCCGCAGCACGCGCGCAACTACCTGCAAGCCGAGCCGACCCGGCCCGCGCACGCCATCGATCCGGCGACGGTGGCGCACGCCATCCTCAAGGCCGCGACCGAGGGCGGGCGCGACGTGAAAGTCGGCGCCATGGCGAAGCTGAACACGGCGGTGGCGAGGCTCATGCCGGGGCTTGGCGACAAGCTCGCGGCCAAGCATGCCGCCAGACATGCCGCGAAGGACGCAGTGGGCGAACGGGCGGGCGAGGGGCCGCGCGGGATGGGCGGGGCACTGTACGAGCCCAGCGAATCCGGGCGCATTCACGGCCTGCCGCTGCACGGCGCGCTGCTCGCCGGAACGCGCGATGAATGACGCACCGCTCGACTGCCTGGTGATCGGCGGCGGCGCGGCGGGTCTCGTCGCGGCGGTGTACCTGGGCCGGTTTCGCCGCAAGGTCGTTGTGGTCGACGCAGGTGCGAGCCGGCTTGCGCTGATCCCCAAGTCGCGCAACGTGATGGGCTTTCCCGATGGCATCGCGGGCAAGGATTTGTGGGTGCGGATGCGGCAACATGCCGCGGGCTACGACGTATCCGTCGAGGCTGCGCGTATCGACGCGTTGTCGCGCGGCGAGGAGGGGATTTTCGAAGCTTCGTCGGGAGCGCGGCGCTGGCGTGCGCGCTTCGTGATCCTCGCCACGGGCGCGCGGGACCTCCCGCCGGAGATCAACGGGTTGGAAGAGTCATTGGCTTCAGGCGTGGTGCGCTATTGCCCGGTGTGCGACGGCTACGAAACCGAAGGGCAGCGCGTCGCCGTGCTGGGGCGCGAGATCCACGGCTTGCGCGAGTCCGCGTTTCTTTCGGGATTCGGCAATGAAGTCACGTGGCTGTCGATGGACTCGCACGGCAAGGTCGCGCAGGACGAGCTCGCGCGCCTGCGCGAGCGCAAGGTCGCGATCACCGGGGGTGAGCCGCGTCATATCCATTGCAGGCCCGAGTCCGGCGTGACGGTGGAGATGCACGACGGGCAGCGGCATGATTTCGATGTGCTGTACCCGGCGTTGGGGATGATGCATGCGTCGGAACTCGCGACTTCGTTGGGTGCGCGTGCGCAGGATGACGGGCAGCTTGAAGTCGATGCGCACCTGCAGACCAACGTGGATGGCCTCTATGCCGTGGGCGATGTGGCTGTTGGCTTGAACCAGATAAATGTCGCGGCGGGGCATGCGGCGATCGCTGCGACGGCGATTCACAACCGGCTTTGACAGCCTTGGTCAGGCGATCTTCGCCCCGCGCTCCGCAAGCAGCCCTCGCAGCAGCGACCGGTGACAACGCGCTTCATTCTCGCAATAGCACCCCAGCGAAAACGACGACGTGTGCGAGAGCATCGCGAGCAGATCCAGGACGTGACTCGCATCCGGTTGCTTCATCTGCGCGTTGAACTTCCTCGAGAACGCGGCCCACTCCTTGTCCGTCTCCGCCGCGAGTCCCTGCGTCATCAACTCAGCCGTCGGCGCCAGGTTTGGCAGCCAGGTGTCGTAGAAATCCCGCTTGCCGAATTCGCTCTTCGGCACGCCGCGCGGCGGCCTTCGCACGGTGCCCAGGCGCGGGCCTTCGTTGGCGGATCGGGGAGTGCCGAGTCGAACGATGTGGATACTCATCCGGCGAGCGTAACGGTTTCCGAATGCGCCGTCGACGAGGCTGGCGCACCACCGCGCGCCGCCTCGCGCCAGCCGTGCGCCGCGCGCTCGTAGTGCGTGCTCGAATGCAGGGCGAAGGCGCTGCCGTCCCACTCGTAGCGGTCCAGCCGGATCTCGTCGCCATGTACGCAGATCGCGTTGAACGAGTTCGACTCGCCGCGGCCGCGCGTGGACGTCGCCGTGCCGGCCTGGATGGTGAGCGCGGCGTATCCATCGAGCGGGTAGCGCGCGGCCGTGCTGCCCGCGTGGTGCAAATGCATGTGGCCCGAGAGCAGCAGGTCCGCGCCGCAGGTCGCGAACGCGCGCATCGCCATGTTGGCGCGCCACACGAGGTCGTCGTTGTCCTTGTCCGCCGGAAGATCGAACGGATGGTGGGTGACGACGATCTTCGTGATGTGCGAATCCAGCGCCTCGAAGCGCTCGCGCAGCAACGCCACCTGCTCTTCGTTGATGCGCCCGTCCTTGATCGTGAGCGAGCGCGCCGTGTTGACGCCTGCCACCGCGATCTCGTCGTCGGCGTGGAAGGGCGCGAGGTCCTCGGTGATGTGTCGCTTGAAACCCTTCAGGGGATTGATGAAGCGCCGGATGACGTTGTGCAGCGGCACGTCGTGGTTGCCGGGAACGATGAGTTGCGGCCGGGGCAAGGTGTCGAGGTACGCCCTTGCCTCGCGGAACTGCTGGCCGCGCGCGCGCTGCGTGAGGTCGCCCGACACCACCACGAGGTTCGGGTCGATTCGCTTCACGCAGTCTCGCAAGGGGTCGAGCAACGCCTCGTCGACGCGGCCGAAGTGCAGGTCGGACAGGTGCACCACCATTCTCATCGGGACTCTCCTTGGGCCGGCTCCGGAACGATCACATGCAACGCCGCGGGCCGGACGCGGTAGTTCAAGGGGGTTTGCATCCGCGTCACTTCGCCGTCGGTGGCGACGCGCATGTGTCGGTGGCGCGTGTTCACGACCAGGGAGCGGGCGGTGATCACGTCGAAGTCGTTCGCCTGCCGCAGCCGGTGAAACAGCGCGCGGAAGGCCAGGCGCAGCAAGCCGAAGCGGCCGGTGCGTTGCGTCACGTACAGGCTCAGCTTGCCATTGCGCAAACCACCCGAGCGCTCGCCGATCTCGAAGCCTTCCATCGTGTACTCGTTGTTGCCGATGAAGGCGAAGGCGCTGCGGCGCGAGAGGCGTTGCCCGTCGGCGTCGATGTCGAACGCGAGCACCGGGTAGCGCTTCGCGGCGTGCAGGCTGGCGGCGAGGAGCGCGCGCCATTTGCCGCGGCCCAGGCGCCTGCGCTGGTGTTCCCGGTCCAGCACGATGTCCGGATACAGGCCCAGGCTGGAGTTGTTGATGAACACCCGCCCGTTCACTTCCGCGACATCGACGGCGATGCAATGCCCGCGCGCGATCGTCCGCACGGCTTCATCGAGTTCGAGCGCGATGCCCAGGTCCTTCGCGAAATGGTTCAGCGTGCCCATCGGCAGCACGCCGAGCATCACGCCGGTGTCGGCGAGTTTGGAGGCGACGGCGCTCACGGTGCCATCGCCGCCCGAAGCCACGACGATGCGAGCGCCACCTCTCACGGCGCTGTCGGCGGTGGAAAGAATCTCCTCGCCGCCCTGCACCAGCGTGACCTGCGCCTCGATGCCGAGTTCGCGGAACTTGTCCTCCACGTCGCGCGCCCATTCCGGCGGGCATCCCTGCCCGGAAGCACCGTTGGCGATGACCTGCACCGGCGCGCGCTGTCCTGCGCGCGCGGCGGCGGGTGGCGTTGCTGGAGCGCGCTCCGGGCCGGCTGCTTGCCGGCCTGCGAGAGTTGTTGGTGCGGTGCGGGCCATCGCCCGCCGGCCCACGACCAGGTAGGTGAACATGAGCCACGCACTCGCCTCGGCGATGGCCGCCAGCACGTCGCTCGGATAGTGCACGCCCAGATAGACCCGCGACAGCGCAGTGAGCGCCACCATCGCGAAGGCAATCGCCACGCCCGCCACCCGCCACCTCCGGCGGCTCTCGTGCGCGAACAGAACAATCAACACAAAGCCCCACCACAACGTGGCGCCGGCCGTGTGCCCGCTCGGGAAACTGAACGTGTGCAAAGCGGGCAGCGGCGACTCCATCACCGGGCGGCTGCGCTCGAATTCATGCTTCACGAACGCATTGAGCACGAGCCCGCCCGGCACCGCCATGACCAGCATCGGCAACCACGCGGTGCGTTTTTTCCACGCCATGAGCGCCGCCGCGGCGAACGCCATCGACAGGATGCCCGCATGGCTGTGCAAGGTGGTGATCGCGATGAAGAATGTCGTGAGCGCCGCGCTCGCATGGGCATGCAACAACGCGAGCATGCCCGCATCGGCGCGCGTGACCGGCCCGACGCGGACCAGGTCCGCCGCGAGCCACGCGAAGGACAGCAGGGCGACCGCCAGGAAGGCGAGTGCCTCCGGGGCGCTGATGCCAAAAGGCGCAGGATTGGACGCGGGATTTCGGCGCATCCTTCCAAGGATGGGACACCGCGCTTCGACTGTCTGTAGTCGAGCTCCGCCTGATGCTTGCGAAAACGCCTACATGCGCGGCCGTGAGCCGATGTCGCTGATCACGCGCGCATAGCGCTGCTTGCTCCAGTAGGCGGACGCCCAGTCGATCAGCACGACCATGCGGTTGCGAAAGCCGATCAGGAAGTAGATGTGCGCGAAGAGCCAGAAGAGCCAGGCGAAGTAACCGCTGAACTTGAAATGCCCGAGCGGCGACGCGAGATCGACGACGGCGGCGTTGCGCCCGATGGTGGCGAGGTTGCCGTAGTCGCGGTAACGGAAGGGCTGGGTCGGCTGGCCCGCCAGGCGCAGAAGAATGTTGGCGGCCGCGGCGCGTCCCATCTGCTTGGCTGCCGGCGAAACACCGGGCACGGCTTGCGGCTCGCGGCCGGCAACGAAACTTCGCGCCGCCGCGAGATCGCCGA
>JAZKIF010000045.1:0-52351 GCA_040385005.1 Pseudomonadota bacterium
GCTCCAATACGCGAAGCCGATGTCGATGGAGATGCCGCGTTTCTTCTCCTCGGGCAGGCGGTCCGTGTCGACGCCGGTCATGGCCTTCACCAGCGTGGTCTTGCCGTGGTCGATGTGGCCGGCCGTCGCGACGATCATGTGGGGGGCCTTAAGGGTAAACGCGGGTCATCGCCGATCTGTCTCCTGCTTGACAGGCGAGGCCTCATTCTATCCAATCGACCTCGTAAAAGAAAACGGTTGTTCTGACAGATAGAACGAAAAACAGAACAGACCGAAGCGGCAAGGCAAGGCGTCGAACTGGAGACAGACTATGCGAACAGCATTTGGATTTGGCAAGGCCGCGCTGGCGATGGTAGCGCTCGCAGCGGCAGCGCTGCTTGCGCCGCTGAACGCCTTCGCACAAGGCGCCGGGGACTACCCGAGCAAGCCGATCAACATGATCATCCCGTTCGCCGCGGGCGGCGGCACGGACGTGGTCGGGCGCTTCATCGCTACGGCGCTCGGCGAAGTCATGGGCCAGCCCGTGGTGGTGCTCAACCGGCCAGGCGCCGCCGGCGTGCTCGGCACGCAGCTCACCAAGGCCGCACCGGCTGACGGCTACACGATCATGTTCACTTCGCAGTCCATCGTGACGCAGAGCTACGAGCCCGACGCGAAAGCTTCGCACAAGGACTTCATCCTCATCGGCATGCTCAACCAGGACGCCTTCGGCCTCGCGGTGGAGAAGAGCGCGAAGTGGAAGACGCTCAGGGAATTCATCGACGACGCGAAGAAGCAGCCCGGCGTGCTGAGCGTCGGCACCACCGGTTTCGGCTCCGCCACCTACATGCAGATCCCGCTGCTGGAAAAGGCCGCCGGCATCAAGCTGAACCCGATCCCCTACAACGGCAGCGCGGGCTTCCAGACCGCCATCCTCGGCAAGAACATCGATGCCGCCGGTGTCGTACTGGGTGACGCATCGGCGCTGCTCAAGGGCGGGCAATTGCGCATGCTGGGGATCATGTCCGCGAACCGCATCGACATGTTCCCGGACGTGCCGACCTACCGCGAGCTCGGCGTGAACGTCGACTTCATCTTCTGGCGCGGCCTCTTCGTTTCCAAAGACACACCCGCGCCGATCGTGGCCGCGCTGCGCACTGCCGTGGGCAAGGTGGCGCGCAACCAGGCCTTCAAGGACCGCATGGTGCAGGGCAACTTCATCCCGGCCGCGATGGTCGACGACGCGGAGACGCATGCCTTCATCCGCCGGGAAGAAACCCTGGTGGAAGAGGTGCTGAAGTCCCTCAAGCCCGCGAAATGAGCATCGGGCGAGCTTCCGATAAAAGCGAAATCACTTCTGGTTAATAGCGAAAGCAGCGTATGTACATTGAACAGAAAATCAACGGCATCCTGGAAAAGATGGGCCCGAGCTTCGAGGACGGCATCAGCTTCAAGCTGCTGGCCGTCAACGACGGCGCCGCCAACGTGGCGCTGGTCGTCGACCCTTCGGCCTGCGAGGAATGCATCGTCCCCGATTCGATCCTCGAATCCATCATCCTGAAGGAAATCAGGAAACAGCTGCCCATGATGCGGCAGGTCAAGGTCACGAGATCTCAAGAGAAAGGCACCCACGCATGACTGAATTCGCCGGATCCCTACGGGTCCACAACCCGGTGGCCACCAAGGCGCCGCTGTACGTGAAGTCCGCGGAGCGCAAAGGCAGTCTTGCCGGCAAGCGCATCGGGCTCATCTGGAACGGCAAGCCCGGTGGCGACATCGCGCTCAACGTGCTCGAGGAACACATCGGGAAGCGCTACCCGGACGCCACCTTCTGGCGCTCCGACTGGTACAGCTACCCCTTCACCGATGGCCAGCTGCAGCAGATCGAAGATCACTGCGACGTGGCCATCGGCACGACCGGCGACTGAGGAAGTTGTACGTCGTGGCTTGTCACCGACACAGTCAAACTGGAAGGTAGACAAGTTGCGGCAGTGGCTCTGGTTGCGGAGCCCTTCCTGGAAATCGCGAGAATGACCGCCGAATCGGCCGGCCTTGCCAATCTTCGGATTGGCGGCCTGCGCACTTCCGCATTGAGTAATCTGACGCCCGAAGAAATTCGCGCGGCGACCGAGCCCGCGCTCGAGGAAGTCATTGAAGGCCTCACGATGGCCCTCAAGTTCCCCGGCCTGGACGAGGCGCCCACCGAGAGCGGCGACAGCATGGTCTTCGAGACCTTCGAAGGCATGGGCGGCGAATCGCCGTGGGACGTGATGAACGGTGCGTTCCTCGAGTTCGGATGGAGCGACGGCTTGCCGATCGTCCCGCCGACCGAAGAGCGCGTGAATGCGCTGCTGGCGACGACGAAGCAGCACCCGGACGAGATCATCGGCATCCTGGAGCCCGGCATGGGCCAGTGCACGGTGCGCAAGATCGCGATCAACGCGGCGATGGCCGGGTGCCTTCCGCGCCACAAGCCGCTGCCGATCCTGATCGCCGCGGTGAAGGCGCTGTGCGACCCGCGCATGCTGTTCCGCGTGATCGCGTGCTCGACCGGACCGCACGCGCCGATGATGATGATCAACGGGCCCATCCGCAAGGAGATCGGCCTGAACTGCGAAGGCGGCGCACTGGGCCCGGGCTCGAAGTCGCACACCAACACCGTGCTCGGCCGCGCCTTGCGGCTGATCATGATGAACGTGGGCTACTGCTACCTGGGCACCGGGGACATGGACACGATCGGCTCGCCCAACAAGTACTCGATGTGCCTGGGCGAGAACGAGGAGCAGAGTCCGTGGGCGCCGTACCACGTCGATGCGGGGCACAAGAAGACCGACAACGCGGTGACGATCTTCGGGGTCGAGTCGCAGCTGGAGATCTTCGACCTGCAAAGCGAGACGCCCGAGGGCATCCTGCAGACCTATGCCGGGACCATTCCCTGCATCGGCTCCTGCTCGACGCGCTACTGGCTGTACAGCGAGCGCTGGGCCGACAACTGCATGCTGCTGTCGCCGGACCACGCGAAAGTGTTCACGGCGCATGGCTGGACGAAGGAAGACATCCAGTACTACATCTTCCAGAACGCCCGCCTGCCCGCGAAGTACTTCAAGAACGCGGTGGAGATTCCGCGTTCGCGCCACGGCACCCGCTGGGTGTTCGATGCGCCGGACGAAGAGCTGATCCAGATCGCCGGCGCGCCGGACTGGTTCCGCATCATCGTGACGGGCATGGCGGCGGGGAAGAGCTCGTACACGACCGGCACCGGCAAAGCGGTGACCGTGAAGATCGAAGACTGACAGCAGGAACATCCGGGCAACCGGATGGGAAACGAAGACATGGATTTCGCATTCAGCGACGAAGACGAAAAACTCCGGGCCGACGTGCGCGCGTTCATTCGCGAACACGTCAACCCGGACGTGATTCGGGAGTTCAAGGAATTTCGCGAGGGCAAGCCGCGGGGGCCGCACTTGCGGGAAGTGTTCGACAAGCTGCGCGAGCGCGGCTGGGTCGCCATCAGCTGGCCGAAGAAGTACGGCGGCCAGGGCGGCACGCGCATCGCGCAGTACCTTGTCGAGGAAGAATTTTTGCGTGAAGGCGGGGGCCTGCGCGTTGCCGGTGGCGGCACGGGCTCGCCTGCCATCCTCGCATCTGGCACCGATGCGCAGAAGGATGAATACATCCCCGGCTCCATCGCCTCCGAGGTGGTGTTCTGCCAGGGCTACAGCGAGCCGCATTGCGGCACGGACCTCGCGGGCATCCGCTGCCGTGCGACGCTGAAGGGCGACAAATACATCGTCAACGGGCAGAAGATCTTCACGACGAATGCGCAGAACTCGTCGCACATCTTCCTGCTTGCACGCACCGACCCGGAGTCGCGCCGCCAGGCGGGCCTGTCGGTGCTGCTGGTGCCGATGGACACACCCGGCATCACGGTGCGCGCGTTGTGGACGGTGCAAAGCGATCCCCCCGCGCCGGTGAACACCACCTACGGCGAGATCCGTACGAACGAGGTGTTCTTCGACAACGTCGAAGTGCCGGTGTCGTGCCGGCTCGGCGAAGAAGGCGACGGCTGGAATGTCGCGCAGCGCGGCCTGAACCTGGACCGCGTGGGCGCATGGCGCTACCTGATCTCGGTGCACCTGGACGAAGACGTCGTCAACTACCTGAAGGACGGCGGCGACGACACGAAGCACTTGCGGGACGACCCGGCGGTGCGCAACACGATTGCCGATTTGTGGACCGAAGGCCAGATGTGCCGGCTGATGACGATGCGCAGCATCTCCATCGACCAGGCGGGCAAGCCCTTCCTCTACGAAGGCTCCGCGGAAAAGATCGCCGGACCGGAACATGGCGTGCGCGCCACCGAGGCGATCAGCCAGATCCTCGGCCCGCACGCGCAGCTTTTAAGCAGCTCGCGCCACACCATCGAGCAAGGCGTGTTCGCGCACAACCTGCTCGGCGCGTACCAGTCCACCGTGAACCACGGCAGCGTGCAGGTGATGCGCGACCAGGTCGCGCGCAAGGCGCTCGACATGCCGCGCAGCGGGATCAAGACCGCGCGCAAGGAAGCAAAGCAAGAGGTGAAACCGTCATGAACGTCTTGCTGGACGATGAAGAACAACTGATCAAGACTTCGGCCGGCGAATTCCTCGAGGCCGAGTCGACGCCCGCCGTCGTGCGCGCCGCCGAAGTGCATTCACTGCGCTATTCGAAGCCGCTGTGGGACAAGTTCACCGCGCTCGGATGGCTCGGCATTTCGCTGCCTGAAGCGTACGGTGGACAAGGCTTGCCGCTGTCGTACATGGGCTTGGTGTTCGAGGAACTCGGGCGCTACATCGCGCCGCTGCCGGTGCATGCGACGCTGGTGCCCGCGCTCGTGATCGCCAAACACGGCAGCGAGCAGCAGAAGCAGGAGTTGCTGCCCAAGGTGATCGACGGCAGCCTGATGCTCAGCTGGGCGCTGCAGGAAAAGAACGGCCGCTGGGCGACCGATGCGGTCGCGATGACCGGCCGCGTCGATGGCGGGCATGTGGTGCTGAACGGCGTCAAGCACTTCGTCGACAACTTCGGCAACGCGCAGAAGTGCCTCGTGGTGTTCCGCATGGAGGGCGCGGGCCCTTCCGGTCTGCGTGCGATCCTCGTGGACACGAACACGGCCGGCATCCACGCCGAGGAACTCGTGCCGACCACCAAGGACCGCGAGGACTTCGTGCGCTTCGAGAACGTGCGCGTGCCCGAAGCGAACCTGGTCGGGGAGGGCGCAACCGTCATCGACGACCTGATGGACTACGCCGCCGTCTTCTACGCGTCGTTGCTCGAAGGCGCCGCGCGCCGGGCGATGGAAGTCTCCATCAGGTACGTCAACGAGCGCGAGGCCTTCGGCCAGATGATCGGCTCGTTCCAGGCGATCCAGCACATGGCCGCCGACATGCTCAACGCGGTGGACGGCACGCAGCTGCTCGCGCGCGAAGCCATCTGGCGCATGAGCGAAGAGCTGCCCGCCCGCGTCGAAGTGGCGCAGGCCAAATCATTCGGCAACGTGAAGTGCCTGTACGTCGTGCGCTGCTGCCAGCAACTGCACGGCGGCATCGGCTTCATCATGGACACGGACATCAACCTCTGGTATCGGCGCGTCACCTCCTGGAGCATGCGCGCGGGCACCACGTACGAACACCGGCAGCTCATCGCGTCGGCGCTCCTGGACACACCCGGCAAGGTGCGCCTGGGCATGACGCAGCAGCTTCCATCCGCAACGGCAACCGTTCAATAAGGACACCACCCATGTTCACGTCAGAGAAGTACTGCGACATCATCTACACCGATGAAACCATGCGCGAGGGCATGCAGATCGAAGACGCGAGCATCGCCGTCGCGGACAAGATCGCGCTGCTGGACGCGCTGTCCGAGACCGGCCTGCCGCGCATCATGGTCGGCTCCTTCGTGAGCGCGAAGTACACGCCGCAGATGCGCCACATCGAGGAGATCGTGACGGGCTTCAAGCCGAAGCCCGGCGTGATCTACACCGCACTGGCGCTGAACCAGCGCGGTATCGAGCGCGCGCAGGAGTTCATGCCGCCCCTGGCGAACGAGCAGAGCCGCCGCCGCCCGCGCCTGTACTGCCACATGTGCGACATCTTCGTGCGCCGCAACGCCAACAAGGGCCAGGCCGACGAGATGGCCACCTGGATGCCTATCGTCGAAAAGGCCAAGGCAGCCGGCGTGACGGAAGCCACGATCGGCCTCAACGCGATCTTCGGCTCGAACTTCGCCGGGGATTTCCCGGTGGACCTGGGCATGAAGATGTTCGAGCGGCAGCACGCCATCTGGGACGAGGCCGGCATCACCGTCAAGCAGATCATCCTGTCGGATCCGATGGGCTGGTGCCACCCCGCGAAGGTGACGGAGTACTTCTCGCGCATCCAGAAGCAGTGGCCCGAGATCACCGACTTCACGCTGCACGTGCACAACACGCGCGGCATGGCGATGTCCTCCATCTATGCGGCATTGCTGGTCCTGCGCAAGGGCGACACGCTGCGCCTCGAAGGCACTGTCGGCGGCATCGGCGGCTGCCCGTATTGCGGCAACGGCGTCGCGACCAACATGGTCCCGACGGAAGACCTCGTGCATATGCTCGATGGCATGGGCTACACGACGGGCGTGAATGTCGGCAAGCTGATCGAGTGCTGCCAGATGCTCGAGAAGATGATCGGCCGCCAGACCATGAGCCACGTCTCCAAGACCGGCCCGCGCCCGACCGACCCCAAGGATTTCTACGACATGAACATGCCGTTCGTGGAGACCTTCGAACACGCACAGCACTTCCGCGTCGGGCCTTCGGCTTACGAAGGCGCGATCTCGCCGTGGAAGGAACCCGTCACCAGCATCTACCGCGATCGCATCGACCGCGGCCTGCCGCCGTATGAGCTCAACGGCAGCTTCCCGTGGGATGAGGCGTGGGTGCCGAAAGCCGGCACCACGGTTCCGGCCAAGTAAAACGCGGACGTCGGATCCTCAAATAGGGCGCGTGCCGTCCATCTTCTTTCAAAAACTTCCGCTATCAAGAAAGCATTTCAGATGACGCTCCCCTACCTCGTTGGCGACCTGATCGCCGAATTCCTCGCCGCGTGCGACATCAAGGACGCATTCGGCATCATCTCCGTCCACAACATCCCGATGCTCGACGCCATCAACCGGCAGGGCAAGATCAACTTCGTGATGGCGCGCAACGAGATGGGCGCCGCGCACATGGCCGACGGCTATGCGCGCGCGCACGGCGGCCTCGGCTGCATCTTCAGCAGCACCGGCCCGGGCGCGGCCAACGCTGTCGGCGGAATCGTCGAGGCGCACTTCGCCGGCACGCCCTTGCTGCACATCACTGGCCAGAGCCCGTACATGCAGATCGGCCGCGGCCAGGGCGGCGTGCACGACGTGCCCGCGCAGCTGGACATGCTGAAGGCCGTCGGCAAGGCGGCTTTCCGCATCAACTCGGCCAAGGAAGCGCTCGGCGTGCTGACGCAGGCGGCAGTCACTGCCCTGTCCGGCCGCCCGGGTCCCGTCACGGTGGAAGTGCCGTTCGACATCCAGCGCACCGAAATTCCGCGCCCGAAGTCCTTCGACAATTTCGTGCTGCCCCTGCCGCCCAAGCGCGTGCCTGACGCCGCCGAACTCGACCGCCTCGTCGAGCACATCGCCAAGGCCAAGCGCCCGATGCTGTGGCTTGGCGCCGGTGCGCGCGACGCTTCCGACGGCGCGCGCCGCCTGATGGAGCTGGGCTTCAGCTCGGTGAACAGCAATGCCGCGCACGGCGTGGTGCCCGATGACCATCCGCGCAGCTTCGGTGCGCTGAACGGCAGCCTGAGCAGCCGCCCCGACCCGATCGTCGAAGGTATCTTCGAGAAGGCCGACCTGATCATCGTCGCCGGCTCGCGCATGCGGGTGAACGAGACGCAGGAGAACAAGGCCAAGCTGCCGAAGAACCTGGTGCAGATCGACATCGACCCCGCCGCCAACGGCCGCACCTACACGAACGAGATGTTCGTGTGCGCCGACACGGCCGCGACGCTGAGCCTGCTGGCCGATCGCCTGAAGGGCAAGCTGAATGTCGACAAGTCTTTCCTCGACGAAGTCGTCACCGCGAAGGTGATGGCCAACGAAGCCTTCCGCAAGACACTCGGCCCGTACGGCACGCTGCCGGACAAGCTGCGCGCCGTCATGCCGCGCGATTGCATGTGGGTGCGCGACGTGACGCTCTCCAACGGCTCATGGGGCAACAAGATCTTCCCGATCTACAACCCGCGCGACGGCATGTACCCGATCGGCCTGGGCATCGGCCCCGGCTTGCCGCTGGGTATCGGTGCGGCAGTGTCGGCAACGGCGCAAGGCCGCAAGACCGTGATGCTCGCCGGCGACGGCGGCTTCGCGGTGAACCTGAACGAGCTGTTCACGGCCGCGCAGGAAAAGATCGACATCGTCATCCTGGTGATGAACGACAACGGCTACGGCGTCATCAAGCACATCCAGGACGGCGGCTATGGCGGCCGGCGCTGCTTCGGCGACCTGGTGCCGCCCGACTTCGCCAAGCTGGCCGAGTCCGCGCGCATTCCCTACCTTGCCGCGCGCAGCATCGACGAGGTGGCGAGCCAGGTGGCCAAGGGCCTCGCGATGAAGGGCCCGGTGTTCGTCGAGTGCCAGATGGATGCCATCGGCCTCTTCCCCAACTACATCTCGCCTCCGCCCGTGAAGATGTAAGACGCGCGCAGTCCACGCATGCCGGAAGTCCCTACGCGCAGGCCAGGCGATCCAGATGCCCGTCATCGATCGTTGCCACAACGTGGAGGACATGCGGCGTGCGGCGCGCACGAGGGTGCCCAAGGGCATCTTCGAGTATGTGGATCGGGGCTCGGAGGACGAGGTGGCGCTGCGGGACAACCGCGGCGCCTTCGAGCGCCTCAAGCTCAAGACGAAGTTCATGGTGGACCTGCGCGAGCGGGACCTGGGCACGCGCCTCTTCGGCAAGCGCATCGAGTTGCCGCTGGTGATCGCGCCGACGGGCCTCGCGGGTTTGCTGTGTACGCATGGCGAGCTCGCGATGGCGCGTGCGACGGCGCGTGCGGGCATCCCCACTTCAGTGACCTTCGGCGCGGTGACCTCGATGGAGCGCATCGCGAGCGAGTCGAACGGGCAGCTCTGGTTCCAGATCTACATGTGGCCCCAGCAGGAGCTGGTGCACGAGATGGTGAAGCGCGCGCGCGACCTGGGCCGCTACGACGCGCTGATCATCACCATCGATTCGGCGCTGGGCCGCACGCGCGAACACAACTTGCGCAACGGCTTCACCGTGCCGGTGGAATTGAACCCGACGATGGCGCTGGACATGGCGCTGCATCCGGGCTGGCTGGCGCGCGTGATGTTGCCGTACCTCATGAACGGCGGCATGCCGATCCACGAGAACTACCCACCGCAGTACAAGCACATCATCGCGCCGCTCGGCGGCAAGGGCGGCGGCGAGCCGGGCCGGCATCCCGGCATGGTGTGGGACGACGTGCGGACGTTGCGCGATCTCTGGCCGGGCAAGCTGATCGTCAAGGGCATCTTGAGCGAAGAGGATGCGCTGCGCGCGATCGACTGCGGCGCGGACGGAATCGTCATCTCCAACCACGGCGGGCGGGCCATGGATAGCGCCGTGCCTACCATCGACATTCTTCCTTCCATCGCAGCTGCGGTGAATGGGCGTTGCACGATTCTCCTGGACAGCGGCGTGCGCCGCGGCAGCGACATCGTGAAGGCGCTCGCCCTCGGCGCGGATGCCGTGATGATCGGCCGCGCCACGCTCTATGGTCTCGCCGCGGGCGGGCAAGCCGGCGCGGAGAAGACCATCGCGATCCTGCGCAACGAATTCGAAAAGACCATGGGCTATGTCGGCGCGCGCAGCGTCGCCGAGCTCGGGCCCCACATCTTTGCCTCCTCACCGACTTAACCGACCACGCTCCGAACAAGACAAGGAAACGACACCATGTACGAAGACCTCAGCCTCTATATCGACGGTGAATTCATCAAGGGGGGCGGCCGCCCCGCGCAAGACGTGCGCGACCCCGCGACGGGCGCCGTCATCGCGCAGTTGCCGCATGCGACGAAGGAAGACCTGGACCGCGCCCTGCGCGCGGCCGAGCGCGCCTTCGACAGCTGGAAGCTCGTGTCCGCACTGGAGCGCGGCAACATCCTGCGCAAGGTCGCGCAGCTCACGCGCGAGCGCGCCGAAGCCATCGCGCGCAACATCACCGCCGACATGGGCAAGCCGCTGAAGGAAGCGATCGCCGAGGTGAACCGCTGCGCGGAACACCTGGAGTGGCATGCCGAGGAAGCACGCCGCATCTACGGCCGCATCGTCTCCGCCCGCGTGCCCAATGTGCGCCAGATGGTGCTGCGCGAACCGGTCGGTGTCTGCGTCGCGTTCACGCCGTGGAACTTCCCGTACAACCAGGCCGTGCGCAAAGTCGCCGCGGCGCTCGGTTCCGGCTGCACGCTGGTCTTGAAGGGCCCGGAAGATGCGCCGAGCGCGGTGATCGCGCTGGCACGTCTGTTCCATGAAGCGGGCCTGCCGAAGGGCGTGCTGAACTGCGTGTGGGGCGTGCCCTCCGAAGTGTCGTCGCACCTGATCTCGTCGCCCATCGTGCGCAA
This sequence comes from Pseudomonadota bacterium, assembly GCA_040385005.1. Classification (GTDB taxonomy): domain Bacteria; phylum Pseudomonadota; class Gammaproteobacteria; order Burkholderiales; family Burkholderiaceae_C; genus Ramlibacter. The sequence goes on from JAZKIF010000045.1 coordinate 10,654, forward strand.
GGTGAGCTTCACAGGCTCCGTGCCGGTGGGCCGCCTGATCGCCTCGATGGCGGGCGCGGGCTTGAAGCGCATGACGCTGGAACTCGGCGGCCACTCGCCCGCGATCGTCTGCGAAGACGCGGACGTGGATGCAGCCGCGAAAGTGCTGTCGACCATCAAGTTCAACAACGCGGGCCAGGTTTGCGTGGCCCCGAATCGCTTCTACATCCACGACAAGGTGTACGACCGCTTCATGGCGGCCTTCCTCGGCCACGCGAAAGCGCTCAAGGTGGGCCCCGGCAACGACGCCACCACGACCATGGGTCCGCTGGCGCATTCGCGCCGCCTGCCCGCGATGGCGCAGATGGTGGAGGACGCGCGTTCCAAGGGCGCCAAAATCGAGATGGGCGGCGCGCAGGTCGGCGACAACGGCTACTTCTTCGCGCCCACGGTGATGACCGACGTGCCCGACACCGCGAGCATCATGCTCGACGAGCCGTTCGGCCCGGTCGCGCCGGTCGTGCGCTACAGCGACCTCGACGAGGCGATCCGCCGCGCCAACGCGCTGCCGTACGGCCTCTCGTCGTACGCGTTCACGACGTCGACGAAGTACGCGCTCACGCTGCAGAACGGCTTGCAGGCCGGCAACGTGAACATCAACCATTCGGGGCAGGCCGCGCCGGAGATTCCGCTCGGCGGCATCAAGGACAGCGGCATCGGCAGCGAGGGGGGGCAGGAGACGTTCGACGGCTACCTCGCCACCAAGCTCGTCACGCAACTCGATTGAACGGGAGACGACGTTGGCACTGACCGTCGATCTGGGACGATTCGTCTCCGAACTCCGCTACGAGAAACTCCCCCAAGGTGCGATGCACTGGGTGGGCATCGCCTTCGCCGACACCGTCGGCACGCTCGTCGCGGGACGCAACGAGCCCGTGACGCAGCGCCTGGTGAAGGCCATCCAGCCCGCGCCCGGCGAGAGCAAATTACTGTGGGGCACGCAGCGCGTGCGGACCCTGGATGCGGCGCTGATCAACGCCACGGCCGCGCACGCGCTGGACTACGACGATGCGGCGCAGAAGTCGCACATCAGCACGATGGTGGTCCCGGCCGTCCTCGCGCAGGCCGATGCGCTGGGCTCCAGTGGTCGCGACATGGCGACTGCTTATGTCGCTGGGTATGAAGTGTTCGCGGAACTGATCCGCCGCGAGCAGGACATCATGCACAACTTCAGCTGGCACCCGACCGGCGCGTTCGGCGCCATCGCCTGCGCGGCGGCGGGCGCGGTGCTGCGCAAGCTCGATGCCACGCAGGCGGCCAATGCCTTGGCGATTGCCGCATCGCACGTCGGCGGCGTCATCGCGAATTTCGGCAGCGACACCAAGCCGCTGCATGCGGGGCGCGGTGCGCAGGGTGGGCTCTTCTCGGCCGCCGCGGCGGAGCAGGGCTTCACCGGTTCGCTCGATGCGCTCGAGCATGCCAAAGGTTTGCTCACGGCTGTCTCGCCGAATCGGCGCGTGGACCTCGAATCGGCGAGCGAAGCGGGGCGCGTCTGGAAGATCACGCGCGACGGCATCAACCTGAAGAAGTACCCCGCGTGCTTCTGCGGACATCGCGCAATGGACGGCCTGTACGACCTCGTCACCGAGAACGATCTTCACCCGGACCAGGTGAAAGCCATCACGGTGCGCATCAGCCCGCGCAACAAGGCGACGCTGCGCTACAGCAGCCCGCAGACCGGCCTGCAGGCGAAGTTCAGCATGGAGTTCGCGATGGCCGCGATGCTGCATGCGCGCCGGGTCGGACTCGTGGAGGTGACGGACGAATTCGTCGCGCGGCCGGAGATCCAGCAGGCCATGAAGATGGTTCGCGTGGAATCGCAGGAAGCCGACGATCCGCGTCGGCCGGGCGAAGCGCCGATGGAGATTATCGAAGTGTCGACGAAGGACGGTCGCCAGTTCCACACCGAAGTGGAATACGCGCGCGGCAACGCGGCGAACCCGCTGCGCGATGGCGAGCTGCTCGCGAAGTTCGAAGGCTGCCTCGCGTATGGCGGGTTGAAGTCGCCGGCGAGAAAGTTGTACGACTCGCTGATCGCGATCGACAAGGCGCGGGACACCTCCGAGCTGTACGCATAGCAAGCCCTCGATTCGAACAAACACAACGGAGACAAATCATGGGCAAAACGATCAACCGCCGCCAGGCGATGGCGGCTACGGCTGCGGCCGTCATGGCGCCGCGGCTCGCCTTCGCGCAGAGCACGTACCCGAATCGCGTCATCAACCTCGTCGTGCCGTTTCCGCCCGGCGGCGGCACGGACGTGGTCGGCCGCTTCATCGCGCAGCAGCTCGGCGACGTGCTGCCGCAGAAAGTGATCGTGCTCAACCGCGCGGGCGCCGGCGGGCTGGTCGGCTCGCAATACGTGAAGGCGCAGCCCGCGGACGGCTACACGTTGATGTTCACCTCGCAATCGATCGTGACGCAGACCTACGACTCGCAAGGGAAGATCACGGACAAGGATTTCATCTTCCTCGGTGTGCTGAACCAGGACGCCATCGGCCTCGCCGTGCCGCAGAACTCGCGCTGGAAGACCATCAAGGATTTCATCGACGAGGCGAAGAAGAATCCCGGCGCGCTCAGCGTGGGCAATGCCGGCGTCGGCTCCGTCACGCAGATGCAGATCCCGCTGATCGAGAAGGCGGCGGGCATCAAGCTCAACGCGATCCCGTTCGCGGGTAGCGCGGGCACGCACACGGCGGTGCTGAGCGGCACGACCGATGCGGCGAGCGTGGTGGTGGGCGACGCGGCGAGCCTGATCAAGGAAGGCAAGTTCCGCATGCTGGAGATCATGTCGCCGACGCGGCTCGAAGGCTTTCCGGAAATCCCGACGCTGCGCGAGCTCGGCATCGCCATCGACTGGACCTTCTGGCGCGGGCTGTTCGTGCACAAGGACACGCCGCCTGCGGTGGTTGGGGCGCTGCGGCAGGCAGTGGCGAAAGTGGCGCACAGCCAGGCCTTCAAGTCGCAGATGACGCAAGGCAACTTCATCCCGGCCGCGATCCTGGACGAGGCGGAGCTCGCCGCGTTCATCCGCAAGGAACAAGTGGTTGTCGAGGAAGTCATCAAGGCGGGCAAGTAGGCCCGCGATCGTTCGTACAAGAAAAGGAGTCCGCATGACCAACACACGCTGGATCGTTCCCGAAGCGAAAGAACCCGTCTCCCACGGCTCGCGCGATGCATCGGCCTCGGGCACGGTGGCGAGCGGCAGGCAACTGCGCATCGGCCTGCTGGACAACACCAAGGACAACGCGCACATGCTGCTGCAGCTGATCGGCGAACGCGTGCGCCAGGAATTGAATGCGGAGATCCTGTATCGCCGCAAGGGCAACGCCACCGTCGGCGCGCAGGAGGAAATCCTCGATGAACTCGTGCGCGAGGCCGACTGCATAGTGACGGCGATGGCCGACTGAGGGTCGTGCACGTCGTGGAGTGTCCACGACATGACACAAGCCAGAAAGCGCGGCAAGCCCGCGATCCTGATCTGCTCGCTGCCGTTCGCGACGCTGGCGCGCAGCCAGGCGCGCGTGGACGGCGTGCCCGATCTCGCGATGGTGCGCATCGATCATCCGCTGGGCGGCATGATCGAGTCCGTGGTGCACGCGCGCGCCGAGCAGGCCATCCCGCAGGTCCTCGCGCAACTGAGGAGCATCTTCGCGATATGAAGCAGCAGATCGAGGAATTTCTCGAAGGGGCGGACCTCACGGTCGATGCGCCCGAGGACGTGGAAGCCGCCACCGACTATTCGATGCAGCGCGGCTGGGGCGACGGCCTGCCGATCATCCCGCCGACGACGCAGCGCGTGGAGCGCATGCTCGCGTACTGCGACCGGCCGTGGAACGAATCGGTGGGCGTGTTCGCGCCGCGCGATGCGGACATCCTGCCGATCCAGGTCGCGGCGAACGCGGTGATGGCCGGTTGCAAGCCGGAATATTTCCCGCTCGTCATGCTCGCCATCGAGGCGATGTGCGAGTCGCCGTTCAACTTGCGCGGCGTGCAGTCGACGACGCACCCGGTCGCGCCGCTCGCGATCTTCAACGGGCCGATCTCGCGCGAGCTTTCGATCAACAGCGGACACAACGTTTTCGGTCCGGGCTTTCGCGCTAACGCGGCGATCGGCCGCGCGGTGCGCCTCGCGATGGTCAACATCGCGGGCGCGACGCCGGGCATCGGCGACATGGCCACCATGGGCACGCCGGCCAAGTACAGCTTCGTCGTCGCGGAGAACGAGGCGGGCAGTCCGTGGGAGCCGCTGCACGTCGAGCGCGGCTACGACAAGGGCGTGAGTACCGTCACGGTGGTCGGCTGCGAGGCGCCGTTCAACATCAACGACCACTTCAGCAAGGACGAGACGGGTTTGCTGAGGATGATCGCGGGCACCATCGCCGGCACCGGCGCGAACAACTGGTACTACGAGAGCAATGCGGTCGTGGCGCTCAGCCCCGAGCATGCGAAGACACTCGCGGACGGCGGCCTCTCCAAGCGCGACGTGAAGCAACGCCTGTTCGAGCAGGCGACGATCGCGCTGGGCGACCTCTCGCCGGAGAACGTCGAGGAGCGGTTCCGCAAGCGCGATCCCGCACGGTATGCGAACGCGCCGCTGGATACGCGGCTCACCATCGTGCAGGACCCGGATGATTTCGTGGTGCTCGTGCTCGGCGGTTTGGGCAAGCATTCGATGTACATGCCGACGTTCGGCGCGACGCGTTCGGTGACGCGGCCGCTCAAGCTCGCGGGCGGCGCTTTCGCCAGGTCGATCGAGGAATTCCGGAAGCAAAACGATGCCCCATGACTTCAAAGGCAAGGTAGCCCTGGTGACCGGTGCGGGCGGCCGCCGCGGCATCGGTCGCGCCACGGCGCTGCGACTCGCACGCGATGGCGCGGACGTTGCGCTCATCGACATCGTATGGCCCGTCGACCAGCGCCCCGCGGACGAGCGCGACTGGAACGGCGTGGCCAGCGTCGCGGCGGAGATCGAGGCGATGGGACGCCGCGCGCTCGTGCTGGAGGCCGATGTCTCCAACGAGGCGCAGGTGCAGGCCGCGGTGGAGAAGACCATCGCCGTCCTCGGCCGCATCGACCTGCTGGTCGCGAACGCCGCGTCGCGCCCGGGACGCGATCGCGTGCCCGTGATCGATCTCGAGCGCGAGGACTTGCAGCGCGTCATCGACATCAACCTCATCGGCACGTTCCTGTGCTGCAAGGCGGCAGGCAAGCACATGGCGCAGGGCGGGCAGGGCGGCGCGGTGGTGATCGTCTCTTCGCTGGCGGGCCGCTTCGGCCGGGCGCGCATGGCGGCCTATGCCGCGTCGAAGTTCGGCCAGATCGGCCTCACGCAGGCCTTCGCGCACGAGATGGCGCCGCACAACGTGCGCGTGAATGCGGTGTGTCCGGGACCAGTTGACACCGCGCGCCTCGATTGGTCCGCGCAGACCGGCGGCGGGGCGGCGACGTCGGCGGAGGAGGCACGCGCGAAGATGGTCGCGGGACAGGCCCGCGACACGCCGCTCGGGCGCGTCGCGACGCCGGACGATGTGGCTTCCGTCATCGCCTTCCTCTGTTCGGAAGATTCGCGGCACATGACCGGCCAGGCGCTGGGCGTGGACGGCGGCGCGCGCATGTAGTCACCTTGGCATGCCGGACTCGAACCGGACTCTTACCTCCTTGTCATGCCGGACTTGATCCGGCACCCATGCGCGCCTCCTTGGATCCCGGGTCGGAGCCCGGGATGACATCCCCTCGCGCCTCCGCCACGATCCATTCCTCGAAATCCAGCACGCGTTTGGGCTTCGGCTCACGCGTCGGATACGCGAGGTAGTACGCACCCTCGGTCGGCACCTCCAACGCGAACGGCGCCACCAAGCGGCCTGCCGCGAGATCGTCGCGCACGAACGGCAACAACGCCACGATGACGCCCAGCTTGTCCGCCGCGGCCTGGTAAGCCAGCGCGGCATTCTCGAACTTCAGGCCGCTGTTGCCATCGACCCCACGCGCACCCGCGGCGGCAAGCCAGGCCGGCCAATCGTTCGGCCGGTTCATCGAGCACAGCAACACATGCCCCGCAAGATCGTCGGGTTTCGCGAGTGGCGGTCCGCTCTCGAGCAAGCCGGGCGCACAAACCGGCACGAGCGTCTCGCCGAATAAACGCCGGAAGCCCGAGCCTGTTGGAGGTCGCTGCTCCGAATGGATGCTCACGTCCACGTCGTCGCGCTCGAAATCGACTTTCTGGTGCGAGGTGGTGATCTGCACGTCGATCTCCGGATGCGCCGCATGGAAGCGCGCGAGCCGCGGCATCAGCCAGCGGATCGCGAAGGTGGGCGGCAGCTTGATGCGCAACCTGCGTTCGTCGGGACTTTGCTGTAACTGCCGCGTACCGTGCTCGATCTGGTCGAGCGCCGAACGCACGGACGCGAAGTACGCCTGCCCCGGGGGCGTGAGCGAGATGCCGTGCCGGCCGCGATCGAACAGGCGCACCTTGAGCCAATCCTCCAGCGTGCCGACGTGCCGGCTCACCGCGCCTTGCGTGACGAACAACTCCTGCGCGGCGCGCGTGAAGTTGCCGCAGCGGGCCGCTGCCTCGAAGGCGCGCAAGGCATTCAGCGGGGGCAGGCGGCGACTCATGGGTAAAGCGCTTCAGGCATGAGTTTTCGTGAGGTACTGCATGCCTTAATTGTCGTTGATACCACCGGGTTACGCCAATAGCATCCGAAGCACGGATTCCAACTATCGGAGACAAGACAATGGTGAAGAAACTGCATGCCTGCATGGCGGCGTTGATACTCGTGATGGGCGCCGCCGCATGGGCCCAGTCGGCGGCCAACTACCCCAGCCAGCCGATCAAGCTGATGGTCCCGTGGCCGCCCGGCGGCGGCGTCGACACGACGGCGCGGATGATCTCCGAGCCCCTGGGGCAAAAGCTCGGCCATCCCTTCGTCATCGACAACCGCGGCGGCGCGGGCGGCAACATCGGCACCGAACTGGCAGTGCGCCAGAAGCCCGATGGCTACAACCTGCTCATGGGCTCGATCAGCCCGAACGCCGTGAACATCCACCTGTACGGCAAGCTCGGCTTCGATCCGGTCAAGGACTTCACGCCGATCATCTACGTCTCGTCGGTGCCGAACATCCTCGTCGTGCCGGCTGCCTCGCCATTCAAGACGGCGAAGGACGTGATCGATTTCGCGCGTGCCAACCCGGGCAAGCTCAATTACGGTTCGGCCGGTGTCGGCTCGTCGCAGCATCTCGCGGCCGTGCAGTTCATGTCGGCCGCGAAGATCGAACTCACGCACGTGCCGTACAAAGGCACATCGCCCGCCGAAGTCGACCTCGTGTCGGGTCACATCTCGCTCATGCTCGACACCACGACGTGCCTGCCTTTCATCGCGGGCGGCAAGCTGCGCGCGCTCGCCGTGGCGTCGAAGAAGCGCAACCCCGCGCTGCCCGACGTGCCGACGTTCGACGAGGTCGGACTGAAGGACGTGTACGCGTCGTCGTGGTATGGCTTGATGGGCCCGGCCGGCATGCCGCGCCCGATCGTCGACAAACTCAACGCCGAAGCCAACGCGGTGCTCAAGTCGGCGGACCTGCAAAAGCGCATGGCCGATTTCGGCGCCGAGGTCGGCGGAGGCTCGCCCGAGGATTTCGGCAATTTCATCGTCTCGGAGATCAAGCGCTACGAATCCATCGTGCGCATCTCCGGCGCGAAGCTCGAATGACCACCTGATGCCGACACTGTTCAAGAAAATCTGGGCCCGGCATGTCGTCATGCGCCGCGACGACGGCCAGACGCTGCTGTATGTGGACCGCCACCTCGTGCAGGACGGCTCCGCGCCCGCGTTCGAGATGCTGCGCCAGCGGAAGCTGCCGGTGCGCTCGCCGGAGCGCGCCTTCGCGACGCCCGACCATTACGTGCCCAGCGATTCGCGCACCTTCGCCACCGTGAAGGACCCCGAGAAGCGCGCGATGGCGCAGGCGCTGAAGGACGATTGCGAAACGGCGAACATCCGCTTCTTCGGCATCGAGGACGAGCGCCAGGGGATCATCCATGTCGTCGCGCCGGAGCAGGGCCTGAGCCTGCCGGGCTCGCTGATCGTGTGCGGCGACAGCCACACCTCAACCCATGGCGCGTTGGGCGCGCTCGCGTTCGGCATCGGCGCATCGGAAATCACGCATGTGCTCGCCACGCAGACGCTCTGGCAGCGTACGCCGCGCACGATGCGCGTCACGGTCGACGGCAAACTCGGCAAGGGCGTGTCGGCGAAGGACATCATCCTCGCGATCATCGGCAAGATCGGCACCGCGGGCGGCACGGGCCACGTCATCGAGTACGCGGGCGAGGCGATCCGCGCGCTGTCGATGGAAGCGCGCATGACCGTGTGCAACATGACGATCGAAGCCGGCGCGCGCGCGGGCATGATCGCTCCCGACGACACGACGTACCAATGGCTCGCGCTGCGGCCCTTCGCACCGCAAGGCGCGGCGTGGGATGAAGCCGTCGCGCTGTGGCGCACGCTCCCGAGCGACGACGACGCCGTGTTCGACAAGGAAGTCGTGCTGCAGGCCGACGAGATCGCGCCCATGGTCACCTGGGGCACGAGCCCGGAGGACGCGCTGCCGATTTCCGGCCATGTGCCCGACCCGGCGAAGACGGGGGACGCGAAGCGGCGCGAGGCGATGGAACGCTCGCTCGCGTACATGGGACTGCAGCCGGGGCAGGCGCTCACGGACGTCTCGGTGGACCGCGTCTTCATCGGCTCTTGCACCAACGGCCGCATCGAAGACCTGCGCATCGCGGCGGACATCGCGCGTGGCCGTCGCGTGGCGTCCACCGTCGAAGCGTGGGTCGTGCCCGGGTCGGGCCTCGTCAAGCGGCAGGCGGAAGCCGAGGGGCTTGATCGCGTCTTCCTCGATGCGGGATTCCAGTGGCGCCATGCAGGCTGCTCGATGTGCCTCGGCACCAACGGCGACCAGGTGCCGCCGGGGCAGCGCTGCGCCTCCACATCCAATCGCAACTTCGTCGGACGGCAGGGGCCGGGCGCGCGCACGCACCTCATGAGCCCGGCCATGGCCGTCGCGGCCGCGGTGACGGGTCGCCTCAGCGACGTGCGGACCCTGAGGTAGGAACCAGACCATGGAAGCATTCCGGCAACTCGACGCCGTGGCGGCGCCGCTGGGCGGCGTCAACACCGACACCGACCAGATCCTGCCCGCGCTGTATCTGCAAAAGCCGCGCGCGAACAACTTCGGCGACTACCTCTTTCTCGATGTGCGGCGCGGCGCGCAAGGAGAGCGCCGCAAGGATTTCCTTCTCAACGATCCCGTGTATGCCGATGCGCGCATCCTCGTGTCGGGCCGCAACTTCGGCTGCGGCTCCTCGCGCGAGCAGGCGGTGTGGGCGCTCTTCGACGGTGGATATCGCGCGGTGATCGCGACGAGCTTTGGTGACATCTTCGCGTCGAACGCGCTCAAGAACGGCTTGCTGCCGGTGGTGCTCGAAGAGCAAGTCGTCGATGCGCTATTGGCCGGCTTGCGTGCGACCCCCGGCGCGCGAGTGCGCATCGACCTCGAGGTGCAGACCGTCACCGGGCCCGGCATCGAGGTGGCGCGATTCTCGATCGGCCCGTTCTCGCGGCAGTGCCTGCTGGAGGGGATGGACGAGGTCGACTACACGCTCAGCCAAAGCGCGCGCATCGAAGACTACGAGCAGGCCCACCCGGCCTCGCGGCCCTGATTTTTCTTTTATTTGAAAGCGTATCCAGCGATGAAGATAGCAGTGATGGCCGGCGACGGCGTCGGTCCCGAAGTGACCGCGCAAGCGGTGAAGGTGCTCAAGGCTGTGGTGGGGAAATCCCAGCCGCTCGAGCTGGTGGAGGCCGCAATCGGCCAGGCCGGCATCGACGCCGCCGGCGATCCGCTACCGGTCGCGACGAGCGAGATCGCGCGTAAGGCCGACGCGATCCTGTTCGGCTCCGCGGGCATGCCGGGCGACGAGGCGATTCCGTATGCGATGCGGCCCGGTGCGAGTTTGTTGCGGCTGCGCAAGGAGTTGGGGCTCTTCGCGAACTTCCGCCCCGCGATCCTGTTTCCTGAATTGATCGGCGCATCGACCTTGCGTCCGGAAGTGATCCGCGGCCTGGACCTCATCATCCTGCGCGAGTTGACGGGCGATGTGTACTTCGGCGAGCCGCGCGGCTTCGGCACGAATGCTGCCGGCGAGCGCGAGGCGTTCAACACGATGCGCTACTCGGAATCCGAAGTGGAGCGCATCGCCCACGTCGGTTTCCAGACTGCGCGTGCGCGCAAGAAGAAGCTCTGTTCCGTGGACAAGGCCAACGTGCTGGAAGTGATGCAACTCTGGCGCGACGTCGTGACGCGTGTGGGGCGCGACTACCCGGACGTGCAACTCTCGCATCTCTTCGTGGATGCGGCCGCGATGCAACTGATGCGCGACCCGCTGCAGTTCGACGTGATCGTCACCGGCAACATCTTCGGGGACATCCTCTCGGATGCAGCCGCGATGCTCACAGGCTCTATCGGCATGTTGCCCTCGGCCTCGATGGCAAAGGGCAACAAGGGCTTGTACGAGCCGGTGCATGGCACCGCGCCCGACATCGCGGGCAAGAACCTCGCGAACCCGCTCGCGTCCATCCTGTCGATGGCGATGATGCTGCGTCATTCGTTCGCGCAAGACGCGAACGCGGACCGCGTGGAGAAGGCGGTGCGCAAAGTGCTGGCCGACGGCCTGCGCACCGGTGATATCTACCAGGAAGGCTGCAAGCGCGTCGGTACCGCGGAGATGGGCGACGCGGTGGCGGCGGCGCTGTAGCTCTGTCGTTGCGGGCTTGGTCCGCACTCAGACACGCGCCGTCGCCTTCCCCTCGGTCCACCGCCGCAGCGCCTCCCGCGCGCCATTGCTCGCCGGCTCCATCTGCGCATCGTGGTCCGCGCGTTTCGCGCACAGCTCGATCACGTACCCGTTCGGGTCGCGGAAGTAGATCGAGTCGATCATCCCGTGGTCCGACGGGCCGCGGCACTCCATGCCGAGCGCGAGCGCCTTGGCCTTCATCGGCGCCAGCACCTCGTGGCCAACCTCCAGGGCGATGTGCAAATCGAAGTCATGCTGCGCCTTGAACTCGAACGGCATGTCCGGCGCTTCGAAGAAGGCCAGGTGCGAGCCGTCGTCCAGCCGGAAGAACGTGTGCAGCGCCCGGGTCTCGCGGCCCGTCTTCGTTTTGCCGATCTCCAGCGTGTTGACCAGCGGCAGCCCGAGAAAATCTTCGTAGAACGCGCGCGTTTCTTCCGAGTCGCGGCAGCGGTAGGCGTTGTGATGGAGCTTCCGGATCATGGCGTCACACGGCCACCATCTGCTTGTCCTTGAGCGACGCCGCGAACCCGTCGATGACGGAATACACCTGCGGCCAGCTCTTGAGCGACTTCATGCGGGCCAACCACGCCTTGACGTTCGGGTAGGCGGCGAGATCGCTGCCGATCACCTCGGCGAGCTGCACGTACGACACCGCGTGGTAGTCCGCGATCGTGATGGCATCGCCGCAGATGTAGTTGCTGCCCGGGGCGAGGAAGTTGTCGTTGAGCACGCTCAGCCATTTGCCGGCGCGTTCCTTCGAGCGCTCCAGCTGCGCGGCCTGCGACTCGTCGCTGCGGCGCTTGTGCGAATCGAAGATCTGCGGATAGACCAGCCCATAGACGAGATCACTGCACAGCTGCGTGCTGATCCAGTCCATGCGCTCGTTGACGCGCGCGCGCTTTTGCAGGTCCTTCGGGTACGCCGGCGAGCCGGTCTTATCGGCCAGGTATTTGAGGATGGCCGAGTTCTCGGTCAGCACGAAGTCACCGTCTTCCAGCACGGGCACCAGGCGGCTCGGGTTCAGGCCCGCGTACGCCGGCTGCATGTGCTCGCCGGTGAACAGGTCGACCACGTGCATCTCCAGCGGGATGCCGCTCTCGGCGGCGAACAGCATGATGGTGCGGCAGGTGGTCGAGATAGGGTGGTAGTGCAGCTTCATGGCGGCGCCTTTCGGTGGATCGGGGGCACAAGATACACCCGGGCGTCGGCCGCGTCTATCTCGCGAGCTTGCAGCTCTTGCCCGGCCGTGTCGCTTCGCGCAGCCACGCGATCAGGTCGGCACGCTCTTTCGGATCCTTCACGCCGGAGTAACCCATTGTCGTCCCCGGCACGGCCGTCATCGGATCACGCAGGAACATGTCCAGCGTTTTCGCGTCCCACACGATGTGCGTGCCCTGCAGCGCCTGCGAATACGTCGTATAGCCCGGCGCGGTGCCGGCCTTGCGCCCGAAGAGGCCGCAGTGCTGCGGGCCCGTCCGGTTGGTTTCGACCGCATGGCAGGCCACGCATCGCTGGTACAGCTGCTCGCCGCGCAGGAGGGCGGCGGCTTCGTCGGCCGCCACGGCGCCAACGCCCGCCGTCATGAGGCCGGCGAAAGCAGCAGTGCGGAAGGCTGCGCCGGCCGGGCTCATGACATGAAGGCCGACGGCACGGCGGGCGACTCGCCGATCACCTGGCGCAGCACGGCCCAGTGCATCGCTTCATCCCCCAGGATGCTCGCCGCGACTTGCGACAGCGTGCGATCCGCGAAGAGCGGCACCGCGCCGAGGTACGCCGAGATCGCACCTTTCTCGAGGCCGGCCGCGAAGCGCAGCACGTCGGTCTGCGTCTTGAGCTTCTCGACCGGGAAGGTGTATTTTTCTTTCGCGGCGACGGGCTTGCCGCCGAGCTTCTGCACCGCGCCGGCGAGCGCGGTCGCATGCTCCTTGTGGTGCCCCTGGAACTGCAGGGCGACCGGCTTCACGCCGGGCGTGAGCAGACCGCTTTCCGCGCCGACCTGGTAGGCAGCGATGGCTTCGAGCTCCGCGCCCAGCGCCGTGTTGAGGATACGGATGTCCGCCTCGAGCTCGGCGGGGCTCACCTTGCTCCCTGCTGCGAGAGCATCACGCCCACCGAGCATGGCGACTGCCGCGCCGGAGAGCACGGAGCCGGACAAGGAGAGGGCGCGGCGGCGCGCCTGGAAGAGGCCCGCGGGCGGGACGATGAGCTGGTTGTTCATGGGAACTCCTGTTGTTGAACGTCGGGAAAAATTTCGGAGGCTGTGATTCAATGCAGCCGCACAAGCCGCAGGCGCAGCAGTTCGGCCATCACATGCGCGAGGACGGCATCGCATCGCTCCCCCGCGAACGCGAAGGTGTCGCGTGCGCCCGATTCGATACGCGTGGAGAGCGCCTCCCGCAGCATCGCGCGTGCCCGCATGAAGCGCGTCTTGACCACGTCCTGGCTCACGCCCAGGCAGTAAGCGGTCTCCTCGACGGTCATCTCCTGCACGGCGCGCAGCATGAAGACGCTGCGGTAGATCACCGGCAGGTCCTCGATGGACGCCTGCAGGAGCAGCCGCATCTCCCCGCGCTCGGCCATGGCGTGCGGCGCCTCTGACTCGGGTGTCTCATCGGCCATGGTGTCTTCCCGGTTGGCGCCTTCCTCCCACTGGACCAGGCGTCCTTTCTTGCGGAGCGTTGCGAGCGCGAGGTTGATGGCGATGCGCGCGAGCCAGGTGCCCAGGCTCGAATCGCCCCGGTAGGCGTGCAGGTTGGCGAATGCGCGCAGGTAGGTTTCCTGGACGATGTCCTGCGCCTCCGCATCGTCGGCCACCACGCCGCGCGCGGTGCGGAACAGCAGGCGGTTGTGGCGGCGCACGATCGTCTCGAAGGCGATCGCGTTGCCGGCCGAGGCCTGGAGCGCGAGCTCGATGTCCGAGCCGGCGTCGGATGGCATGACCGTGGCCAGCGAGAGTTCGGGGGAGGGCGTGTGCATCGCGGTGTTTCGCTTTCTATGGCGTTAGATGCCGCGAAGCGCGGCGAGGTGACAAGCCCTCGTGCAATCAATCGACGCGGACGATGAAATCCGGATCGAAAGCGGCGTTCTCGTTCACGCCATCCCGCGCAAAGCCGCGCGGGTTGCAGACCACGCGCGTGCCATGGACTTCATAGTCGAAGCTGTCGTGCGTGTGCCCGTGGATCCACAGGCGCGCACGGCTCGCGCCCAGCAGATGGTCCAGGTCCGAGACGAAGCATGCATTGAGGCGGGATCCCTCGAAGCGCGGATGGATGCTGCGGCGCGAAGGCGCGTGGTGCGTGATGACCACGGTCGGGCCATCGTGCGGCTGCGCCAGCTGGTGCGCGAGCCACGCGGCGTGCCTGCGAAACAGCGCGGCGGCATCGAGCGGCGTGAAGGGACTCTCCATCGCGTCGCGAGCAGGCGCACCTGCGTGCCTTCGCAAAGCGCTTTCAGCCGGGCCAGCGTGCCGGTGACGCTGGCGCTGTAGAACTCATGGTTGCCGGGAACGTACAGAACCGGCTTGTTCAGCGCCACGGCCCAGGCCACGGCCTCGGCGGGGCGCCCGATGTCCCCGGCCAGCACCACCACGTCCGCGTCGTTGCCGGGAGGCGCGAGCGCTCCCTGGCCCAGGTGAAGATCGGACAGGATGTTGAGCTTCATGGAAGACGACGGCGTTCACGGGGTTATATCACGCCGTGATATAACCGCCAAATGAAGACCATTCCGGCAAGATCCCCGGCCCGGCGGGGCGCAAGGATCGCCAAGGTCGACTTCGAGGTCCTCGCGCATTTCCGCTACCGCCTCAGGCAGTTCCTTCGGTTCAGCGAAGAGGTGACGCAGGCCAACGGCATCACGCCGCTGCAATACCAGCTGATGCTGCAGATCAAGGGCTTCCCGGGGCGGGACTGGGCGAGCGTCACCGAACTGGCCGAGCGCCTGCAGTCCAAGCACCACGGGGTGGTGGCGCTCGTGTCCCGCTGCGAGACGCTGGGCCTGGTGCGCCGGCACGCGAGCGCAAGCGACCTTCGGCTGGTGGAGGTCCGGCTTACGCCCGCCGGCGAGGAATGCCTGGACCGGCTGGCCCGACTGCACCGGGACGAACTCGAAACGTTGCAGGGCCTGCTCACGTTGTCCGCCGATGCGCGGGGAACCGAAGGAGACTGACATCATGGAAATCCCCGGCCTGCACCGCGCCATCGTCGAGCAGTCGCAGGACGCGATCATCTTCGCCGACCGCGAGGGCGTGATCCGGCTGTGGAACCGCGGCGCGGAGATCATCTTCGGATTCGGCGCTCAGGAGGCGGTCGGCCGCAATCTCCACATCATCATTCCCGAGAAATTGCGGCGCGGGCACGACGCGGGCTGGCGCCATGCGATGGAGTCGGGGCAACTGCGTCATGACGGCCGCGTGCTGACGACGCGCTGCGAGCAGAAGTTCGGCGCGCGACTCTATGTCGACTTGAGTTTCGGTTTGCTGAAAGATGAAGCCGGCCACGTCATCGGCGCGTTCGCGATCGGGCGGGATTGCACCGAGCGCCATATCGAGCAACAGGCGCTGCGCACGCAGGCGGCGGCCACGCATGCATGAGCGCGTGGACGCAGCAGTGACGGTGCGGCGAACTTCATAAGAGCTCACATACGAGCTGCAAAGCCGTTTTTATCGCGATAAGAGCTCGTATACGGTCTATTAGGACGTCACTTTCAAAGCTCCGTTCGCTCGTCCTCCGGCATCCCATACCGCTCTTCCATCGCCTGGTGCTCCGACATGCCGACGATGTCGTTCATGTGCTTGAACGTCGCCATCTTGTCCCGCAGGTGCGCGATGGTGCCGGTGCGCCGCAACTCCGCCCACATGTGCTCCATCGCGGGGATGGCCGCGAGGATGCCGTAGAGAGCGAGGTTGACCATCTTGAATCCCATGCGGCCCAACTCGTCGGCGGGAATGTCCGGCGACTTGCCGCTCGCGGCCATGTTGTAGATCAGCGGCACGCCCGCGAAGTGGTTCGCCACGCGCTCGGTCTGTTCGCGGCCGATCGGCGCCTCGATGAACAGCATGTCGGCGCCGGCTTCGCGATACCGCTCGCCACGTTCGAGCGCCGCCTCTATGCCTTCCACCGCGATCGCGTCGGTGCGGATGATGAGGACCAGGTCCGGATCGCGGCGCGCATCGCAGGCTGCCTTGATCTTGCCCACCATCTCCGCCGTGGGAATCACGCGCTTGCCTTGCAGGTGCCCGCAGCGCTTGGGCGATACCTGGTCCTCCAGGTGCAACGCGGCGGCGCCGGCCTTCTCGAAATCGCGCACGGTGCGCGCGACGTTGATCGCGTTGCCATAGCCGGTGTCGATGTCGACTTCGACCGGCAGCCCCGACGCATCGACGATGCGCGAGGTGTTGTCGAGCATCTCGCTGGCCGTGAGCAGGCCGACATCGGGCATGCCCAGGCGCGTGACGCTCGTGCCGTAGCCGGTCATGTAGACCGCCTCGAAGCCTGCGCGCGCGATCATCCGTGCGGAGAGCGCGTCGTACGCGCCCGGCGCCATGATGCAGCCGGGGCGCGCGAGCAGTTCGCGCAGGCGGGTCGTCATTCTTTGTGTCATGGGTGCTCCTGTGCGATGCGCTGCATTGGCTTGTCAGGTGTTGCGCGCGACTCCGTAGGCTTCGCTCACCGGCACGCGCTGCTCCACCTTGGCATTCACGGCGCGCGTCGCCTCGATATCGCTCGGGTGCAGTTGGCCCTTGATCATCATGCGGATCAGCTTGCGGGTCTGGCGCATGTCGTAGTCCGCGTTCGCCTGGTGCATGACGTTCCGGTTGTCCCAGATCACCATGTCGCCGTATTTCCACACGTGGCGGTATTCGTACTTCGGCTGCGTCGCATGCGCCATGAGCTCGGCGATCAGCGCCTGCGCCTCGTCGTCGGGCATGCCGACGATGGACTCCATGCGCACCGGGTTCAGGTACAGGTATTTGCGGCCGGTTTGCGGATGGGTGCGCACGAGGCCGTGGATGGCGGGTGGCGGCAGGTGCGCGACGGTGTCGTCGTCCAGCTTCTTCAATTTGCGCGGGCTGTAGCTGCTCGCGTACACGTGCACCGCCATCAGCTTGTCGATACGCTGCTTCATCGCCTCGCTCAGGTCGTCGTAGGCAGCGTGAACGTTCACGAACTGCGTGTCGCCGCCCTTGTCCGGCAGGGAGACGGGATGCAGGATCGTGGCCTTGGGTGGCACGGGATCGTTGGAGTGATCGGTGTGGAAGCTCTCGCCGACGATGTAGAAAGTGCCGTCGGGCCGGGGCTCGTTCTTCACCTCGAAGATGGAGGTGTCCCCCGTGGTGTCGCCCGACTTGCGCTGGTGCGGCATGATCTCGCCGAAGATTTTCCCGGCTTCCAGGAACTGCGGCGGCGCGAGCGACTGGTCGCGAAAGACGAGTACGCCGTAGCGGGCCAGCTCGTCATTGAGCTTGTCCTTCGTTTCCTTCGACAGCGGCTCGCGCAGGTCGATGCCGTGGATCTCCGCACCGGTCTGGTGGGGGGTCATCGGATTGAGTTGGTAGCTCATGGATTTTCCTTGTTTGACGAACGCATGCCGCGACCTTAGCCGAGAGCCGTCATTCCGGAAAATACTGTTTGGGAATCCTGTGATCAGCTTTTCGAATGCTGGAGGTTCACAGCGCCGCGTCGATCACTTCGCGCTTCAGGCGCGCATCGAAGGTGTGGATGAACTCGTAGGTCGAGCGGCGCAGGTAGGCCTTCGAGCGCAGGGTGACGTACACCGTGGCGGGCTCGAACAGGTGGCTCGCATCCTTGGCGACCAGGCCCCGGTCCTTCACCTTGTCGAACGTGGCGGTCGCCAGCACGGCAATGCCCAAACCCATTTCCACGTAGGTCTTGCTCACGTCGGCGTCGACCGCGCCGAACACTATGTTGGGCTCCAGGCCGGCCTTGCGAAAGGCCTCCAGGAGGTTCCAACGCCCGCTGTACGCCGCGTCGTAGGTGATGAGCGGGTATTGCGCGACCTGCGCCAGCGTGGGCTTGCGGATGCGCATCAGCGGGTGGCCCGCCTTGGTGATGATGGAGCGGGGCATGGTGTGGCTGGTGTAGCGCACGAGGCCCGGGAACGGCCGCGTGATTTCCGAGCCGATCGCCAGATCCGCTTCGCCCGACTCCACCATTTCGCAGATGCTCGTGGGGTCGCCCTGGCGCAGCCGCAACCGGACCGTCGGGTAGCGCTTGAGGAACCGCTCGATGACCTTCGGCAGCAGGTAGCGCGCCTGCGTATGCGTGGTGGCGATGGTGAGCGTGCCCTGGTCGCGGTTGGCCGTCTCGGCGCCCAGGCGCTTCAGGTTGTCGATATCGCCCAGGATGCGCTCGGCGATGGCGACCGTCTCGCGGCCGGCTTCGGTGAGCCCGACGATGCGGTTGCGCTTGCGGTCGAAGATCGCGAAGCCCAGTTCATCTTCGAGCAGCTGGATGTGCTTGCTGATCGCGGGCTGTGAAATGTGCAGCGCCTCCGCCGTTTTCGAGATGTGGTTGCCGTGTCGAAACACCTCCACTACGTTTCGCAGCTGCATCAGTTTCACGCGAAGGCTCCATGCCGGATCGGAATACCGGAATCACACAATATTCTAGCGAGACATGCCGATACGGGCTACGCTCTTCGGGTTCATCGGCTTCGGAAAACAAGGGGACCAGGATGCCAAGATTGGAAGGACGCACGGCCATCGTCACAGGCGCCGCTGGCGGCATCGGCAGCGCGACTTGCCGGTTGTTCGTGCGCGAAGGCGCGGCCGTGGTCGCCGCGGACAGCGATGGCGAAGGCGCGGAGCGGCTGGCCGCCTCGTTGCGCGCCGAGGGCGGCAAAGCCATCGCATGCACGGTCGACATCCGCGATTCGGCGCAGCTCGAAGCCATGGCAGCGCGCGCCGCCGAAGCGTTTGGCCGCGTGCACGTGCTCATCAACAACGCCGGCATCGGCGCGCAGATGCCTTTCCTGGAGACACCGCTGAGCGTCTGGCAGCAGATGCTGGATGTGAATCTCACCGGGACCTTCCTCAGCTCGCAAGTGGTGGCCCGCGCGATGGCTCGCGAGGGCGGTGGACGCATCGTCAATGTGTCTTCGCATGCGGGCCTGCTGGCCCCTTCGGGTCGCGCCGCCTATGCGGCCGCCAAGGGCGGAATTATCGCGATGACGCGCGTGATGGCGCTGGATTTGTCGGAACACAAGATCGCCGTGAACTGCGTCGCGCCCGGCCCGGTCGACATGCCGCGATTGGCCGGCATTCACAACGAGGAGCGGCGCAAGGCCTGGCACGACGCCGTGCCGCTGCGCCGTTATGGCGAGCCGGACGAGCTCGCGTCGGTGATCCTGTTCCTGGCCTGCGATGATTCCAGCTACGTCAATGGGCAGACGCTTGCCGTGGATGGCGGGTTCACCACCACGGGGTTGCAGGTCAAGAATGTCTAGCCGTCATTGCGGGCTTGACCCGCAATCCAGACACGCCACGATGGATGCCGGGTCAAGCCCGGCATGACAATGCTGTCGGAACGCCCCGGGTCAGGCCTGGCATGACAATGCTGTCATTGCGGGCTCGACCCGCAATCCACGCTTCCTAAACAGCGATCTTCTTCGTCACCGGGAACCCCAGCTGCCCGTTGTGGCCGAACATGTAGCCGCTCGTGCGCCCCGGGTCGCCCGTTACGACGACCATGAAGTGCGAGGCCTCCCACACGATGGGCACGAGCCGGTTCGGATCGTCCGACGCCGCATACATGTCGGCCGGGATGTTCCCCTTGCGCGCTTCGTCCGTGAGGCTCCACACCGGCTTGCCGGTCCAGTCGCGCAGCGTGCGCTCGAACTCCCACGCGGGGATGCGCGCCTTCTCGAACAGGTAGCGCTTCACGTCGTCCTTCGACCAGCCCGACGCCGCGATCGTCTCCGCGATGATCGGCGTGATGAGCGCGAGCGGGCGCAGCTTGCCGTAGCCCGTGCCCACGCTGAACATGATCTGCCAGAACGTGTTCTTGATGAGGCCGTCGGCGAGGTAGTCGAGCAATCCTTCCGGCTTGCTGCCCGACATCGATGACGCCATGCCCCCGCCGGTGTAGCGCGCGATCGTCACGGTGCTGTCGCCGTCGGAAAAACCTTGATCCACGCTGAGCGGCTTCCAGCCGATGGCGCGCACCGCGTCGTCGTTCTCGGCGATGGCGACGCGCCAGGTGTTGCCGTAGGTGGCCTTGTCCGTCTTGTGCAGCAGGAAGCCCGCGACGTTGCGCAGGTAGAGCCGCCAGAACCGGCCGACGGTCGTATTCGGCTGGAAGCCGTCGCGCATCACGCCTTGCGTGTAGTTGAAGCCGAGCGACTTCACGATCGGTCCGTTGAGGATGATCAGCGTCTCGCCACCCGGCGTGTTGCCGCTGTGTTCGACGCCGTACTCCGGATCGGCCATCGCCTCAGCGAGCGCGACCAGCACCGGCATGTATTCGGGCTTGCACCCGGCCATCACGCCGTTCACGGCCACGCTCCAGATCGTCGCGGCACGGTTGTCCGGCAGCATGATGCCCAGGACTTCTTCGGGGTCGCGCTTCGTGTGCGCGAGGAACGCCTCGATGCGCGCGCGCGTCGGCGGAACGATCGGCAGGCCGTCGCTCCACTCGCGCTCGATGAAGTGCTGGTTCAGGTCACTGAAGCCGCCCTTGAAGACGACGTCGCGCACGCCCGGCTCCGCGCTCGCGCTCGAGCCCGCGGCGATGGCGCCGGTGAGGTTCGCGATGATCTCCGGCACCGTGACGGTGGATACGTTCTCGCGCAGCTTTTCCGGCGTCTGCACCGCGGGGTGACCCACGAGCGTCGCCCACGGCAGGTTGGGATACCCCAGGCCCACGCGCGTGGCCTTCGCCTGTTCGACGAAGGCTGTCGCTACCAGCGATGACGACGGGAAACCCGCCGCCTCGCAAGCCGCACTCGCCCGCAACACGGCGGGCGTGCAGCTGCCTCAGGCGGCTACCGCGGTGATGACCGCGTCGACGCCCGCGGCCTTGAGCCGCGCGGGGAGGGCGGCGACCATCTGCCGCTCGTCGCTGCTGTGGATGTTGCCGACTTCGCGCCAGCCCATGAAGCTGATGCCCTTGAAGCGCTTGCGCAGCTCTTCCTCGACGATGTCGAAGATGTCGTCGCCGCGAAAGAGGTAATCCCACAGCAGCGCGACGCGCTTGCCTTCCAGGCTTTCGGGGCGCGCGGCCAGCTGCTTGGTCTTCATGCGGCGCGCGGCGCGCGGCCAATACGCCTCGAAGTAACCCTCGTCGGTCTGACGGTCCATGTGTGCTCTCCGTTGGACAGCCCCGGAGGGCTGAAAAAATACATGATCGGCAGCGCGGCGGTTGCAGTCAACGCCGCTCGCGCGAATTGTGAATTTGGGTCGGGCGAAAGCGATGAACCAAAGGCTACTCGACCTTCATGCCCGACGCCTTGATCAACTGCGCGTTCTTCTCCACCTCGGCGCGCAGGAACGCCTTGAACTCCGAGGGCGTGCTGCCTTGCGGATCGACGCCGAGCTTGTTGAAGGGCTCGCGCATGTCCGGATTGGAGACCGTCTTGCTGATCGCCGCGTGCAGCTTGGCGATGATCTGGGGCGGTGTGCCGGTAGGCGCGCCGACACCGAAGAAGAGCGGCAGCACCAGGCCTTTCAGGCCGGCTTCTTCGAGCGTGGGCACGTTAGGCAGAAAGGACGCACGTTTCGCGGTCGTGACGCCCAACGCGACGGCCTTGCCGCTTTGCAACATCGGCATGGTCGAGACCGCGTCGGTGAAGCTCATGGTCACATCGCCCGAAGCGGTGGCGATGATGTTCTCCGACGACCCCTTGAACGGGATGTGGATGGTCTGCACTTTCGCGATCTGCTCCAGCATCACGCCGGCCAGGTGCGACGGCGTGCCCGCGCCAGAGGTGCCGTAGCTCAGGCGCCCCGGTTGTTCCTTCGCTTTGGCGATGAGTTCCTGCAAGGTCTTGATCGATGCGGTGGACGTCACGGCGAGAACTTGCGGGCCGACGGCGACCTGTGAGATCGGGATGAAATCGCGCTCGACATCGAAAGGCACCTTGCGCACGAGGCCCAGGGTGGTGGACGAGGCCGTGAGCATCAGCAGTGTGTACCCATCCGCCGGCGCCTTCGCGACGGCTTCGATCGCGATGCCGCCGCCCGCGCCGGCGCGGTTGTCCACGACCACCGGCTGGCCCAGTTGCTCGGACATGCTCTTCGCGACCAGGCGCGCGATCACGTCGGTCGAGCCGCCGGCGGAGAACCCGACGACGAGCCGGACCGGGCGATTGGGGTAGGGCTCCTGGGCGAAAGCAGGAGTCATCAGCACTGAAACGAACAGTGCGAGCGCGAACGATATCCTGGCCATTCCTGGTGTCCCCGTGTTGTCTCTTGCGATAGATCTTAGAGTGCGCAGCATCACAAGGGAAAGACGGGTTGGGAATGGTCCATCGTATTCTGGAATACTGAAATTCCGTTTGTCAGCCGACCAGCCGGCTCCACCAGCCGCCGTATTCCTTGTCCACGGCGAGCACCCAAAGTGCCAGCGCCACCGCAGCGAGCCCCGTGAACAGCGCCACCTGCACCGCCATGGTGATGCCGGAGAAGCCGAGCAGCCAGGGAGAGGCCATCAGCAGCACGCCGACCGCGACCCCGGACCATTCTTCCCAGGCGCGGGGGAGCATCATCGCGCCGACCGCGAGCGCGACCAGCAGGATGCCGGCGACGAGGAAGGCGATCGTTACCGCGCGGTTGTCCTGCAGGCGCAGCATCCAGGGAGACAGAATCAGCCAGACACCCAGCACGCCGTTGACCGGGTCCTGCCAGTGTTTCAGTTGCTTCATACGAGCTCCTTTCGCCGCCGGATCGGCGGCTCATTGTTGGACCGGCCCAAGGGGCTTTCGTTCAATGCCAGTTGCTGATCATCACGTCGTCCGGGCTCGGCGAACCCTTGCCCGTCTCGACGAACGCTTTCAGGCTCATCAGGAAGATCGCCCATTTCGTGCTGCAGTGGGACATGAATTCCACCGGCTCCTTCCAGCCTTCGTGCTTGAAGAGAACGATCGCGAAGTCGTCTTCCTGCTTGAGCTCGAAATCGATCTTCGTTCCGATCCATTCCGCGGGGCCGTCCACGACTTCCCAGAGCACGCGCTTGCCCGGCGAAAGTTCGAGCACCTTGATGTCGAACCCGCCGAGCACCTTGCCGCCGGCGGTGAACGTGAGCTTGAGCAGGCCGCCGGGGTTGCTGTCGCCTTGCGTGTCGGTAGTCCACCAGCCGGCCACGCCTTCGCGCGTGGCGAGCGCGCGGTAAACCGCTTCGACGGGCGCCTTGATACCGACGCGATGCAGGATATCGACCATGATGTTTCTCCTTGGGTTGAACGTTGAATGAATCGCAGGCAAAGCGTATTGCCGGCACACCGGAAGGTGTGAGTGACAAGCGTGTCGCGATTCGTGTTCGGCTGCGTCCAGCCCGTGGAGTTACTTCAAGACCTGCCGCGCCTCCAGCTCGTCGATCTCCGCCGACGACAAACCCAGCACCTCGTGCAGCACCTCGCGCGTGTGCTCCCCAAGCAGCGGTGCAGGCCGGCTCGGCCGCACCGGCGTCTCGGAGAAGCGGAAGGGCAAGTTGTTGTACAGCGTCTCGCCCATCTCGGGATGGTCCAGCCGCACCCAGTGGCCGCGATGCTTCAGCTGCGAGTCGGTCTGCGTCACATCGCGCGCGTCCTGCACCGCACCAGCGGGCACGCCTTGCGCCTGCAGTTCGAGCATCACCGTTTGCGCATCGCGCGTGGCAGTCCAAGCGCCGAGCAATTCGTCAAGCTCGCGCCGGTCGCGATAGCGCTGTGGCATCGATTGCCACCGCGCGTCGAGCGCCCACGCGGGACGATCCATCGCCTGCACCAGCGCGGACCATTCCGCATCGCTCGTCACGGCAATCGCGATCCAGCGGTCCTTCCCCGCCGCCGGGTACACGCCATGCGGCGCGGCCCACGGATGATCATTGCCGCGCCGCTGCTGCAAGCGCCCATTGACGGTGAGATCCAGGAATGTGGAGCCCATGAGCGGCAGCATCGGCTCGGTCTGCGCGAAGTCGATGTACTGGCCTTCACCGGTCATGCGGCGATGCCGCAGGGCGGCGAGCACGGCAAAGGCAGCGTGGCAGGGATTGGGCAGGTGGTCCGGATAGTTCGTTCCCGTGCCGGCGGGCAGGCGCCCCGGCAGCCCGCTCAGATCCTGGATGCCGCACAACGCCGCAATGCTCGCGCCCGTGCCCCGAAAATCCCGTTGCGGTCCTTGCGAGCCCTGCATCGACATCGCCAGATAGATGATGTCCGGCCGGATCTTCGCGCAGTCGTCGGGACCCAGCCCGAACTTCTCCATTACGCCGGCCGCGAAGTTGTTGGCGACGATGTCGCTGCGCTCGATCAGCTTGCGGATCACGGGCAGCGCCGCGGGGTTCTTCAAATCGATCGTGATGCCGCGCTTGCTGGTGTTGCGGTCCGCGAAATAGCCGCTGCGGTTCACGCCGGGCTTGCCGTCCTTGTACGGCCCGGCGAGCCGCAGCGAATCGAGGCGGGCCGAACTCTCGATCTTGATCACGTCCGCGCCCAAGTCGCCGAAGATCTTCGTCGTGTACGAGCCCGCGCCGATCCAGCAGAAGTCCGCGACGCGCAAGCCCGCGAGTGGCAATGTCTCGTTCGTCATGCGGCAACTCCCGCCGAGTGCAGCCGCGCCGTGTCATCGGAAGCGATGCCGATTTCGGCCAGGACTTCGTCCGTGTGTTCACCCAGCATCGGCGCACGGCGCTGGATGCGCCACGGCGTGCGCGAGAGCACGTAGGGCGCGCCGGGCATCTCCGCGGCCTTCTTCACCAGCGGGTGCACGAAGGGCACGAAGTGGCCGCGCGCGCGCAACTGCGGGTTGTGCAGCAAGTCCGCCGGCGTGCTCACGGGCGCGAGCGGGATCAGGCGGCGCTGCCCTTCGGTGTACAGCCAGTCCTTCATGCGGCTCTTCGCGAACCCGATGAAGACTTCGCCGAATACCAGCTTCGCGTCATTGCCGCGCAGGTAGTCGGCATCGGACCATTCGGGGCCGAAGAGGCGCTCGTGGCCGTCGGCGTTCTCGTCCTTGAGCCATTGCAAGGTGCGCGGCCAGGCCGGGCTCGTGCCGATACCGCGCGAGCCGAGAAAGATGTAGCCATCGGCACATTCGTAGAGGCCATAGCCCGCTGCGTATTGCCCACCGAGCGGCCGCTGCCGGATCACGCCTTCGAGGTCGTAGGCCTGCGACGCGTTCTCCAGCGCCATCGTCACCGTCTCCTGCATCGCGATGTCCACGTGCTGGCCGCGGCCGGTCAGCTCCGCGTGCGTGACGGCAAGCATCGCCGCCACCGCGCCGTACATCGCCGCGCACTTGAAGGCCTGATCGCCGTGCGCCTGCGTCGGCGCCGCATCCTGGTAGCCGCCCATCCACAAGAGGCCACCGGTCGCGAGGCCGATCAGGTCCGTGGCCTTCATCTGGGCGTACGGGCCAGTCTGGCCGAACGGCGTGATACTGGCCACGACGAGCTGCGGGCGGATGGCGCGCAATTGCTCGTAGCCGATGCCGCGCGCAGCCATCCATCCCGGCGGCGCGGTCTCGATCACGAGATGCGCCGTCGCCACGAGTTTGCGCAGCAGGTGCTGGCCGCTCGCCGTGTCGAGGTCCAGGCAGATGCTTCGCTTGCTCGTGTTCTGGAACGCGAACGCGAGGCTGCGGTCGACGCCGGCGATGTCATCGATGAAAGGTGGCTCGCGGCGCAGCTCCGTGCCGCCGGGCGGCTCGACGAGGATGACGTCAGCGCCCATGTCCCCGAACAGTTTGCCCGCGTAATTGCCCATCGCCCCCGACAGGTCGAGCACGCGCAGGCCGCGCAGGGCTCCCAACGAGTTCACCGGCAAACCCATCAGCGCCCCTTCCAGACCGGCTCTCGCTTCTCCGCGAATGCCTTGCGGCCTTCGACGCGGTCTTCGGTGTCTTTCAGCAATCCGTACATGTACTTGTCGATCTGCAGCGCGTGCGTGAGCGGCATGTCCTGCCCGCGCGTCCACAACTGCTTCACGGCGCGCACCGCGAGCGGCGCGTTGCGCGCGATGCGCCGTCCCAGGTCCATCGCGGTGGACATCAGCTGGTCGTGCGGCACCACCTTGCTGACAAGCCCCATGCGCAAGGCTTCCTGCGCGGTGAACACGTCGCCGGTCAGCAGCATCATCATCGCGTCCGATTTGGAGAGCGAGCGCGGCAGGTGCTGGATCGCGCCGGCCCAGGGGATGCTGCCGCGCCGCACTTCGGTGAGGCCGAACTTCGCGTTCTCCGAGGCGATGGTGATGTCGCACATCGTGACGAGCTCGGTTCCGCCGCCGAGCGCCCAGCCGTTCACGGCGCAGATGAGCGGCTTGTCCGTCTCGATGCCGATGAAGGAGCCGCCCGGGTCGCCCTTGCCGAGCAGCGTCTGCGCGTAGCTCTCGTTCGGGTCGGGCATCGTCTTCTTCAGGTCGGCGCCGGTGCAGAACGCCTTGTCGCCGGCGCCGGTGAAGATGACGACGCGGATGTCCTCGTCGGTCTTCATGCGCGGGTAGAAATCGCGCAGCTCCGCGCGCATTTCCGGGTCGATGGAATTCATCGCGTGCGGGCGGTTGAGCTCGACGACGCAGACGCCGTCCTCGACGGTGATGTTCAAGGTGGACATGGCTTGAAGTTCCGTTCTTATTCGGCCTTCAGGCCGATGTCGCGCGCAAGCGCCGCGTTGTGGGTGATCGCCGCCTGCACGGTGGCGGTGAATTGATCCGGCGTCTCGATCATCTGCTCGAGCCCCTGCTTCAACAGCGCTTCCTTCGCCTCCGGTCCCTGCAAGGCTCGCGTGATGATGTCGTTCAGCTTGAGCAGCACATCGCGGGGCGTGCCCGCGCGCGCGGCGACGCCGAACCACGAGGAAACGTCGTAGCCGGGGAAGCCCAGTTCGGCGATCGTCGGCGTGTCGGGCGCGGCGGCGGAGCGCGCCTTCGTCGTGACGGCGAGCAGCCGCAACTTGCCGGCCTGCACGAGCGGCATCGCCGGGGCGATGCTGAGATAGCCCACTTGCACGTCGCCGGAGATGATTCCGTTGGTCGCTTCGGCGCCGCCCTTGAACGGCACGTGCACCATCTTCACGCCGGCCGCGCGGTCGAACGCTTCGCCGGCGAGATGCTGCGCATTGCCGACACCCGGCGATCCGAAATTCAGCACGCCGGGCTTGGCCTTCGCAAGCGCGACGAGGTCCGCCACCGACTTCACCGGCAGCGCAGGATTCACAACGAGCGCGAGCGGGCCGCGTACGACGGGCGCGACGAACGCGAGGTCGCGCCGCAGGTCGACGGGCAGGTTCGTGCGCAGCGCGGGCAGGATCGTGTCGCCCGACGCCATCAGCACCAGCGTGTTGCCGTCGGGGGCCGATTTGGCGACGCGTTCCAGCGCGATCATCCCGGTCGCGCCGGGCAGGTTCAGCACGATGACCTGCTGGTCGAGCAAGGTGGACATGCGCTGGGCGAGCAGGCGCGCGACGTAATCGGTGCCGCCGCCCGGTGGGTAGCCGACGCACAGGGTGATGGGCTTGTCGCGCGATTGGGCGGAGGCGGCGCCTGCCGCGGTCGCGAGCAGCGCGAGGAGGGTGCGCCGGCGCAGGGTCGAGAGTTCGAATTTCATCTTTTCAGCTCCATCGAGGCGCCGGGATCGGCGATCGATGATAGCGCTACCAGATGTCTGAGGGTTTCTTCGCCGCGAATTGAGTTTTCGCCCCGCGGCACCCTACAGCATGGTGCGAACTTTGCGGATGAAATCAGCCACGTCGAAGGGCTTCACGATCACTTCCATCCCGGTGGGCAACTGCCCACCGCCCACGGCCGCGACCGCATCGGCATAGCCGGTGATGAACAGCACGCGCAGGTCCGGGCGTCTGGCGCGCCCTCCGTCGGCCACCTGCCGCCCGTTCAATCCGCCCGGCAACCCGACGTCGGTGACGAGCAGATTGACGCGCGCATCCGACTGCAGCACATCGAGCCCTTCCGCGCCGCGTGTACACACGATCACGTGATAACCCGCGCGCTCCAGCTCCTCCGTGAGCAGCGGACGGATCGTGGGATCGTCCTCGATCAGCAGCACGACTTCGCCGGTGCCCTCCAGCGCCACCACGGGCTTCGTCTCGGCGGCCTGCGCCGGTGCTTCGCCGAGGAACCGGGGCAGGAACACGCGCACGGTGGTGCCGCGACCGGGTTCCGACTCGATCTGCACCTGCCCGTCCGACTGGCGCACGAAGCCGTACACCATCGACAGGCCGAGCCCCGTGCCTTCGCCTTGCGGCTTGGTGGTGAAGAAGGGATCGAACGCGCGTTCCCGCACTTCCTGCGTCATGCCCACGCCGGTGTCCGCGACGTGCAGCGCCACGTAGTCGCCGGGCGCGAGTCCGTGGCGGCGCGAAGACTCGGCGTCGAGCTGCACGTTGGTCAAACCCACCGATAGCCGCCCCCCGCCCGGCATCATCGCGTCGCGGGCGTTGATGCACAGGTTGATGATGGCGTTCTCCAGCTGCGACGCGTCCACCTTGGAGGGCCACACGCCCGCGGTGCTGGCGATGTCGACGGTGATGGACGGGCCGACGGTGCTGCGCACGAGGTCTTCCAGCCCCTGCAGCAGGTTGGCGAGGTCCACGGCCTTCGGGTCGAGCGTTTGCCGCCGAGAGAACGCCAGCATGCGCTGCGTGAGCGCGGCGGCGCGCCGCGCCGAGCCCTGCGCCATGCCGATATAGCGCGGCCACTGCTCGGTCTTGCCGCTTTGCAGCATGCGTTGCAATATCTCCAGGCTCAGGCTCAAGCCGTGCAGCAGGTTGTTGAAATCGTGCGCGATGCCGCCGGTGAGCTGGCCGATCGCCTCCATCTTCTGCGACTGGCGAAATTGCGCCTCGACTTCCATCAGCTCGCGCGTGCGCTGCGCGATCTTCGATTCGAGCAGGTCGTTGGCTTCGCGCAGCGCGGCCTCGTGGCGCAGGCGCTCGGCCGCCATGCGCGTGCGCTCGCCCACATCCTTGATCAGCGCGAGGTCCTCCTCGGTCCAGTTGCGCGGGCTGTCCTCGTTGACGAAGAACACGGCGACGAGCAGTTCCTGCTCCATGACCGGCACGTTCACGAACGAACGCGCCGATTTGGATTCCAGCGCCTGCGCCGCGGGCTCGGTGCGCGGGTCCAGCCGCACATCCTGGATCACGATGAACTCGTTTCGCTTCAGGCTGTCGATGAACGAGCCGTACGCGCGCAGCGGCGTGATGCCCGCCAGGGTCTCGACACCCGCGTCGCGGCACCAGTCGCGCTCCACGTGCAGCGTGTCGTCCCGCGCATCGATGCTGCCGTAGCCGACGCGGCTCACGGCCAGCACCTCGCCCAGCAGCTCGGAGGCCGCGTAGCCGACGTCGGCCACGGTGCGCGCGGTTTGCAGGCGTTTGGTGAGTTCGACCAGGCTCTCGCGGCGCCGGTCGGCGGCGACGCGCGCGGTCACGTCCGAGCCTTCGACGAAGATGCCGTCGACCGCGCCCTCGTGGTTGCGCACGGGCTGGTAGACGAAGTCCACGAAGCGCTCGACGGGGAGGCTGCCGGAATCCTCCTGCGACAAAAACCTCGCGCTCTGCGCGTTGTACGGGATGCCGCTCGCGAACACCTGGTCCAGCAGCGTGCCGTAGCCCTGGCTCACCGCCTCGGGGATCGCTTCGGCCACAGGCTTGCCGATGACGGGACGTCCCACCAGCCGGATGTAGCTGGCGTTGGCGAGTTCGAACACGTGGTCGGGGCCGCGCAGCATCGCCATGAAGCCGGGGGCCTGCGCGAACATCTGGGCCATGCGCTCGCGCTCGTCCCGGATGTGCCGCATGGCGCGGACCTTCTCCGTCGTTTCGACCACGATGGCCATCACGCCGACAACGCTTCCGTCACTGTCGAGCAGCGGCGAGTAATCCAGGTCCATCCAGACCTGTTCGGCCCGGTTGTGGCGGTACAGGGTCAGCTCCTGGTCCCGGAACGCGAGCGTCTGGCCCGCAAGGCCCGTGAGCATCACGTGGTCGTTGAACGCGGCGACCTCGGGCCAGCCTTCGCGAACTTTCGTGCCCAGCAGGCCGGGATGACGCTTGCCGGCGAACACCGAGTAGGCGTCGTTGTAGACCATGACACCGTCCTCGCCCCACAGCATCACCATGGCGACATCGGAGCGCAGCATGAGCGCGGTGGACACCCGCACGTGCGCTGCCCAGGTTTCCAGCGGGCCCATGGAGGTGGACTGCCATGGGAAGGCAGCGATCAGCTTGCCGAGCTCGCCGCCGCCGTCCAGGAATGTTGTCGGGAGTAGGGGCGAATGCATGAGCAGGAATTGGGTAACGGCGGCGCGAAATACTTTAGCTCAAGACAGGAATCGCGCGGGCAGTGCTTCGCGGAACGGGTAGTACTGGAAGAAGGGCTTCGCTTCTTCGAGCGTGCGCGCGACCGAAGGGCGCTGCACCAGGCGCTCGAAGTACGCGGCGAGCCGCGTGTTCGCGGCGGGGAAGGGCACGAGCGTGGATGCGTAGAAGAGGGCCGGTGCGGCCGCGCAGTCCGCCATCGTGAAGGCATCGCCGCACGCCCAGGTGCGGCCTTCCAGGCGCTGCTCGATCGGCTCGTAGGCCATCGACAGCGTGCGCGTGGCGTTGCCGACGGCCAGCGGGTCGCGCTCTTTCTCATCGCGCAACCGGTCCGCGACGATGGCCTGCATCGGTGTCATCACGTACAGGTCAAAGAGCCGGTCCCACAGCCGGACGTCGAGTGCCGCCGCGGCGTCGGCGGGCAGCAGGCTGCCGCGACCGCAGCGCAGCCCCAGGTGCTCGATGATCACGCTGGTTTCCGCCACCACGGCGCCGTCGTGGACCAGCAGCGGCATCTTGCCGGTGGGCCACAGCGCGAGGAAAGCATCCCGCTCGGCGGGGTCGCCCAGGTTCAGGAGATGGCGTTCGAACGGGATGTCCAGCTCGTACAGCGCGATCAGCACCTTGTGGCAGTACGAGGAGAGCGGATGGTAGTGAAGGGTCGGCGGCATGCCCTTATTCTTGCTTTTTCTTTTTACCCGGATTTTATTGACAAGCTAATTTCACCCGGATATTATTCCGTCATGCCTGCTGCCACCTATTCCGCTTTCCTGGACGACGCCCTCATCGCGCAGGGCGCGCTGCCCGACGTCGCGCGCGCTTGCGCCGCCACCCTGCGGCGCAGCGGCGGCCGCGCGCCTGTTGTATTCGACGACAGCGACGGCCGTCCCATCGAGCTGGACCTGCGCGGCACGCCCGCACAGGCGGCCAGCCGCGCCGCGGAACTGCCGGCGCCCACGCCCGCGCCAACGCCCGCTCCCGTCCGCGCGCGTGGCCGCCCGCAACTCGGCGTGGTCGCGCGGGAGGTGACGCTGCTGCCGCGCCACTGGGAGTGGCTCGCGCTGCAGCCCGGCGGCGCATCGGTCGCGCTGCGCAAGCTGGTGGAGGAAGCGCGCCGCGCCGGTGGCAAGAAGAACGATCCGCGCGTCGCGCAGGAGCGCGCCTACCGCTGCCTGAACGTGATCGCGGGCCACCTGCCCGGCTACGAGGAAGCGCTGCGCGGCCTCTTCGGGCGCAACCGCGAAACGTTCGAGGCGGCCAGCGCGGCCTGGCCCGAAGACATCCGCAACTACGCATACCAACTCTCGCAGGGAGCCTTCGAATCGTGAACGAGACATCGCAATCCGCCGCGGCAATCGCTACGCCCCAAACGCCGCCATCACTGTGGCGCACGTTCCTCAAGTTCCTCGCGCCCATGGTGGTCGCGAACATCCTGCAGAGCCTCTCGGGCACCATCAACGGCGTGTTCATCGGGCAGATGCTCGGCACGCGCGCGCTCGCGGCGGTGGCCGGCGTGTTTCCGATCGTGGTGTTCTTCATCTCGATGGTGATCGGCATCGGCGCCGGGGCGTCCGTGCTCATCGGGCAGGCGTGGGGCGCGAAGGAGCCGCACAAGGTCAAGGCCATCGCAGGCACCGCGTTGGGCCTCGGCCTCATCCTCGGCGCGCTCGTCGCGATCTTCGGCGGCTTCTTCACGGAGGCCCTGCTGCGCGCGCTGGGGACGCCGCCGGACGTGCTGCCGGAGGCAGTGGGTTACGCCCGCGTGATGATGTTCGCGATGCCCGGCCTGCTCGTCTTCATCCTCTCGACCCAGTTGATGCGCGGCGTGGGCGACACGGTGACGCCGCTGATCGCACTGATCATTTCGACGGCGGTGTCATGCCTGGCGACGCCCGCGTTCATTCGCGGTTGGTTCGGACTGCCGCAGCTCGGCGTGACGAGCGCTGCCGTCGCGGCCATCCTGTCCTTTGTCGTCGCGCTGCTGTTCATGTCGATCTACATGCGCATGCGCAACCATCCGCTCGCGCCGGACGCGGAACTGTTCAGGGATTTGCGGCCCAATCCGCGCCTGCTCAAGCTTGTCGTGCGCATCGGCCTGCCGACGGGCGTCGGGATGATCGTCATGTCGCTGGCGGAGATCGTGCTGCTCGGGTTGGTGAACGGCTTCGGCTCGGACGCCGTCGCTGCTTATGGGGCGGTGAACCAGGTCGTGAACTACGTGCAGTTCCCGGCGATGTCGATCGCGATCACCAGCTCCATCCTCGGCGCACAGGCCATCGGCGCCGGCAGGGCAGGGCGATTGGGCGCGATCACGAAGACGGGCCTCGCGCTGAACGTGGTGCTGACGGGCGGCCTCGTCGTCGCGGGCTATCTCTTCTCGCGGCATCTCGTCAGCCTGTTCCTCACCAGCCAGCCCGTGATCGAGATCGCGCAGACGCTGCTGCACATCATGTTGTGGAGCACCGTGCTGTATGGGTTCTCGTCGGTGCTCGGCGGCGTGATGCGCTCGAGCGGATCGGTGCTCGTACCGACCGCGATCTCGATTTTCTGCATCGCGGTGATCGAATTGCCCACGGCCTGGTTCCTGAGCCAGCAATACGGGTTGAACGGTGTGTGGATGGCGTATCCGGTGACGTTCATGGCGATGCTCGGGCTGCAGGCCTGGTACTACCTGGCGGTGTGGCGCAAGAAGAAGATCGAGCGGCTGGTGTGATCGCGCGGGCGCTCTTTCGCTGCTGAAGCGATCCCTGCATACTTTGCGGCGTGCAGCAACTCGAACACATCCTGGCTCTCTTCGCGGCCGCCGTGGTGCTGGCCGCCGCCGCGCGACGGGCGGGCGCGCCGTATCCCGTGTTCCTGGCTGTCGGCGGCGCACTGCTGGCCTTCATCCCGGGTGCGCCGAGTCCGAGCCTGCCGCCCGAGCTCGTGCTGGCGCTGTTCGTGGCGCCGATCCTGGTGGATGCGGGCTACGACGCCTCGCTGCGCGACCTGCGCGACAACTGGGTGCCGCTGGTCGGGCTGGTCATCGTCGCCGTGGTCCTCACGACGGCGGCCGTGGCCATCGTCGCGCACGCGCTCGTGCCCGGCTTGCCCTGGGCCGCGGCGATCGCGCTGGGCGCCATCGTCGCGCCGCCCGATGCCGTGGCGGCCACTGCGGTGCTGAGGCCGCTGCGTCCGCCGCAGCGCATCCTGGGCATCCTCGAAGGCGAAAGCCTCCTGAACGACGCGAGCGCGCTTCTCATCTACCGGCTGGCGGTCGGGGCGGCAGTTGCGGGCAGCTTCTCGGTGCAGACGGTGGCGCCCGCATTCCTGCTGGCGGTGGTGGGCAGCCTCGCCGCCGGTGCCGCATCGGGCTGGCTGGTGCAGCGTGTCCTGGACCGCGTGCAGCACATTCCCACGGCCATCATCCTGCAGTTCGTGGGCACGTTCACCGTGTGGCTGACGGCGGAGCACTTCGGGCTGTCGGGCGTGCTGACCACGGTGTGCTTCGCGATGACGCTGGGCCGTACCGCGCCGGGGCGCACGCCGGCCCGCATCCGCATCCCCACCAACGCGGTGTGGGCCACGGTGATCTTCGCCCTGAACATCTTCGCTTTCATCTTCATCGGTCTGCAGATCCGCCCGATCCTGATGGACCTCGCGCCGGCAGCGCGGGAGCAGTACCTGGTGGTCGCGGCCGCCGTGCTGGCGACGGTGATCTTGGTGCGGATCGCGTGGCACATGGCCTTCAACGGCGCGCTGCGCTGGCACTACGGGCGTTACGGCTTCCGTCCGCCCAGGCCCATGCTGCGGCCCAGCGTTGGCAGCGGGCTCGTCATCTCCTGGGCGGGCATGCGCGGCATCGTCACGCTGGCCGCAGCGCTGGCGCTGCCCGAGGGGTTTCCGCAGCGAGGGCTGATCGTGCTCACGGCTTTTTCCGTGGTACTGGGCACGCTGTTGATCCAGGGCCTCACGCTGAAGGTGTTGCTGCGCGCGTTGAACCTTCGCGACGGCGACCCGGTGGCGCGCGAGGAGGACATGGCACGCCAGCGCATGCTGGAGGCCGCCAACGCGCAACTGCCATCGGCCGGCTCGCAGGCGGTCGATCTCGTGCGAAAAGACTTGAAGGTGCGGCTGGGGCAGGCCCAGCGCGGCGACGATCGCCAGCGGGCATTCGGCGCGGAGTACGACAGCACCTACCGTGCTGCCTTGCACGCGGCGCGACAGGCCCTGCTGGCGATGCGTGACAGCGGCGACATCGGCGATGACGCATTCCATGCGCTGGAGAACGACCTGGACTGGATGGAAGTGTCGGACCCGCTGCGCGCGGCGAACGCGGACTCGACGGAGTAACTCATGAGCATGTGCTACTCAGCCATCGCGAGATGATCACGTTCAGGGCCATGCGCTCGTGAAGTGGCCATCCTCCCTGTCTAGAACGGCTTGCCGTCCACGGTGATCGACGTGGCCAGGTAGGTACTTGAAGTGCGCGATACGGGAAAGTTCGCCGTCTGCTTGACCGAGATGCCGGTTCCCACCGCGATCCACGACATGTTGATTCCGGCGTTGGCCGCTGCCGACGTGGAGTTGATCGTCTCGAACTTGCATGTCTCGTAGGTGCCTGCCGGGACGGTGATGGTCTCGCGGCCCAGGTAGGTGTTGATGCGCGGGAAGCTGATCTGCGACGTGGTGGTGATGGGCGGGGTGCCGAACCGTGTTTGAACCGTGGTCCCGGTGTACGAATCGGACTCCACGACGGACTGGCCGATCCCCAGGCCATAGAGGTGATCCGGGAACGGCGGGGTATAGGTCGCCTCGGAGTGATAGTTGGTGGTGGTGCCGAAACTGGTGGACTTCGTGTCGGTGGTAAAGCCGTAGGAGGTGAGTTCGCCCGGGGCGGTATGCGCGGAATAGCTCACGACGGTGCTGGTGTCCGTCGAGCCCTGATTGGTCGTCTTGCGGGTGACCGCCTGGACCTGGCGGCCCTGGAATGACGTGAAGCCGCCCCACGACGAATCGATCGTCTGCGTGGAGGTGGTGGAGGTGGAGCCCGTGGAGTACGTGCGGGTGAGCACGACATGCTTGCCCGACCCGTCGTACGCCGCAAGGTCATAGCAGCCGTTGTCATCGCCAGTCGCGGAGGCGTCCACCGGGTTCGCGAATGCCGACATCGGGCCTACGAGGACCGGGCTGTTGCCGAAGCCGCCGCCCATGACGTAGACGCTGCCCACCGGGTATTCGCTGCCTTGCTCGACGACCACGCCAAGCAAATGCCCGGTCGACTCGTAATAGCGGAACCGGAACGCGCCGAACGACTGCGAAGCGATATGCGCGGGGAACAGCGGGTAGTAGCGCACTTCGGCCAGGTCCATCAGGACTTCCGCCGAATCCACCACGCCGAGCGGCACGGCGCCTCCACTTCCCTGCGCCCGCATCGGCTGAACGGACTGCCCGGCCGTAGCGCCGGAGTCCACGCCCCCGCCTCCGCATGACGCCAATGCCATCCCTGCCACCACCATGACGCTTCTTGCCAGGTACTGCAACATTCCGCATGCCTCCGTTGTGTGTGCGGCGGGAAGCTTAGCAGGCTCGAACGGGATTCAGGACTTGGGCCCGAACGAAACGACTACCCCGTCATCGACCACATTCAGAGTCTTTGGCTCGAAGCCCATGACGTTGGCGAGCGCGAGATCGCGCGGCTGGAACTTGTGCAGCACGACTTCGCCGACAGCATCGCGCGTCGCTGCTCGCAGTTGCGCTTGCAACGCGTGCAGAAACTGCGGCTGCAAGCCCGGCCAGCGCAAGTCCAGAATGTCCAGGCGATGGGCGCGCACCGTCTGGTCCGCGGGCTCATAGCGCAACGCGAAGACGGCATCCACCTCCCCGGACGGGATCGGCTGCAACTGCTGTCCGCTGAGCTGCACGACCAGCGTGGCGCCGAGTTGGTTGCGTGCGGGGAGCAGCAGGAGGCGAGGCGCGCTGACCTGCAGCGCCAGCAATCCGCCGACCACGAGCCGCACGGGAAACCGCGCCGAGAGCGCATCGTGCAGTTGCGCGGCGGAGATCCTGTGGCGCGGCACAGGAGCTTCCTCTTGCGCGAGCAAAGCCCCGGTCGGCAAGCAGGCGAGGGATGTCAACAGCAGGCGGCGATCCATTGCATCGATTGTGGCGTGCGGTTGTTTCGCAAATGCAAAGCTGCGAAACGCGGTTTTACTTGCCTGTGCGCTCCGCGCTCGCCTCATGCAGCCACGCGATGAAGTCCCGCAGGTACTTCGGCTTGTCCGAATCCAGCGGCACGAGCACGAAATACGCGCTGCCCGGGACTTGCCACTTCGGGAACGGCGTCACGATCCGACCCGACGCGAGGTCCGTCGACAAGGTCGGGAACGTCCCGATGCCCAGGCCCATGCCATCCACCACCGCCTGCAGCGTGACGAAGAAATGATCGAAGCGCAGGATCTGCATCGGCCGCAGGTCAGCGCAGCCGGCCGCCGCGAGCCAGTTTTCCCAGTCCCCCGGCCGTGATTCGGTGGACAGCAAGATCGCCTTTGCGAGGTCGGCGGGCTTCTTCAACGCGCGGCTTTTCTTGAGCAGTTGCGGGTTCGCGATGACGGTCGTGATCTCGGTGAAGAGCGGCGACACGTCGAACTGCGTCTGGTCGCCCGGCGCGCGGCGGATCGCGATGTCGAAGCTGCCCTTGAGCACCGGGTCGTTGCTGAATGCGGTGGAAACACGCACTTCGGTCGCGGGATGCCGCGCGCGAAACTCCTCCAGCCGCGGAATGAGCCAGCGCATCGCCAGCGTGGCGGGCGCGTTGATGCGGATCACCTTGGTGTTCGCGTTCTTGCCGTAGCGCCGCGACGCGTCGCTGATGTGGTCGAACGCCGCGCTGATTTCGCGCGCGTAAGCCTTGGCATGGCCGGTCGCGACCATGCGCTGGCCGTCCTTGCGAAACAGAGGCTGCCCGAGCGACTCTTCGAGCAGCTGGATCTGGCGGCTGACGGCGCCGTGGGTGAGGTTGAGTTCCTTCGCGGCGTCGGTGTAGCTGCCGGCGCGCGCCGTCACCTCGAAGATGCGCAAGGCGTTCAGGGGTGGAAGCTGGTGGGGCATGGGGTGGTTGCGACGTTGTGGACGTTGTGAAGACGTGAGGTTTTCTCACGCCAATGCCATTATTTCTCGATTGTGTCAGCTAATGTCCCCCAATAAGCTACGGCACATGAACAGCAACACCCAAATCCAGGTCAACCAGCGCGCCTACAAGCTGCCCGCCACGCCCACCGTCATCGTGTGCATCGACGGCTGCGAGCAGGAATACATCAACCAGGCCGTGCAGGCGGGCGTCGCCCCGTTCTTCGCGAAGCTCGCCGCCCGCGGCACGGTGCTGTCGGGCGACTGCGTCATGCCGTCGTTCACCAACCCCAACAACCTCTCCATCGTCACCGGCGCGCCGCCCAGCGTGCACGGCATCTGCGGCAACTACTTCTTCGACCCCGAGCAGAACGCCGAAGTGCTGATGAACGACGCGCGCTACCTGCGCGCGCCCACGGTCCTCGCGCAACTGGCCGCCGCCGGCAAGAAGGTTGCGGTCGTCACGGCCAAGGACAAACTGCGCAGCCTGCTCGGCCATGAACTGAAAGGCATCTGTTTTTCCGCGGAGAAGGCCGACGAGGCGAGCATCGAGGCCAATGGCATCGACGGTTTGCTGGCGAAGGTAGGGATGCCGCTGCCCTCGGTGTACAGCGCGGACTTGTCCGAGTTCGTGTTCGCGGCGGGCGTGATGCTGCTGGAAACCGTGCGGCCCGACTTGATGTACCTCTCGACCACCGACTACGTGCAGCACAAGTTCGCGCCGGGCACCGAAGGCGCCAACAGCTTCTACGCGATGATGGACCGCTACCTGAAGCGGCTCGACGAGATGGGCGCCGTGATCGGCATCACCGCCGACCACGGGATGAACGCCAAGACCGACGCGCTGGGCAAACCCAACATCGCCTTCCTGCAGGACGTGCTCGACGCCACTGCGGGCCCGGGCAAGGCGCGCGTGCTGCTGCCCATCACGGATCCGTACGTCGTGCACCACGGCGCGCTGGGCTCGTACGCCACGGTGTACGTCGCCGATCCGGCGGACATCCCGCTGGTGACGAAATATCTGCAGGCGCTGCCGGAGGTGGAGCATGTGCTGGACCGGGCGAGGGCCGCCGCACGCTTCGAGTTGCCGCCGGACCGCATCGGCGACCTCGTGGTGTTGAGCGAGCGGCTGGCGGTGCTCGGCACTTCCAGCACGCGGCACGACCTCTCGGGACTCACGGTGCCGCTGCGCTCCCACGGCGGCCTGTCCGAGCAGCGCGTTCCCCTGCTCTTCAACCGCATGCTGCACGACGTGCCGCAAAGGCGCCTCCGGAATTTCGACATCCTGTCGCTCGCGCTGAATCACGCGGGCTAGAACAACGCCAGTAGTCCATAAACCAAGGAGACATAGAAGTGATCGTCCAGAAACTCAAATGCGTCCTGCTGTGCGCGACCATCGCATTCGGTGGCGCGGCGACAGCGCAGCAATACCCGACCAAGCCCGTCCGCATCGTCGTCGGCTTCGCGGCCGGCGGCTCCACGGACAAGCTCGCGCGCGTTCTCGCGACGCGCATGTCGGAGTTGCTGGGCCAGTCCGTGGTGGTGGACAACCGCCCCGGCGCGGCGGGCAACCTCGCTGCCGAGATCGTGGCGACGGCCCCCGCGGACGGCTACACGATCTTCATGTCCACGGTGAGCAGCCAGGCGATCAACCCGCATCTGTACAAATTGAAGTTCGACCCGATCAAGGCGTTCGAGCCGATCGCGCTGGTGGCGAAGTATCCGCTGCTGCTCGTGGTGCCGCCGCAGCTGCGCATCAACACCGTGCCGGAACTTGTCGCGTACGCCAAGGCCAATCCGGGGCGAACCTTCTTCGCCTCGTCGGGCAGCGGCTCGCCGGCGCATCTCGCGGGCGAGATCTTCAAGGGCGCGACCGGCACCGACGTGCAGCACGTGCCCTATCGCGGCGGCGGCCCCGCCATGCTGGCGCTGATGTCCAACGAGGCGCAGTTCGGCTTCGAGACCATCCCCAGTGCCATCGGCCACGCTCGCGGCGGCAAGCTGAAAGGCATTGCCGTCACGTCGGACCGCCGCTCCACGGCGGCGCCGGAGTTGCCGACGATGCAGGAGGCCGGACTCAAGGGCTTCTCCGTCACGTCCTGGGCCGGCCTGCTTGCACCCGCCGGCACGCCGAAGGCCGTCGTGGACAGGTTGACGCAGGCCACGCACGCGGCCATCGCGAGTCCCGCCGTCAACGCCGCGCTGGCCGCCGATGGCGCCGAGCCCGGCACGGGCACATCCGCCGACTTCGGGCGCTTCATGACGGAGGAGCTCAAGACCTGGGGCGAGGTGGTGCGCACCTCCGGCGCCAAGGTCGACTGAAGACCGGATGAACGCCGCAAGGAATCCGCCGCCCGCATGAAGCATCTGTTGAACCTGTTGGCGGCGATCGCGCTGCTGGTCTGGGGCACGCACCTGGTTCGCACCAGCATCCTGCGGGTATTCGGCGCAAACCTGCGACACATCCTCGCGCGTAGCATCAGCAACCGCTACACCGCCGCGATTTCGGGACTGGGCGTGACGGCGCTGGTGCAATCGAGCACGGCCACCGCGCTGATCGTCTCGGCCTTCGTCGGGCAGGGCCTCATCACCTTGCCGCTCGCACTGGCCGTGATGCTCGGCGCGGACATCGGCACCAGCCTGATGACGGTGGTGTTCTCCTTCGACCTGTCGTGGTTGTCGCCGCTGTTCATCCTCGTGGGCGTGGTGATGTTCACCTCCCGGCAGGAGACCGCAGCCGGCCGCGTCGGGCGAGTGTTCATCGGTCTCGGCTTGATGCTGCTCGGGCTGCGGCTGGTGTCGCAATCGACCGAAGTGCTGACGCAATCGCCGGTGGTGCGCGCGCTGCTGCTGTCGATCAACAGCGACCTGCTGCTGGAGATCACCGTCGGCGCGGTGCTGGTGCTGGCCGCCTACTCCAGCCTCGCGATCGTGCTGCTGACCGCCACGCTCGCCGCATCGGGTGTCGTGCCGCCCGACATGGCTCTCGGGCTGGTGCTCGGCGCCAATCTCGGAAGTGGACTGCTCGCGGTGGTCACCACCGGCCGGTCCGCCATCGAAGTGCGGCAAGTGCCGCTGGGCAACCTGATGTTCAAGTCGCTGGGTGTGTTGCTCGCGGCGCCGCTCGCGGGCGCGTGGCTGCGCAACGTGCGGCCGTTCGTACCCGATACGGCCACGCTCGTGGTGCTGTTCCACCTGTGCTTCAACGTCGTCGTCGCGGTCCTGTTCCTCGGGTTCACGCAAGCGATCGGGCGCTGGGTCGAGCGGCTGCTGCCCAAGGCGGAGAAGAACATGATGGCGGGCCGCGCCCATCATCTCGATCCGTCCGCGCTCGCTACGCCTTCGCTCGCGATCTCCTGCGCCGCGCGCGAGGCGCTGCACCAGGCGGACCTGGTCGAGACCATGCTGGTGGGCATGCTGCAGGTCATCAAGCACAACGACTTGAAGCTCGCGAAGGAGCTGCGCAAGCTCGATGACTCCGTGGACCAGCTGTATTCGGCGATCAAGTACTACCTCACGAAGATTTCGCGCGAGGCGCTGGACGATGCGGAGAGCCGGCGCTGGACCGACATCATCAGCTTCACGATCAACCTGGAGCAGGTGGGCGACATCGTCGAGCGCATCCTGCTGGACGTCGAGGACAAGAAGATCAGCAAGGGCCGCAGTTTCTCCGAGGCGGGCATGGCGGAGATCTGCGAGCTGCATGCGCGCCTCACGGACAACCTGCGCCTGGGCATGAGCGTGTTCCTCAACGGCAATGTGCGCGATGCGCAAAAGCTGCTGGAGGAGAAGGCGCGGTTTCGCGACTTGGAGCGCGCCTATGCGGCGAGCCACCTGGTGCGTCTCGCGGGCAACACGCCGCAGAGCATCGAGACGAGTTCGCTGCACATCGACCTGATCAGCGACCTGAAGCGGATCAACTCGCACATCTGCGCGATCGCCTATCCGATCCTGGATTCGGCGGGGGCGCTGGCGCCGAGCCGGCTGCTGGCGCCGGTACCCCAGTAACTGTCATCCCGGCCTTGAGCCGGGATCCATTTCACGAGCTGTCCCGAATAGCCCGCTTGGGACAACCTGGCCGCGACCGTAGCTCGCGGAGGAAGGCGCACCGTCCACGGCCCCACTTCGAGGCCCCGCTTCGCGGGGCTTCCCTCGATGCTACGCCGCCCGGGATTCGATTTCGAACCTGCGTCAGCCGCACAAG
>JAZKIF010000046.1:0-10838 GCA_040385005.1 Pseudomonadota bacterium
TACATCGAGATCTGGAACCACGTGTTCATGCAGTTCGACATGCAGCCCGACGGCAGCGTGAAGAACCTGCCCGCGCCTTGCGTTGACACGGGCATGGGGCTGGAACGCCTCGCCGCGATCCTGCAGCACGTCCACAGCAATTACGAGATCGACATTTTCGATGCGCTCATCAAGGCCGCGTCGCGCGAAACCGGCGAGAAGGACCTGGGCAACAAGTCGCTGCGCGTGATCGCGGACCATATCCGCGCGACTGCGTTCCTGGTGAGCGACGGCGTGATCCCGTCGAACGAAGGCCGCGGCTACGTGCAGCGGCGCATCATCCGACGCGCGATCCGCCACGGCTACAAGCTGGGCAAGAAGACGCCGTTCTTCCACAAGCTCGTCCCCGACCTCGTGAAGCTGATGGGTGATGCATACCCCAAGCTGCGCGCCGACGAGAAGAAGATCATCGAGACGCTGAAGGCCGAGGAAGAGCGCTTCTTCGAGACGCTGGAAAACGGCATGGAAATTCTCGACGCCGCTCTGGCCGGCGGGAAGAAAGTGCTGCCCGGCGACGTCGCGTTCAAATTGCACGACACGTTCGGCTTCCCGCTCGACTTGTCCGCCGATGTCTGCCGCGAACGCGATGTGACGGTCGATGAGGCCGGCTTCAACGCGGCGATGGACAAGCAGAAGGCCGCGGGCCGCGCCGCGGGCAAGTTCAAGATGGACCGCGCGCTGGAATACGCGGGCTCGAGCAATGCCTTCACCGGCTACGAGAAGCTGGAAGAGCCGGCTCGTGTCGTCGCGCTGTACAAGGAAGGCACGCCTGTCCAGCAACTGGAAGAGGGCCAGCCGGGCGTCGTGGTGCTGGACACCACGCCGTTCTATGCCGAGAGCGGCGGACAGGTCGGCGACAGCGGGACGCTGTCCGCTGAAGGCGTGCAGTTCGGCGTCGAGGACACGCAGAAGATCCGCGCCGATGTGTTCGGCCACCACGGCGCGATGACGCAAGGCACGCTCAAGGTGGGTGACGCCGTGAAGGCGAGCGTCGATGTTGCGCGCCGCAACGCGACCATGCGCAACCACAGCGTGACGCATTTGATGCACAAGGCGTTGCGTGAGGTGCTCGGCGAGCATGTGCAGCAGAAGGGCTCGCTGGTCGATGCGGACAAGACGCGCTTCGACTTCGTGCACAACCATCCCGTCACGGACGCCGAGATCCGCGAGATCGAAAAGCGCGTGAACGAAGAGATCCTCGCGAACCGTCAGACGATGGCGCGCGTGATGGAGATCGAGGCGGCCAAGGCCACCGGCGCGGTGATGCTGTTCGGCGAGAAGTACGGCGACAGCGTGCGCGTGCTGGACATCGGCACGAGCCGAGAGCTGTGCGGCGGCACGCATGTGCAACGCACTGGCGACATCGGGATGTTCAAGGTGACGAGCGAGGGCGGCGTGGCCGCGGGCGTGCGCCGCATCGAGGCGGTGACGGGCGCCAATGCGCTGGCCTATCTGCAGGAGCTGGAATCCACGGTGACTTACGCGGCCGGCACGCTGAAGGCCGCGCCGACGGAACTGCAAGGGCGCATTTCCCAGGTGCTGGATCAGGTCCGCGCGCTGGAGAAGGAAGTCGCGCAACTGAAAGGCAAGCTCGCCTCATCGCAGGGCGACGAGCTTGTCGCGCAAGCGGTGGACGTCAAGGGCATGAAGGTGCTCGCCGCGCGCCTCGATGGCGCCGATGCGAAGACGCTGCGCGACACGATGGACAAGCTCAAGGACAAGTTGAAGAGCGCGGCCATCGTGCTTGCCGCCGTTGACGGCGGCAAAGTGCAGATCGCCGCCGGCGTCACAGCGGATCGCATGGGCCAGGTGAAGGCCGGCGACCTGGTGAACTTCGTCGCGCAGCAAGTGGGCGGCAAGGGCGGCGGCAAGGCCGACATGGCGATGGCCGGGGGGACGGATGCGAGCAAGTTGCCCGCGGCGCTGCAGTCGGTGCAGGCCTGGGTGACCGAGCGGCTCTGACGGCTTACCGGACGATCTTCCCGTCCGGCGTGATCGACACCAAGTCGATCGCGCGCACCGAATCACGAACGCCGGCGCGCAGGTTGATGTAGAACCCGCCGACGTCGTAATCGCTCATCGACGCCATGGCCTTTTGCAGGCCGGCCTTGTCGAAATTCTTCCCGGCGCGGCGCACCGCCTCCGTAAGCGCCTTCGCGGCGATGAAGCCTTCCAGGCTCTCGTACGACGGCGCCTGGTCGGAGCTGTCCAGCACGGTGAGGTATTCCTTGACGATCGGCGTCGTGGAGCTTCGCGGCGACGGCACCACCTGCGAGACGACGACCCCGCCGATCTCCTTGCCGAGCGCGGTGAACAGCGGATCGATGCCGACGACCGAGAAGTTGAGGAACGCGCCCGCGTAGCCCGTCTTGCGCATCTTGCGGATGAAGGCGGCCGTGGAGTTGAAGAGCGACACCTGGATGATGGCCTGCGGCTGCGCCTTTGCGAGCGTGGCGACAGCCGCGTCGACCTTGTCGCTGTTGACGGGCACGAAGGCCGAGGCGACGAGAGGGGGCAACTTCTGGTCCGCGAGTGCCTGCTGCACGGCGGCGAGGCCGGCGCGGCCCATCGCGTCGTCTTCGGCCAGCACCGCCATGCGCGTCTGGGCGAGCGTCGCGCAGTGGCGCACCATCTTGAATGCCTCGTCGGCGAGGCTCGGGCGCACGTGGAAGACGTGGGGGTACGCGGCGCTGCGCAACGCGTCCGACGCGGCGAACGGCGCGAAGAAGATCGCTCCCTCTTTTTCCGCGACAGCCGCGGCGGCGTCGCTGCTGCCGGTGCCCACGAACCCGAAGAGGATTTCAGCGCCGT
The DNA here is from genome assembly GCA_040385005.1 of Pseudomonadota bacterium. GTDB lineage: Bacteria > Pseudomonadota > Gammaproteobacteria > Burkholderiales > Burkholderiaceae_C > Ramlibacter. Next base: position 2,851 of record JAZKIF010000046.1, read on the forward strand.
CGTCGAGCAGCTTCTTCGCGTTGGCCGCGGCCTTCGCGGGGACGTAGCCGTCGTCCATCTGCTTCACGTCGAAGGTGTAGCCGGGGCTGCTCTTGCGTGCGTTGAATGCGTCGAAGAAAAGTTTTGCGCCGGCGGCGTAAGTGAGGCCGATCTGGTCCGCGGCGCCCGTGAGCGGCACCGACTGCCCCAGCACGATCTTGCGCGACTTGCCTTGCGCGTAGGCGCTGCCCCAATTCGCGAAGCCCGCGGCGATGCCGGCGACCACGATCGATCTTCTGTGTGTATTCATCTGGTGTACCTCTCTCCGACGACTTGCAACTTCGATGCCCGAGACATTACTCCGCGGCCCCCACGCCCACAATCGGGAAACGCGAGCGCATTCGCGCCAAACCCATGCAACTTGGACATACGCCTGGGCATGAAGTCCAATGAGTGCCTCGCTCCCGACGGGGGTTCAAACGCGTGCTGAAGTGCTACTTTTTGCGGAACACCAGGTCCCACACGCCGTGCCCGAGCTTGAGCCCGCGGTTCTCGAACTTCGTGAGCGGGCGATAGTGCGGGCGCTCCGCATACGTGGCCGCGGTGTTGGCGAGTTGCGGCTCGGCCGACAGCACTTCGAGCATCTGCTGCGCGTACGGCTCCCAATCGGTCGCGCAGTGGAGGTAGCCGCCACCTTGCAATCGCCACGCGAGCCGCGCGATGAGCGGCGCCTGGATCAGGCGCCGCTTGTTGTGCCGCAACTTGTGCCACGGGTCGGGAAAGAAGATGTGAACGCCGGCCAGCGATTGCGCGGGCAACATGTTGTCCAGCACCTCCACCGCGTCATGCGCAACGATGCGGATGTTCGAAAGACCTTTCTCGCCGATGCGCTTGAGCAGCGCGCCGACACCGGGCTCATGCACCTCGCAGCACAGGAAGTTGGTCTCGGGCATGAGCTCGGCGATGTGCGCGGTGGCTTCTCCCATGCCGAAGCCGATTTCGAGGACGGTGGGTGCGTCGCGTCCGAAGGTGGTTCTGAAATCCAGCGGTTCGGCGCGATAGGGAACGAGGAAGCGCGGCCCGAGTTCATCGAAGGCCTTGGCTTGCCCGGTGGTTGTGCGGCCCGCGCGGCGCACGAAGCTGCGGATCGCGCGCGGGTGCGCGACGCCATCGGGCGCCGCGGGCGATGGAGGAGAAGTGGGTTTGCCGTTGTCAGTCACGCGGCCGATTGTAGGAGCCGCCACTGCGCGGTCCATGACGCGAGCGCGTCATGCAGTGGACCGGCATGCGGCGCAAGGTCGAGCGCATGTGCTGCCGCGTTGAGCGACGCGATCGGGTCCGACGTGTCCACGGCTTGCGCGCCGTTCTGCTTCGAGAGCTTTTCGCCGTTCGTGCCGAGCACGAGCGGCGTGTGGAGGTACTCGGGTGCTCTGAAATTCAACGCCTCCTGCAGCTGAAGTTGGCGCGCGGTGTTATCCGCAAGGTCTTCGCCGCGCACCACGTGCGTGATGCCTTGCGCGGCATCGTCCACCACCACGGCGAGCTGGTAGGCCCACAGCCCGTCGGCGCGCTTGAGGACGAAGTCACCGACTTCGCGTTCGACATCCTGCTGCTGCATTCCGAGACGTCGGTCGCACCACGTGACGATGCCCGGAACCGTCCTGAAGCGCCATGCCCGCGCCGGCTTGCCGTGCAAGCCATCGCGGCATGTGCCCGGGTACACCAGTTCGGCATTGCGTTCGTGGGGGCGACCGAGCGCGGCGAGGGCGCGCTCGATGTCCTTGCGCGAACAGGCGCAGGGGTACGCACGGCCTTGCTCGACGAGCCGATCCAGCGCTTGCTGGTACACCTGGCCACGAGCCGACTGCCAGACCGGCTGCTGGTCGGGCACCAGCGCGCAATCGGTGAGTTGACGCAGGATGTGTTCGGCGGCGCCGGGCATGCAACGGGGCGTATCGACGTCTTCGATGCGCACCAGCCACCGGCCCGCGTGGGCGCGCGCATCGAGCCAGCTTGCCAGCGCCGCAACCAGCGAGCCCGCATGCAAAGGACCCGTGGGCGAGGGCGCGAAACGGCCGATGTAGTTGGCCCCCACGCTCGTCACTCCGCGCAGATCAGCCGGCGTGCACCGCCAGCGCAAGCTCCAGCCCGGAGACGAACGCATCTTCGACCCGATGGCCCAGGCACCAGTCGCCGCACACGCCGATGCCGCTCCTCGCGTCCCACAGGTGGCTGCGGCCCAGCGGCTTTTGCGTCTTGGCCCAGCGCCAGCGGTGCATCTGCACGAGCGAAGGCTCGGCGTGGATGCCGGTGATCTCGGCAAAGGCCTTGAGCAACTTGCCCTGTACGCGGTCTTCGTCGTCGCCCATGTGTTCCTGCGACCACGCTGCGCTGGCTTGTACCGTCCAGCGCTCCACCATGCCGCGCCCGGGCTTGGACGATTCGCGCGCGAGCCAGGCGATGCGGTGGTGCGTGCTGAGCGCGGCATTCCACTGCGGCCCGAGGTGCGTGAGCGTGGGCTGCACCGCTTGCGGAAAGGCCAGCATCATCGTCCAGCAGGGCGCGACCTCGACTTTTTCCAGCTGTTTCGCCATCTTGGGCGCCGTCGCCTGGAGCAGCCCGCCCGCGAGCGCGTGGGGCATGGCGAGCAGCACCGCATCGAAGCCCGGATAGACGTGCACCGAATCCTCGGCGCCGCTCGTGGCGAGTTGCCAGAGATCGGCATGGAGCGCGTCCGGCTCGATGCGCGTCACGCGAGTCTGCAGCTCCAGGTTGCCGGCCGCGACAAGCGGGTGCGCCCAGCGGCTGGGCAACGAACTCATCGCCGGAACGGCGACCCAGTGCGGCTCGAGCGCGGGCAGCGCGGCTTCCGCGACGCGGCCATGCGGGTCGAGCACGCGCACGGCGTTCGCGCTCCAGGCCTTGAACGAATCCGGCGCGGTGGCGAGTGCTTTTTTGAAGCGCTCGTCGCGCACGGTGAAGTACTGCGCGCCATGGTCGAAGGTGCCGAACGGGGTGTCGCAACTCGCGAGGCGTCCGCCCGGCGTTGCGTTCTTGTCCAGCACCGTGACGGTGTGGCCCGCCTGGGTCAGGGTGCGCGCGCATGCCAGGCCCGCGATGCCCGCGCCGATCACGGCGATGTTTTTGGTTTGGCTAGACATTGCGGCCATTGTGCATCACGCCTTCGCGTGCCTTTCCAGGAGTGCGCGCCGCGTCGCGGGGCTTTCGAGTTGCCCGAGCCACCACGCGAGGCCGCGCCCAGGCGGCGGGTTGCCGCGCCAAGCGTACGTCATGCGCGGCACGCGCGGGCTGCGCTGCACCTGCTTGACGACGAGCCGGCCGGCTTCGACGTAAGGCCGCGCCATCGGCTCGGGAACGAAGCCGCCGCCCAGGCCGCGCAATTGCGCATCGAGCTTGGACGTCATCGTGGGGACGGTGAGCACATCCTGCCCCGCGAGCAGGCCGAGGGTGACGGCGGCGCCTTGCTTCACCGAATCCGCAACGGCGATCGCGCGGTGCTTGACCAGTACTTCATCCGGCAGGGGTTCGGTCGCGGCGGCGAGCGGATGGTGCGGCGCAACAGCGTAGACGAATGCGAGATCGCCCAATGGCGCCGTCTGGATGCCGGCGGAGGTGCCGGGCTCCACCGCGAGGCCGATGGCCAGATCCGCATGGCCCGCGTCGAGTGCTTCGAGCGTGCCGGAAAGCGACTCGTCACGCAGGCGCAGGCGCGTCGTCGGCGCCAGATCGAAGAAGGCCTGCGCGAGCTCCATCACCGTGCCGCAGGAGATCACCGTGTCCACCGCGATCGTGAGCTGCGACTCCCAGCCGCTCGCCACGCGCTTCACACGGTTCGCGACGGCATCGATCTCCTGCAGGAGCCGCCCGCCTTCGCGCAGCAGCTCGTTGCCGGCCTCGGTCAGTTTGGCCTGGCGCGAGCTGCGGTCGAATAGCAGGACGTCGAGCGCGTCCTCGATCTGGCGGATGCGGTAGGTGACGGCGCTGGGCACGAGGCCGAGCTCTCGTGCCGCTGAGGCAAAGCTGCCCGCCTGCGCGACCGCTTGCAGCAAGGAGAGGGCATCGGGGGTCAGGGCTTCACGCGGAGACTGCATGGTGGAGCTGGAGCATTCAGGATTTTTGAATGATGCCATCAAATTCGGGTAGTCGGCCGACACGCCTTGCGCTCCTACATTGGGAACATCGACACGTTGCAGAAAGGCTCACGATGCTCACCGTTCGCAAATCCCAGGACCGCGGTTTCGCCGATCACGGCTGGCTGAAGTCCTTCCACAGTTTTTCGTTCGCCAACTACTACGACCCCGAGCACATGGGCTTCGGCAACCTGCGCGTCATCAACGAGGACCGCATCGAGCCGGGCCGCGGCTTCGGCACGCACGGCCATCGCGACATGGAGATCATCAGCTACGTGCTCGAGGGCAACCTCGCGCACAAGGACACGATCGGCAATGTGAAGGGCATCCCGCCCGGCGACGTGCAGCGCATGAGCGCGGGCACCGGCGTGCAGCACAGCGAGTTCAACCATGCACCGGACCAGACGACGCACTTCCTGCAGATCTGGATCCAGCCGAACGTGACCGGCATCCCGGCGAGCTACGAACAGAAGTCGTTCGCCGATACCGAGAAGCGCGGTCGCCTGCGTCTGGTCGCTTCGCCCGACAGCGCGGAAGGCTCGGTGCTGATCCATGCCGATGCGCGCATCTATGCGGGTCTCTTCGACGGCGACGAGACGGGGGCGCTCGACCTCGACGCGAAGCGCAAGGGCTATGTGCACGTCGTGCGCGGCGAGATCGACGTGAACGGCAAGCATCTCGTGGCGGGCGACGCCGCGATGCTCGAGGACGAGACGCGAGTTGCCCTTTCCGGCGGCAAGCAGGCCGAGGTGCTCGTGTTCGACCTCGAAGCCTGATTCGAATCCAATTTTTTCAACCGACCCACCAACCACAACAGGGAGCCTTTCGCATGTACCCATCCAACTCTTTCCAGGACACCCTGGCACTCATCGGCCGCGTGTTGATTGCCTGGCTGTTCGTCCCCGCCGGCTGGGGCAAGATCGCGGGCTTCGCCGGAACCGCCGGCTACATCGCATCCAGGGGCGTGCCGCTGCCGGAAGTGGCCGCGGCCATCGCCGTGGCGGCCGAACTCGGCTTGGGCCTGCTGATCCTCATCGGGTGGCAGACCCGCTGGGCTGCGCTGGGGCTCGCGCTGTTCACCCTCGTGATCACCTTCATCTTCCACAACTACTGGGCCGTGGAAGCCGCGCAGCAAGCGATGCAGAAGGGCAACTTCAACAAGAACCTCGCCATCTGCGGCGGCATGTTCATCCTCTCCGCTTTCGGAGCGGGCCGCTTCAGCCTGGACGGCAATCGATCGAAGGCGTAGTGTCACGGCCTTGTTCGTGGAGGAGATGAAGATGTCTGTGGCACAGCAACTGAATGGGCACGAGAAGGACATCGGCGGCGGCTTCGTCGTGCGGCGCCTTCTGCCCGATGCGCGGCAACGCAGCGTCGGGCCGTTCATCTTCTTCGATCACTTCGGGCCGGTCGCGGTGCCGCCCCATGTGAATCACGACGTGCGGCCGCATCCGCACATCGGCCTCGCAACGGTCACCTACCTGTTCGAGGGCGCGATGATGCACCGCGACAGCCTGGGCACGCAGCAGTTGATCGAGCCAGGCGCGATCAACTGGATGACCTCGGGGCGCGGCATCGTGCACTCGGAGCGCCGCCCGGAACATTTGCAGGACGAGGCGTATTCGATGCACGGCCTGCAGTTGTGGACCGCGCTGCCGATGGCGCACGAAGAGGATGAGCCTTCGTTCGTTCACACGCCGTCCTCGGCAATCCCCGAGACGAATGTGCAGGACGCGCATGTGCGCGTGCTGGTCGGCCGCGCGTTCGGCGTGGTGTCACCCGTCGCTGCGTTCTCGCAGACGCTGTACCTCGATGTGACCTTGCCAGTGGGTGGCGCATTCGAGTTGCCGGCGCTGCAGCCCGAGATGGCGATCTACCCCGTGGAGGGCGCGATCGCGGTTGATGGTGAGCCGCAAGCCGCGCGGGCCATGTCGGTGCTCGAGCCGCAAGCCGCGGTGCGCATCACCGCGATCGAGCCCGCGCGCTTCGTGGTCGTCGGCGGCGAGCCGCTCGATGCGCCGCGCCATTTGTGGTGGAACTTCGTCTCCAGCCGCAAGGAGCGCATCCTGCAAGCTGCGGACGACTGGCAGGCGCAGCGAATGGGACAAGTTGCGGGCGACGATGAGTTCATTCCGTTGCCCCCGACGCGCTTCACGCCGCCTGAGCCGGTGTCCTGATCGCGTACCTGAAGGCGGGTGATGGGTCTCGCACACCCGTAAAATGAACCATGTTCGTCCACCTGCGCCTGCACTCCGAATTCTCCATCGTCGACGGCACCAACCGCATCGACGAAACCATGAAGGCCGCCGCGGCCGATGCCCAGCCCGCGCTGGCCATCACCGATCTCAACAATCTCTTCGGCGCGATCAAGTTCTACAAGGAAGCGCGCTCCAAAGGCGTCAAGCCCCTCATCGGCGCGGAGATCATGCTCCAGGGGCTGGGCAAGGAAGGCACGGCGCCCGCGCGCCTCATCGTGCTGGTGCAGAACCGCCAGGGCTACCTGAACCTGTGCGAGTTGCTCGCGCGAGCCTGGACGCGCAACATCGTCAAGGCGCAGGCCGTGCTCAAACTCGAGTGGCTGCGCGAACTCGGCGAAGGGTTGATCCTTTTGTCCGGCGCGCAGGCGGGGCCTGTCGGTCAGGCGCTGTTGCAAGGCGATGAGCAACGCGCAACCGACGCCGCACTGGAGCTCGCGTCTGTTTTCCCGCATCGCTTCTACATCGAAGTGCAGCGGGCCGGGCGTGTCGATGACGAAGCGCATGTCGCGGCCGCCGTGCAACTCGCCGCGCGCCTGAACATGCCGGTGGTCGCGACGCATCCGGTGCAGTTCACGCGCGAGGATGATTACGAGGCGCATGAAGCGCGCGTCTGTATTTCCGAAGGCGAGATCCTGGGCAATCAGCGGCGCGTGCGGAAGTTCACGCGCGAGCAATACTTCAAGTCGCAGGCGCAGATGGAGGCGCTGTTCGCGGACCTGCCGTCCGCCATCGCGAACACGCTGGAGATCGCGAAGCGCTGCAACCTCGTGCTGGAACTCGGCAAGCCGCGCCTGCCGGACTACCCGACGCCGAACGGCATGCCGATCGAGGAGTACTTCCGCTTCTCCTCGAATGAGGGTCTGCAGGAGCGGATGCTGCAGCTCTATCCGGACGCCGCACGGCGCGAGAAGGAGATGCCGCGCTATGTGGAGCGGCTGGAGTTCGAGATCGGCACCATCCTGAAGATGGGTTTCCCGGGCTACTTCCTGATCGTGGGCGACTTCATCAACTGGGCGAAGAACAACGGCTGCCCCGTGGGGCCGGGCCGCGGCTCAGGGGCCGGATCGCTCGTTGCGTACTCGCTCAAGATCACGGACCTCGATCCGCTCGAATACAACTTGCTGTTCGAGCGTTTCCTCAATCCCGAGCGGGTATCGATGCCCGACTTCGACATCGATTTCTGCCAGAGCAACCGCGACCGCGTCATCGACTACGTCAAGGACAAGTACGGCAAGAACGCGGTGAGCCAGATCGCGACCTTCGGCACGATGGCGGCGCGCGCCGCGATCCGCGACGTGGGCCGCGTGCTGGACATGAGCTATACCTTTTGCGATGGCATCAGCAAGCTGATTCCCAACAAGCCGGGCACCAACGTCACGCTGCAACTGCCGCCCACCGAGGGTAAGAAGAACGACAAGTACGTATACGCCTCCGAAGCCGAGCCGATACTGGCCGAGCGTGAAGCCAACGAGGAAGACGTCAAGACCCTGCTGGAAATGGCGCGCAAGCTGGAGGGCATGACGCGCAACATCGGTATGCACGCCGGTGGCGTGCTGATTGCGCCCGGCAAGCTGACCGACTTTTGCCCGCTGTACCAGCA
>JAZKIF010000047.1:0-16423 GCA_040385005.1 Pseudomonadota bacterium
CAAGGACGCGGTGCGCAAGGCCGTGGGAGACCGCAGCATCAAGGACATCGAGGGTGGCACGGATATCACGCTGCCGAAGCGCGACGTATCCGAGCCCTCGTTCAACCACGGCCCCGGCGGTTCGCGCGAGATGGTGCATCCGGGCAACCAGGAGTACGTGCGCGGTGACCGCATCTCCCGCCCGGAGGGCGGGGGAGGAGGCGGCGGCGGAACCGGCGCTTCGCAGGACGCGGCTCATCCGCACGCAGCTGCTCGCGGATGCGCCGGAGTGGAAGTCGCGGCGCGCCGGGTATGTCTCCGAAGGCAATCCCACCAGCCTGCACGTCGTGCGCTCGATGCGCATCGCGCTGGGTAGGCGCATCGCGATGGGCGGCGACTTGCGCGTCGAGTTGCGCGAGGCGCTCGCGAAACTGGCGGAGTTGCAGGAGGCGGATGCGCCCGGCACGCAGATCGCGGCGCTGCAGGCCGAGATCGAAGTGCTGAAGGCGCGTCTGAAGCGCGTCCCCTTCCTCGACCCGTTCGACCTGCGTTATCGCAACCGCGTGCGCGAGCCCGTGCCGACCAGCAAGGCCGTGATGTTCTGCCTGATGGACGTCTCCGGTTCGATGGACGAGTCGCGCAAGGATCTCGCCAAGCGCTTCTTCATCCTGCTGTACCTGTTCCTCTCGCGACACTACGAGCGCACCGACGTGATCTTCATCCGCCACCACACGCAGGCGGCGGAAGTCACGGAGGACGAGTTCTTCCACGCGACGGAAAGCGGCGGCACGGTGGTGTCGAGCGCGCTCACCCTGATGCATGAGGTGATCCGCGAGCGCTACATGGGCTCGGACTGGAACATCTACGGGGCGCAGGCCTCGGATGGCGACAACTGGCAGCAGGATTCGTCTAAATGCCGCGAACTGCTGGACAACAAGCTGCTGCCCCTGTGCCGCTACTTTGCGTACGTGCAGGTGGCGGACGAAGACCAGAACCTCTGGGAGGAATACACCCGCGTGCGGGACGCCAACGCGCACTTCGCGATGCAGAAGATCGTGACGCCCGCGCAGATCTTCCCGGTGTTCCGCGACCTGTTCAAGAAAGCGTCGGCGCCATCATGAGTGCAATCCTCGATAACACGGATGCCAAGAGCAAACGCCTGCCCAGCCCGTCCGACTGGACGTTCGAGCTGATCGAAGAGTATTTCGAGGCGATCAAGCGCACCGCGCAGAAGTTCGGGCTCGACACGTACCCGACCCAGCTCGAGCTGATCTCCGCCGAGCAGATGCTCGACGCCTACGCGTCGGTCGGCATGCCGGTGAACTACCGGCACTGGTCGTTCGGCAAGCAGTTCATCGCGAGCGAGAAGAATTACCGCCGCGGCCACATGGGGCTCGCGTACGAGATCGTGATCAATTCCGATCCGTGCATCGCGTACCTCATGGAAGAGAACACGATGCCGATGCAGGCGCTCGTCATGGCGCATGCGTGCTTCGGGCACAACAGTTTCTTCAAGGGCAATTACCTGTTTCGCATGTGGACGGACGCGAGCTCGATCGTCGACTACCTGGTGTATGCCAAGTCCTACATCGGCGAGTGCGAGGAGCGGCATGGCATCGAAGCGGTGGAAGAGGTGCTCGACGCCTGCCACGCGCTGATGCATTACGGCGTGGACCGCTATCGCCGGCCGCAGAAGATCTCGATGGTCGAGGAGGAGATGCGCCGCAAGGACCGCGAGGCGTACCTGCAGCAACAGGTCAACGACATGTGGCGCACGCTCCCCAAGACCCAGGGCAAGCAATCCAAGAAGGAGCATCGGCGCTTTCCGGAGGAGCCGCAGGAAAACATCCTGTACTTCATCGAGAAGAACGCGCCGCTGCTGGAGCCGTGGCAGCGCGAGATCGTGCGCATCGTGCGCAAGATCGCGCAGTATTTCTATCCGCAGCGGCAGACGCAGGTGATGAACGAAGGCTGGGCCACGTTCTGGCACTACACGCTGCTGAACGACATGTACGACCAGGGTCTGCTGACCGAAGGCTACATGATCGAGATCCTCTCCTCGCACACCAACGTGGTGTTCCAGCCGCCGGTGACGCATCCCGGCTACTCGGGCATCAATCCGTATGCGCTGGGCTTCAACATGTTCGTGGACCTTCGCCGCATGTGCGAGCACCCGACCGACGAGGACAGGGCGTGGTTCCCGGAGATCGCGGGCTCGGACTGGCGCAAGACGCTCGACTATGCAATGCGGCATTTCAAGGACGAGAGCTTCATCGGCCAGTACCTGTCGCCGCGGATGATGCGCGACTTCCGCCTGTTCTCCATCGTGGACGACGCGACGGAGAAGGAGCTGGAAGTGGCTGCGATTCACGACGATGCCGGCTACCGCCGCGTGCGCGAAGCGCTTTCGCGTCAGCACGACCTCAACTGGCGCGAACCCAACATCCAGGTGTGGAACGTCAACCTGCGCGGCGACCGCTCATTGACGTTGCGTCATACCCGTCACAACGACCGGCCGCTCGACAACGGGGCGGAGGAAGTGGTGAAGCACGTGGCCCGTCTCTGGGGGTTCCGCGTGCGCCTGGAGAGCGTCGATGCGCACGACCGGGTGTTGCAGCACTGGGAAGTAGCGCCGGCCGCGCAGCATCACTGACGCGCATCACCGGACATTTCAGCGGCGGATGGTGATCTGCGTCGCGCTGTTCTGCGTGCTGTCGTAGCGCTTGCCGGTCGCGGTGATATTGCTCACCGTGAACACTGTCGTCGAGGTGGTGTTGGGGATCTTGCTGCTCGTCACCGTGCACTGGCCACGACTGTCCGAGGTGCAGGATTGCGTCCCGCCGGGCGCGAAATTTCCCGTGACCGTGGCGTTGGCCGCGGCGGTTCCGTTGGCTACGTTGCGAACCGTGACGGTCACGCTCGCGCTCCAGCTCGTGCCTTGCCTGCTCGTGCGTGAGCTGAGGCTCTTCACGGCCACCGCGGCAACCGGCGCCTCGACCGGCGCGCCGGCGGTCAGCGAGTAAAGAAGCCTGTTGGGCGATCCAGTGCCCAGCGACGTCAGGCGGTTGGTGGTGGCCTGCGCCATCAGCAGTGTTGCGACCGCCGCCGGGCTGGAAGTCGGGCTTCCCTGAAGGACCAGTGCGGCCGCGCCGGCGACGTGTGGCGTCGCCATCGACGTGCCGCTGATGATGTTGGTCGCTGTGTTGCTCGTGTTCCAGGCGGAAGTGATGCTGCTGCCTGGCGCGAAGATGTCCACGCAGGTGCCGTAGTTGGAATAGCTGGCGCGGGCGTCCGAACTCGTTGTCGCGCCCACGGTGATGGCAGAAGGTTCGCTCGCCGGGGAAAACTTGCACGCGCTGGAGTTATCGTTGCCAGCCGCGACCACCACGACCACGCCCTTCGCGACGGCATTGGCCACCGCCGCATTCACCGCAGCCGACGCCCCGCCGCCCAGCGACAGGTTTGCCACTGCCGGGCGCAAAGTGCTGTTGGCCGCGAAGTCGAGGCCGGCGATGACATCGCTCCAGCTGCCCGAGCCGTTGCAGTCGAGCACCCGCACCGGCACCAATTGAACTTGTTTGGCCACGCCCCAGGTCGTGCCGCCGACAGTGCCCGCCACGTGGGTGCCGTGCCCGTCGCAGTCGTTCGTGCCGTTGCCGTCTTCCACGGCGTCGTAGCCCGTGACCATGCGTCCAGCGAATTCGTTGTGCGTGGCGCGGATGCCCGTGTCGATGATGAAGGCGTACACGCCGAGGCCCGTGCGCTCGTAGTGGTAGATCGTGTCGAGCGGGCGATCGGCCTGGTCGATGCGGTCGAGCCCCCACGTCGCGGAGTTCTCGGTTTGCGACAGTGACACGGTCTGGTCCTGCTCGATGAAGGCGACGTTCGGGTTCCAGCGCAAATCCTGCACGGCGTCGTCGGACATCGACGCGGCGAAACCCTTGAAAGCCTTCGAGTAGGCGTGGTGCTTGCGGCCGCGCGCGCGGCGCACGGCCTTCTCGGTCTCTTCGTCGGCATCGGCGACATCGTCCTTGAACACGACGATGTAGCGGCCCGGTATCGGCTGTGAGCGGAAAGGGTGTTCGGCGCGAGCCCCGGAGCCGGGCGAGGGCTGGGCCCATGCCGCGCTGAAGCTGAGCAAGAACAGCGTTGCCGCGAAGAAGCTGCGCAGCAGCCCGGAGAGAGAAATGCGGGTCATGGGATGGCTCATCGGTTCGACTCCGTCGATGAGACATCAAAACCCGGCTTTACACAATCGCCGGGCTTAAGAATTTTCCTCTCCCGTGGGAAAAGGTCACCGGGTTCATGCCGTGCGGATGACCGTGATGTGCTCGGTGCCGCTTTCGGGCAGCCAGATCTCGCCGGGCCGACCCAGGATCTGGCGGATGTTGGTGTTTTCCCGTGGCATCGCGTAGCGCTCGAATTTCTCGGTGCGCAGCTCGAAGCTGTACACCGCGTTGCCGCTCCACTCGCTGATCCAGGCGATGTCCCGCTCGTCCACGTAGACCGCGTAAACGCGCGGGCTCGCGCCGGGTGGCTTCCACTGCTTCCATGCCCCGGATTGCGGGTCGAGCATCGAGAGCTGGCCGCTGTTCCATTCGCTGACCCAAATGCGGCCGCGGCTGTCGCTCCAAACGCGCCGCGCGCCCTGGTTGCGGGTCGGCGGATCGACGACGTGCGCTTCGCCGGTGCGCCGGTCGATGCGTGCGATGTAGGAATTGGCGAGCGAGCAGAACCAGATGTCGCCCGACGGTGTGGAACAGATGCCGTAAGCGCCATGGCCGCGTGGCGCCTCCCTCACACTGACCTGGCCGGTCTTCGTCGCCACCTTGCCGAAGTAGCCGCTTTGTCCCGTGTACCAGAGGTCGCCGTCGCCATCGAACGCGCAGGTGTTGAGGTTGGCGTAGGGCGTGCCCGTGGGCAGGGGGAAGACGCGCACCTGGCGGTCTGGCCAGCCCACGCGCACGATTGCATTCTGTCCGCCGTCGGTGACCCAGGCCGCCTTGTCCGGACCCTGGATCACGCCGTGCGGGGAGGAGCGCGGGCCGAGCGGCACCAACTCGGTCTTGCCGCTCTTCGGGTCGAACCATCCGAGATGCCCGCTCGCCTGCGCCGTGAACCACACGCCGCCATCGGGCGCGGGCGCGACGTCATGGATGCCCGTGCGCCTGGGCGTGCCCAGAGGCCAGGACTGCATGCGGGCCACTCCCTGCGCATGCGCGGGACAAACGGCCGGGAGCAGCATCGCGGCGCTCGCGGCCAGGGCGCCGCGTCTTGAGATCGCGTTCATCTCCGGAATTTTCCTCCCAAAGCCAGGTGAACGGTGCCGGAACCCGCCCCGTCCTTTTCGTTTCTCATTTTTTGCGGCGCAGGTGCGTTCCAGGGAGTACACGGATGACGACCCATATGACCAATTGGCTCCATGCAGCGGGCGGCACCTTGACGGCGAGGCCCCGGTTGGTTGTCAAGGACGCGGGAAATGCGGACAGCGTCATCTCGCCCGGCCCGGCCGGTACGCTGGAAGGGCTGAAACATGACGCCGGCCAACTCGGCTGCTACTTTCGCAAAAGTCCTTCGCTCGAGATTCGTCGGGGCCACGGCTTGAAAGGCGTGCTCGTCATCGTCACCGGCGACGCACAGCCGTCTTTCGCAATGCTGGCCGGCAAGAACTTCAGCGAGGGCGGCTTGCTGGGCTCGGGGGACCGCGTCCTGGTCGAGATGGCTGCCGGCGACGCGCAAGCGCTACAGAGGGTCTGTGGCGACATCCCCGTTCCCGGGCTGTTCAGGAATGCCGGTTGTTACGGCATCGCGCATCCGCAGATTTTCGGGATGACCACGCATCTTCGGCGCGAAGCGGAAGTGGCCGAGGATTGGACCTTGAAACAAAACGCCATCGCGGCGCTGACTTCGTATGTGGAGGCCCAGGAAACCGTTCGCGCCAGATGCGACCACCTGCGCAACCGCGTCATGCAGCATCACCGCCCGGATCATGCGACCTATCTGCTGGTGGACGCATCTTTGTCGTCAGCCCTGATCTCGTGGGTGATGAACCCACTCAACCGCCTCGACGCGGTGGTGGTGGGCTCGTAAAGATTCAGTTAGTGCAAGGCTGCCTCGACCGAAGGCACCGACAACTCGCGGCCCACCATGGCCCGGGCGTAGAAATAGTTGTTTCGCGCGCGCTCGCTCAGCGTGTCCAGGATCACTTCACCGCCGGGATCGCAAGGAAAGGAAAAGCCGCGTCCGCTGTGGAAGAGCGAGCGGAAGCACAGCTGGTAGGAGGTGTCGGCCGATTGCGTCATGGTTGCCCCTTGCGGCCCCTACTGCAACATCGCCGGGACCGTGCATCCATAGTGGTTCGCTGCCGCCTCTTTCGCCTCGGCCTCGTGACCGCCCGGCCATAGTCCCGGCGGCCACCCGCCGGACGGACGGTCCCTTTAGTCCTGTCCCCACACCTCGCGCGCGGTCTCCACCACCAGGCGAAGTTTCTCGCGTTGCGCTTCCACGGCGATGTTGTTGCCGTGCACCGTGCTCGAGAATCCGCATTGCGGCGACAACGCCAGCTGTTCCATGGGCGCGTACTTCGCGGCTTCGTCGATGCGGCGCTTGAGGGCATCCTTGCTTTCCATTTCGCCGAACTTGGTGGTCACGAGGCCGAGCACGACGGTTTTGCCCTTTGGCAGAAAGCGCAAGGGCCGGAAGTCGCCGGAGCGGTCGTCGTCGTACTCGAGGAAGTACGCGTCCAGATCCATCTCCTTCAGGAGCGCCTCGGCCACCGGCTCGTAGTTGCCCGCGGCCGCGTGCGTGCTCTTGAAGTTGCCGCGGCACAGGTGCATCGCGAGGAGCATGCCGGCCGGCTTCTGGGCGACCACCTTGTTGATGAATTTCGCGTAGCGGTGCGGCAGCTCGTTCGGGTCGTCGCCGCGCTGGCGGGCGGCCTCGCGCATCTTCTCGTCGCACAGGTACGCCATGTTGGTGTCGTCCATCTGCACGTAGGTGCAGCCTGCCGCCGCGAGCGAGCGCAGCTCGTCGCCGTAGGCCTTGGCGACGTCGTCGTAGAAGATGGGATCGAGCTCCGGATAAGCCTCCTTGCTGATGCCCGCGCGGCCGCCGCGGAAGTGCAGCATCGTGGGCGACGGGATGCAGACCTTGGGCGTGTGGCCCGCGCTCACCTGGCCTTTGAGGTATTGGAAGTCCGCCAACTGGATGTCCTTGACGTGCCGGACCTTGTCGATGACCCGCATGACCGGCGGCGCGAGCTCTTCCGTGCCGTCGGGCTTGCGGATGGTGACCGGGATATCCGTTTTCACGCCGCCGAGGTGTTCGAGGAAATCGATGTGGAAGTACGTGCGGCGGAATTCGCCATCGGTGATGCTCTTCAGGCCCACGCTCTCCTGGAATTCGACGATCTCCGCGATCGCCTTGTCCTCGACTTCGCGCAATTGCGCGGGCGTGATCTCTCCCTTGGCTTTCTGCTCGCGGGCTTCCAGCAGGTACTTGGGACGCAGGAAGCTGCCGACGTGGTCGTAGCGGGCGGGCAGTTGGGTCATGTTGATTTCTCCTTCGATGTCGTTGTCGGGTGGATGCTAGAGGTCGAGCACGAGGAGCTTGCTGCGCGAGCGCGAGCAGCACGGCGTGAACTGGTCGTTCGCCGCCTTTTCCTCGTCGGTGAAATACAGGTCGCGGTGATCGGGTTCGCCTTCGAGCACGCGCGTGATGCAGGTGCCGCACACGCCTTGCTCGCAGGATGTGAGGATCTCGATGCCCTGCGCCTGCAGTGCCTGCACCACGGTCTGGTCCTTGGCGATTTCATAGGTCTTGCCGGTGCTGGCCAGCTTGACCTGGAACGCGCCGTCGTGCGACGTGTCCTGCGCGGCTGCCGTGAAGTACTCCAGGTGGATTTGCGATGACGGCCAGCCCATGCCTTCTGCGACCTGCAGCACATGGTTGATGTAGCCGGCCGGGCCGCAGATGTAGAGGTGCGTGCCCGGATCGTGCGCGCCGAGTTCCGCCGGCACATTGAGGATCTGCGCCGCACCGGCGTCGTCGAAGTGGAAGCGAACCTTGTCTGCGAAACCGGAGTCGGCGATCTCCCGCAGGAAAGCCGTGCGCTCTTTCGACCGAGTGCAGTAGTGCAGCGTGAAATCCGCGTTGACCGCGGCGAGCCGCTGCGCCATGCACAGCAACGGCGTCACGCCGATGCCGCCCGCGAAGAGCAGGGTGCGCTTCGCATGCACGAGCGGGAAGTGATTGCGCGGCTCGCTGATGTGGAGCACGTCGCCCTCGTTCACCGAGTCGTGCATGCCCACGGAGCCGCCGCGAGATTTCGTATCCCGCAGCACCGCGATGCGGTAGCGGTGCTGTTCGCCCGAATCGTTGCAAAGCGAGTATTGACGAGTCAGCCCGCCCGGCACTTGCACGTCGATGTGCGAGCCTGCGCTGAAGGGCGGCAGGGCGGCGCCGTCTACACGCGCAAGTTCGAAGCTCGCGATGCCCTCGGCTTCGCGCGTCTTGCGCACCACTTTCACTTCCAGCTGTTCCATGGTTTACGCCGCCTGCGTCTGGGGTTGTTCGCGCGCCAGCCAGCGGTCGAGGATGCGGCGTGACTGAACGCCACCGGCGTCGATGTTGAGCATGAGCAGCTTGCGTCCCGGATGCAAGGTGAGGTTGCGCTGCTGCGCTTCCAGCACCGCGGTGTCCTCGGCGAAGACCTTGGCCTGCCCGTCACGGATCTGCGCCGTGAGTGCCTTGTCCCTGGGCGCGAAGTTGCGCGCCATGCCCCAGAAGTACCACATCGACGTTTCTGTCTCGGGCGTGAGGAAGTCGACCACGATGCTGGAGACCTTGTCTTTCGGGTCGGCGTTGTAGCCGCCTTTGCCCGCATGCGCGACGCCGACTTCGATCATCACGTGGCTTGGCGGCGAGAAGTGGCAGACCTGCCAGCGGTCCACCGGGACGTCGTCGGCGAGGTTGTTGCCGCGCAGGTTCGCGCGCCAGAAGGGCGGGGGCATCACGTTGTTCATGAAGCGGCTGGTGATGACGTGGTCGCCCTCGGTCTTGGTGGTCACGGGCGCTTCGTCGATTTCCTTTTGGCCAATGCTGGTGGTGTGCACATAGGTTTCGTGCGTGAGGTCCATCAGGTTGTCGATCATCAGGCGGTAATCGCACTGGATGTGGTACATCCCGCCACCGTAGGCCCAGTCGGGGCTTTCGGCCCATTCGAGGTGCGGGATGTCGCCTTCATTCGCGAGTTGCGCGTCGCCGGGCCACACCCAGATGAAGCCGTAGCGTTCCACCGCCGGGTAGCTGCGGATGCGGGGAAAGCCCTGCACGCGCTGGCCGGGCATGGACACGGTCTTGCCGTCGCAACCCATCGTGAGGCCGTGATAGCCGCACACCAGGTTGCCTTCGCACACCTGCCCGAGCGACAACTGCGCGCCGCGGTGCGGACAGAAATCCTCGAGCGCCGCGACCTTGCCTTCAGCGCCGCGGTAGAACACGATTTTCTCGCCGCAGATGGTGCGGCCCAGGGGCTTGTCGTCGATCTCGGCAGGTGTGCACGCCACGTACCAGGCGTTCTTCGGGAACATCGTTTTCCTTTGCGCTTGCGTGCCGGAAATTATCCGAGCAAAATCCGGCGATGTATACATCGGGCGAATAACATTCTGCTGAATTCGATGTAATGAATACTTAACAATCAATGTACTTTCTGATTGTGTATACCGAAATGCCTGAATGAATGCCGCGCCAATCGCTGTCGACGTCGCCGAACCGAGCGCATCGCAGTCGGTCAAGGCGCAACTGCGCCTGCGTGAAATGATCCTTGCCGGCGAGTTGCCCGGCGGCACGCGCATCGCCGAGGTGGCGCTGGTGGAAAAGCTGGGTGTTTCGCGCACGCCGATCCGCGCGGCGCTCGTTCGCCTGGAGCAAGAGGGATTGCTCGAAGCGCAGCGCAACGGCGGGTTCGCGGTGCGCACGTTCTCGGAAGCCGACGTGTCCGATGCGATCGACCTGCGCGGCACGATGGAAGGCATGGCCGCACGTCTGGCCGCGGAGCGGGGAGTTTCGGCCGCGCTGCTCGCGCGTGCGCGGCAATGCCTCGCACGCATCGATGAGGTTCTGGGCCGTCCGGCGCTCGACGACGAATCGTTCACCGCGTACGTCACGTTCAACCGCGAGTTCCACAAACTGCTCAGCGAGATGTCGGGCAGCGCGGTGGTGCGGCGCGAGCTAGAGCGGGTGGTCAACCTTCCTTTCGCGTCGCCCTCGGCGTTCGTCGTGCTGCAGGCGAACACGCCTCGCGCGCGTGACATGCTGCTCGTCGCGCAGGACCAGCACCACCAGGTGCTCGCGGCGATCGAACAGCGCGAAGGCTCGCGCGCGGAAGCATTGATGCGTGAGCACTCGCGCATCGCGCGGCGCAACCTGCTTGATGCGGTGCGGCAGCACGATGCCGACCTCGATCGCATGCCCGCCGCGCGGCTGATTCGGAAGGCCCGATAGGCTCGTTCGCAGAAAGAACAAGCGTCCTTGATACGAACAATCGATATACTGCCGCCGCAACGACGAGACACGTTCCCCTCAAGTTTCACTGGAGACAATCAATGCAAAGACGTACCTTCACCGCCATCGCCCTCGCGGCTGCAACATTGGCGGCAAGCCCGCTCGTGCATGCGCAGGCCGGCAATTTCAAGATCGGCTTGATCCTCCCGATGACCGGGCAGCAGGCGACGACCGGCAGGCAGATCGAAGCGGCGGCGCGCCTGTACATGGCGCAGAACGGCGACACGGTCGCGGGCCGCAAGATCGAGCTGATCGTGAAGGACGACACCAGCCTGCCGGATACGACGCGCCGTCTTGCGCAGGAACTCGTGGTGAACGAGAAGGTCGACGTGCTCGCGGGCTTCGGCATCACCCCATCGGCGCTTGCCACCGCGCCCATCGCCACGCAGTCGAAGACCCCCGAAGTGGTGATGGCCGCCGCGACGTCGAGCATCACGGAAGCGTCCCCGTACATCGTGCGTACCAGTTTCACGCTGCCGCAGGTGTCGGTGGCGCTCGCGGATTGGGCGCCGAAGAACGGCATCAAGAAGGTGGTGAGCCTGGTGTCCGACTACGGCCCCGGCATCGACGCCGAAAAATATTTCAAGGACCGCCTCACCTTCAACGGCGGGCAGGTGACCGAGTCCCTGCGCGTGCCGCTGCGCAATCCCGACTTCGCGCCCTTCCTGCAGAAGGTGCGCGACCTGAAGCCCGACGCGCTGTTCGTCTTCGTGCCGTCCGGCGCGGGCGCCGCGGTAATGAAGCAGTTCCTCGAGCGCGGCATGGACAAGGCGGGCATCAAGCTGATCGCCACGGGCGACGTGACCGATGACGACCAGCTGAACGACATGGGTGACGGCGCGCTCGGCGTCGTGACGTCGCATCACTACTCGGCGGCGCACCCGTCGGCGGCGAACAAGAAGTTCGTCGAAGCATTCCAGAAGGCGAACAAGGGCCTGCGTCCGAACTTCATGGCCGTGGGCGGCTATGACGGCATGCGTGTGATCTATGAAGCGTTGAAGAAGACGGGCGGCAAGTCCGGTGGCGATGCGCTGCTCGCGGCGATGAAGGGCCAGATCTTCGAGAGCCCGCGCGGCCCGGTGTTCATCGACGCGCAGACCCGCGACATCGTGCAGAACGTGTACCTTCGCAAGGTCGAGAAGAAGGATGGGCAGCTGTACAACGTGGAGTTCGATGTCATCAAGGATGTGAAGGATCCGGGTAAAACCAAGTAACGACAACCAGGGCTGTCATGCCGGAGTCGATCCGGCATCCATCGGGGGGCGCCACGGTGGATTGCGGGTCAGGCCCGCAATGACGGAACTTCCATGCTCACAATCCTCTTCGACGGCATCGCCTACGGGATGCTGCTTTTCATCCTGGCCGTCGGTCTCGCGGTGACGATGGGGTTGATGAATTTCATCAACCTCGCACACGGCGCCTTCGCGATGGTCGGCGGCTACATCACGGTGCTGCTCATGCAGCGCCTGGATGTGCCGTTCCTCGTGTGCCTGCCACTCGCCTTTATCGGCGCCGCGCTGCTTGGTGCGGTGCTCGAGCGCACGCTGTACCGGCCGCTCTACGGCAAGCCGCACCTGGACCAAGTGCTGTTCTCCATCGGCCTCGTGTTCATGGCCGTCGCGGCGTTTGACTATTTCGTCGGCTCCACCCAGCAGATCGTCCAGCTGCCCGCGTGGCTGAAGGGCCGCACCGAGATTGGCAGCGGCGCCTGGACGCTGGGCATGGGGCACTACCGCCTTTTCATCATCGCGATCTGCGCGGCGCTGACGGTCGGCTTGCAGTTCATCCTCGCGAAGACGCGCTTCGGCAGCCGGCTGCGCGCCTCCGTGGACGACCAGCGCGTCGCCGCGGGCATGGGCATCAACGTGAACGTCGTGTTCCTGTCGACGTTCGCGTTCGGCTCGGGTCTTGCGGGGTTGGGCGGCGCGCTCGGCGCCGAGGTGCTCGGGCTGGACCCCAGCTTCCCGCTCAAATTCATGATCTATTTCCTGATCGTCGTCGCCGTGGGCGGCACCTCGTCGATCACCGGTCCGCTTCTCGCGGCGCTGCTGCTCGGCATCGCCGACGTGGCCGGCAAGTACTACATCCCGAAGATGGGCGCGTTCATCGTGTACAGCCTGATGATCGCGATCCTGATCTGGCGGCCGCAAGGGCTCTTCGTGCGGCGGGGAGGGCGCGCGTGAACGCCTCGCAAACCTCGCTGCTTCGCGCGAGCCGAATCCGCGCGTGGGAGCCGGCGGTCTGGCTGCTGGCGTTCGCGGCTCCGTTGTTCGCGCCGTCGCATGCGGCTTTGGTGAACGAGATCGCGATCGTCGCGCTGTTCGCCGTTTCATTGGACCTCGTGCTCGGCTACACCGGCATCGTGTCGCTCGGGCACGCGGCGTTCTTCGGCATCGGCGCCTACACCGCCGCGCTGCTGGCAAAGCATTTGAACGGCGATCCGCTGCTCGGCCTCGCCGCCGCGGCAGGCGCAGCGACCGCGCTGGGCGCCGTTGCCAGCCTCACGATCATGCGGGGCAGCGATCTCACGCGGCTCATGGTCACGCTCGGCTTCGCGCTGATCCTGCTCGAACTCGCGAACAAGCTGGACTGGCTGACGGGAGGCGCCGACGGCCTGCAAGGCGTGGTGATGAACCCGCTGCTGGGCCGCTTCGAGTTCGACCTCGGCGGACGCACAGCCGCTTTCTATTCGCTCACGGTGCTGCTCGTGTTGTTCTTCGTCGCACGGCGCCTCGTGCACTCGCCATTCGGCGCGACGCTCAAGGCGATCCGCGACAACCGGCTGCGCGCGATGGCGGTCGGCATCCCGGTGCGCTCGCGTCTCGCGGTGATCTACACCATCGCAGCGGGCATTGCCGGCATCGCGGGCGGCCTGCTCGCACAGACCACCGGCTTCGCGTCGCTCGATGTCTTCGAATTCCACCGGTCGGCGGACGTGATGCTGATCCTCGTCGTGGGCGGCGCGGGCTGGCTGTATGGCGGTGTCGCCGGCGCGGTGCTCTTCAAGCTGATGCAGGACGCGCTGTCGTCGATCACGCCGCAGTACTGGACGTTCTGGCTTGGACTGTTCCTTGTCGTTCTGGTGCTGGTCGGGCGCGAGCGGCTGCTGCGGCCGTGGACATGGTGGAAGCGGGGCGGCGCATGAGCGACGTCGTGCTCTCGGCGCAGGGGCTTGGCATGAGGTTCGGCGGCATCGTCGCGACCGACAACGTCAGCCTCGACGTCCGGCGTGGCGCGCGGCATGCACTCATTGGACCGAACGGCGCGGGCAAGACCACGCTGATCAACCTGCTGACCGGCGTGCTCGAACCCACATCGGGACGTATCACGCTGGAAGGCCGCGACATCACGCGCCTCGCTCCGCACGAGCGTGTGCGCCGGGGGATGGTCCGCACTTTCCAGATCAACCAGCTGTTCAACTCGATGACGCCGCGCGAGACGCTGGCACTGGTCGTCTCACAGCAGCGGGGCCTTGGCGCGAGTTGGTGGGCCAGCCTGGGCGCGGATGCCGCGGTCGCGCAACGCTGCGACCGGTTGCTGGAACAGTTCCGCCTGGGCGAAGTCGCGGACCAGCGAACAGAGGTGCTGGCTTACGGCAAGCGACGCCTGCTGGAGATCGCGATCGCGCTCGCCTGCGAGCCGCGCGTACTCCTGCTCGACGAGCCGGTCGCGGGCGTGCCGGCAGGCGAACGCGAGGAGTTGCTGCAGACCGTCGCCGCGCTGCCGGCGGATGTTTCCGTGCTGCTGATCGAACACGACATGGATCTCGTGTTCAGCTTTGCGAACCGCATGACGGTGCTGGTCAACGGTGCGGTGCTGGTCGAAGGCGATCCGGACCAGATCGCGAACGATCCGCGGGTGAAGGCCGTGTACCTGGGCCACGGCGAAGAGGCGACGCATGGCTGAGTTGTTGATGGTCGAGCGGCTCCGTGCCGGGTATGGCGAAGCCGTGGTGCTGAACGACGTGTCGGTTCGACTCGACGAGGGCCAGACGCTGGCGCTGCTCGGGCGCAACGGAACGGGCAAGACGACGTTGATCAACACGCTCGCTGGCGCAACACGACAGCATGGCGGCACGCTGCGCCTGGCTGGCGTAGCGCTGGACAAACTTGCCTCGCACCAGCGCGCGGCCGCAGGCATCGGATGGGTGCCGCAAGAGCGAAATATCTTCAAGTCGCTGACGGTGCACGAGAACCTCACGGCCGTCGCGCGGCCGGGGAAGTGGAACCCCGACGGCGTCTATGCCATGTTCCCGCGCCTCGCGGAACGCAAGGGCAACCTGGGCACGCAACTGTCCGGGGGAGAGCAGCAGATGCTCGCCGTCGGGCGTGCGCTGGTCGTGAACCCGAAGCTGCTCTTGCTCGACGAGCCGCTCGAAGGCCTCGCGCCGATCATCGTGGAAGAGCTGCTGCGCGCCATCCGGCGCATCACGCGCGAAGAAGGGCTTTCCGCGATCATCGTCGAGCAGCACCCGCAGGCGATCCTCGCGATCTCGGACAGCGCGGTGGTTCTGGACCGGGGCACCGTTGCGCACGCCGGCCCCGCGAAGGCACTGCGCGAGCAACCGCAGTTGCTCGACCGGCTGCTCGGCGTCGCGCGCTAGTCGCGTTTCGATACATACGACGGCATCGCGGGCATTGCCCACCTCGCCACACGGCGCTGCATACTGCCCCAGCGGCAAATCCGCCGCCGGAGGTGAACGATGGGCCACGCGATCCGCAAGGAACCCGAACCGGAATTCCAGCGCAGCAGCTTCGTGCAATCCTGCGCCTACTGCGGCGCGCGCTTCACGGTGTTCGTCTCGCGCGAACGCGGGGGAGTGGACCATGAAGGCTATGCATGCCCCGAGTGCGAGAAGTCGTACACCACGCACGCGGCGCTCGAGCCGATGGTGAGCCTGCTTTCGCGGCGCAGCGACGGCAAGTCGGATCGGTACCAGGAGACGATGTTTTAGACGCACGCCGGGCCTTGCGACTGGCGGCGTTCATGCGCATGATGTCCGCATGAGATCCCGCAAAAGTGATTGCCCCGCAGATCGTCCCTAAGGAACGCACACGCGTCGCCAACCAAACGCCGCAAGCCTGTGTCGCGCGGCATCACCAGGCGATTGTGAGTCGGCCACAAATCGCGGAGGCGTGCGCAACGGAGTGGAATGCGCTGCACGATAGTGAGGGCTCGTTTGCCGACGAGCATTTCACGCTGTAGTGCCTCGATTCGTCCCGACGGGCTGGAGAGCCTCACGCGTTCCTGCGGCTGACGGCCGCAGCCCCCCAAAAAAAAGGAGCCTCGCGGCTCCTTTTTTTACAGCGTGTCGATGAACGACCGCAGCTTGTCCGAGCGGCTCGGGTGCTTCAGCTTTCGCAGCGCCTTCGCCTCGATCTGGCGGATGCGCTCGCGGGTCACGTCGAACTGCTTGCCGACTTCTTCCAGCGTGTGGTCCGTGCTCATCTCGATGCCGAAGCGCATGCGCAGCACCTTGGCCTCGCGCGGCGTCAACGAGTCCAGAATGTCTTTCACCACGTCGCGAAGGCCGGCTTGCATCGCGGCTTCGATCGGGGCGGTGTTGGCCTGGTCCTCGATGAAGTCGCCCAGGTGACTGTCGTCGTCGTCGCCGATCGGCGTCTCCATGGAGATCGGCTCTTTCGCGATCTTCATGATCTTGCGGATCTTGTCTTCCGGGATCTCCATCTTGGCCGCCAGGATGCCGGCGTCAGGCTCGAAGCCGAACTCCTGCAAGTGCTGGCGCGAGATGCGGTTCATCTTGTTGATCGTCTCGATCATGTGCACCGGGATGCGGATGGTGCGCGCCTGGTCCGCGATGGAGCGCGTGATCGCCTGGCGGATCCACCACGTCGCGTAGGTCGAGAACTTGTAGCCGCGG
>JAZKIF010000048.1:0-40293 GCA_040385005.1 Pseudomonadota bacterium
CGAACGCCGTAGCCGCGCCGCAGCCCGCCCGCGCGCAGCTTTGCCGCCCGGATCAGTCGAATGCGTGATGGCGCGGCTTCCCTGCCGCGGAAATAGTGTGAACACGTCCTAGCGGCCCCCGGCGCGCTACACCGGCCGGAACATGGGCACCGGCTGGCCGCCCTCCGCCGCCTTGAACACGAGCTCGACTGCATCGCCGATGCGCACCGTGTCGAGATCGCAGTCGACGATGTTCGTCAGCATCGTCACGCCTTCATCCAACGTGACATAGGCGATCGCGTAGGGCACGGGCCCGGCCTTGCGCGTGACGCTCAAGGTGTAGACCGTGCCGCGCCCCGATGCGTCGATCCACTGCGTGTCGTCGGCGCCGCAGAACGGGCAGATCGGCCGCGGATACCAGTGCGGGCTGTTGCAGATCGCGCAGTGGCGAAGCAGCAACCGCCCTTCGCGCGCCGCTGCGAGGTACGGCTCATTCTCCGGATACTGCACCGGAGCCGGGATGACGCGCGCTTGAAAAGGTGTGCCCATGTTGCTCACTCCCTCTCCAGGATCAACGTCGCGCTCGCGTTGCGCGAACCGAGATAGCCACCCATGCCCTGCGCCAGCGCAAGATGGCAATCCGGCACCTGCACGGCGGGATGCGCCTCGCCGCGCAACTGCCGCACGGCCTCGATCACCTTCGTCATGCCGCCGCGATTGCCGGGATGGTTGTTGCACAGGCCCCCGCCGTCGGTGTTCACGGCCAGGGGACCCTGGCCGGAGATGAGCTTGCCGTCCGAGACGAAGCGCCCGCCCTCGCCCTTCCTGCAAAAGCCGAGGTCTTCCAGTTGCATGATGACCGTGAACGTGAAGCTGTCGTAGATCGACGCGTAGCGGATGTCCCGCGGCGTGACGCCGGCTTCCGCGAACGCGATGTGCCCCGACCGCACGGCGGACGAGTACGTGAGGTCCATCCTTCCGCCATCGAGGGACTTCACCGCTTCCCCCGCGCCGCGCAAGGTGATCACCGGCCGCTTGAGCGTGCGCGCGATTTCCGGCCGCACGACGACCAGCGCCCCGCCCCCATCGCTCACGACGCAGCAATCGAGTTTGTGCAGCGGCTCCGCGATGATGGGCGAGGCGAGGACGTCCTGCACGGTGACGAGATCGCGCAGCATCGCATTCGGGTTGTGCTGCGCGTGGTGCGACGCGGCAACCTTGACCCATGCCAGCTGCTCGGGTGTCGTGCCGAACTCGTGCATGTGGCGCGCGGCGGCCATCGCGTAGCTGTTGACGGTAACGGGGCCGAACGGCGCCTCGAACGGCGAATCCGGCACGTTCGCGCCCCAGTCGCGCGGCTTCACGCCGGTGGCGGCTTCGCTGCGCGGACGGCCGCCCAGCGTGATCAGCGCCACGTCGCACTTGCCCGCCGCGATCGCCTGCGCGGCGTGCGACACATGCGCGAGATACGACGAGCCGCCGGTCTCCGTCGAGTCCACGTGCCGGCAGCGCAGGCCCATGTAGTCGATCATGCTGAGCATGCCCATGCCCGGCGCGTCGGCCCCGCAAAAATAGCCGTCGACGTCGCGCAACGTGAGCCCCGCATCGAGCAGCGCGCCGCGCGCGCATTCCGCATGGATCTGCGCGACGGACTTGTCGGGCGCCTTGCGCGTAGGGTGTTCGAACGCGCCCGCGATGCAGGCCGTGGAGCGTACGGTCATGGAAAGACTTCGGGTGTTTGGAAGAGGATCGCCACTGTATGATACCGTTAACATCATCGGCATCAAATCCTGCGAGTCGTTCCATGCAACAGAACATTCCACCCGCGCGACGCGGCGTCTACCGTCACGCGGATTTGCACCGGCTGCTGTCGCCGCGGAGTGTCGCCGTCCTCGGCGCTTCGCAGTCGCCCGCGCCCTTCGGCTCGCGCGTCATCGCCAAGCTGCAGGAAGCAGGCTACCAGGGCGACATCTACCCGATCAACCCGAAGTACGACAACATCGCCGGGCGGCCCTGCTTTGCGTCGGTTGCGGATCTTCCAGCGGTGCCGGATTGCCTGGTGATCTCCATCCCGCGCGAAGCGGTGCAACCTGTCATCGAGCAAGCCGCCGCGCTAGGCGTCGGCGGCGCGGTGATCTTCTCGTCCGGCTTCTCCGAGACGGGCAAACCGGAACACATCGCCCTTCAGGAGAAGCTCGTCGACATCGCGCGAGGCACGCCGCTGCGCATCCTGGGCCCCAACTGCATCGGCCTGCTGAACTACAACATCGGCTTCCAGGCCACGTTCGGCATCTCGCCGTTCGCGAAGAATCCCGGGCCACGCGCCATCGGCCTCGTCGCGCAGTCGGGCGGCCTCGGCTTCTCGATGGCGCAGGCGCTGGAGCACGGCGTCTCGTTCAGCCACGTGTTCACGCTCGGCAACGCCTGCGACGTGGACGTGGCGGACCAGATCAGCTACCTCGCCGACGAGCCGAGTTGCCGCGCGATCGCCTGCGTCTTCGAAGGCATGTCGAATCCCTGGCGACTTATCGAAGCCGCCGAGATCGCCCACGGCGCCGGCAAGCCGGTGGTGATCTACAAGATGGCGACGGGCGCGGCGGGCGCGGCTGCGGCGCTCTCGCACACGGGTTCGCTCGCGGGCGCGGACGCCGCGTACCGCGCCGCCTTCGCGCGCGCCGGCATCGTCGTGGTGGACGACATGGAAGCGCTGATCGAAACCACCGCGTTCTTCGCCAAGGCGGGCCGCCCGAAGGCGCCCGGCGTCGCCGTGCTCGCGACGTCCGGCGGCGCCTGCGTGATGTGCGCGGACAAGGCGGAGGCGCATGGCGTGCCGCTGTCCGAGCCCGGGCCGGTGGCGCGCGAAGTGCTGGAGCGCGTCATCCCCGAATACGGCTCGCCGCGCAACCCGTACGACGTCACGGGCCAAGTGCAGGCGTCGCCGGAGACGTTCTTCGCCTGCGTGGAAACACTCATGGCGGATCCGGCGTACAGCTCGCTCGTCATTCCTCAGCCGCATGCGTCGGACGTCACGCGCGCGCGCCTGCAGGTGTTCAGCGATGCGGCGAAGCGCCACGACAAGATCGTCGCGAGCCTGTGGCTGAGCGAGTGGCTGGAGGGCCCCGGCGCGCTCGAGACCGAACTCGATTCGCATGTGGCCATCTTCCGATCCACGGACCGTTGCTTCCGCACGCTCGCGGCCTGGAACAAGCGCGAGGCGTGGGAGCAGTCGCTGTCCCGCGAGCGCGTTCGCACGTCGCCGCAGCGCGCGGCGAGCGAGGCCACCGGCCTGCTTTCATCGACCGATGAGCGCGTGTTGACGGAGCGCGAAGCCAAGAAGGTGCTCGCGGCCTATGGCGTGCCGGTGGTCGACGAGCGGCTGGTGCAGAGCGCCGCCGAAGCCATCCATGCCGCAAAGGCGATCGGCTTCCCCGTCGCGATCAAGGTGGAGTCGCCGGACCTGCCGCACAAGACCGAGGCCGGTGTGGTGCGGCTCGGCTTGAATAGCGAAGCGGAACTGGTCCAAGCGTATGAAGCGGTGATGGCCAACGCGCGCAAGGTGTCGCCCTCACCACGCATCTCGGGCGTGCTGGTGCAGCCGATGATCGGTCGTGGCCTCGAGATCATGGTCGGCGCGCATGGCGGCGAGCATCGATCCGCTGTTCGGCCCGGTCATCGTCGTCGGCCTCGGCGGGATCATGGTCGAGTTGTTGAAGGACACCGCCATCGACCTTGCGCCGGTGGCGCCGTGGCAGGCCCGTGCGATGCTGGAGCGGTTGAAAGGCAGCGCGCTGCTGCGTGGATTTCGCGGGTCGGAGCCGGTGGACATCGATGCGCTCGCGGACATCGTGTCGCGCCTGTCCGAGTTCATCGCGGACCAACGCGAGCACGTGGCGGAGCTGGATGTGAATCCGCTGATCTGCAGCGGGGGGAAAATCGTGGCGGTGGATGCGCTGATCGTGAAAATCAAGCAGGTTTGACGCGCGCCGCGAATGCCTCCGCGCTCACGCGGTCCTGCCCCTGGTCGAGCACGGCATTGCGCAGGGCCATGCTGAACTCGTAGTTCTCGGCGTAGGTCAGGTCAAACGCCTTGTACATCGTCGTGCGGGTCGCCTGCACCGCCGGCAGGTTGACTTCGCACAGGCGCCGCGCGATTTTCTCCGCCTCGGCGAGCTCTTCACCCGCCGGCGCGACGCGATGCACCAGCCGGTTCGCCAGCGCCCACTGTGCATCCTTCTTCTCGGCGAGAAGGCCGAACTCCAGCGCCGCCGGCAGGCCCATCGTGCGAACCAGCTGCCAGCTCAGGCGCGTGAGCGAGATGCCGTGCGCGGTCTCGGGCGTGAAGAACTTCGCATCGTCCGCGCACACGCGAAAGTCGCAGGCCAGCGCCAGGTGCAGCCCCATACCGACGCACCAGCCGCGCACCGATGCGATCACGGGCTTGGGGCAATAGCCGGGCTCCGCGAAGCGGATGATGTTCATCGTCTGCTGGCTGCTCTCGCCCGCGGCGAGTCGCGCGGCGTAGGACTTGAGGTCCACGCCTGCCGAGAACGCGCGCGTGCCTTCGCCCGAAATCACGGCCGCCTTCAACGCGCGATCGTCCCGGTAACGATCGATCGCTTCGTTCAACGCATCGAGCATCTCGGGATTGATCGCGTTCATCGCCTCGGGACGGTTCAGGCGAATCCAGGCGATCTGGTCGCGCGCTTCGTAGACGATGGTGGATGAGGTGCTACTCATGGTGGACGGTGGCTTTCGTTGCAATCGTTCCGGCGGGCGACACGGCCCACAAGTCCACGCGACGCTGCGCGGGCAAGTGCCGGCCCAGCAGGCGGATCGGCTCGCCCTCGAACAACGGCGCGCCGGCGCGGAACGAAAATTCGGTGATCGGCGTTGCGGCCAGCCGGTCTCGCGCGAGGTCGAGCAGGCATTGCGCGGTGAACATCCCGTGCACGACCAGGCCGCGAAATCCTTCCACGTCCATCGCCCATTGGCGGTCGTAATGGATGCGGTGGGCATTGAAAGTCAGCGCCGAATAGCGAAAGAGATTGATCGCATCGGGCGTGACGGTGCGCTCCCACGTCGCGTCCTGCGGCGCGGGCTCGCCCTGCCTGGCCGGCGCGGCTGCACCCGGCTCCACTGCCGGCAGATGCGCCATCGTGAACTCTTCTTCGATTGCAAGGCCGCGCGGCGTGAAGATGCTGCGCGTCTGCGTGCTGACGAAGAGCGGGCCGCTACGGCCCTCGCGCGGTTCGATCCCGGAGAACCGGTTCTCGCGGCGCAGCGCATCGCCCACGCGGATCGGCGAGACGAAACGTACCTTGAGGCCCGTGTGCATGCGGCGCGGGAATGGCATCGCGGGCAACACGCCGTTGTCCAGCGGCGTGCCGTCGGCGTTGAGCTCCCACGCGGGAATCGCCGGGAGAAAGTACGCCGTGTGCCAGCCGGGGGGGATCGCATCGCCTTCCACGGGCATCGCATCCTTCCGGTTGAAAGCGACCGACATGCCGCGCATGGGCGCGGCCGTCGCGACGTCCTGCTGCTCCACGACGCGTCCCAGTTGCGCGCGCAATTCCTCGAGCGCGGGAGGCGTCATTCGCTCCAGCCCTGCGCCTGTGCCGCCTCCTGGCGGCAGCGCTCGGGCCCGCCCAGCATTTGCCGGTTGCCGGCGATGCGCCGGAACCAGAAAGGCAGGCCGAGCATGTCGGTGAAGCCGACGCCGCCGTGCAGTTCGATTGCCGTGCGCGAGACTTCACGCGACACATCGCCCACGTGCGCCTTGGCCTGCAACGCGGCAACGCGGGCTTCGTCCGAACCCGCATCGCGAAGCATCGCCGCATGCCAGACGAGCGCGCGGCATGGTTCGAGCTGCGTGACCATGTCCGCGCACATGTACTTCACACCCTGGAAACTCCCGATGGGCCGGCCGAATTGCTCGCGTTCCTTTGCGTAGGCGATTGATTTGTCCAGGAGGGCCTGCGAGGCGCCGAGCGTGTCGCACGCCAGCGCGAGGCGGCCCGCGTCGAGGACTTGCCGGGCGTGGTCGGTTTCCTCGCCACGCTTGCCTTCGAGCAATTGCGCTGTCGCGCCCAGGGTGACGATGCGCGAAATCCTGCGTGTCGCGTCCACGCTGTCGTGCGTCTCGCGCCTCGCGCTCGACGCCTCGACCAGCGCCGCGCGGCCATCGGGCAAATACACGAGCAAGTGGGTCGCACCGTCCGCTTCCAGCACCGCGTCGATCTGCGCGGACAACTTGCCGCCCTCCAGCGTCGCCGAGCCGTTGCCGGTCTGCCCCGTCAATGCGGATGCGAACCCGACAGCGATGCGAACCTTGCCGGACGCGATGCCGGGCAACCATTCACGCCGCTGCGCTTCGCTGCCCGAAAGAAGCAACGCCTGCGTGGCCATGGCCACCGCGCCCATGAAAGGAACGGGCGCCGCGGCGTACCCGATCTGCTCGGCCGCGATCCCCGCCTCCATCATCCCGAGGCCGCTCCCGCCATACTCCTGCGGCACCATCAGGCCCGGCACGCCCAATCGAACGAGGCCTTGCCACACCTCTTCATCGAAAGCCTTGCCCGAGCCCGCGAAAGCGCGCAGGCGATCGAGCGACACCGTCTCCACGAGAAAGCGCCGAAGCGCATCCTCGAACATCAGTTGTTCTTCGTTCAACCCGAGATTCATCGCGCCGCCCCCGCCACCTTGGGTTCTCGCGGCAAACCCAGCCCGCGCTCCGCGATGATGTTCTTCTGGATGTTGGAGGTGCCACCGCCGATCAACAGCCCGACGTCATAGAGGTAATCCGTGTTCCAGCCCGTGACCTCGTCGTCGAGGCCGCCTTCGCCCTTCGGTTCGAACACCGTGCCGGCCGCGCCGAGCGCATCGACGGCGAGCGCCGAGAGACGATGCGCCGTCATCGTGCCGCCGTATTTCACGATCATCCGCGCGACGCCCGAATCCTTGCCCTGAGCCTGCCCGGTCAGGAGGCGCAGCTGGTGCGCCTTCCATGCCATCACCTCGCCTTGCAGCCGCAGCAGGCGGGTCTGGAACTCCGGCATCCGGATGAGCGGCACGCCATCCACATGCGTGTTGCGCAGCATCTCGGCAAGGCGCTGCAGCCGATGCACGAGCTTGTTGACGTTGCCCACGGCGACGCGCTCGAACTTCAGCGTGATGTTCGCAACTTTCCAGCCGTCGCCGCGACCCAGCACGATCTGGTTCACCGGCACGCGAACGTCGGTGAAGAAGACCTCGTTGAACTCGGAACCGGTCATCGTCTTCAGCGGCCGCACCTCGATGCCCGGCGTCTTCATCGACAGCAGCAGGTAGGAGAGGCCGGCATGCTTGGAGCTTTCGCGCTCGGTGCGGCACAGCAGGAACATCATGTCCGCGTAATGCGCGGAGCTGGTCCAGATCTTCTGGCCGTTGACGACGAAGTCATTGCCGACCATATCGGCGCGCGTGTTGACGGCCGCGAGATCGCTGCCCGCACCCGGCTCCGAATAGCCCTGGCACCAGATGATCTCGCCGCGGATGGTCGGGCGTACCCAGTCGCGGCGCTGCTGTTCGGTGCCCACTTCCAGCAACGTGGGCACCAGCATGCTGATGCCCTGGTTCATGATGCCGGCGTGCAGGTTCGCCGCCGAGAATTCATCCGCGATCAACGCGGCTTCGAGGATGTCCGGCTCCGCGCCGAAGCCGCCGTATTCGCGCGGCACGGTGCGCGCCGCATAGCCACGCTCGACCAGGAGCGCCTGCCACGCGCGGGTCTTGTCGTCGGGGCGTTTGCGCCCGCCGCCGGTGGGAGGCGACAAGTGGCCATGCGTCGCCGCGAACTCGCGTATCTGCGCCTGAAGCGCGCGGTGCTTCTCCGGCAGCTCGGGGATCATTGCGCCGAACCCTCTAGCCGCGCAGCGAACGCAACTGCTGGTAGTAAGACGCGGGATTGATCGACGCATCCACCACCGACACGCCGCCGGCCTTGAACGCGCCATCCAGCGCGGCCTTCAATTGCTCTTCGTTCTCCGCGCGGAAGTGCGCGCAGCCGAAGCCTTGCGCCACGCCCGCGAAGTCGATGCGCGAATAGTCCATGCCCAAGGGGGGCAACTGGCGGCTGCGCTGCTTCAAGCCGATCATCGTGATGGCCGCATCGTTGAAGACCACCACCGTGAGGTTGCAGCCGAGCTTCTTCGCCGTCGCGAGTTCAGCGAGACACATCATCAGTCCGCCGTCACCAGTCAGCGCGACCACGTGACGCTTCGGCTCGGCCACCGCCGCGCCGATCGCCGACGGCAGCGCGAAGCCCATCGTCGCGAGGCCGCGCGAGATCAGCATGTCGCGCGGCTGCTTCGCCTTGAAGTAGGCAACGACGGCCAGCATGTGGACGCCGGCGTCCACGGTCACGCGTGAATCGGCAGGCATCGCGGCGCACGTCATCTCCACCAGCATCTGCGGCGAGATCGGGCCGCCCTCGCGGGCCTGCGCGCGCGTGAGCATCCGCTCCTTGGCGGCGGCGAGTTCATTGCCGGTCCACTTGCTCGCCTTGGCGGAACCCGTCACCTCCTTCGCCGCATGCGCGAGATCGCCCACCACGCTCAGCGCGGGATTGAAGTAGCTGCGCGGGAACGGCGTGGTCGTGAATTCGAGCACCGGAATGTCCGGGTACTTGTACGACTGCGGCGGGAACTCGACCGGGTCGGCGCCGAACATGACGATGAGGTCCGAAGCGCGCAGCGTCTCTTCCTCCGCCGCGCCGCTGATGTAGTAGCCCGAGAGCAGCGGGTCGGAATCCGCCAGCACGCCCTTGGCTTTGTACGTTGAGAACACCGGGCAGTTCAGGCGCTTCGCGAGTTCGCGCACACCTTGCGTCACCGCTGCGTCCTTGCATTGCAGGCCGACGACGATGACGGGCCGCGACGCGCCGGCCAGCAGCTTGCGCGCCGCCTCCAGTGAATCGGGCAAAGCCTTCTGCGTCGCCGGGACATTCGGCTGCACGGGAATCGAATTGCCGGGCACGCTGCTGCGCATGCTCGCGCCGGTCATCTCGATGTAGACCGCCCCTTGCTGGCCTGTCATCGCGAGATCGAGCAACGGGCCGATGGCCGGCAGCGAAGTCGCGTCGTCCAGCCGCAGGTATCCCTTGGTCACCGGCTCCAGCATGCGGATCTGGTCGAAGCGCTGGTGACTCACGAAAGAGAGGTTGTTCTCGTACGCGTCGCCGATCAACAGGAGCGGCACGCGGTCGAGTTGCGCATACGCAATGCCGTTGGCGCAGTTCGCGACGCCGGGGCCGCGTGTAGTCAACACCACGCCGAGCGTGCCGGTGATTTCGGCCTCGGCGCAGGCCATCATCGCGGCCGAGTTCTCCGTCGCGGTGAGCACGAACGAAATGCCGAGGTCTGCCGCCGCGGCGATCACGTCGAGGCTGCAATCGCCGCCGGGTACGCCGTAGATGTGCTTCACGCCCCTGGCGGCGATCTGTGCGACCAGGACTTGCGCGCCTGTCTGCGTCTTCATATCGATTCCTTTGGTCCGTGTCTTTTTGTCTGGGTGCGATGGCAAAGCGATGAGGATGTCAGTCCGCGACCAGCTTCTCGTCGACGATGACTTTCTTCCAGCGCGTGTACTCGGACTTGATGTAGTTGCCGAATTCCTGCGGCGTGCCGGGAATGATTTCCGCGCCCTGCTCGATCAGCTTGGCCTGCACGTCGGGCATGGCGAGGATCTCGTTCACGAGCGCGTTGAGTTTGCGGATGCGCGGCTCGGGCGTGCCCGTGGGCGCGACGAAACCGAGCCAGCCGCTCACGCCGAAGCCCGGCACGCCGGCTTCCGCGACGGTTGGAATGTCTGGCGCGGACTTCAGGCGCGTCGTGCCGCTCACGGCGAGCGCGCGGATCTTGCCGCCGGGCAATTGCGAGAGCGTGAGCAGCGGATCGCTGAACGCGAGATCGATGTGGCCGCCCATCAGGTCGGTGAGCGCCGGCGCCGCACCCTTGTACGGCACGTGCACGAGCTTGAGCCCCGCCATCTGGTTGAACATCACCATCGACATGTGCGGCGAGCCGCCGGCGCCGGGCGAGCCGTACTTCACCGCATCGGGCCGCGCCTTCACATAGGCGATCAGTTCCTTCACGTCCTTCACCGGGAGCGTCGAGCGCACCACGAGAACGTTGGAGAACGACACGATGCGCGCGACCGGCGCGAAGTCGCGGATCGGGTCGAACTTCACGCCCTTGTACAGCGACGAGTTGATCGCCATCACGCCGATCGTGCCCATCATCAGCGTGTAACCATCGGGCGCCGCGGCAGCCACGTAGTCCGCGGCGATGTTGCCGTTGGCGCCGGGCTTGGCCTCGACCACCACCGGCTGGCCGAGCTTTTGCTGCATCTTGTCGGCGACGATGCGCGAGACGATGTCGGAGGCGCCACCGGCGGCGCTCGCGACGATGATCCGGATCGGCTTGTCGGGGAAGTTGTCGGCCTGGGCCAGTGCCGGGCCTGCGACCAGCGAGGCAGCGGCGGCCGCAAGCGCGGCGAGTGCGAAGCGTTTGTTCATTTCATGTCTCCAGTTTGTCCAGCGAAAATCAACCCGCGCGGCAGAGCCGGCCGCCATCGACGACGACCAGCTGCCCCGTGATGTACGAGGACATCGGCGAGCAAAGGAACAGCACCGCGCCCGTCACGTCGTCCGGCGTGCCGACGCGTCCCAGCGGCAAGCGGTCCGAGACGGCCTGCAGCTTTTCCGGCGTGTCGAGCGACGAGCGGTTGAAGTCGGTGAGGATGGTGCCCGGCGCCACGCCGTTCACGCGGATGCCCAGCGGTGCGAGTTCCACCGCGGCTGACACGGTGAGCTGGCGGATGCCGCCCTTGGTCACGTCGTAGGCGATCTCGGGGATGCGCGATGCGACATAGGCCGAGGTCGACGAGAACGTCACGATGGCGCCCTTCTTGTTGGGCGCCATGCGCCGCGCGGCTTCCTGCACGCTGAAGAACGTGCCTTTGAGATTGACGCGAGCGAGCTCGTCCCAATCCGCCTCTTCGTGGTCGAAGAACGGCTTCACCTTGAGGATGGCCGCGGCGCATACGACGATGTCCGGCGCTTGCAGCATGCTGCGAAAGAAGTCGCGCAGCTTCGGGATATCGGCGATGTCGAGGTGATGCGCCTCGGCATGTCCGCCCGCTTTCACGATCGCATCGCGCGTGCCCTTCACGGCTTCGATGTTGATGTCGGCGGCGATCACCGTGGCACCGCGCTGGCCGAGCGCCAGGGCGACGTCACGTCCCATGCCGCGCCCCGCGCCGGTCACCACGGCGCGCATGCCGTCGAATCTGAGGTCCTGGGGTTGTTCCATTCGGATCGAGTCCTGTGCGCTCAGCCGCGCAGGGCGAGCAGTTGTTCGCGATAGGCGTCGGGGTTCACCACCACGTCCACCACGGCCACGCCGGAATGCGCGAAGGCGCGCTGGAACGCGGAGGCAAGATCGTCAGGCCGCTCGACACGGATGCCGAGCGCGCCGAATCCTTCGGCCGCCTTCGCGAAATTCGCGGGAGAAAAGTCGACGCCCGCATTGGCGAGCTTGCGCCGCTCCTGCTTGGCGCTGATCAGCGTGAGGCTCGCGTCGTTGAACACCACCACCACGAACTTGCAGCCGGACTGCACGGCGGTGCCGAGTTCGCCCATGCACATCATCAGTCCGCCGTCACCGGTGAAGGCGATCACGGGATGCGCGGGCTGCTCGAGCGAGGACGCGATGGCCGCGGGCAGCGCGAAGCCCATGCTCGCGAGGCCGCGCGAGATCAGCGACTGGCGCGGCGCGGTGGCGTGCCACGAGTGCAGCACCGGCAGCATGTGCGCACCCGCGTCGATGCAGATGCGTGTGTGGTGCGCGTCGGGCGCGGCGGCGATCACGGCGTCGACAAGCTGCTGCGGCGTGATCGGCCCCGCGCCCTTGCCCGCGTCGCCCTTGCGCTTGAGCTCGGCGCGCGCCTCGGCGAAGAACGACTTCGACCATTGCGCGGGCTTCACCGCGGCCTGGATCGCGCGCGCCGATGCGGCGAGGTCGCCCACCTGCGAGAACTGCGCCTTCACGGCGTGGCGGTCGAACGCATGCGTCGTGAATTCGACGACCGGCGCCGAATACGGGAACTTGTGCGGCGGAAATTCGATGGCGTCGAGCCCGAAGAACACGATCAGGTCCGCCTGCTGGACGATGGGCTGCTCGGCGACGCCGCCGCCGTTGTAGAAGCCGAGCACGCGCGGGTCGTCGCACGACACCGCGCCGAGCGACTTGTAGGTGTGCAGCACCGGGCAGTTCCACGCTGCGACGAGTTCACGCAAAGCGTTCGACGCTTCGTCATCCACCGCCTGCATCCCCGCGACGATGATGGGCCGCTGACTGGAAGCGAGCATATTGCGCAGGTCGTCGGGCAGTTCGGCGGACTTCGCGGCCGATGCGAAAACAGTTTTCGGAGCATCGGCGGCGCCGGTCTGCGCGCGAATCTGGCTGCCGAGCATCTCGATGTACACGGCACCTGGCGGCGTCGCACAGGCCAGGTCGAGCAACGTATCGATATCGGCGCCGGGGTTCGCGCCACCCAGGCCGCAACTCCCCTTCACCAGCGGTGCGACCAGCGCGTGCTGGTCGTAGCGCTGATGCGAGACATGCGCGTTCTGCGGGTCGTAGCCGTCGGCCAGCACCAGCAGCGGCGCACGGTCGAGCGATGCATACGCAATGCCGTTGATGGCGTTGGCCAGGCCCGGCCCACGGGTGAGCATGATCACGCCGGGCGCGCCGGTGAGCTCGCCTGTCACGCAGGCGGCCATGGCGGCGGCCGTCTCGTCGCGCGTCAGCACCACGTCGATGCCCACGCGGCCGCATGCATCGATCAGGTCCAGGCTGCAATCGCCACCCGGAACGCCGAAGAAACGCTTCACGCCGCGCGCGGCCAGCCGCTGCGCAAGCACGTCGATCACTGCCTTGGTTGTCACGGGAAACGCCTCCTGCAGTACAAAGGATGCGATAAAAAATGTTACCGCTAACTTTAAAGTTTAGGGCGGAGCGCGCGCACGGTCAAGAGGCAAAGCCCCGTGGCGCGTTCTATTTCAGGCGCAGCGCGTGCGCGAGTTCACCGATGAGTCCCTTGCGGAAGGTGAGTACACAGACCATGAAGATGAGGCCCGTCACCATCGTCACCGAGGTGCCGATCGCGCGGAACACCTCGATGCCGGTCCAGCCCGCGATGACGTTGCCGATGTCGCCCAGCTTGCTTTCCAGCGCGATGATGATCGCCGCACCGATCGCGGGGCCGATGAACGTGCCCAGCCCGCCGATCAGCGTCATGAGGATGACGAGGCCGGACATCGCCCAATGCACGTCGGTGAGCGTCGCGGCGCCGACCACGACCGTCTTCGTCGCGCCCGCGAGCCCCGACAGCGCGGCCGACAGCACGAACGCCACCAGCTTGTAGTGCGATACGTCGTAGCCGAGGGACAGCGCGCGCGGCTCGTTGTCCTTGATCATGCGCAACACCTGGCCGAACGGCGAATGCACGATGCGCACGATGAGCGCGATACCGGCCACGGCGATGGACACCACCACGTAGTACATCGCAAGATCGTTGTGCAGGTCGACGAGGCCCAGCAGCTTGCCGCGAGGCACGGCCTGCAGCCCATCCTCGCCGCCCGTGAACGGCGCCTGCAGGTAGAAGAAGTAGAGCATCTGCGCCATCGCGAGCGTGATCATCGAGAAGTACACGCCTTGCCGGCGGATGGCGAGTGCGCCGACGCACAGGCCGATGAAGGCGCTGGCCAGCATGCCGGCGAGCAGGCCGAGTTCGGTGGGCAGACCCATCGATGCGAGCGCGTAGCCGCAGAAGTACGCCGCGCCGCCGAAGAACGTGGCGTGGCCGAACGAGACGAGGCCCGTGAAGCCGATGAGCAGGTTGAACGCGCACGCGAAAAGCGCGTAGCACAGCACCTTCATCATGAATACCGGATAGACGAAAAGCGGCGCCGCGAGCAGTGCCGCGAAGCCCACCACGTAGGCCGCGTAGCGGAGACGTTTGCCTTGCACTAGTGATCCTTGCCGAAGAGGCCGGCCGGCCGCAGCAGCAGCACGATGGCCATCACGATGAAGACGATGGTCGCGGAGGCCTGTGGGTAGAACACGCCCGTGATGCCTTCGATGACCCCGAGGCCGAGGCCCGTGAGGATCGCGCCGAGGATCGAGCTGAGTCCACCGATCACCACCACCGCGAACACGACGACGATCAGGTTCGCGCCCATCAGCGGCGACACCTGCACCATCGGCGCGGCCAGCACGCCGGCGAATGCCGCGAGCGCTGCGCCGAAGCCGTATGTCAGCGTGACCATCAGCGGAACGTTCACGCCGAATGCCGCCACGAGCGCGGGGTTCTCCGTGCCCGCGCGCAGCGTCGCGCCAAGGCGCGTGCGCTCGATCGCGAACCAGGTCGCGAAGCACACGACCAGCGACACGACCACGACCCAGGCACGATAGTTGGGCAACACCATGAAGCCGATGTCCGTCGCGCCCGAGAGTTCCGGCGGCGCCGAATACGACTTGCCCGAGACGCCGTAGAAAAGGCGGAACGCGCCTTCGAGGAAATGCGACAGGCCGATCATCAGCAACAGGCCGTAGAGATGGTCGAGCTTGTAGAGCCTGCGCAGCATCGTCCGCTCCAGCACGATGCCGAAGGCGCCGATGATGAGCGGCGCGAGGACCAGCATCCACCAGTAGCTCAGGCCCGCGTAGCTCAGGCCCATCCACGTGAGGAACGCGCCCAGCATGTAGAGCGCGCCATGCGAGAGGTTGATGACGTTGAGCAGGCCGAAGATGATGGCCAGGCCCAGCGACAGGAGCGCGTAGAACGATCCGTTCACCAGGCCGAGGAACAGCTGCGCCATCAGCGCGGCGACGGGAACTCCCAGGATTTCCATTCAGCGCCCGGTCACGCTACTTCCACAGCGTGCACTTGGTCTCCGCCTTGGTGGTGTAGGCCTGGTCGCCGGGGATGGTCTTGATCGTCTTGTAGTAGTCCCACGGGTACTTCGATTCGGCGGGCGTCTTCACCTGGCGCAGGTACATGTCGTACACCATACGGCCGTCCGGACGGATCACGCCGCTCTTCGTGAACATGTCGCTGATCTTCGTCGACTTGAGCGTGGCCATCACCTTCTCGCCGTCGTCGGTGCCCGCGGCCTTCACGGCCTTGAGGTACGTGGTGACCGCGGAATAGTCGCCGGCCTGCATCGCCGTCGGCATCTTCTTCATCTTCTCGAAGTACCGTTTGGACCATGCGCGCGACTGCGCGTCCTGGTCCCAGTACCAGCCGTCCGTGAGGTACATGCCTTGCGTGAGGTTCAGGCCGAGCGCGTGGATCTCCGTGATGTGGATCAGGATCGCGGCGAGGTTCATCGTCTTGTTGATGCCGAACTCGTTGGCGGACTTGATCGCGTTGATCAGGTCGTCGCCGCTGGTGGCGAGGCCCAGGATCTTCGCCTTCGACGCCTGCGCCTGCAGCAGCAGCGACGAGAAGTTCACCGCCGCGCCGACCGGGTGCTTGACCGAGCCGATGACGCGGCCGCCCCGGGCCTTGACGACGTCGGCGGTTTCTTTCTCCAGCGATGTGCCGAACGCGAAATCCGCCGTGAGGAAGAACCAGTCCTTGCCGCCCGCGTCGACGATCGCGCCGCCCGTGCCGCGCGCGACGGACACCGTGTCGTACGCGTAGTGCACGTTGAAAGGCGTGCACTCCTCGTTGGTGAGGCGCGCCGTGGCGGCCGTTACCGCGAACATCGGCTTCTTCTTTTCCGCCGCGAGCTTGGCGAGCGCCAGCGCCGCACCGGAGTTGGCGCCGATCACGAGCATGTCCAGCCCTTGCTGGTCGAACCACTCGCGCGCCTTGGCGGAGGCGACGTCGACCTTGTTGAGGTGGTCGGCGTAGAGGAACTCGACCTTCTTCCCGTTGATCGCGCCGAAGTCCTGCACGGCCATCTTGATCGCCTCGACGCCGCCCTGCCCGTCGTTGTCCGAGTAGATGCCGGAGATGTCGGTGAGGAAGCCGACGCGGATGACGTCGCCCGAGATCTGCGCGGAAGCCACGCCTGGTGCGGCTGCGAGTGCCAGCGAAACGGACACGGCCAGCGCCGTGCGTTGGAAGAATCGGGTCATGGGTTGTGTCTCCGCGCCAGCGCCCGCGGCGCGAAATGGCCGCTTTCGTGATAGCGCTAACTTGCCCGGACTGTAAAGGCGGAGGGCAGGCGTGTCAACGGGGGCAGTGCGAGTGGCCTCGGATCACGCAGCGGGCCGGTCCCACGGAACACCGCCCGCGTACGTCATGTAGCTGACGCTCGCGGCCCAGCCCGAATCGACGGGCAGCATCACGCCCGTGATCGTGCGCGCAGCGGGAGAGCAGAGGAACCAGACCGCCTCCGCGACGTCGGCCGGCACGGGCAATGTCTTGAGCGCATGCACGCCCATGATCTTCGCGGGATCGCGCTGGCCGGAGTCGATGCGGGCCTGCAGCTCCGGCGTCATCACGTAGGTCGGCGCCACGCCGTTCGCGCGGATGCCGTGGCGGCCGAGTTCCGCCGCGAGCAGTTGCGTGAGGCGAGCCAGCGCGACCTTGCCCGGGTTGTACGCGGGCAGCGGCAACGGCAGCATGGTGTTGATCGAGCCGACGGTGACGATGCTGCCACCCTCGCCCGCCGCGATCATCTGCTTGCCGAACACGCGGCACGCGTGCACCGTGCCGTGGTAGTTGACCCGCCACATGCGGTCGTGCGCGGCGAGGTCCATGTCCATGATCGACTCGGAGTTCGGGATCAGCGCGGCGGAGGTGAGGAGGACGCTCGCGCGGCCGAGCTCCGATTCGATGCGGGAGCCGACTTCGGCGATCACCGATTCTTCGGTGACGTCGCAGTCGTAATAGCGCACGCGCTTGTTCTCGCCGCCGAGTTCCGCTGCGAGGGCAGTTCCCTTCTCGCGGTTGACGTCGAGGATGGCGACCGCGAAACCTTCGGCCGCGAATTTGCGGGCGGTGGCTTCGCCGATGCCCCGTGCGCCGCCGGTGATGACGGCGACGCCGGGGGATGGATTGGATTTTTGCGTGGGCGTGGACACGGGGATTCCTGGTTCATGCATCCCGCGATGCTAGCGCTAACCAAAATCATCTCACACACCGTCATGCCGGACTCGATCCGGCATCCACGCACATCCCGGTCGTACCCGTTACCCCTGCGTCTTCACCGCCGCCAGCCGCCGATGCATTTCCTCGCGCAACGCCTTGCGCTGTTTCGCCTCGCCGAACCGCCGCACCTCCTCATCGGTAGACGGCTGCAACGGCGGCACCGCCACCGCCTTGCGATCGTCGTCGACCGCCACCATCGTGAAGAAGCAGCTGTTGACGTGCCGCACCACCTGGCTGCGGATATCCTGCGCAACCACCTTGATGCCGATCTCCATCGAACTCTTGCCGGTGTAATTCACGCTCGCGAGGCACGTGACGAGTTCGCCGACGAAGATCGGTTGAAGGAAGGTCACCTGATCCACGGAGAGCGTCACCACGTACTTCGCGGCGTAGCGGCTCGCGCATGCATACGCGACCTGGTCGAGCAGCTTCAGCAAGCTGCCGCCATGCACGTTGCCGGCGAAATTCGCGGTGTCCGGCGTCATGAGCACCGTCATCGTCAGTTGGTGATTGGGCAGGTCCAAGGCATCCCTTCGTAGTACTCGCTCATGATAGCCTGCGGAACTCGCGTGCAGTCGACCATCACCCGTGCGTGATATCATTCAGGAGTGATTATTGATCTCGACAGCCTCAGCCAGGAAGTGGGTGGTCAGGTTCGATGACGAATTCGAAGCGAAGGATTTCGGGAAATTCAGCGATGACGAGAAAGACGCACTGCTGACTGCCGCCAAAGCGTTGGCGATTGCGGGTCCACGTACTGGACGCCCACACGTGGACACGCTCAGCGGTTCGAAGCACAGCAACATGAAGGAACTCCGCTATGACTCGCTGGATGGCACACAAGTTTGGCGAGCTGCATTTGCCTTCGACCCGAATCAGGAAGCGATCATCCTGTGCGCCGCGGACAAGCAGGGAACTTCGCAAGTGAAGTTCTACCGGACGCTGATCGCCAAAGCCGATCGGCGCTTCGACTCCCATTTGCAGAAGATCGAAGACACGCGTCGGCAGACAGGCGCCAAGGTCAAGTCAGCGAAGAGCAAGCGAAACAATTAGGAACACCAGGGGCAACGCCATGGCACGCAACATCGATGACATCATCAGCGAGCTGCCCAAGCGCAGGCGCGACCGGATCAACGCCAAGGCGGAAGCACTCGCCCTGCAAATGCTCGGCGAGGCCGACTCCGTGGCATCGATCCGCAAGGCATTCGGTCTGACGCAGGCCGAATTCGGCGACCTGATCGGTATGCCGCAGAACGCCGTGTCTCAACTCGAGAAGCGCCGCGACATTTACTTGTCGACCTTGGGAAAGGTCGCCAATGCATTGACCATGGAATTGGAGGTCGCGCTGCGAGCCCCGGACGGGACACGAGTGGAGTTGCCGAATTTTCATCCGTGGACGCAAATGCCCGTGACCACTAGTGCGGCCGCGAAAAAAGTCGTGGCACGCACGCGCAGGGAACTCGCTCCATACGTCTCCCCATCCGCCGTAAAGTCACCTGGCACGATCAAGAAAAAATCAT
The DNA here is from genome assembly GCA_040385005.1 of Pseudomonadota bacterium. GTDB lineage: Bacteria > Pseudomonadota > Gammaproteobacteria > Burkholderiales > Burkholderiaceae_C > Ramlibacter. The sequence goes on from JAZKIF010000048.1 coordinate 18,705, forward strand.
CTGCAAGCACCAAGCCGGGCCGCTCGCATTCCCTCACGTAACAGGCTCGCGCCTTCACATCAATTGTCCCCGCCCCCGAACAAGTCACTCAACTTCTTTCCGCCATCAGGATCCTTGCCCGAATTCCTCGGCGTCCCCTTCGGATACTCCTCCGCGATCCGGTCTTCCCAATACGTCGCGGGATTCGGCGCGCTGCACAGCCGCCGATAGACCTCTTCCGGCACCTGCTTGTACGCAAGCACGGATTTGTTGTCCCAATGCAGGTCCAGCTGTTTCGTCGCGGTGTCGTACTCCGCCTTGCGGATGCGGCTGCTGGTGAAAGTCTTCGTGAGCACGCTCATGTTTCTACTCCCTTCATGCGGCAGCTTTAGCCTCGGCACGCCGGAAACATTTCAGCGAGTGGTCGTTGACGATGCCCACGGCCTGCATCCACGCATAGACGATCGTCGGGCCGACGAACTTGAATCCCCTGCGCTTGAGTTCCTTTGAAATCTCCTCGGACAACGGCGTGGTGACCAGCCGGTCGCGGCCAGTACCCTGCAAGGGCTTGCCGCCGGTGAACGACCAGCAGAACTCGCTGAAATTCTCGCCGCGCTCCTGCATCTCGCCATAGATCTGCGCGCCGCGTATCGTCGCTTCGATCTTCGCGCGGGCACGGATGATGCCCTCGTCACCCATCAATCGAAGGATGTCCTTCTCGCGAAACCGCGCGACTTTCGCGGGATCGAATCCCGCGAACGCCTTGCGAAACGCTTCGCGCTTGCGCAGAACCGTGATCCACGACAACCCTGCCTGGAAGCCTTCGAGCATCAGCATCTCCCAGAGCATGCGGGGATCGCGTTGCGGCACGCCCCACTCCTTGTCGTGGTACTCGCACATCAGCGCATCGTCGCCCGCCCACTCGCATCGCTCGCGATTCAAACGCCGCACTCCTGCGCCGCATGCGCGGCAATGTCGCCCATGACGCCCGCATCGAACGGCGAGCGCAGCCCCGCCGCCTTGAAAATGTCCAGCACACCGCGCGTGCCGCCGATGCGGCACAGCTCGATGTACGTCTCCAGCGCGCGAGCCGGATCCTTCTTGTCCATCACGGCCAATTGCATTGCGCCCATTTCGGCGATCGCGTAGTCGATGTAATAGAAGGGCATGCGAAAGATGTGAGGCTGCGCGTACCAGCGGGCTGAGCGGTATGCCTCGATGCCCGCGAAGTCCAGGCCGGGGATGTACGTCTCCCAGCTGCGGTCCCACTGCGCGTCGCGCTCCGCTTCGGATGCGGCCGGGTTCTCGTACACCCAGTGCTGGAACTCGTCCACGACGCAGATGTAGCAGATCAGTTCCACCGCGCCGATCCACAGCTTCTTGCGAAAGCGCTCCGCGTGGTCGCTGGCCGGGAAGAATTCGCCGATGTGCTTGAGCGAGAGGAATTCCATGCCCATGGAATGGATCTCCGCGGCGTCCGCGGTGGGCCACTGCAGCTCGATCAACTCGATGGCTTGCGACTCCGAAGCCTGGAACGCGTGTCCCATCTCGTGCATGAGCGTGCGCACATCGTCGGCCTGCCCCGTCGAATTGCAGAAGATCGCGACGCGGCCTTCGTCGGGGAATGTGGTGCAAAACGCGCCGCCGCGCTTGCCCTTGCGGTTCGCGAGGTCGATGAGCCCGTCGCCGCGCATGCGATCGAAGTGCGCGGCAAGCCGCGGCGACAATTTGGAGAACACGCGGTGCGCCGCGTCCAGTTGCCCTTCCACCGGCACCGCGCCCAGCGGGATGCCCAGCGACGTGTGATAGCCCATGTCCCAAGGCTTCAATCGGTCACCGCCCATCTCCTTCGCCTGCCGCGCGATGAGTTTGCGGTTGAGCGGCACGAAATGTTCGCGCACCCCGCGCCGGAACTCCGCTGACTCCGGCGGGCCGTAGTCGGTGCGCTGCATGCCCGCATAGCCGAGCGCGATGAAGTTGGCGTGTCCGAGGTTGCGCCCCATCTCGTCCCGCAGCCGCACCATCCGCGAGAACAGGTCGGCGAGCATGGAGCGGTTCGCGTCGAACCAGCCGCGATACGCGGTGTACGCCTCGCGCCGCAACGCCGTGTCGCCCGCGCCGGCGGCGATGCTCGCGGCGCGTGTCAGCGTCATCTTCTCGCCGGCGACCTGCACCTCGCCCGAGGCGATGGCCTTGCTGTGCTGCTGGCCCAGCTCGCCGATCTGCACGCGCAACGCGGAGTTGACGGATTCCACCGTGGGCTGCCCGGCGGCCATGCGGTCGAGAAAATACTTGCCATATTTCGCCGCGATGTCGCCCCGATGCGGCGTTCGCGCGAGCGCGCTGAAGAAGCGCGAATCCCCCTCCTCCTGCACCGGCTGGATGTGCTCGCGGAAGTAGCGGTCGTCTTCTTCCAGCTTCTCGTCCAGGCAGTTCTTGCTGAGCGCGAAGCCCAGGCGCGCGCGCTCGCCTTCGAGGTAGGCGCGCAGCGCGTTCCATCGGGAGATTGCATCCAGCCACGCCGAGCCATCGGCGGCCAAGTCGGCGGCGGGCAAGGCATCGACGACGGGAGCGAATTCGGCCTGGACGAACTCGGGCGTGAGGCGCGCGGGGCGCTGGGGGTAGTGCTTGTACGGCGTCATGCCGGAATTCAACTTGAATCGCGGGGAAGATGCAAGGCGCCTCGCGCGCCGGCCGGCAAGCTCAGGAAATCCGCCGCGGCGCCGGAGCCGGCGCGCCCGAAGACGCCTCCTGGCGCAGCTCGCGCACCACGCGTTCCATCATCGGCGCGAGCACGTTCCATTGCACGGCGCGCGCGAGGCGCGGATGCGCGGCGCGCCAGATCTCGGAGCGCACGAGCTCTTTCGGGTCGTTGAAGACGCCGAAGTCCGCGAGCACCATCGGGTCCTGCGACGTCGGCCCGCCGCCGAGCCAGGCATCGCCCGCGCCGCTCCAGATGGCGTGGCCGTCGCGGTGGATGCCGTAGCCCCACTCCCAGCCCTGGTCCTTCAGGCGCTGGCGGGCGGCGGCCATGTACGCGGCGTCGAAGATGTACGTGTCCGTGCGCAGCCATTTGCCGCCGAGCCACATCTCGGCGACGGGCCGCGCGGCGGATGCCACGCCGGACGTGAGGCCGCGAAGGATTTCGCCGCGCAGCTCGATATAGCGAAGTCGCGCAGGAATGTCGGCGGCGCGCATGAGCGCGACGAGCAGCGTGGCCTTGTCGTCGGCGTCGCCGTGGCCGGCGGCCATGACTTCGCGCGCGGTGGAGAGCCGTAGCTTGAACGTCTTGGAGAAGGTGATGCGCTTGACGAATCCGTAGACCGCCATGGCGCGTTCGCGCTCGTTCTTGCAAAGCTGGGTGAGGGAGCGCGCGCGCAGGCGCAGCTTCGGGTCCTCGAGGTCGAGCAGGTCCCCGGAGCCGAGCCAGAAGCCCGGATCGTCGCGCGGCGGCGCCGCGCCTGGGTCGTGCGATTCGATTGCGGGGGACACGGGGAAAACAGCCCTCTCCAACTGGTTGCCGGCGTGCGGACGCATCGCCGGCTCGTCTGCCGTCCGGCCCGCTCAGGGAGCCGCAGATCTTGTCCGTCAAATTCTAGCGGCCGGATGAGCTGGGCGACAGGTTCCTGTGACGCATCTCACAAGATCGCGCGCCTGGCGAGAACCTTGGTTTGCAGGCACGCGTGGCCCGCGTGGCGACACAATCACAACTCCAACAAAGGAGACGACGTGGCAGACCAACCCCGCAAAAAACCCGGTGAACTTCGCAGCCAGCAATGGTTCGGCCGGCAGGACCGCGACGGCTTCGCCTATCGCAGCTGGGTGAAGGGCAAGGGCGTGCCGCACGACCAGTTCGACGGGCGGCCCGTCATCGGCATCTGCAACACGTTCAGTGAGCTCACGCCCTGCAACTCGCATTTCCGCACGCTCGCGGAGCAGGTGAAGATCGGCGTGTACGAAGCCGGCGGCTTCCCGCTCGAGTTCCCGGTGATGTCGCTCGGCGAAACGCTGCTGCGGCCCACCGCGATGCTCTATCGCAACCTCGCGTCGATGGACGTCGAGGAGTCGATCCGCGGCAACCCGATCGACGGCGTCGTGCTGCTCATGGGCTGCGACAAGACCACGCCTTCGCTGCTGATGGGCGCGTCGAGCGCGGGCCTGCCGACCATCGGCGTCTCGGGCGGGCCGATGCTCAACGGCAAGTGGCGAGGGCAGGAACTCGGTTCGGGCACCGGCGTGTGGAGCATGAGCGAGCAGGTGCGCGCCGGCACTTTGAAGCTGCAGGATTTCTTCGAAGCCGAGAGCTGCATGCACCGTAGCCACGGCCACTGCATGACGATGGGCACCGCGTCCACGATGGCGTCGATGGTCGAGGCGCTCGGCATCGGCCTGCCGGGCAACGCGGCGTATCCCGCGGTCGACGGACGGCGCAACGTGCTCGCGCGCAACGCGGGCCGGCGCATCGTGGAGATGGTGCACACCGACCAGACGATCAGCAAGGTGCTCACGCGTGAAGCGTTCGAGAACGCGATCCGCACGCTGGCCGCGATCGGCGGCAGCACGAATGCGGTGATCCACCTGATCGCCATCGCCGGACGCCTGGGCCTGAAGCTCACCATCGACGATTTCGAGAAGCTCGGCAGCGAGTTGCCGTGCCTCCTGAACCTGCAGCCTTCCGGCGAGCACCTGATGGAAGACTTCTGCTATGCGGGCGGGCTGCCGGTGGTGATGAAGGAGATCGAGCACCTCCTGCACAAGGACATCGTGACCGTGAGCGGCGCGACGGTCGCGCAGAACATCGCGGATGCCGTCAACTACGACCCGCGCGTCATCAAGACATTCGACTCGCCGTTCAAGGAGAAGGCCGGCATCGCCATCCTGCGCGGCAACCTCGCGCCGCGCGGCGCCGTGATCAAGCCGAGCGCCGCTACGCCGGCACTCATGGTGCACACGGGACGCGCGGTGGTGTTCGAGGACAGCGACGATTTCCACAAGCGCATCGACGACGAGTCGCTCGACGTCGACGAGACCTGCATCCTGGTGCTGAAGAACTGCGGACCCAAGGGCTACCCCGGTATGGCGGAAGTGGGCAACATGCCGCTGCCGCCCAAGGTGCTGCGCAAGGGCATCACCGACATGGTCCGCATCAGCGACGCACGCATGAGCGGCACGGCCTACGGCACGGTGGTGCTGCACACCACGCCCGAAGCGGCGGCGGGCGGGCCGCTCGCGATCGTGAAGAACGGCGACATGATCGAGTTGAACGTGCCGCAGCGCAAGCTCCAGCTCCTCATCAGCGATGCGGAATTGAAGGCGCGGCTGGCCGAGTGGAAAGCGCCGCCGCCCGCGATGGCGTCGGGCTATTGGAAGCTGTACATCGACCACGTGCTGCAGGCCGACGAAGGCGCGGACCTCGACTTCCTGGTCGGGCAGCGCGGGGCGGCGGTGCCGAAGGACAACCATTGATGGAGACATGGATTGCGGGTCGAGCCCGCAATGACAGCCATGGTGGATTGATTGCCGTGGACTGGGGCACGTCTTCGCTTCGCGCGGCGCTGCTCGACGAACAAGGCGCGGTCGTTGAAGAACGCAGCGCGCCGCGCGGCATCCTCAGCGTGCCCGCCGGCGGCTTCCCCGACGTGTTCGATGAGATCACCGCGAACTGGCCGCGCGGCGATGGCACGCTGTGCCTGGTCAGCGGCATGGCGGGCAGCCGCCAGGGCTGGATCGAAGCGCCCTACTGCGCATGCCCGGCGGGCTTCTCCGAGATCGCGGCGAACCTCGCATGGGTCGAGCCGGAGCGCATCGCGATCGTCCCCGGCATGAGCTGCGAGCGTGACGGCGTGCCGGACGTCATGCGCGGCGAAGAGACGCAGGTCTTCGGTGCGATGGCCGCGATGCGGATCGACACCGGCTGGTTCGTGCTGCCCGGCACGCACAGCAAGTGGGTCCGCGCGGTGGGTGGGCGCATCGAGCATTTCTCCACGTTCATGACAGGCGAGTTCTACGCGTTGCTGCGGCAGCACTCGATCCTTGCCCGCACCTTGCCCGAAGCGGATGGCGAACTCGATGCGCAGGCGTTCGAGCGCGGCGTGAAGCACGCGGCCACGCAAGGCAACTTGCTGCACGCCGCGTTCAGCGTCCGCGCGCTCGCGCTGTTCGACCGGATGCCCGCACACGCGATGCCGAGCTACCTCTCGGGCCTCGTCATCGGGGAAGAGGTCCGGACGCAACGCGCGCTGCTGGACGGCACGTCGCCGGTCGTGCTGGTGGGCTCGGCAGCGCTCGCCAAGCGCTACAGTTTGGCGCTGGGCATACTCGGCGTTTCCTCAACGCCCGCCCCGCAAGACGCCACCTGGCAAGGCTTGCGGGCCATCGCCAGCGAATGCAGACTTTCATGACTCCCCCGCAGGCCTTCGACGCCGCCTTCACCGATTGCCCGCTGGTCGCCATCCTGCGCGGTGTGCGCCCCGAGGAAGCCGCCGGCATCGGCGATGCACTCGTCGCGGCGGGATGGCACCTGATCGAAGTGCCGCTCAACTCCCCGCAGCCGCTCGCCAGCATCGAAGCCATCACGGCCGCGCAACCCGACGCACTGGTCGGCGCGGGCACGGTGCTCACGGCCGCCCAAGTGCGCGACGTGCACACCGCCGGCGGCCGCATGATCGTCTCGCCGAACTTCAATCCGGAAGTCGTGCGCGAAGCCGTGCGCCTGGGCATGGCGTGCCTGCCCGGCGTGTTCACGGCCAGCGAAGCTTTCGCGGCGCTCGACGCCGGCGCCACGGCGCTGAAGCTTTTTCCCTCGGAGATGATCCCGCCCGCCGGCGTGAAGGCCTTGCGGGCCGTGCTGCCCGCCTCCGCGCGCCTGCTGCCCGTCGGCGGCATCACCCCATCGAACATGGCGGCGTATCGCGCCGCGGGCGCGAACGGATTCGGCATCGGCTCGGCGCTGTACAAGCCGGGGATGAATGCGGCCGAGGTGAAGCGCAACGCGCTGGACTTCGCGGATGCCTGCGCGGGTACGATCCGCGCATGACCGCCATCCCCGACTCCTCCACCGTCAACTTCGGCCTGAAGGACCGCGTCTGCATCGTCACCGGCGGCGCGCAAGGCATCGGCGAAGCTTGCATTCGCCGCTTCGCACGCGAGGACGCGAAGACCGTCGTGGCCGACGTGGACAGCGAGCGCGGCCGCGCGCTGGCGCTGGAAGTCGGCGGGCTCTTCGCGCGCTGCGACGTCGGAGACAAGGCGCAGGTGGATGCCGTGATCGCCGCGACGCTGCAGGCCCACGGCCGCATCGACGTGCTCGTGAACAACGCCGGCATCTTCAAGGCCGCCGATTTTCTCGAAGTGACGGAAGCCGACTTCGACGCCGTGCTGCGTGTCAACCTCAAGGGCTCGTTCCTCATGGGGCAGGCCGTCGCGCGCGAGATGGCGAAGGCCGGCAAGGGCGCGATCGTCAACATGAGCTCGGTAAACGGCGTGCTCACGATCCCGACCATCGCCAGCTACAACGTGAGCAAGGGCGGCATCAACCAGCTCACGCGCGTGATGGCGCTCGCGCTCGCCGGCAAGGGCATCCGCGTGAACGCCGTGGCCCCGGGCACGATCGCGACCGAACTCGCGGCCAAGGCCGTGCTGACGAGCGAGGAGGCGAAGGCGCGCATCATGAGCCGCACGCCGATGCAGCGGCTGGGCGAGCCTTCCGAGATCGCCGACACGGTCGCGTACCTCGCGAGCGATGCTGCGAGCTACATCACCGGCGAGATCGTCGTGGTGGACGGCGGTCGCATGACGCTCAACTACACCGTCGCGAACTGATCGCGCCGTTCGTGGCGGAAATCACGCCGCCAGCGCGCGATGAGGAAATGTCCTACAGCGAAAAGTAACAAACGGCTTCAGCATGACGACTGCGCCTTTTCCCTTTCGCATTCGCCATGAACGACATCCTCTTTCCCGCCGTCACCGCCGCGCTGATGCTGCTGGCCGCCTTTGCCGGCGTCGTGCAGTGGCTGAAACATTCCGCCCGCGTTCGCACCGAAAGGCTGCGCGCGGAAGGCTATCGGCTCATTCATGCGCTGGGCGCGTACTCGGCGTGGATGGACCTGCAGCGCGACCTGCCCTTCACCGCGAAAAGCCTCGACGAGCTGAACTCGCCCGCGCCGCTGACGCGTGCGCGGCAGATCAAGCACCAGTACTTCCCCGAGCTGTCCTCGCACATGATCCGCCTGCTGCAGGCGCACAGCCGGGTGATGGAGTACCTGTGGCAGCAGAACCTGATGCGCCTGACGCAAGGCGCCGGCTGGCGTCCCGCGCGCGAGGACGCGCCTTACCAGCAATTGCGCGGCGCGCAGGAGGAGCTGATCGACGAGATGGTGGCGCGCTGCCGCGAATTGATCGGCGATGCGCGCGAGCAGTGGCGCGCGACGGGAAGCGACTTCTCGTTCAGCACCGGGCTGGCGCTGCCCGGCACCGGGCCCGCGCCCAACTGAGCGCTTACTGGCCCGTCGGAATCTGCAAGCCGAGGAACGCCGCAAGGTCGCCCGTGGGCATCGACCCTTCGCGCGTGACCACCGCGCCGGTCTTGGCGTTCGTCGCGACGATGCTCGGTATGGAGCTGAAGCCGAAGCGGTTGAAGAGATCGGTGTTCTTCTTCACCATCGCGCGCTGCTCATCGACCTTGCCCATCGCGCTGATGCCGCCGCCCTTGGCGGCCATCGAGGCTTCGTGCTCGTCCATCGCCGCCACCGGGTCCTTGGCCGCGAGGATGGCCGCACCCTGCGACTCGCTCGCGTCGCCCATCAGGCGCACCGGGATCCAGATGAACTTGGCCTGCGACTTCAACGGTCGCGCGGACTTCCACAGCGCTGCGCAGTGCGGGCATTGCGGATCGAAGAAGACATACACCGTGCGCACGCTCATCGTCGAGCCGACGGTGAAGCCCTTCGCTTCGGCGTCGATGGCGGCCGTGGTCACGGCGGTGGCCGCGGGCTTCGCGTCGGCCGCAGCCGCGGTCTTGTCCGGGGACTCCTTGCCGCAGGCGGTGAGGATGAGGGCGCCGAAGAGAGCGGCGGTGGTGGCGGCGGCGATGAGGTGTCGGCGATTCATGCGGGAATCGTACCAAAGCGCGGCTTCGCCTCCCGGATGGGCAAGTGCACCAGCGCGGCGCCAGCGGCCAGCACGATGTCGATGTACCAGACCCAGTCGTAGCTGCCCGTCGCTTCGAAGACCTTGCCGCCCAGCCATGCGCCAAGGAAGCCGCCGACCTGGTGCGTGAGCATCACCATGCCGAACAGCGTGGCCATGTTGGCGGTGCCGAAGAATTTCGCGACCAGGCCGGCCGTCGGCGGCACGGTGGAGAGGAACGTGACGCCCATCACCGCCGCGAAGATCAGCACGACCGGCCCGGTCTTGGGCGCCAGCAGGAAGACCAGCACCGCGACGCCGCGCACCGCGTACAGCAGCGAGAGCAGCGACTTCATGCGCCAGCGCCCGACGGCCCATCCCATCGCAATGCTGCCGACGATGTTGAACAGACCGATGATCGCGAGCGACCACGCCGCGAACTGCACGGGCAATCCGCATGCGGCGATGACGCCAGGCAAATGCGTCGCGAGGAAAGCGACATGGAAGCCGCACACGAAGAATCCGGCGGCGAGCAACAGGTAGCTCGGGTTGCGCAGCGCGGTGCGGATAGCCTCGCGCGTGCCCACGGCTTTTTGTCCAGGCGCCGCGGCCTGCAGGGAATTGCCCTTGAGCAGGAACGCCGCCGGCAACGCCAGCAGCACGATGAGGCCGAGCACCTGCATCGCGCTCGCCCAGCCTACGCCGATCATCAGCGCGCCTGCGATCGGCGCCATCACGAACTGCCCGAACGAGCCGCCCGCGTTGACGATGCCAGTCGCGAGGCCGCGCTTCTCCGGCGGGATGAGCCGCGTGGTGGCAGCCATCAGCACCGCCGGCCCCGCCATGCCCGCTCCGCCCGCGGCGAGGACGCCGATCGCGAAGATGAGTCCGAGGGTTGTGGTCATGTACGGCGTGATGAACGTGCCGAGCGCGACCAAGAGCGCGCCGGTGAAGAGCACGCGACCGGCGCCGACCTTGTCGGCCATCGCGCCCGCGAACGGCTGCGTGAGCCCCCACCACAACTGCCCGAACGCGAAGGCGAGGCTGATGCTGCCGATGCCCAGGCCCGTCGCGGTGTTGAGCGGGCTCATGAAGAGGCCCATCGTCTGGCGCGTACCCATGGTGAGCGCGAAGGTGCCGGCTGCCGCGAGCAGGACAAGCCAGAGGGCCGTTTTGCGGGCCGTGGCGCTTGAATCATTCATCGATATCTCCATCGGGCAAAGGGGCGAGCAGGTCCATGCATTCGTCGAGCATCGCGTGCAGTTCCACCACGCGGCGCGCACCGAGCATCTGGTTGATGCCTTCCTGCGCCACGCGCCAGCGCCGCTGCGCTTCCTGGCGCTTGTCGCGGCCGGCATCGGTGGCATTCACGAGGCGGCTGCGCGCGTCGGCGCCGGGGTCGAGCGTGATCCAGCCGGCATCGATGAGGGGACGCAGGTTGCGTGTGAGGGTCGAGGGGCCGATCCTCATTTCGCGCGCGAGGTCCACGGGTCGGATCGGCCCGAGTTTCACGACATAGGAGAGCAAAGAGTACTGGGTGTTTTTCAGGCCGGCCTTGCCAACCTCCGCGTCGTAGTGCCGCGCCACGCGGCGCAGCAGCTGGCGCAGCTTGATGTTGGTGCAGCCCTGGGGCTTGACAGCGGTGTCCATGGCCATTATTGTAGCTGCAACTGTTGTATATGCAATAATCTAATTACTTTGCGGGACTGACCTTCAGCTCTGTCCCCAGCCAATTACTTTGCGGGACAGATCTTCAGCTCTGTCCCCAACTGACTGGAGCAAATGACGATGACACAGATGAATCAACTTGAGGCATGGCTCGCCCAGGAACGCGAAGTGTCCGCCCGCATGGAAGGCGGCGCCGGGCCCGGCGTCGCGAAGGCCGAGCAGGTCGCGGGCAAGAGCGGCATCGAAATGATGCATGCCATGCTGCGCGGCGAACTCCCCTACCCGCCCATCGCGAAGACGCTGGACTTCATGCTCATCGAAGTCGGCGAAGGCCGCGCGGTGTTCCAGGGCACGCCTGGCCCCGCGCACCTCAACCCCATGGGCACGATCCACGGCGGCTGGTACGCGACGCTGCTTGACTCGGCGCTGGGCTGCGCGGTGCACACGATGATGCCTCCGGGCCGGGGTTATACGACGGCCGAGCTCGGCGTGAACCTCGTTCGCGCCATCGGCGCCAAGGCGCCGCGCGTGCGCGCCGAGGGCAAGGTGATCCATTGCGGCCGGCAACTCGCCACGGCCGAGGCGCGGCTGTTCGGGCCGGACGGGACGCTCTACGCGCACGCCACGACGACGTGCCTGGTGTTCGAGCTGCCATCCGGGCGCTGAGGCGCCCTGCTCACTCCAGCGTCTGCCCCGACGGCGTCCACAACCGCTTCTCCAGCCGCATCGCATCGAGCACGCCCGAGTAATACCCCGGCACGCTCCCCACGGCTTCATACCCGTTGTGCCGATAGAACTCCACCGCCCCCGGGTTGTCGCGCCGCACTTCGAGCGTCACGCATTCCAACCCCATGGTGAGCGCCGACTTCTCCAGCCAGCCGAGCAACTCGCGCCCGAGCCCCGCGCCGCGCGACGCAGGACTCACGGCGAGCAGCGACAGGTGCGCCTTCTGGTCCGCGTAATTCATGATGCCAAAGCCGAGCAGCTCGAGCGAGACACCTCGTGCAACAACGACATTTGTCGCACGGTCGCGGATGGAGCGTGTCACGCGCGGCGGCGTCCAGCTCCACCCCAGGCCCGTCTCCACGCAGTCGCGCGACATCTCCGCGATCTCGCGGGCGTCGCCCGGGTGGGCCAGCGTGAGGGTGCGCGCACTGCTCATGCATCGCAGCATAGCTTTTCCTGCGCGCTATCGCGTGCCTCGCCATAATGGCCGCATGAGACTTCTCCACACCATGCTGCGCGTGGGCGACCTGCAGCGCTCCGTCGATTTCTACACCCGCATCCTGGGCATGAAACTGCTGCGCACGACCGAGCGGCCGGAGCAGAAGTATTCGCTCGCCTTCGTCGGCTACGGCACGAACCCCGAGCATGCCGAGATCGAGCTCACGTACAACCACGGCGTGGACAGCTACGAGCTCGGCACCGCCTACGGCCACATCGCGCTGGGCGTGGCCGACGTCCGCGCGGCCTGCGAGCGCATCAAGGCTGGCGGCGGCAACGTCACGCGCGAGGCGGGGCCGGTCAAGGGCGGCAACACCGTCATCGCGTTCGTCACGGACCCGGACGGCTACAAGATCGAGTTGATCGAGCGCCCCGCCGAAGCCTGACAAAGTAGTGCCATCGCTGTAGTCCGCCGCCTACGGGGCATTTCTGCTGTCGCGCATACGATAGGACATGCAATCCACAAGACTCCGGGAAGGCGAGGAGCGCCTTGGCCCGGACCGGTTCCGCCTGCTCGTCGATGCAGTCGTCGACTACGGCATCTTCATGCTCGACACGCAAGGCCACGTCGCGTCATGGAACGCCGGTGCCGAACGGATCAAGGGCTACAAGCCCGACGAAGTGATCGGGCAGCACTTCTCGAAGTTCTATACCCAGGAAGCGCGCGACCGGGACTGGCCCGCGCAGGAGCTTCGCATGGCCGAGCGCGACGGCCGCTTCGAGGACGAGGGCTGGCGCGTGCGCAAGGACGGCACCACCTTCTGGGCGAATGTCGTCATCACCGCGCTGCGCGACCCTGACGGGAGGCTCGCCGGCTTCGGCAAGGTAACGCGTGACCTCACCGAGCGGCGCCAGCACGAGGAAGCCATGCGCGAGAGCGAGGAGCGGCTTCGCCTGCTCGTCGAAGGCGTGCGCGACTACGCCATCTTCATGCTGAGCCCGCAAGGCGTCGTGCAAAGCTGGAACCCCGGCGCGGAGATGCTCAAGGGCTACAAGGCCGACGAGATCATCGGCAGCCACTTCAGCCGGTTCTATGGCGCGGAAGACATCAAGTCGCGCGTACCCGAGATCGAGTTGGAGACCGCCCTGGAGAAGGGGCGCGTCGAGGGCGAAGGCTGGCGCTACCGCAAGGACGGTTCCGTCTTCTGGGCGAACGTGGTGATCTCCCCCGTGCGCGACGCGCATGGCGTGCTGCGCGGCTTCGCCAAGGTGACGCGCGACATGACCGAGCGCAGGCGCCTGGAGCAGCTCGAGAACTCCAGCCGGCGCATGAACGAGTTCCTCGCGATGCTCGCGCACGAGCTGCGCAACCCGCTCGCGCCGATCCGCAACGCGGTGACGGTGCTGCAGCTGGAACCCTCGCCCAGCCCGATCGTGCGCAGCAGCCGCGACATGATCGACCGCCAGCTCACGCACATGACGCGGCTGGTGGACGACCTGCTGGACGTGGGGCGCCTCACCAGCGGCAAGGTTCGCCTGAAGAAGGAGCGCACGCTGTACAACCAGGTCGTCGCCCGCGCGGCCGAAGGCGTGCGGCCGCTGATGGACGCGCGCCATCACCAGTTCACCGCGCACGTTCCGTCCGGGGACGTCCACGTGATGGCCGATCCCACACGCCTCACGCAGGTGCTCCAGAACCTGCTCACGAACGCGGCGAAATACACGCCGGCGTCCGGCAGCATCGAACTGGCGGTCTGGGTCGAGAACGGCGTCGCCTACACCAGCGTGTCCGACAACGGCGCGGGCCTCAGCCCCACCGCCATGGAACAGATCTTCGAGCTCTTCAACCAGGGCGACTCGCAGTCGCAGATGCGGGAAAGCGGGCTGGGCATCGGCCTCACGCTCGCCAAGTCGCTGGTCGAGATGCATGGCGGCACCCTCTCCGTCAAAAGCGCCGGACCAGGCCAGGGCAGTACGTTCACGCTCGCGATCCCGGGCGCGACGATCGAGAGCGAGGATCAGCCGAAGGACGCGGGCAACGCGCCGCGCGTCCTCATCGTGGACGATAACCGCGACGCCGCCGACAGCCTGGCGGAAATCCTGCGGCTGATGGGCTGCTCCGTGAAGACCGCGTACGACGGCAAGTCCGGCGTCGCCCTCGCGAAGGACTACCGGCCGCAGGCCGCGCTGGTGGACCTGGGCATGCCCGACATGACCGGCTTCGAGGTGCTGGCCGCACTGCGCGCGGACTCGCCCACCCTGCTGGTCGCCGCCGTGACCGGCTACGGCAACGAGGAAGACAAGCTGCGCACGGCCACGTCGGGCTTCGACATGCACTTCGTCAAGCCGGTGGATTTCTCGACGCTGCAGACGTTCGTGGCGCGGCTAGTGCGATAGCCTGCGCAGCTTCAGCTGGTTCGGCAACGGATCCGAGCGCCGCAGCACGTCCTGCGCCAGCCACAGCGCGGAGCGCCTCGCGCGCTGCGAGACCATCGGCAGCGGCATCTGCACATAGTCGTCGTTGAACACCTCGAAGCTGTAGTCCCCGGCGTATCCCAACGCGTCTAGGCGCGACACCAGTTCCACGATCTGCGCCGTATGCACGCCCTCCCCCGGGAACACGCGGAACGTGCGTGCGGTGGCGATGCGCTCCTCGAACGTGCGCGCCTCCTGCCACATGAAGTCCGAGAGCTGTACGAGAAAGATCTTCGCGGGATCGAGATCGTCGATGCCCGCCAGCGGCGTCTTCGCGGCAAGGATGTGGAACGAGTCGATGCACACGCCCAGGTTCGGGCAATCGGCGCGGCACACGACGTCCCACGCGGTGGTGAACTCGTTGATGGTGCGGCCCCAGGAGAGCCCTTCGTACGCGATGCGGATGCCATGCGGGATGGCCAGCATCGCGAGCTTGCGCAGGTCGCGCGCGAGGTCATCGAGGTTCTGGCTCGCGTGCGTGGACACGGACGAACACGCGAGCAGCACGTCGCAGCCCAGCGCCGCGCACATCTCGAGCATGGACTTCGCGATGTCCACCTTGTACTGGTGCAGGTGACCCGAGAGGCCCTCGAAATCGCGCAGCACCTGGAAGCCCGTGCCGCGCAGGCCGCTCGCTCGCACGGTCTGCGCCGCGGCCTGCCAGCCCCGGGCATCGCCGACAAGGTCGTTCGCCTTGAGCATCACCTGGCTGAAGCCCGCGTCGCGCATCGCGGCCAGCTTGGCCTCCAGCGGACCGGCGAGCGTGATCGTGTCCATGCCGAAGCCCTGGATGGCGTGCCGCAGGCTGCGTTCGTCGGCCATGGCGTCAGCCCTTCGAAGCCGTGGCGGGTTCGCTGTGCACCAGCTCGAACACGACGTTGCCGAGATAGGTCTTGGTCAGCGCGCCGCGCCGCTCGGTATGCGTCGCGGCGGTCTCGACGAATTCCATGCCGAGCACGCGCAGGGCCGACACCGCGGCGTGTACGTCGGGCACGCCCAGGCCGATGCGCTGCAGGCGCTCGCCCGACTTCTCCGCATCGGGCGGCGGCTCGACCAGCTGCAGCATGAAGGCGCCCTCCTTCGTGAGCGACGGCGCGCGCAGCAGCTTGCCCGACGGCATGATGCCGAAGCGCTCTTCGTCGGGAATGGCCTGCATGCCGAAGAGCTCGGCATAGAACTCGATCCAGTCGTTGCTGCGGTACGCGCCGATGTATTGCACGACGCCGAAGAAATGGATGCCGGCGACCGCGGGCGGGTGCGGATCGACCGACGGGATGGGCACGAAATCCACGTCGTAGATCGAGAACTCGCGCCAGCGGTCCACGAAGTGGATGCGCGTGCCGCCCACGCCATGGATGGCGGGGATGTTCAGCTCCATTGCCTGCGGCTGCGTGGGCGCCTCCCACGCACCGCGGGCCAGCACCTGGCGATACGCGGCGCGTGCATCGCGCACGCGGACAGCGATGGCGCTCAGCGACGGCTTATCGCGAGCGGGCAGCGCTTCTTCGCCTTCGGGCGTGTGGGCGTTGACGACGATGTTCACGCTGCCCTGCCGGTACAGCAGCACCTCGCGCGAGCGGTGCCTCGCAACCGGCCTGAAACCCATCATCTCCAGCACCTGGCCGAGTGCCTGGGGCTGCGAGGTGGCGTACTCGATGAACTCCACGCCATCGAGGCCGATCGGGTTGGCCTCGTCGCTGAAAGAATCCAGGCGGGGCTCGCCGGCATTGGGTTGCACAAGCAGGTCGCTCATGGCAAATCCTTCTGAAGCACGGTTCAGTAATGAAGCCGTGCAACGCTGCGCAGCACGTCGGGCGTCGTCGTCGGGAAGCCGAAGAATTCGAGGTACGGCGGGATCATCTCGAACAGCATGTCGGCGCCGACCTGCACGCGGCAACCACGCGCCTGCGCGGCGGCGAGGAAGGCCGTCATCTCGGTCTTCATGACGACTTCGGCGACGAAGGTGCCCTGGCCCAGGCGCAAGACGTCCATCGGCAATGGATCACCCGCGTTCATGCCGAGCGGCGTGGCGTTCACGGCCAGATCGAAACCCGCGGGATCGTTGCCCTCGACCGTCACGCGCACCTGCGGATAGTGCGCGCCGACGCGGCTCGCGAGTGCCTGCGCGGACTGCTTGTCGACATCGTGCAGCGCAAGCTCGCCCAGGCCCCGGCTCGCGAGAGATGCGGCGATCGCCGAGCCCACGCCGCCACACCCGACGACCAGCGCGCGTGCGCCCGACAGCACGACACCCTTGCGCTCGAGGCCGCGCACGAAGCCCTCACCGTCGAACATGTCTCCTTCGAGCTTGCCGTTGGGCAAGCGCCGCACGGCATTGCACGCACCGGCCACCTGCGCGGCCGGTGTCACTTCATCGAGCAGTTCGAGCACGCTTACCTTGTGCGGCATCGTGATCAGCGCGCCGCGCGTGTTCTCCAGCGCGAACACACCGCGCAGCACGGGCGCGAACGACTCGGCGCGGCAACCCATCGGCACGACCACCGCGTTCACCCCGATCGATTCGAAATAGGGGTTGTAGATCATCGGCGCCTTGAACGAATGCGTGGGCCACCCCAGGTGGGCGATCAGTTCGGTGCGGCCATCGATCTGCATGGCCTTACTTGCGCGCCTTCTCGATCTCGGCCATCACGGCCTTGACGTTGGCCTCTCCGGCGCCCGCGCTGTGCTTCGCGACGACCGGCTTCATCTTCTCGCGCAGCTTCGCGACTTCGGCAGGGGGCAACTCCGAGACTTGCATGCCGGCTTTCTTCAGCGCATCGAGGATGGTGGCGGCTGCCGCGCGCGACTGCTCGCGTTCGTACTTCGCCGATTCGTTCGCGGCGTCCTGCACGATCTTCTTCTCTTCCGCCGACAAGGTATCCCAGAACTTCTTGCTGATCACCACCGACTGCGGGTTGTACTGGTGGTTGGTGAGCGTCATGTACTTCTGCACTTCGTTCAACTTCGCGCCCTGGATGGTCGCGACGGGGTTCTCCTGCCCGTCCACGGCGCCCTGCTCCAGCGCGGCGTACAGCTCGGGGAACGGCAGCGGCGTCGGGTTGGCGCCGAGCGCCGTGACCCAGTCGATGTTGATCGGGTTCGGGATCACGCGCAGCTTCAGGCCGACGATGTCTTCCACCTTCGTGATCGGGCGCTTGCTGTTCGTCATCTGGCGGAAACCCAGCTCGTAGTACGCGAGGCCCACGATGCCCTTCTCTTCCAGGCGCTTGTGCAGGCCCTGGCCGAACGGTCCGTCCACCACCGCGTCGGCCTCCTTCGGGTTGCCGAAGAGGAAGGGGAAGTCGTAGATCTCGAAGTCTTTCACCAGGCTCGCGAAGATGCCGGAGTTCATCGACGCCATTTCGAGCGTGCCGCCCTGGATGGCGGAGATATTTGCCTGGTCGCTGCCGAGCGCGCCGCCGGGGTACACCGCGACTTTCATCTTGCCGCCGGACTTCGTCTCGACGAGTTGAGCGAACCGCTCCATGCCGAGCACGATGGGGTGGCCCTTCGCGTTCTGGTTGGCGAACTTGATGGTGCGCGTCTGCGCGTGCGAGACACCGAAGGCCGCAAAGGCGACGGTGGCGATCACGGTCTGGATGAACAGTCTCTTCATGTCTTGTCTCCTCGGAAAAAAATCAGTAGAACCAGCGGGCTGGAACCATCACCAGCTGCGGGAACAGCACGAACAGGAACATGAGCGCGAACTCCGCGATCATGAAAGGCCATACGCCCTTGGTGACCTGGTCCATGCTGATCTTGCCCACGCCAGCCACGGTGCTCAGCACGGTGCCCACGGGCGGCGTGATGAGGCCGATGGCGTTGTTGATCATGAACAGCACGCCGAAGTACACCGGGTCGATGCCCGCCGCCTTCACCAGCGGCATCAGCACCGGCGTGAGGATGAGGATGGTGGGCGTCATGTCCATCGCGGTGCCCACCACCATCGTCAGCACCATGATCGCGAACATCAGCAGTTTGGGCTGGTCCAGCAGCGGCTGCAGCAGCGCGACGACTTCGTTCGGAAGATTCGCGACGGTGATCATCCACGCCGAGACCATCGCGGCCGCGACGAGGAACATGATGACGGCGGTGGTCTGCGCGGCCGAGAGGAAGAGGCCGTACAGCTGCGAGATCTTCAGCTCGCGGTACACCACGACGGAGACGAAGAGCGCGTAAACAGCGGCGACCACGGCGGCCTCCGTCGGCGTGAAGACGCCGAACTTCAGCCCGAACACCACGATGAACGGCAGGCCGAGCGCGAAGGTCGCATCCTTCAGCGACGTGAGGACTTCGGCTTTCGTGGCCCTCGGTGCGGCCTCGATTTTTTCCTTTCGCACCAGCCACCACCAGGTGAACCACAAGGCGGCGCCGAGCATCACCCCCGGGGCGATGCCCGCCATGAACAGCTTGGAGATCGATACGTTCGCCGCCACGCCGAACACCACGAAGCCGATGCTCGGCGGGATGATGGGCGCGATGATCGCGGCCGAGGAAAGCAGGCCCGCGGAGCGCGCGGGGTCGTAGCCCGCGCGATTCATCATGGGCAGCAGCAGCGCGGCGAGCGCGGCCGCGTCAGCCACGGCCGAGCCGGACAGCGCGGCCATGATGACCGCCGCCATGATGCCGACATAGCCCAGGCCGCCGCGCACGTGGCCCACCAGCGTCATCGCGAAATCCACGATGCGCCGCGAGAGGCCGCCGGCGTTCATGATCTCGCCGGCCAGCATGAAGAAGGGCACGGCCAGCAGCGGGAAACTGTTGGCGCCTTCGAGCGTGTTCTGCGCGAGGATCTGCGCGTCGAACATGTTCATGTGCCACATGAGCGCGGCGCCGCACAGCAGCAGCGAGAACGCGATGGGCACGCCGAGCGCCATGGCGCCGAGCAGCGATCCGAGGAAGATGGTGATGGTCATGGCGTTCTCCTCACTTGGACGAAGAAGCCGTGGCCGCGACCGGCGGGGACTGGCCGTGCTCGGGCGCCACGTCTTCCGACTCGACGATGCCGACCAGGTCTTCCTCACTGATCTGGCCGGTGAAGAACTTCCACAATTCGAGCAAAATGATCACCCCCGCGAGCACCGCGAACACGACGCCGCTCGCGTTGAACCAGGCCATCGACGCTTCCATCACCGCGCTCGTCGTGCCGTAATTGATGACGGCCTGCTGCCAGCCGCCCTTGGCCATCAGCCAGCACATGTACAGCATGAGCAGGTGCGCGATGAAGAAGCACACCTTCTTTCCGGCGACCGGCAGCCGCGCGACGACAGTGTCCGTGCCGAGGTGCGCATGATTGCGCATCGCCACCACCGCGCCGAGGAATGTCATCCACACGAAGAGCCAGCGCGACAGCTCTTCCGACACCGTGATGCCGGAGTTGAAGGCGTAGCGCAGCACCACGTTGCCGAAGACCATGAGGACCATCAGCGCGAGGCACACCACCATGAGGAACGAGAACACCCGGCACAGGTGGTCGATCAGTTTCTGGACCATTTTTGTCTCCTGCCCGATTTTGTACGGACTGGTTAGTTTCCGCCGTGCGGGGAAACCCGTACGACTCGGATCAGGGTTTGCGCACGAAGCGCACGATCATTTCCACGACGTTGTCGCGGCGGTGAGCCACATACGCGGATGACTTCATGTCGAGCTTGAAGATCAGCCCGAAGGTGTGCCGGTTCGACACGTTGAAGAAGCTGAGCGCGGAGATCGACGCATGGATGTCCACCGCGTCCAGGCCGGCGCGAAACTGCCCCGCCTTCACGCCGCGCTGGTACAGCCGCTTGATCGCGGCGATCGCCGGCACGTTCAGTTCCTGGATGCGCGGACTCTGGGCGAGGAACTGCCCGCGGTTGATGTTTTCGCTCATCACCAGCCGGATGTAGTTCTCGTGCGCGAGGTGATGATCGAACGTGAACGCGACCAGCCGGCGCAGCGCCAGCTCCGGCTCGAGGTCCTCCAGGTGCAGCTCCGACTCGATGTCGCGCACGCGGCGGTACGACTCCTCCAGCACGGCGAGGTACAAGCCCTCCTTGCTGCCGAAGTAGTAGTAGATCATCCGCTTGCTGGTCTTCGTCGCAGCCGCGATCTCGTCGATGCGCGCGCCCGCCAGCCCCTTCTCGCCGAACTCGATCTCCGCCACCTGCAGGATGTTCGCCTGCGTGCGTTCGGGGTCGTTGGTGCGCGTCGGCTCTTTCCTGACGGGATGTACCGTTTCGTTCATTCCGCGAGTATAGGGCCGCGGAATTCGCCATCAAGCCCCCGCGAGCACGGCCAGGCCGCGAAGGGCTAGCAGGTACGACTGCGGGCCGAGCCCCTGGATCGTGCCCTTCACGGCCGGCGAGATGATCGAGTGCGTGCGCCACTCTTCGCGCGTCGCGAGGTTGGACATATGCACTTCCAGCACCGGGAACGGCATCGCCTTGATCGCGTCGTGCAACGGCACGCCGTGCTGCGTGAGCCCGGCCGGGTTCACCATGGCGCCGGCCGCATCGTCGATGTGCTTGTGCAGGAAGTCGATCAGCGCGCCTTCATGATTCGACTGGATCGTCACCAGCTCCACGCCCAGCTCACTCGCGAGAGCCGCGAGCTGTTCGTTGATCTGCGCGAGCGTCGTCGTGCCGTAGATGTGCGGCTCGCGCCGGCCGAACAGGTTCAGGTTCGGGCCGTGCAGGACGAGGATTCTTTTTGCCGGTGCGGTCATTTGTGCGCCTTCGCGAGTTCGTCGTTGTACAGCTTGACGATCGCCGGGTCGTAGCTGGCCGAGAACTTCTCGGTCACCGGCTTGGCGATCTGTCGCATGCGATTCTGCTCGGCGGGGCTCACTTCGTTGTACGTCATGCCTTTGGCCTGCAGCTCGCCCACGGCCTGCTTCGCCGCGGCACGGCTCACCTGGCGCTGGTAGGCGCGGGCTTCGTTGGCCGAGTCGGTCATCATCTTTTGCTGCGCGGGCGAAAGGCTGTCCCAGAACTTCTTGCTCACCAGGACGATGTTGGCTGCGTACACGTGGTTCGTCGCGCTCACGAACTTGTTCACCTCGAAGAACTTGTTCGACAGGATCACGGCGAAGGGATTCTCCTGGCCATCCACCGCCTTCGATTCCAGCGCGCCGTACAACTCGGCGACCGGCATCGGCACCGGGTTCGCCTTGAACGCCTTGAAGGTGTCGAGGAACACGGGG
>JAZKIF010000048.1:40303-71019 GCA_040385005.1 Pseudomonadota bacterium
ACACGGGGTTCGGGATCACTCGGATCTTCAGGCCGTCGAGGTCCTCGGCCTTCGTGATCGGCCTCTTGCTGTTCGTCACGTTGCGGAACCCGAGGTCCCAGTAGCCGAGCGCGACGAGGCCCTTCTCCGGCAGCTTCGCGATCAGCGCCTGGCCGAACGGGCCGTCGAGCAGTTGATCAGCCTGCGCGAAATTGGCGACGGCGAACGGGAAGTCGACGAGGCCGAATTCCTTCACGATGCCGGCGAGCGACGTCGTCGCGGGCGCGGACATTTCCTGCACGCCGCCTTGCAGCGCGGACTGCTGCTGCATCTCGTTGCCCAGCTGGTTGGACGGGAACTCCTGCACTTTCATCTTGCCGCCGCTCTTGGCCGCTAGGATTTCGGCGAACTTCTTCACGCCCATGCTCACGGGGTGGTCGGTGTTGTTCAGGTGTCCGAATTTGATGGTGCGTTCTTCCTGCGCCGACGCCGCGAATGCGGATGCGACGAGGCCGAGGCCGATGAGGGTGTTGCGAATCGATGCCTGCAAGATTTGTCTCCTGTGGTGAGGCTGGACCGGCTGGTTCGCCGGCATTGCGGCATGATAGGAAGGCATCCGGAACACCGTTCCAGTCTGGAATTTCATTTCATATGTCGAATTCTTCACCACCACCCTCCGCCTCGGGCACCGTGGAGCGCGTCCTGCGAATCCTCGAGACGCTGGCGAGTGCGCCCGAAGGCATGCCGCTCGTGGCGCTCGCCGATGAACTGGAACTGCCGCGCAGCGCGTGCCACCGGCTGCTCGCGGAACTCGTGCGTTGTGGCTATGTGCGTCAGATGCGCGCGCAAGGCGACTACGCCCTCACGACGCGACTGCCCGCACTTGGCCTCAGTTATCTCGGCGGCGCGGGCATCGTCGATGTCGCGCAGCCGATCATCGATCGCGTCGCGGAAGCTTCCGGAGAACTCGTTCGCCTCGCCTTGGTCGACGGCACGCGCCTCACCTTCGTCGCAAAGGCGCAAGGCGCGCGCTACGGCTTGCGCTACGACCCCGACATGGGCATCGACGTGCGCCTCTCGTGCAGCGCGGGCGGCCATGCGTGGCTGATGACGCTGACCGAGGAACGCGCAACGGAACTCGTCGCGAAGGAAGGCTTCGGCGACCCGAAGCAATTCGGCCCGAAGGCGCCGACCACGTTCAAGGCGCTGATGAGAATCCTGGACGAAGACCGCAAGCGCGGTTTCAGCATGATCACCGAGATGTATGCGCCCGGCATGACCGCGATGGCCGCGCCGGTCGTGCGGCGCGGTCAGGGCGCGGTGGCGGTGATCACGATCGCGGGGCCGCTGCAACGGCTGACGGTGCAGCGCATGACGGAGCTCGGCAAGCCGCTGCTTGCCGCGGCCGCGGAGCTCGCGGTGGCGAGCACGTCATCGCCGCTGTTCGCGAGGTAGGGGCGATGGAACCCCGGCCACTTGCCGCACGACCAACCAGAGTCCACACCCCGGAAAGAAGTCAATGTCAAATCCGATCCTCCCACCCATGATCGGCCAGCTGACTTCTTCGCCTCGGCACGCATGGGATGCGGCAGCCACGTTGAAAGGCATCCCGGATGGGTATGGCGCCCAAGCGGCTATCGGATGGTGCCTCGACGCCAGAGACCCGGAACAGCTGGCGGGCGTATTGCGCAAGGCGGAAGCCAGCGGCCTGGCCCGCGGCGCCCTGCTCGTGCGCCCCGCTGACGCCGAGGAAGCCAGGATTTGCGCGCAGGCCATTGCGAATGCGGGCGACCTGCACCACATCACCCTGTGCTTTCCGGATCCCGGCCGGTCCGTCCTTTCCGAGGAGGCGATCGATTGCCTGGCCGCGGCCATCGGGAGCAAGCCCTCCATGGCTTGCTTCGAGTTTTTTGGCAGCTCGCATTTCGGACCTCTCCTCAAGGCCTTGGGAGGGCGTCCCGAGCTTCGCCTGACCATCCGGCAAAGCCAACATGCAGACGTGTCCCATATTCGGGACTTCGTGGACGACTTGCTTCCTCGGCTGAACGAGTGGACTCATCTCACCGCGATCGATGCAGCGTGGTACCACGATAGCTTGCGCCCCGTCACCGTGGAAGAAGTGCTCTCGGGCCTTGGCAGGCAAAACCGGCTTGACAGCATCTCGATCAACGGCATCGAGACTTCGACTGCGTTTTGCGATCTGCTTCGGGGATGCACCAGCCCCACGCAACTGGCGGTCCTGTCGGGCTGGGAGGTCGGCGAACTGGCCGAGCTCATCGCCTCGAACGGGTGCAGTGCCACCCGGGTGACGCTGCGCATGGCCCCGAATTGCTCCGGGGACTGCGTATTGAAAGCGCTTGAAACCAACACCAGCATTACCGAATTCAGGATGGAATGCGACGGGCTCGACCTGGACTTGATCGAACCCGTACTGACGAAGAACACCCAACTGGCCTCGCTGCACCTGCGCGGCGCTCCTTTCCTGTGCACTTCCCGACAACCGATCTCGCAAGCTCTTCTAGGCAACCGGGCGTTGCTCTCCTGCTCCATCGCCTGTGTCCCGGCCGGCGGGAGCGGCGACCCACCGCACGAGGCCGGCTGGTTCGCAGAGCCGATCGCCTCGATGACGCGCCGCAACCGGGATCAGGCGCTGCTGTACTCCGACGCGTACGTGCTCTCGGCGCTATCGCATCTGGCCGGCTCCCTCTCGCCTGGCGGGATTGCGCTACCGCAAGGGGCCATCGAAACGCTTGCCCACCAATGGGAAACGAGCAACCAACTCTTCGATGACAGGCGCTCGATGATCGTGAACCATGCGACGCGCAACGCCGCCATCGCGGGTCGCGCGCGCGACTATGCGCAGCAGCTGACCGAACAACTCGCCAATCACGACCTCGAAGGCTTCGTCGGGCTTTGCGCGAGCCTGTTGCGCCAGGAGATCGAGCTGCCGGCCCGGTCCATCCAGGCCTTCGGCCGCTCCAGGCAGATCGAGAACATCTTCAGCACCGCGTTGCGGCTTGCGCAGTTCCCCGAGATCGCAAGCGTCTTCGACCGGGCCATGGCGTCCGGCCAGGGCGACGAGCTGCGGCAGCGCGTGCTCGATGCACTGGCCGCATCGCTCGAGAATCTGGGCGCTGTCGAAGTCGTCCAGTTGCTGGGGGCGCTGCTGCGGTACCGGAACGCTTCCGGCAAGAGCATGGTGAATGCAGCGCTGAGCCGGGTGCTGCGCGAGCTGCCGCGGCATCCCGCTCTGCGGGCCATCGCCGACGCCGCGGTGCGATCGGGACAGCTCGGGCCGCTCCTGGGGGCTTTCCGGAGCCTGGGCGGGGAAGAAGCCCAACTACTGGCGGCGCGTCTCATCCTGTGCAGCCTGGACACCGGCGATCTGGCCGACTTGCCTGCGGAATTCGCGCCGGATCATTGTCACCTCGAGAGCTTGGCCACGACGCCGGATTTGAAGGACATCCAGTCGCCGGCCATGATGCTGTGGGTTTGCTACAACCGGATCCCGCGCGATACCGCCGGGCAAACCCGGCTACTGGACGACATCGTCGAATTTTGCGGCGCGCACGGTGACAACTTCTCGCTGATGGCGGCTGTCGCGGACAGGCTCTCGTTTGCCGAACTCAGACTTCAGTTGGCGCATTCCGCGGAATCCGTCGCGGGCGCATTGAGGGCGCTGCAGACGAATTCCACCGTCCGTACCCTGCACCTGGAAGGCCCCGCCCTTGCGCAGGGCACCGGCTGGTGCGCCGCGCTGCGGGATCTGCTGCGGATGAACCGGGGCTTGCAAAACGTGGTGATCCTGGCGCCTTCGGCGATCTGGGATGAACTGAACCGTGTGCGCAAGGCGCATCCGGGCGTTCAGATCGTCATTGAAGGCGAGAAGTCCGCCGCCGCGGTGGCCAGGCAGTCGAGGACCGCGCCGCGCGCCGATCTGTTGCCGCCAGCGCCGGCAAAGGAGAGCACCCCACTTGCCCTGGCCAAAGAGATCCACGCCCTGATCCACCCGGAACTGGACAACTCATGGGATTTCGACGACGCGGGCGAGGACTCCCGCGAGGTCGATGACGCGGGAGAGGACTCCCTGGATGTCGACGACGCGAGCGAGGAGCCGTGGGCGGTCGAGGCGCAGGAGCTGCCTGCCCACGCACTCCTTGCCCGGTTCGTCGCCGGGCCGCTGGATCCTGGCGCCATCACATGCCTCGCCGCAAGGCGATTCGCTGCTTACGCCGAGGTGCCAACCGACAGGCGGGAACGACTGCTGGCGCAAAACGAAATCGAGACCTGGTGCACGCAACACAGCCAGCCCGGGCTGCTGTTGGCGATGGCGCACGCCTTCCAGGCGGCCAGCATCGTGTATGACTGCGGCAAGCTGGACCCTCAGGTGCTGAAAGACAAGCTGTGGCTATGCGAGGCCATGCGCTTCCTGACCCTGGTCGGCGTGGACGACGGCAACGTGGGGCTGGTCAGTGAATGGCTGACCACTCCGTTCGTGGAGACGAGGCTGACGCTGCACATCGACTGCGTGGGCGAACGCAACATCGCAAAATTGTGCGCTGCCCTGGAACTGGCGATCTCGAGAGAATCGAAGCCAGACATCGAAGTGGTGACCGGCTCACGCACGAAGTGGGCGGCCTTTGCCTCCCTGTCCGGGAATTACGCGCAGTTCACCTGGCGCAAGAAGGTACCCAATGAACTCGTGAATTCCAACGCCGCCAGCCTCAATGGCAAGGCCGGCAGATCGACAACTTGCATGCCGTTGGCACTGCACGTTGCCGGCATGCTGGCGCACCGCGCGAAACAGAGGCTTTTGGGGGTCGCGCAAGAACTGGACTTCACGCGGCTCGGAACCGTTGAAGGCATCAGGGAGACGGTGAAATTCACCGAATTCACTGCCAATCTGACCATCCAGAAATTCACCGAGAACCATCTGGTTGCCCATGCCCGTTGGGGGGCATTCCTTTGCCGGCAGGTCCTCGAGCTCAAGGACCGCAAGCAAGTCAGCAAGGTCGCGATCTTGCGATCGACCAATCATGCAATGACGCTCGGACTCGAAGTCGTGGACGGAAGCTACGAATTGTTCTTCTACGATGGAAACTTTACCGACACGATCAGGCGCCTTCGCGTGCATGACATGCGGGAACTCGCCGAGCTCGATTTCAAGGCGTCCTTGTTCATGGACGATCCCGGGGCTTTTGACGCCTACTTCGGAAGCGGCAAGTCGCGGCAGCAATACCTCGTGCTGAGCGCCTGGGAAGATCCCTACGAGCCCTCGCGGGACGTGTCGATCAAACCTCGCACGCTGTCGACGCAGTTCGCCAACCTGGACAAGGTTGTGTATCCAGACGCGGTCGTTCATATGACGACCATGGACTTTCCCGACGAATTGGCGGTCCTCGCAAGCAGCCTGCGTCCACCGGAAAGGAAAAATGACGAGTTCGCTTCAACCGGACCGCGCGCGATCCCGTCGCCGGAGGCTTTGCTTCTGACGAAGTTGGAGAGTGGCAGAAGCATCATGAATACACTGCTGAGACATGGGTATGCCAAGTCGGTGGATGCGGTGGGCGATTTGCTCGCTGCCGCGGATCGCTTGTCTCCCGCATTGCGTGCTCATCGCGCCGCGTTGATGGAATTGCTGAGCGCGGACGATCCGAGGATCAATCCTCCTTATGGGGCACCTGCATTGGCGTTCGTGTATGCGAGTGGGTATGCAAGCACGCTTCTTGCGTTCTGCCGTCTACTGGAAATCGCGCGCGAAATGGCCGAACTGCCAGCCGATGGCCTCATGCGCATGGCGATCGGTTCGGACGGAATCGATTCGGGACTGCTCGTTGCGCAGTCACGTGGCCATGCCGACCTGGTTGCTGCCTGCTCGAGCCTGCTGGAACTCATTCACCGCACGGCCGAGCCGACAACAAAATGGGTTGAGCAGTTCGTATTGGGCTGCGACCAGGATCACGTTCCCGGCACCAGGATCGCCCTGGATTCGGGTCATCACGAGACCTACAAAGCCTCGGTCAAGCTTTTGCGCACCGCGCTCGGGCTGGAACCGATCAGCAGGGAGGTTGTGCGCAAGGTTCTTGGGGCGCCAGTCAAGGATGGATCGGCGGGACTCGCGGAAGCCGTCAAGCGTGGAAAAGTCGCCACCATCGCCGCGTTCGGCGATGGCCTGGAGGCCATGTGCCAGCGCGTGCCAACCGTCCAGAGCGACGCCTATCCGGACGGGAACTTCACGTTGAAGCCCATGGAAGTCTATTGCCTGCTCCTGGGGCTTGAATATCCAGTGTCCAACGACCTGGAGGGTGAACAATATTCAAACTTCGAGAAGGCAATCAGGGAAAGCGGGCCGGTCTGGTCCCTCCTGAAAGATGCCCCTGATCTGAAGACAGTGAAAGCCCTGCGCTCGGTTGTGACCCGGCTGCGGCCCCATCTGGGAAGAGAAATCGCCAGAACGTTGCGCCAGGCATGCGACGCAACCGCCGCCAACCTCAGTCAGTCGGAAAGCGACTCCATCGTCTGAGGGCACCTTCTTACTTCTTCTGCGCCTCGCGCTCCTTCAGGATCGCTTCCTTGTCGGCCGAACTGTAGGTGATGCCGCCGCACTTCTCGTTGTACCCGACCATGCTCTTGTTCAGCGCATCGAGGTCGGCGTTGAACGCGTCCTGGTTGGCCTTCACGGCCTGCACCTTCACGTTGTGCGCCTTCACCTTGCGCGCGAAGCGGTCCATCTTGGTCTGGTTCTCTTCCAGCGTCTTTTCTTCCTCGGCCAGTTGCGCGCGCTCGGCGCGGATGGCGTCGGCCTCCTCCTTGTTCTTCGCGATGCGGCCGTCGAACGCCTTGCGGCGCTCGGCGAGTTCAGCTTCGGAGTTCATGCACGCGCGCAGTTCTTCGCGCGTGACGAGCTTTTCGGGTTTGGCTTGCGCATGCGCGGCTTGCGAAGCGAAGGCGCACAGCAGCAGAGAGGCGATGGTGAGGGATTTCATGGGTGCGAATGTTAAATCAGCGGCCGCCGGATTCGCGCTGACGCCGACACCCGAATAGTTCCGCCAAGTCGCGTAGTCCCGCGCCTACAAGGCGGTTCGGGCGCGAGACCTAACCTGAGCTCTCAACCCCATCCGACCATGCGCTGGCTCAAACCGAACGTCAGGAACAGTCTCTACTCACTGCTCGGCAGCGTGGCGGGCGTGCCTTCGGCCTCGCAGCGTGACGGCCTGGAAGACTGCCGCGAACTCATGCTCGACACCCTCGGCGCCACCGCCGCCAGGGACTTTCCCCAGCTCTGCCGGCGCATCCGTTACGCCGAAGACATCGTCGGGCTGTGGTACCTGCGCGGCGAGCTGATGCAGGCGTTGGCCTCGCAGCACGGAGAGCGCATGGCGGCACGCAATCTCGCGGCCATCACCGCGCGCTTCGAGCGCTGGCTGCCCGGCAACATGCACTCGAGGCCCAGCCCGCTCGTGGGCTGAGCTCGCACACGCGCCTTCAGGTGGCGCGTCGATGCGCCAGGAAAAAATCGAGTATCGCCGCCGAAGCGTCGGGCCCTTGCGGGTCGGTGTACGAGCCCGATGCATGGCCGCCCGCCCACGCGTGCGCGGCGCCCGCGATCTCCCAGCTTTCCACCCAGGCCTTGCCGTCGGCAGACGCGTGAACCGTGCGGCGCACGGTGCGCGACGACTGCGACGCGGCGCCGGGCCGCGCTTCCAGCACGGTGCCCGCCGCGGCGATGGCCGAGACCGCATCCAGGACGATGCGCTTGCCGTTGGCCGGATGCACGGTACGGTCCGCGCTGCCATGGAACACGATCGTGGGCACGGCCGGCCTGGGGCTGCCGGATGACGCGCCTTTTGCGCCGGGCTTGCGCATCATCGCCATCGCGCTGACCACGTCGCGCGCGCTTTCCGCGGGCAGGCCCGAATGCACGCCGACGGCGGCGAACACGTCCGGGTAGAGCTGGCCGACCAGCGTTGCCATCGCACCGCCGGCGGACAGGCCCGACACATAGATGCGCGACGTGTCGCCGTGATGGACGGCCGCGACTTCGAGCGCGAGACCGGCGATCATCGCCGGCTCGCCCGAGCCGCGCTTCTGGTGCGCCGGCTCGAACCAGTTCCAGCAGCGCATGCTGTTCGCATCCTGCCGCTGCTCGGGGTACACGACGAGGCAATTGCGGTGTTCGGCAAGCGCGTTCATGGAGGTGCCGCTCGCGAAGTCCGCCCCATCCTGCGTGCAGCCGTGGAGCATGACCACCACCGGCATCGGCGCGGGGTCGTCACCGCCGCCCGGCTTGTACAGCCAGTAGGAATATGGCTTGCCGCCGGATTCGTACTGATGGCGCTCGAACGATGCGGCGGCCAGCGGCGCGGGGGCGGGAGGGGCCGCAGAGGCAGCGCGACCGGCGGGCCGCACAGGCGGCTCATCCACGACTTCGCGCGCCACCACGTCGATGACCTGGTCGCTGGAATTTCCGGACGCGGCCTGGGTCGGCGTGCCGTCTGCTTCGGCTTTACCCAGCGCGCGCTGGATGAGCTGCGTCGCTTCCTGCAGCCGGCCCGCGCGCGTCAGTTCGCTCGCCTTGTTCATTTCTTCGAGAAAGAGGTACACGTCTTGCCTTTTCAGTAATGCTGCACTGCAACATACTCCCATATCGGCCCTCCCGGTGTCGTCCGCAAGAGCCAATCGGCGAAAACTTTCTCTTTTTGCGCACACGCGGCGGCGTCCCACGTCACCCGATGGTGCGCGCACGCAAGATAACGCCCGATGGACTGGCTCGATGCACTGCAATGGCCCGCGATGGGGGTCACCATCCTCGCCTCCTGGCTCGTCGGTTCGGACACCGAACGGCGGCGCAACTGGGGCTTCTGGGTGTTCCTCGCGAGCAACGCGTTGTGGATCGGCTGGGGCCTGCAGGCGCAGGCTTATGCGCTGGTCGTGCTCCAGGTCGCGCTGGCCGTCATGAACATTCGCGGGATGAAAAAGACGCAGAAGTGAGCGCGTGCCCAGTCACTTGCGTAACGCCACCGCTTCGCGCGCGAGCTGCGTGATGCGCGCCCAGTCGCCGCGCGCCATTGCATCGGCGGGCGTCAACCACGAGCCGCCGACACACGCGACGTTGGACAGTGCAAGCAGCTCGCCGGCATTGGCCGCCGTGACGCCGCCCGTGGGGCAGAACACCACATCGCCGAACGGCCCTTGCCAGGCCTTGAGCATCGCTGCGCCGCCCGCCTGCATCGCGGGGAAGAACTTCAGCGCGAGATAACCGTCTTCCTGCGCCGCCATGATCTCACCGCCTGTCGCTACACCGGGCAGCAAAGGCAGGCCCAATTCATGGCACGCCTTGCCGACGGCATGCGTATACCCCGGGCTCACCGCAAAGCGCGCGCCCGCCATGCTCGCGGCCTGCGCGTCGGCGCTGCTGCGCACTGTCCCCGCGCCAGGAACAGCCTCGGGCACCTCACGCGCGATGGCTTCGATGCACGCCAAAGCGACCGGCGTGCGCAGCGTGACTTCCAGCATGCGGATGCCGCCCGCGACGAGCGCGCGGGCGAGCGGAACCGCGTGCGCGACGTCGGTGAGGACGATGACCGGGATCACGGGCGCGTCGCCCATCACCTCTTTCGCCGTGAGATTCATAGCCATGTGCATGCCCCTTCTTCCGCGGTGAGTGCGTTGCGGCGGAAGGACGCGAAGAGATCGCGCCCGACGCCCAGGCCGTTCGCGGCCTTTTGCGATTGCGGCATCACGGCATTCTCGCGCGCCTCCCATTCGTCCTGCGGCACCAGCACCTGCAAAGTGCCTGCGGGCGCATCGAGGCGGACGATGTCGCCGTCGCGCACCTTCGCGAGGGGCCCGCCCGCCGCCGCCTCGGGCGACACGTGGATCGCGGCCGGCACCTTGCCCGACGCACCGCTCATGCGGCCGTCGGTGACCAGCGCAACCTTGAAGCCCTTGCCTTGCAGCACCGCGAGCGGCGGCGTGAGCTTGTGCAGCTCCGGCATGCCGTTGGCCTGCGGACCTTGCCAGCGCACCACGCACACGAGGTCGCGTTCGATCTCTCCGGCGTTGAACGCGTGCAGCAGTTCGTCTTGGCTGTTGAACACGCGCGCGGGCGCTTCGATGACGTGGCGATCTTCCGGCACTGCCGAGACCTTGATGACGCTACGGCCGAGATTGCCGGTGAGCAGCTTCAGGCCACCGGTGGCGCTGAATGGCTCTGCGGCAGGACGCACGATGTCGATGGCGCGCGAGAGGCCGATCTCACGCCAAGCGATGCCTTGCCTTTGCTCCCTCTCCCTCTGGGAGAGGGCTGGGGTGAGGGCAGGCTCCTTCGTGTACTCCCGAATCCCTTCCCCCCTCACCGTCACCACATCCTCATGCATCAACCCCGCATCCAGCAACTCGCGAATGACGAACCCAGGCCCGCCCGCCGCCTGGAACTGGTTCACGTCCGCGCTCCCGTTCGGATACACGCGAGCCAGCAGCGGCACCACCGCCGACAACTCCGCGAAGTCGTCCCAGTCGATCACGATGCCGGCCGACCGCGCGACCGCGACCCAATGGATCAGATGATTGGTCGAGCCGCCGGTCGCCAGCAGCGCCGACATCGCATTCACGATCGCGCGCTCGTCCACCACTTTGCCGATCGGCGTGAACCGCCCCGACTTCACGATGCCCAGCACCGTGCGAACCGCCTCGCGCGTCAACTCGTCGCGCAGCTCGTTGCCCGGATTGACGAACGCGGTACCGGGTACATGGAGACCCATCGCTTCGAGCAGCATCTGGTTGCTGTTGGCGGTGCCGTAGAAGGTGCACGTGCCCGGCGCGTGGTACGCGCGCGACTCGGCATCGAGCAACTCCGGCCGGCCCACCAGGCCCTGCGCCGCTTTCTCGCGCACCTTGGCTTTCTCGTTGTTCGACAGGCCGCTGGGCATCGGCCCCGCGGGCACGAACACGGTGGGCAGATGCCCGAAGTGCAGCGCGCCGATCAGCAGGCCCGGCACGATCTTGTCGCAGATGCCGAGCATGAGCGCCGCATCGAACACGTCATGGCTCAGCGACACGGCCGTGCTCATCGCGATCACGTCGCGCGAGAACAGGCTGAGCTCCATGCCCGCCGTTCCCTGCGTGACGCCGTCGCACATCGCCGGCACGCCGCCGGCCACCTGCGCCGTCGCGCCGTACTTGCGCGCCTCGTCCTTGATGAGGTCCGGGTAGCGTCCGAGCGGCTGGTGCGCCGACAACATGTCGTTGTAGGCGTTGACGATGCCGATGTTGGGCGCCCGCTCCGCGACGACCTTGAACTTGTCGTTGTTGGGCATGCCCGCGAACGCATGCGCGACGTTGGCGCAGCCCATGCGGTCCGCGCCGCGGTCGCGGGTGGCGGCCTGGTCGAGGCGGTGAAGGTAATCGGTACGGGTCGGCGCGCTCTTTTCGCGGATGCGCTCGGTGACGGCGTGGAGTGCCGGATGGAGTTTCATGAGGCTGGACAGTTTGGTAACTTAATTACGAAGCCAGTCCCGATGGTACGCCGACGGGCTTGCCGCCGGGGTAACAAACCGGTTCCGTAACCGGCGCGGCCGCACGCTCGCGCTAAAGTCGAGGGCCATGAGCGATCAGCCATTGAAGCCGCTGCGCGATCCCGCGCCCCTGCTGGACAAGACCCTGCGCGAATGGGGCGGGCACGAGGACCTGTGGATCTTCGGCTACGGCTCGCTCATCTGGAAACCCGATTTTGAATTCGCGGAGCGCCGCCCCGCGAAAGTACACGGCTGGCATCGCGCGCTGAAGATGTGGAGCCGCATCAACCGCGGCACCCCCGAGCGGCCGGGCCTCGTGTTCGGCATGCTCTCCGGCGGTTCGTGCCAGGGCATGGTGTTCCGCATCCCCAAGGCGAGCGGCGCCGACGTGCTCAGCCGCTTGTGGTCGCGCGAAATGGTGCTGGCCGTGTACGACCCGAAATGGCTCACCTGCCAGACGAGTCACGGGCCGGTGAAGGCGCTGGCGTTCACGCTGTCGCGCAAGAGCCCGAGCCACACCGGCACGCTGACCGAAGAGGAGTACTGCCGCATCTTCGAGGAGGCCACCGGCATCTACGGCACCACCTTCGACTACGCGCACCGCACGTTCGAGGAGCTCCAGCGCCACAACATCCACGACCGGGGGCTGGAAAAGCTTTTGCGGCTACTGCGGCGCTGAGCGCGGCTACCATGGCGTGTCCCAACAACGACGGAGACCCGCCATGTCGAAGAACGTTTCCACCATGTTCCTGGCCGCCTCGGCTCTCGTGCTCGCATCGTGCGCGACGCCTTCGGGCCCCAGCGCCATCGCGCGCCTCGCGCCCACCGCCGGCAGCACGGTCTCCGGCACGGTCCGTTTCGCGCAATCGCCTGCGGGCGTGCTCGTCTCCGGTGAAGTGCGGGGGTTGAAGCCCGGCGCCGTGCATGGCTTTCATGTGCACGAGAAGGGCGATTGCTCCAGCCCCGACGGCATGAGCACCGGTGGCCACTTCAACCCTGAGGCCAAGCCGCACGGCGAACATGGGCACGGCGCGCACCATGCGGGCGACTTGCAGAGCCTCAAGGCCGATGCGAACGGCGCGGCGGCGTTTTCGTTCGAGTCGCGCACGATCTCCGTCGGGTCGGGTGCGACCGACATCGTCGGCAAGGGATTGATCGTGCACCGCGATCCGGACGACTTCACGACGCAGCCGACCGGGAACGCGGGGCCGCGGCTGGCTTGCGCGGTGATCGCGCGGAGCTGAGCTCAAGCAATCGCGCGCTGGTCCTTCGCCCGCGCGACGTCCACCTCGCCCGGCAAGGCAACACCGTTCTTCACCGCAAGAATCTCCGCCATGATGCTCACCGCGATTTCCGGCGGGGTCTTGCTGCCCACATAGATGCCGATCGGGCCGCGCAGACGCGCGAGATCAGCCGGGCTCATGTCGAAGTGCTCCTGCATGCGCTCGCGCCGCGCCGCGTTGTTGCGGCGGCTGCCGATGGCGCCGACATAGAACGCATCGGTCTTGAGCGCTTCGAGCAGCGCGAGATCATCCAGCTTGGGGTCGTGCGTCAGCGCCACGACGCAGCTGCGGCGGTCGGGTTTGAAAGCGGTGACGACCTCGTCCGGCATGTCGGCCAGCACGCGCGCGCCCGCGACGCTCCAGGCGCCTCGATACTCCTCGCGCGGATCGCACACCGTCACGGCGAAGCCGCTGAAGAGCGCCATCGTGGCGAGGTACTCGGTGAGCTGGCCCGCGCCGATGAGCAGCATGCGGTACTCGGGGCCGAAGGTGTTGGCGAGGCGCTGGTCGTCCACCTCGAGCTCCTGCGGCGTGGACGCTGCCTCCAGCGTCACGGCGCCATCGGCGAGGCGCACCACGCGGCGCATCAGTCGACCCGCTTCCAGCGCCGTCACCAACTCGGCGAGGGTCGTCGCATCGGGGTCGTATTCGAGCAACAGCTCCAGCGTGCCGCCGCAAGGCAGGCCGAAGCGATGCGCCTCATCGGCCGTGATCCCGTACTTGATGAAGCCGGGCGGCCCGCTGGGGATGCGATGTGTATCGCCCAACTGCGCACCCTGCTCCGCGCCTCCTCCCTTGTTCTGGGACGCGTAAGCGCGCGTGAACTGGTGAATCAGGTCGTCTTCGATGCAGCCGCCCGAGACTGAACCCACCACCGCGCCATCTTCTGCCAGCGCCATGATCGAGCCGGTCGGTCGTGGCGACGAGCCCCAGGTGCGCACCACCGTCGCGAGCAGGCCGCGCTTGCCGGCGAGGCGCCAATCGCGCAATGCGCGCAGTACGGTGACGTCGAGGTTTTCCATGGTGGGCGTATTTTCCGCGCCGGTTCCGATCCGCGCTTTCAGCGCGCGAAAACCCACACGAGCACCACCAGCACAGCCACACCGGCGATCCACACCCAGCCCGGGACGTCGCCTCTTCCGGCGCTCGCGGCCGTGAGTGGTGGCGCGGAAGCGGTGGCAGCCGGCGCGGACTCAACCTCGACCGCAGCCGGATATCGCCGCTGCATCTCGTCGTCGAAGCGCTTGAAGAAATCTTCCGCCATGGACTTCGCCACACCATCGATCAGCCGCTGTCCGACCTGCGCGATCTTGCCGCCGACCTGCGCATGCACCACATACGACATCTCGCAGCCGGTGCCTTGCGGCGTGAGCTTCACCTTCGCATCGCCCTTGCCGAAGCCCGCCACGCCGCCCTGCCCGTCGAACGAGATCGTGTAGCTCTCGGGCGGATTGACATCCGTGAGCGCGATCTTGCCGTTGAACTTCGCGGACACCGGCCCGATGCGCACGGACATGCCGATCGCATACTGGTTCGGCCCGGTGGGCTCGACCTTGTCGCATCCCGGGATGCAAGTCTTGAGCACCTCGGGATCGTTCAGCGCATCCCAGGCTTGTTGCTGCGTCACCGCGAGCGCGCGGCTTCCCTGCATGTCCATCGTGTTGTCCGTTTCAGTTGCGTGTTTTCATGACCGCCGCGAGTTGCGCGGCCAGGTCGTCCAGCTTCTCGAGATTGTGAACGGCCACCATGGCGTCGGCTTGACGATGCAGCACCGATGCGCCGCTCGCAAGCGGCGCATAGCCCGGAAAGCGCAGCAGCGGATTGAGCCACATCAGCTTGCGCGCGTGATGCTTCAGCCAGTCCAGCTCGCGCGCCAACTGATCCGGCTCACCGGTGTCCAGCCCGTCGCTGATCACCAGCACCAGCGTGCGTCCACCGACCAGGCGGCGCGCATGGCGCTCGCGCAATTGCGCCAGTGATTCACCCAGCCGCGTGCCGCCTGCGAAATCGTCGATCACCGCCGATGCCGCATGCAGCATCGCATCCGTGTCCGCCAGCCGGAACACCTGCGTCAAATCCGTGAGGTGCGTACCGAACGCGAACACATCGCGCCGCCGCGCGCTGCGCGTCGCGGCATGCAGGAAGGCGAGCAACAGCCGCGCGTAACGCTCCATCGAGCCGGACACGTCCACAAGAATCAGCAAAGGGAGTTCTTGCCAGACGCGCTCGCGCCGCTCCAGCACCGCGAGCTCGCCGCCGTTTTGCGTGGCCCGGCGCAGTGTGCGGCCCCAGTGGATGCGCGCCCCGCGCTCACCGGCGCGCGTGCGACGCGAAGCGATCTTCGGGATCGCGAGCGGCACTTCGCGCGCGAGACGCTCGACCAGCGCGTATTCGCCCATCGACAGCGCGTTGAAGTCCGCGTGGCGCAAGCGTGTCGCGTCGCTCGCGGTCATTGCGGCGTCGAAATCCACCTTCTTCTCGCCGGGCTTCGCATCGCGGGCCGTCACGGGCTTCGGGGGCGCGAGCGCCTGTGAGACACGCGGCCTGCGCGTGGTTGGCGCCTTGCCTTCGCTGGTGGGCAGCATCTGCGCGAGCAGTTTCGCCGCCATGTCGGGATCGCGGAAGAACGCGTCGAACAGTTCGCGGAACACGTCGCGGTCCTGCTCGCGGCTCACGATCACGGCTTCCAGCGCCGCGCCAAAATCCTGCTTGCGCTCCACGCCGACAAGTTGCGCCGCCTGTTGCGCGAGCACGATGCGGGCGCTGTCCACCGGCACGCCGGCCCGGCGCAGCGCGCGGCCGAACGCGGTGAGGTTGTCCGCGAGCTTGCCGGTGCGGGCATCGCCCAGCGGGGCGTTCATGCCAATCTCTCGAACGGGGCGTTCACGCGCCCTCCTCTTCCGGCTTCAGCAAGTCAGATGCAAGTTCCTGCGTCAGCGCCGCGACGTCATCCCGTTGCTTGAAAAGAATGCCCGCGGTGCCCGACACCACCTCGGGATCGAGCGCGAGCGTGTCGAGCGCGACCAATGCCCGCGCCCACTCCACGCTCTCGGCAATGCCCGGCGCGCGCTGGAAGGCGTTGGCGAACGGCTGGCTGCGCAGCCGCTGCACGAAGTGCGCGACCTGCGCCGCCAGGGCCTCGCCGGCCTGCGGCACGCGCGAGCGCACGATCGCGAGTTCGCGTTCGCGGTCCGGGTAGTCCAGCCAGTGATACAGGCAGCGGCGCTTCACCGCGTCGTTGAGTTCGCGCGTCCGGTTGCTCGTGAGGATCGTCACCGGCAGCACCTGCGCGCTCACGGTCCCGATCTCGGGGATGCTCACCTGGTACTCGCCCAGGTACTCCAGCAGGAACGCTTCGAACGGTTCATCCGCGCGGTCCACTTCGTCGATGAGCAGCACCGCGCCGGGCTCTGGCGTTTGCAGTGCCTGCAGCAACGGACGGCGGATCAGGTAGCGCTCCTGGTACACCTCGCGCTCGACCTGGTCCGCGGCTTCGCGGCCCTCCACCGCGCGCATGTGCAGCAGTTGCGCCGCGTAGTTCCATTCGTAGAGCGCCTCGCGCTGCTCGAGGCCGTCGTAACACTGCAGGCGGATCAGCACGCGTTGCAGCGCGGTCGCGAGCGACTTAGCGAGTTCCGTCTTGCCGACCCCGGGCTCGCCTTCCAGCAGCAAGGGCCGCTGCAGCTTGAGCGCGAGGAAGACAGCGGTTGCAAGGCGCCGGTCGGCGAAGTAGCCCGCCGAGGCCAGCGCCCGCTGCAGGGCGTCAATGTCGGCGAACACTACCCCAGCGCTTTGGCGACAGCCCGCTGCGCCATCACGCCGATGAGGTTCGCGCGGTACGCCGCGCTCGCGTGGATGTCGCTCGCCAGGTCGCCCGCATCGATCTTCACCGATGCGGCGGATTCCGGCGTGAAGCTCTTGCCGAGCGCGGCCTCGAGCCCCGCATGACGGAACACGCCGTTGCCACCGCCGGTGACAGCGACGCGCACGCCGCTGTCGGACTGCGCCACGAACACGCCGATCAACGCGAAGCGCGAAGCCGGATGACGGAACTTCATGTACGCCGCGCGCCTGGGTTGCGGAAAGCTCACCGCCGTGATCAGCTCGCCGTCTTTCAACGCCGTGGTGAACATGCCCTGGAAGTAATCGTCCGCGGTGATCTTGCGTTGCGTGGTCTGCACCGTCGCATTGAGCGCGAGCACGGCGCACGGGTAGCACGCGGAGGGATCGTTGTTGGCGAGCGAGCCGCCGATCGTGCCCATCGCCCGCACCTGCCGGTCGCCGATGCCGCCCGCCAGATCCGCCAGCGCGGGGATCGCGGACTTGACGTCGGCGTTGGTGGCAACGTCCGCATGGCGGGTCATCGTGCCGATCACGACCGCGTTGCCCTCCTTGCGCACGCCGGCCAATTCGGCCACGCCGCCCAGGTCGATTAACTGCTCGGGGTTCGCCAGGCGCAGCTTCATGGAAGCCAGCAAGGTCTGCCCGCCCGCCAGCACCTTGGCGGCGGTATTGCCCGCCAGTTTGCTCGCGTCCGCGACGGAGGCGGGGCGCTCGAAGGTAAATGCATACATGGTGAGTTCTCCTTCGTTTCGTTTCAGTGCATCGCGGCCTGGATGGCTTCCCACACGCGCGCCGACGAGGCGGGCATGTCGAATTCGGTCACGCCGACGTCCTTCAGTGCATCGAGCACGGCGTTGATCACGGCCGGTGGCGAGCCGATGGCGCCTGCTTCGCCGCAGCCCTTGGTCCCCAGCGGATTGTGCGTGCAAGGCGTGCAGATCGTATCGAGCTTGAACATCGGGAAGTCATCGGCGCGTGGCATGGCGTAGTCCATGAACGAGCCGGTGAGCAACTGGCCCGACTCCTTGTCGTACACGCAGTTCTCCATCAACGCTTGCCCGAGCCCCTGCACGATGCCGCCGTGGACCTGGCCCTCCACGATCATCGGGTTGATGATGGTGCCGAAGTCGTCCACGGCGGTGAATCGATCGACGCGCGTCACGCCGGTGGCCGGGTCGATCTCCACTTCGCAGATGTACGTGCCGGCCGGGAACGTGAAGTTGGTCGGGTCGTAGAACGCGGTCTCGTTCAGGCCGGGCTCCAGCTTGTCCAGCGGGTAGTTGTGCGGCACGTACGCCGTGAGCGCGACCTGCCCGAAGGGGATCTTCTTGTCGGTGCCCTTCACGGTGAACTCGCCGTTGGCGAATTCGATGTCGTTGTCGCCGGCCTCCATCAGGTGCGCCGCGATCTTCTTGGCCTTGGCCTCGATCTTGTCCAGCGCCTTCATGATGGCCGCGCCGCCCACGCTGATCGAGCGCGAACCATACGTGCCCATGCCGAACGGCACGCGGCCTGTGTCGCCGTGGACCACGTCGACGTTCTCGACCGGGATACCAAGACGCGCCGCAACAACCTGCGCGAAAGTGGTCTCGTGGCCTTGTCCATGGCTGTGCGATCCGGTGAACACCGTCACGCTGCCCGTCGGATGCACGCGGATCTCGCCGCATTCGAACAGGCCCGCGCGCGCGCCGAGCGCACCGGCAATGTTCGACGGCGCGATGCCGCACGCTTCGATGTAGCTGCTGTAGCCGATACCGCGCTTCAGGCCCTTCGCCGCGCTCGCCGCCTTGCGGGCATCGAAGCCGCTCACCTCGGCCAGTTCCTGGGCCTTGGTCATGCAGCCGAGGTAGTCGCCCACGTCGTACTGCAACGCGACCGGCGTCTGGTACGGCCAGGTGTTGATGAAGTTTCGCTTGCGGATTTCGTCCTGCGCCAGGCCCAGCTCCCAACCGCAGCGGCTGACGAGTCGCTCGAGCAGGTACGTCGCCTCGGGACGTCCCGCACCGCGATACGCATCCACCGGCGCGGTGTTGGTGAACCACGCATCCACTTCCACGTAGATTTGCGGGCAGGTGTACTGGCCGGCCAGGAGCGTCGCGTACAGGATGGTGGGCACGCAGGTGGAGAACGTGGACAGGTAAGCGCCGAGGTTCGCGTCGGTATGCACGCGCATCGCGAGGAACTTGCCGTCCTTGTCCATCGCCATCTCGGCGTGCGACACGTGGTCGCGGCCATGCGCATCGGAGAGGAAAGCCTCGCTGCGATCCGCCGTCCACTTGATCGCGCAATTGAGCTGCTTCGCCGCCCAGGTGAGCGCCACGTCTTCCGCGTACAGGTAGATCTTGGAGCCGAAACCGCCACCGACATCGGGGGCGATCACGCGCACCTTGTGCTCGGGCAGGCCGAGCACGAAAGCCGTCATCAGCAGGCGCTCGACGTGGGGGTTCTGGTTGGAGACGTAAAGCACATACTCGTCGTTCGCGCGGCTGTACGAGCCGATGGCCGCGCGCGGCTCCAGCGCGTTGGGCACGAGGCGGTTGTTGGTGAGGTCCAGCTTCGTAACGTGCGCCGCCTTCGCGAACACCGCGTCCACCGCCGACTTGTCGCCGATCGCCCACTTGTAGCAGTGGTTGTCCGGCGCGGCGTCGTGCAGTGCGGTGGCTTTCGCGGCGTCGCTCACACCGACCACGGCGCTCAGCACGTCGTAGTCCACCTCGACCGCTTCAGCGGCGTTCTTCGCCTGCTCCAGCGTGTCGGCCACGACCATGGCCACGTGGTCACCGACATAGCGCACCTTGCCCTGCGCGAGGATCGGGTGCGGCGGCTCCTTCATCGGCGTGCCGTCGGTGCTGGTGATGAGCCAGCCGCAGGGCAGCCCGCCCATCTTCCCTTCCACATCCTTGCCGGTGAACACCTTGGCGACGCCGGGCATTGCCTCCGCCTTGCTCACGTCGATGGACTTGATCGCCGCATGCGCATGCGGCGATCGGACGAACACGGCCGCGCGCTGGTTCGCGAGGTTGATGTCGTCGGTGTAGTTGCCCGCGCCGGTGAGGAAGCGGTAGTCCTCCTTGCGCCGAAGGGACTCGCCGATATGCGGCAGCTTCGAGAAATCGGATGCACCCATGATGTGACTCCTTGTGCGTTCGCGGCTCAGGCCCTGGCCATCTCGGCCTGCCCATGCTGCACGGCCTTGACGATGTTCTGGTAGCCGGTGCAGCGGCACAGGTTGCCCTCGAGCTGCTCGCGGATCTGCTGCTCGCTGGCATCGGGCTGGCGCTTGCACAGGTCCACCGCGCTCATCACCATGCCCGGCGAGCAGAAGCCGCACTGCAGGCCGTGGCACTCCTTGAAGGCGGCCTGCATCGGGTGCATGGTTCCATCCTCCGCGGCGAGGCCTTCGATGGTCGTGATTTCGGCGCCGGGATGCTGCGCCGCGAGCGTGTTGCAGGACTTCACGGCGCGGCCATTCAGGATGACGGTGCAGACGCCGCACTGCGCGGTGTCGCAACCGACGTGGGTTCCGGTGAGCTTGAAGTTCTCGCGCAGCGCCTGCACGAGCAGCGTGTTGGGCGGCACGTCCACGCTGCGCGCCTTGCCATTGACCTTGAACTGGATGAGCATGAATGTCTCCTCGGTTGAATCGAACGGCCTGGCCCCAACTGTGGTCGGGCGGAAGGTGATTGTTTGATCGGCCCCGGGCGCAGCCCCTAGGCGAAACCCTAGGTTGCACGGCCGCCGTTCCGAAATTCTCAAAATGGCACAGGCACGCGCAAGCCGGCCGTTATCGCCTTTGCAGCAATGCCTGCGCGGCAGCCAGGTCCTGCACGGTGTCGATGTCGGTCACGATGCCGGGGTCGTCGAGCACCAGTTGCGTGGGTGGCCGCACTGCCGAGCATTCGCGCACCACGGAGGCCGCGCCTTGCGCGCCGGTGAGCGCGAGCAACGCGTCGCGGCACGCGGCGCTGAAGCCGACGGGATGCCCGCGCTGACCCTGAAAGTCCGGGAGCACGACATTGGCGTGCGCGAGCGCCGCAGCCACCGAACGCAGGCTCTCCGGTTGAATCAACGGCAAGTCGCCGGGAAGCACGAGCCAGCCGGTCGCGTCCTGCGTGGCACGTACAGCAGCCGCGATCGAATCGCCCATGCCGTCGTGTCCCGCGTCTTCGAGATGCCATGCGAGCCCGCTGGAGCGCACCGCGTCCAGCGTGCGCTCGAGCACCGGTTTGCCCGCGAGCATCG
This sequence comes from Pseudomonadota bacterium, assembly GCA_040385005.1. Classification (GTDB taxonomy): domain Bacteria; phylum Pseudomonadota; class Gammaproteobacteria; order Burkholderiales; family Burkholderiaceae_C; genus Ramlibacter. The sequence continues at coordinate 61,167 of JAZKIF010000048.1, forward strand.
CCTGCAACTTGGAGCCCGTGCCGCCGGACGCGATGAAGCGCTCGCCCTTGCCGGAGGCGAGGACCAGCACGACAGCGGTTGAAGACATCGCCTGGCCCTGGGTCAAACCAGCTTGAACGGCAACTCGCGCGGCGTCTTCCCCGTGATCCTCGCCACGGCATTCGCGAACGCCGGTGCGAGCGCGGGCAGGCCCGGCTCGCCCATCCCCGTCGGCGGCTCGGCGCTCGGCACGATGTGCACGGCGATCTTCGGCATGTCCGTGATGCGCGGCACCATGAAGTCGCCGAAGTTGCTCTGCTCGACCACGCCGTCCTTCAGCGTGATCGCCGCGCCGGGCAAACAAGTCGACAGTCCCATCAGCGCGGCGCCCTGCACCTGCGCCTCGACGCTCAACGGATTCACCGCGAGATTGCAGTGCACGCCGGCGGTGACCGCGTGCAGCTTCGGAACGCCCTTCTCCACCGAAGCTTCCACCACATATGCGACGACCGAATCGAACGACTCATGCACCGCGACGCCCCACGCACGGCCCTTGGGCAGCACTCGCTTGCCGTAGCCCGAGCGATCGACCGCGAGTTGCAGCGCGGCCTTGTGGCGCGGGTGCTTGTCGCCCATCAACTTCATGCGGTAGGCGACCGGGTCCTGCTTCGTCTCGCGCGCGACTTCGTCCAGCAACGTTTCCATCGCGTACGCCGTGTGCGTCGAGCCGACGCTGCGCCACCACAGAACGGGCACGTTCACCTGCGGGTGATGCACCGAGAGGCGCATCGGCACGTCATAAGGCTCCTTCATGCCTTCGACCATCGTCGCGTCGATGCCGTCCTTGACCATCATCGACTCGAACGGCGAGCCCTTGAGGATCGACTGACCGACGATCACGTGGTCCCACGCGAGGATGTTGCCCTGCGCGTCGAAGCCGATCTCGGCGCGGTGCACGTGCATCGGGCGGTAGTAGCCGCCCTTGATGTCGTCCTCGCGGCTCCACAGCGTGCGCACCGGCGCATCGAGCCCCGCGGCGCGCGCGGCCTTCGCGACCTGGCACGCTTCGACGACGTAGTCGCTCGTCGGGATGGCGCGCCGGCCGAAGCCACCTCCGGCCATTTGCGTGTTCACCTTGATCGCCTGCGGCGCGATGCCCAGCACGTTCGCGGCCGCCATGCCGTCCAGGCCCGGCATCTGCGTTCCCATCCACAGCTGCGCTGTCGTGCCGTTGAACGCCACAGTGCAATTGAGCGGCTCCATCGGCGCGTGGGCGAGGTAGGGGAAGACGTATTCTGCGCTGATGCGCTTTGGCGCGGACGAGAGTTTCGAGACGTCGGCCTCGTACTTCACCGCACCCTTCTGCTTTGCGAGGTCGCGGTAGCTCGCGAGCATCTTCACCGTGTCGGCCTTCTCGACGGCCGACGTGTCCCACTCCAGCTTGAGCGCGTCGCGGCCCAGCTTCGCGGGCCAGTAGCCGTCGGCCACGATTGCCACGCTCTCGCCGCCCCGGTCGCCCGGAATGCGTACGACCGCCTTCACGCCTTTCACGGCACGCGCGGCTGCGTCATCCACCGACTTCAGCTTCGCGCCGAACACCGGCGGACGCGCGACCACCGCGGTGAGCATGCCCGGCAGGCGCACGTCGATGCCGTAGCCCTGGCCGCCGCTGGACTTCGCACGCGCGTCGAGCCGCCGCGTGGGCTTGCCGATCAGGCGGAAATTCTTCGCGTCCTTGAGCGTGACGGTTTGCGGGACGGGCAGCTTCATCGCAGCCTCGGCGAGTTCGCCATACGAGGCTTTGCGCCCGCCCGCGCCGACGACGAATCCGTTCTCGGTGCGCAGCGTCCCCGCGTCCACGTTCCATTGCGTGGCGGCCGCGGAAATCAGCATCGCCCGCGTGCGGGCACCGAGTTCGCGGTACTGCGTGTACGAGTTCTTGATGGAGCCCGATCCGCCGGTGAGGTGCATGCCGAAGATGGGATCGACATAGGCGGCGTCCGCAGTGCCGTGAACGCTGCGCACCTTGGACCAATCCGCATCGAGTTCCTCCGCGAGGATCAGCGGCAGGCCGGTCTGCACGCCCTGCCCGAAATCAAGGCGGTTGATCGTGACCGTCACGATGCCGTCCGGCGCGATCGCCACGAAGGCCGAGGGTTGCTGCGTGGGCTTCAGGCCGTCGGCCGGCGCGCTTTGTCCGTGCGCGCCTTGTGCAAGTGCCGCCAGCGGAAACGCGCCGAGCGCGAAGCCCGATGCCGTGGTGACTTTCAGGAACGTGCGCCGCGGCATCCGCGCGACGGGCGCGTTGGCCCGGCTGCGGCGTACCAACTGGTCCGGAAGCTCGAAGGCGTTCGATTCGAAATGCATGGTGTTCTCCCTTGCTTCAGGCCAGCTGCGACGCGGCGTCGTGGATCGCCGAGCGGATGCGCGCGTAGGTGCCGCAGCGGCAGATGTTGCCGGCCATCGCCTGGTCGATCTGCGCATCGGTCGGCTTCTTCGTGGTCTTGAGCAGCGCGGCGGCGCTCATCACCTGCCCGCTCTGGCAGTAGCCGCATTGCACGACGTCGTGCTTGACCCAGGCGTCCTGCACGGCCTTGCCGACCTTGTCGGTGGCCATCGCTTCGATGGTGGTGATCTTCTGGCCGGCGGCCGCGGAGACCGGCGTGATGCAACTGCGGATCGGCGCGCCGTTCAGGTGCACGGTGCAGGCGCCGCACAGGGCCTGGCCGCAGCCGAACTTGGTGCCCGTCATGCCCAGCGTGTCGCGCAAGGCCCAGAGGATGGGGGTGGAAGGGTCGGCGTCGACCGCGAGGTCCTTGCCGTTGACATTCAGTGTGGCCATGTGGATATCCCTTCGAGTCGGCTGGAAGCCATCGACTCTACCGCGCGGATTCTTAGCTGGCGATGAGACAATCCCACGCCATGAGCACGACATCTTCCAGCGTCGCCGATCTGCGCAAGAGCTACGAGCGCGCCGAGCTGAGCGAGGACGCCTCGCATGCCGATCCCTTGAAGCAATTCGACCAGTGGCTGACCGACGCGATCGGCGGCCAGGTGCCCGAGCCGAACGCGATGACGCTCGCGACGGTGGCCGGGGACTTGCGCCCGAGCACCCGCATCGTGCTGGTGAAAGGCTACGACGAGCGCGGCGTCGTCTGGTACACCAACTACGAAAGCCGCAAGGGCCAGGAGCTCGCCGGCAACCCGTACGCGTCGCTGCAGTTCCATTGGGTCGAGCTGGAACGCGTGGTGCGCATCGAAGGCCGCGTGGAGAAGACGAGCGCCGAAGAGAGCGATGCGTACTACGCGTCGCGTCCGCTCGACTCGCGCATCGGCGCCTGGGCCAGCCCGCAAAGCCAGGTGATTTCGAGCCGCACCGTGCTCGTGACGAACGCCGCGAAATACGGCGCGCAGTTCATGCTGAACCCGCCGCGTCCGCCGCATTGGGGTGGCTATCGGCTGGTGCCGGACCAGTGGCAGTTCTGGCAGGGCAGGAAGAGCCGGCTGCATGACCGGCTGCGGTATTCGCTGGTGGAGGGCGTGTGGGTGCGGGAGCGGCTGGCGCCTTGAAGGCGGATCGTCACGGCTCGGCTTGCGATCCGGATCGAAGGCGGTTAATATAACGCTTGTTATTACAAGCAGGAACCGCCATGTACTCGTTGAAATTGACCCAGGTGGGCAACTCGGTGGGTGCCATTTTCCCGAAGGAATTGCTCGCGCGCCTCCACTTGGAAAAGGGTGACGAGCTTTACCTCACCGAATCGCCGGAAGGATTGCGCTTGACCGTTCACAACCCCGAATTCGAGTCGCAGATGAAAGCGGCGCGCGACATCATGAAGAAGCGTCGAGCGGTATTGCGCGAACTCGCTAAATGAAACGCTGGACCTGGCTCCAGCGCGAAGTTGTCATCGCCATCCACGAATCGCAGCTCGCCGAGCATGGCGGCGGTGTGGGCGTTCGCGACGAGGGGTTGCTCGAGTCGGCCCTGGCCCGTCCGGAGAATCTCGTCGCCTACGGAAAGCCCGATGCGCCGGCACTGGCGGCGGCCTATGGCTACGGCATCTCCAGGAATCATGCTTTCATCGACGGCAACAAGCGTACAGGGTACGTGGCGGTCGAGCTGTTCCTGGATTTGAATGGCTACAGCCTCGTCGCCGACGACGCGGCTTGTGTGATGGTTATGCTTTCCGTCGCCGCCGGCGACATCACCGAAGAAGAATTCGCCGCCTGGATCCGCGAGCACGCGACGAAGCACAAGTAGCTTGGCGGCAAGCAGTCCGGCGGCCAATAATCGCGCATGCAGGCTGACCGCGTTCCCGTCATGAAGATCCGGCTGGAGGCGAGCTCCGCCTGCCAGCTGCGCTGTCCCTCCTGTCCCACCACGACGGGCGACACGAACGCGGTGGTCGGCAAGGACTGGTTGCGATTCGACGATTTCAAGCGGCTCCTGGACGACAACCCCGCACTGCGCCACATCGAGCTGTCCAACTACGGCGAGATCTTCGTCAATCCGCAGATCGAATCCATCCTCGCGTACGCGCACGAGCGCGGCGTCGCCCTGTACTGCGACAACGGCGCCAACCTGAACGATGTGCCGGACGCGGTGCTGGAAGCCCTGGTCAAGTACGGCTTGCGCGACATGCGCGTCTCCATCGATGGCGCGAGCCAGCCGGTGTACGAGACCTACCGTGTACGCGGGACTCTAGCGACAGTGCTGGCCAACGTCCGACGCATCAACGAGTTCAAGAAGATTCATGCGTCCAACTATCCCGTCCTGACTTGGCAATACGTCGTCTTCGGCCACAACGAGCACGAAGTCGCGGCCGCGCGCGAGATGGCCGCGGAGCTGGGCATGAAGTTCTTCGCCAAGCTGTCGTGGGACCCGGACTTCTCACCGGTGCGCGACGCGGAGCAAATGATGCGCGAGACCGGCCTTCCGGCCGCGAACCGCGAGGAGTATCGCGAACGCAGCGGCAAGGACTACGCGCATTCCATTTGCCAGCAGATGTGGATGCAGCCGCAGATCAACTGGGATGGCAAGGTACTGGGGTGCTGCAGGAACTTCTGGGGCGAATTCGGCGGAAACGCGTTCACCGATGGCCTGGACGCCGCCATCAACAGCGAGCGCATGCGCTATGCGCGCCGCATGCTGCAAGGGGCCGAGGCGCCCCGCGCCGACATACCGTGCGTGACGTGCGACATCTATCGGCACCGCCAGCAGAAGCACTACTGGATCCGCGTCAGAGCAGCGCCAGCAACGTCATCACCACCGTCAGCGTCACCAGCCCCAGCGCCGTCGACGTCGCCACGCTTGCCGTGACCAGCTCCTGCGCCACGCGGTAGCGCTGCGAGAAGAGGAACACGTTCGCGCCGATAGGCAGCGCGGCGGCGAGCACCATCACCGCGAGCGGAACGCCCGAGAGCCCGAGCGCCCACCCCACCACCGCCACCAGCGCGGGGTGCACCAGATTCTTCACGAGCGACAGCGTCACCGCGCCGCGCCAATGCACGCCGATCGACGTGCCGGCCAGCGTCGCGCCAACCAGCAGCAGCGCGAGCGGGCCGAATGCATTCGCGAGCAATTGCAGCGGCTTGTCGATGGAAGGCGGCAGCACGAGCCCACTCCATGCGAACAGCAAGCCCGCGATGATCGGCAGCGGCACCGGGTGGATGATCGTGTTGCGCACCGCGAGCAGCACGGTGTGCGCGATGTGGCGCTCGCTCTGGCGGCCCTCGGCGGCTTCCTCCTTCAGCATCGCGAGCTCCAGCACGACGGTCGCCGTGGTGAGCATCACCAATGCATGCACGGAGATCAGCGTGAAGAGCAGCACCAGCCCCGGCTCGCCGTACGCGAGGCCGACCAGCGGGATGCCGATCATCACGGTGTTGGTGTACGTGTTCGCAAGGCCCAGCACGGCGGCGCGGCGGTTGAACCCGAGCAGGGCCAGCGTCGCGAAGAAGATGAGCCCCGATGCGATGAAGTAACTCGCGAGCGGCCGGAAGTCCAGCTGGTCCAGGTGCACATTGGCCATCGTGCGGAACAGCAGCGGCGGCGTGAGCACGACGAACACCAGCGATGAAAGCTGCTTGAGCCCCTCGCCACCCAGCCAGCCGCGGCGCCCCGCGAAGAAGCCGAGAGCCGCCAGCAGGACGACGGGGAGGAGCGCGGAGACGACGGGATGGTTCAAGGATGCGTAGTCTAGAGCCTGTTCGCACCATTCGCGGCAGTGCGCGCGAGCAGCTTGCGCGCCTTCTCGATGATCGGGATGTCCACCATGTTGCCGTCGATCAGGAATGCGCCGCGGCCTTCCGCCGTGGCCGCGTCGCCTTCGCGCACGATGCGTTGCGCACGGGCGATCTCGTCGGCCGACGGGGCGAACTCCTCGTTGAGCACCGCCGCCTGGGCCGGGTGGATGCAGCCCGCGCCCGTGTAGCCGAAGCGGCGCGAGCGGCGGATCATCGCGCGGAAGGCGTCGATGTCGCTGAACTGCGCGATCGAGCCGAGAAAGCCGACGGCCCGCACGCCGGCGGCAGCGCACGCGAAAACGAGCTGCTGTTTGGGGATCAGCACGGTGTCCTCGTTGGCCTCGAAGCCGCATTCCAGCGCGAGGTCTTCCGTGCCCAGCGACAGCGAGATCACGCGCGGCGAGGCCGACGCGATCTCGACCATCTGCTGGTAAGCCCCGGCGGTCTCGATCAGCAAGGCGAGGCCGGTGTGGCCGATCCGCATGCCCTGGCGGTGCTCGCATTCGCTGACGAGTTCGTCCAGCAGGCGCACATGCGACGGACCATCGATCTTCGGCACGGTGAGCGCGCGCACATGCTTGCACACCGCGGCTTCGATGTCGCGCACCGCCATCGAGAGCGGCCGGTTGATGCGCACCAGCACGTCCAGGCCGCCGGAGTTGGCGTGCGCCACCGACTGCGGCAGGCGCGCGCGCGCAGCCTCTTTCAGTGCGGGCGGAACGGAGTCTTCCAGGTCGATCACCACCGCGTCGGCCGCCACGGTGGGCGCCTTGGCGAGCAGCTTCTCGTTGCTGCCGGGGATGTAGAGCATGGAGCGCCAGGTCGGCAGGTCGCGTCGCATGCGGGTTTGATACAGGGCTTCCATGGCGGGGTGTCTCGTTGTGGGTGAGTGATTGCGAGGGCTTCGGGTCCCGGCGTTTGACGGGGTAACTGTATCTGCCTTGCTAGAACGTCGCGCGCAGCCCCGCCTTCACGCTGCGCCCCGGCAACGGCGCCTTGCCCGGCGCGCTTTGCGTGAGGATGGACGTCGCGCTGTACGCCAACGCGTCGGTGGCGTTGTCCAGGCGCGCGTACCAGAGCATCTCGCCCGCACCGACCGTCATCTTGTAAGTGAGCGCCGCGGTCCACAACGTGTAGCCGTCGGTCGGCAGGTCACCCAGCGGGACACGATCCTGGCGCGCGGCGCGATCGAATCCGAGTCGCGCGCCCCATGACCCTTGCGACCACGCGAGCGTCGCGCCCAGGCGCATCGGGGCGATGCGAGGCAGCGGCTCGCCGGTGTCCGTATTCGTGGCGCGCACCATGTCGCCGCGCAATTCGAGGTCCAGCACCTGCGGGCCGTCCATCAACCGGACATTGCCTCCGGCCTCCATGCCGCTGAAGCGCGCGCGCACCTGGCCATAGGCGAACACCGGCAGGCCTTGTTGCTCCGCGCCCGTCGCCGTGAGCGCGAGGTAGTTGCCGAAACGCGTGTTGAAGACGTTGAACTTGAAGTTGTGATGACCACTCTTCCATTGAACCCCGAGGTCGGCGTTGAACGACTTCTCCATGCCGAGGTTCACGTCGCCGATCTCGTAGGCGCCCGTCGCGATGTGCGGACCATTCGCGAACAGCTCGTAGTCCTTCGGCGCGCGTTCGCTGCGCGCGAGATTGCCCGTCAGTTCCCACGCGGAGCGAAGCTTCCAGGCCGCGCCCAGCGCGAAGCTGGAAGGCCGGAAGCTGCGCCCGCCCGGCACGAAACGCGGCACGTCGGGATTGCCCAGCGAGTCGACCTTCACCGTCTCCGTGCGCGCGCCGAACGTGAGCTTGCCCCAGGACGTCCCCAACTCCTCCAGCGCGAAGACCGCGCTTTGCCGCGTGCGGCTGAACGGCGCGAACGCTTCTTCTCCGACGGCGGAAAATCGGTTGTCCTCGCCCTGCACACCGACGACGCCTTCGAGCGATCCAATCCGCGCATGACGAGCCTCGAGACGAAAGTCATTGCCGCGATTCGCGAACACCGTGCCCGGCGAGCCGGCTTCGAACTCCGTGTGCGCGTAGTCGCTGTGGCTGGCATGCGCCTTGATCGACTTCAGCCAGCTCGTCGGGTCGCGCACTTCGCCTTCGAGCGCGTAGCGGTTCGACTTCATGCCGATGGTCACCTCATCCTCCGCCACCGTGCCGTAGTCGCTGCGGTAAGTGCTCGCCGATGCGCCGAGGTAGCCCTTGTCGAAGAAGAACGACCCGCCCACGGCGCCGCCATGCGTGTGGCTCGCGGAGTTGCAGATGCGCGAGTCGACGCGCGTGACGCCGCCCTGCGTACACGGCAGGGAGATGGGCACGCTCACGTCGTCGGTGCGGCGGTCGAACACGTCCACGTGCAGCCCGAGGCGCGACGTGCCGCCCTCGATCATCGCGCCGCCGCCGCGCTCCTTGTTGCCGCTCGCGAAACCCAGGTCCACCTTGCCGTTGACGCCGGGCTGCGGCTCGGAAGGGATGCGGTTGTCGATCAGGTTCACCACCCCGCCGATCGCGTTGCCGCCATACAGCAGCGCGCCGGGCCCGCGCAGCACTTCGATGCGCTCGATGCTGATCGGATCGGCCGTGACGGCGTGGTCGTAACTGAGATTGGACGCGTCCACCGCCGCGCCGCTGTTGCTCAGGATCTTCACGCGGTCGCCGTCGAGGCCCCGGATGACCGGGCGGCTCGCGTTGGGGCCGAAGTAGGTGCTGGACACGCCGGGCGTGTTGCCCAGCGTCTCGCCGAGCGTGCCCTGCGAGCGCAAAAGCAGGTTGGTTCCGGTGTATGAGTCTGCGGGCGCGACGAGGTCGCCGCCCAGCGGATTGCCGGTGATGGTGACCTCCTTGAGCGTCACGCCTTGCGCGGCCGCTTCGCCGCAGAGGATGAGGATGGCGGCGCCCAGGACGCCGCGTGAAAGATGGCAATGCATTGGAATTCCATTCGTTGACGACTGCATGCGCGCCCTGCGGCGGCTCCGAGGCCGCGCGGGACGCGAGCGAAAAAAAGCGTCAGCGAAGGGAAGGAGGCCCGCGCGCCTCGAACAGCGCGGCCCAGCGCGCGAGGATCGCGTCCTGGAACCAGCAAACGAGAAGCGACGGCAGCACCACTGCGGGCGGCAGCTGCGCGACCTGCGGCGCGAAGCCGCCCTGGCACATCTGGTCGAACAACTGGCAAGCCGCGCCGTCGTGGGAAGCGAGGAGGTCGACGAGCGCGCCGCCAGCGGACTTCGCGGCCGATGCGTGAACAGCGGCGGCAGCGGGCGAAGGATGCACGACGCGGTGCATGACGCCGAGCGTCTGCGCCGCGAGCAGCGCGAACAACAGGAGCCACAGCAGCACGCGACGTGAAGCCATGCGCATCACCGGCCGTTCAACAATTGCGCGACGTCCATGCGGTACGCCGACATGATCGGGATCAGCGCGGCCAGCATGGCGACGACGACCGCGGCGAACGGGATCCAGGCTTCGCCCGGCAGCCAGACCGCGCCGGAGATCGCGATCGATTGCCGCGCCTCCAGCACATGCCCCGCGATCGCCGTGAGCGCGTGCGCCGACGCGAGGCCGAGCACCGACGCGATTTGCCCTGCTACGAGAAGGCGCTTCTGGTTCTCCGCGTTCAAGACTTTCG
>JAZKIF010000048.1:71029-84217 GCA_040385005.1 Pseudomonadota bacterium
GCCGAGCACCGACGCGATCACCGCGAGCCACAACGCCTCGGCGAGCAGCAGGCCGGCCACCTTGGCCTGCGTCGCGCCGAGCATGCGCAGCATCGCGAGGTCTTCGCGCCGCTCGCGCACCGCGTTCCACAGCGCGATGAAGACGCTGAGCCCGGCGGCGAAGAGCAGCACGGCGCCGATGCCGCGAAGCACTTCCGAGCCGACGCCGATGATCCGCAGCAGCCGCGAGACTTCGGCCGCCGGCGCCGCCGCCTGCATCATGGTGCTGTTGTTCACGAAGCGCGGCAGGCTCTCGGCGGCGGCCGGACTCTTGTAGGTGATGAGCGCCATCGTGATCTCGCGCACCGGATCGCGCGCGGGTGGCGCCTCGGCAATTGCGGGCGTGGCCGCTGGCGCAGCGGCATCCGATGCAGGCGTCAACGCCGGCATCGGCGCGAGCACCGGCGCCTTCTCGTGCGACTCATGCACCTGCCATACCGACTCGGTGGCGGTGAGGATCAACCGGTCGGCCACGCAGCCGCAAGGCGCGAGGATGCCCTTCACGCGGTACATGTTGCCCGCGCCCGTATGCTCGGTGCCGCCGGCCGCCAGCCCGTGACCGCCGAAGAAAGTGTCGTTGAGCACCATCCCGGCGGACTGCGCGACTTGGGAACCCACGGCGACTTCCATCGGCCGCACCCAGGCCTGGCCCTGCGCGAAAGCGACCTTGTAGTGCGCAAGGTAGTCCGGCGTCGTGCCGACGATGCGATAGCCGCGGAACGAATCGCCGAGCGAGAGCGGGATCAGCCGGCCCACCATCGGGTGCTGGCGCAGTTGCTGCACTTCGGCCAGCGGGATGTTGCCCGGCGGCGTGTCGATGTTGAAGACGCCGGCCAGGATCAGTTGCGTCGGGCTGCCCTTGGCGCCAACCACCAGGTCGATGCCCGCGAGGTCGCGCTGGAACGTGCGGCCCACCTGCTCGCTCACCAGCAGCACGAAGGTGATGGACGCGAGGCCGAGCGTGAGCAGCAAGAGGTTCAGCACCGCCTGCAAGGGCCGCGACCAGAGGTAGCGGAACGCCAGCGCGATCGTCTTCACTGCGTCTCGCTCCAGGGCACGCCGGAGCCGCTGCCGATCTGGAACATCATCGCCGCGGGCAAGGCCTTGCGCACGCGCCGGTCGTGCGTCGCGATCACCAGCGTGGCGTTGCACTGGAACGCGCAGTTCTCCAGCAGCCGCAGGCCCGTGAGCGCGGCCTCGTCATCCAGGCTGGCCGTCGGCTCGTCGGCCAGGATGATCTTCGGCTCCATGAGGATGGTGCGGGCCAGCGCGACGCGCTGCGCCTGCCCGCCCGACAGCTGCGACGGCCTGCGCTGCGCGAGGTTCGCGACGCCGAGCATGTGCAAGGCGCGCGCGAGCGTGACGGGATTCTCCGGCACGCCGGCCGCGTAGAAGGCCAGCGCGAGGTTGCGCTCGACGGTGAGCGCATCGCTCAGGTGCAGGCGCTGCGGCAGGAAGCCGACGTTGCGCGAACGCCAGGCGTCGCGACCCCGGCGCGAGATGCGCGAGAGCGGCTCGCCCGCGATCACGATCTCGCCCGCCGTCGGCGTGAGCATGCCCGCGGCCATGGCGAGCCAAGTGGACTTGCCCGCGCCCGAATTGCCGCGCAAAAGCAGCGTGGCGCCTTGCGGCACATCGACGTCGTGGAAGGAAAGGACCGGCCCGGCCGGGTATTCGTAGCGAAGCGCGCGAGTCTCGATCACGGGTGGCGTCAGTCTTTCGAGAGCTCGGAGAACGTCTTGCGGAACTTGGCCACTTTCGGGCCGGCCACGGCGACGCAGTAACCCTGGTTCGGGTTCTTCTCGAAGAAGTCCTGGTGGTATTCCTCGGCGGGCGAATAGTTGGTGATCGGCAGAATTTCGGTCACGATGGACTTGCCGAACGTCTTGTCGTTCGTCATCTCCGCGATGATCTCTTCGGCCGCCTGCTTCTGCTCGGGGGTCGTGTAGTAGATGCCGCTGCGGTACTGGGTGCCGGCGTCGTTGCCTTGCCGGTTCATCGTCGTCGGGTCGTGGATGACGAAGAAGATTTCAAGGATCTGGCGCGTGGTGATCCGCGCGGGGTCGTAGGTGAGCTTCACCACTTCGTTGTGGCCGGTGGTGCCGGTGCAAATCTGCTCGTAGGTCGGGTTCAGCGCCTGCCCGTTGCTGTAGCCGGACTCGACATCGGTGACGCCGCGCACTTTCACGTACACGGCTTCGGTGCACCAGAAACAGCCGCCGCCCAGCGCGAGGGTCTGCATGGATGAGGACATGGTTTCTCCAGTGGAAGGCGATGGGACGCGGGCAAGGGCGTCATCTTAGCGCCCGGCGCATGGACAGGGCCCCGGAGCTAATGGTCGCGCTGCTTGTTCCTGGTGATCTTGATCTGACCGACCTTGCCGCGCATGAGCGCGAGCGCGGCGACCATCACGACGGCGCCGGCCACGGCCATCCCGAGCGAGCCGATGTGGAAATCCTTGTCGTTGACCACGCCCTTGTTCATCATCGAAACGATGAAGTCCCCGCCGACGAAGGCGCCGAAGACGCCCACGAGGATGTTTTCGACGAGGGCGCCGCGGCCATGGCGCTTCATGACAAAGGCCGACAGCCAGCCGATCAGGGCGCCGACGGCGCACCAGATGAATGAATTGATGGGAGCTCCCTGGGACTGCGTGGAAGACCCATCATGTCCGGTTTCGGTCCCCCGTGCCCGGCCGTTGACGCGCGAGGCGTCAAAAGCTACATTACTAACCAGTCAGTCATTAATTTCATGCCCCTGCCCAAATTCATCGCCGCGCGCACCGACGACGTGCAAGCCAAGCGGGAGCGCCGCAAGGAAGCCCGTCCCGGCGAGCTGCTCGACGCCGCGCTGGACCTCTTCGTCGAGAAGGGCTTCGCCGCGACGCGCGCCGAGGAAGTGGCGGTGCGCGCGGGCGTCTCCAAGGGCACACTCTTCCTGTACTTCCCAAGCAAGGAAGAACTGTTCAAGGCGGTCGTGCGCGAGAACATCTCCGGACGCTTCGCGCAATGGAACGAGGAATTCGAGACGTTCGAGGGCAGCAGCGCCGACATGGTCCGCTACTGCATGCGCGTGTGGTGGGACCGCGTGGGGGCCACGCGCGCCTCCGGAATCATCAAGCTGGTCATCAGCGAGGCGCGCAACTTCCCCGACATCGCCGCGTTCTACCAGCAGGAAGTGATCGCGCCGGGCCAGGCCCTGATGCGCCGCATCCTGCAGCGCGGGGTCGACCGGGGCGAATTCCAGATCGCGGACATGGAGTACGCCACGTTCTCGATCACCGCGCCGTTGGTGTTCCTGGTGATGATGAAACACTCGCTGGGCGCGTGCGTCCCGCAGGACTACCCGCTGGACCCCGAGCGCTACCTCGCCGCGCAGATGGACACGCTGCTCAACGGCCTGCTGGTGCGGCCCGGCGACACCCCTAAAATCGGCGATTTGCCCAGAACCCGCCGGAGACCTTCATGACCGCCCCCACCGACCTCGAACACGCGCGCTTCAAGATGATCGAGCAGCAAATCCGGCCCTGGGACGTGCTGGACCTGGAAATCCTCGACCTCCTCTCCGACTTGCGCCGCGAGGAGTTCGTTCCGATCGCGCACAAGGCGCTGGCCTTCGTGGACATGCAGATCCCGCTCGCCGAGCCGACCGACCAGGCCATGGCGCGCGGCCAGTGCATGCTGGAGCCGAAAGTCGAGGCTCGCCTCCTGCAGGACCTGCGCGTGAAGCGCATCGACAAGGTGCTGGAGGTCGGCGCCGGTTCGGGCTACATGGCCGCGCTGCTCGCGCGCCGCTCGCAGCGAGTGATCAGCCTCGAGATCGATCCCGCGCTCGTCCGCATGGCCCGCGAAAACCTCCAACGCGCCGGCATCACCAACGCGGAAGTGCGCGAAGCGGACGGCGCCAAGGGACTGCCCGCCGAAGCCCCGTTCGACGTGATCCTTTTGAGTGGCTCGGTTGCCGAAATCCCGCAGGCGCTGCTCTCGCAGCTCAAGATCGGCGGGCGCCTGGGCGCCATCGTCGGCGGCGAGCCGGTGATGCGCGCGACGCTGGTCACGCGCACGGGCGAAGCGTCGTTCACCACCGCGCAACCCTGGGACACGATGGCGCCGCGCCTCGCGACATTCCCGGAGCCGTCGCACTTTCATTTCTGAGCCCGCGTCCATGATTCCCCAGATCCGGCCTTCCCAACTTTCCGAATGGCTCCAGTCGCAACCCGCGGACGCCCGCCCGGTCGTCCTCGACGTGCGTGAAGACTGGGAGCTCGAGGCCGCGAGCATCGCGGCCGACCCCGCCTACGACGTCGTCGCGATCCCGATGGGCGACGTGCCCGCGCGCATCGCGGAGATCGATCCCACCAGGCCCGTGGCGTGCCTGTGCCATCACGGCGCGCGCAGCCAGCGCGTCGCGGCCTTTCTGGCCGGCCACGGCTTCGAGAACGTCGCGAACATCGCGGGCGGCATCGAGGCGTGGTCGGGCGAGCGCGACCCGGGCGTGCCCCGCTACTGATCACTACAAATACAGAGACATCACCCCAAGGACGGACCATGAACTTGCCGCGGCCCACTTTTTCGTACTGGCCCCTCGCGGCCGCCCTGGCGGCGATTTTCGCGCTGCCCGCGCGCGCCGAGAGCCTCCTTGACCTGTACGACTCGGCCAAGGCGTACGACGCCACGTGGCAATCAGCCAAGGCCCAGTACGACGCGAACCTGTTCCGCGCCGAGCAGGCGAAGGCGGGCATCCTGCCGTCGGCGAACCTTGCCATCGGCGTCTCGCGCTCCAACTTCGACAACACGGTGCCCGCCATCGAGCGTGGCATCACCACCCAGAGCGGCACCGTGAGCGCCTCGCAGCCGCTGTACCGGCCCGCGAACTTCGCGACGTGGCAGCAAGGCAAGCGGCAGGTCGAGCTGGCGCAGGCGCAACTGGCCCTCGCGAGCCAGGACCTCGTCATCCGCGTGAGCCAGGCGTACTTCGACGTGCTCGCCGCACAGGACACGCTGGCCTTCGTGCAGGCGCAAAAGACGGCGGTCGGCGAGCAGCTCGCGTCCGCCAAGCGCAACTTCGAAGTCGGCACATCCACCATCACCGACACGCGCGAGGCCCAGGCCCGGTTCGACCTGACGACCGCGCAGGAAATCGCCGCCGACAACGACCTGCGCGTGAAGAAGCTGACGCTCGACGCGCTGGTCGGCAAGCCGGACGTCAAGCCGAATCCGCTCGCCACGCCGCTGGTCCTGGCCGCGCCGCAACCCGCCGACGTGAACGTGTGGGTGCAGCAGGGCGAGGAGAACAGCCCGTCGATCGCGCAGGCGCGCACGGCCGTGGAGATCGCGCAGCTCGAAACCGAAAAAGCGAAGGCCGGCCACAAGCCGACGCTGGATCTCACGCTCAGCTACAACACGACACGCAGCCCCAACGGCAGCACGTCGGTGGCGAGCTCGACGCGCGCCGACACGGGCACCGTCGGCGTGCAGTTCAACTTGCCGCTGTTCGCCGGCTTCGCCACGCAGAACCGCATCCGCGAGACGCTGTCGCTGGAAGAGAAGAGCCAGGCCGACCTGGAAGCAACGCGCCGCACCGTCGCGCAAGCCGTGCGCACCGCCTACTTCGGGCTGGTGTCGGGGCAAAGCCAGGTGAAGGCGCTGGAAGCCGCCGAGGCCTCGAGCCAAAGCGCGCTGGAAGCCAACCGCCTGGGCTACCAGGTGGGGGTGCGCATCAACATCGACGTGCTGAACTCGCAAAGCCAGCTCTTCCAGACCAAGCGCGACCTCGCGCAGGCGCGCTACAACGTGCTGATCGGCCAGCTGCGGCTGCGGCAGGCCAACGGCACGCTGACGCCGGAAGACCTGGCGCGGTTGAACCAGCTGGTCACGAGGTAGAACCGGCGCGCAGGGCCAGCAGGTCCATCACCGCCGACGCGGTTCTGGCCGCGGCGCCTTGATGCGCGAAAGCGAAGGATTGCGCGGATTCGGTCGCAGCCTGGTGCTGCTGTGAATTCGCCGCCAGCTCGAGCGCACAACGAACGCCTTCCTGCATCGTCTCGACCCGCCGCGCGGCGCCCGCATCACTGGCGAGCTCCGCCGCCTCCGCGAAGTTGAACGTATGTGGCCCCATGACGACCGGGCATCCGCACGCCGCGGCCTCGATCAGGTTCTGGCCGCCCAGCTTCTCGAAGCTTCCACCCAGCAGCGCGACATCCGACATCCCGTAATACAACGCCATCTCGCCGAGCGAATCGCCGATCCACACATCCGCCGCTTCGGGATGTGTGACCCACTGGCTGCGCCGCGAGACGCTGAAGCCGTGCCGCGCCGCGAGCGAGGCGACTTCGTCGAAGCGCTGCGGGTGGCGCGGCACGATGAGCCATTGCGCCTCGCCCGCATCCTTGCGTTCGCGGACGGCGCGAAAGAACTGCTCTTCTTCGCCCTCGCGCGAGGAGGCGAACATCACCACGGGCCGCGGCGTCGCCGCGCGCCATTCGCGTCCGCGCTCGAGTTGCGTTTTGTCCGGCGCCGCGTCGAATTTCAGGTTGCCGAACACGCCTTTGACCGTGGCGCCCGCCTGCGCGAGGCGCTGCGCATCGCCTTCGGTCTGCGCCCACACGGCGGCGAGCGCGGCATAGGCCGGCCGCGACAACCAGGCCAGCTTCAAGGTCTGCGCGAGCGACTTCCCGCTCAACCTCGCATTGGCCAGCACGAGCGGCACGCCGCGGGCGCTGCATTCGGCGACGACGTTGGGCCACACCTCGGTTTCCATCAGCACGCCGATGCCCGGCTGGAAGTGGTTGAGGAATTTGCGCACGGCCCGCGGCGTATCCCACGGCAGCCAGGCTTGCATGTCGCCCGCGCGCAGGAGGCGCTCGCCTTCCGCGCGGCCGGTCGCGGTGCCGTGCGTGAGAAGGACGCGCGCGTCGGGCTGCATCTTGCGCAACTGCGCGACCAGGATCGCGGCGGCGCGCGTCTCGCCGAGGGACACCGCGTGGATCCAGATCGCCCCGGGCTCGGCCGATCTGGCGTAGTCGCCGAAGCGCTCCTCCACCGCATGAAGGTAGCCCGCTTCGGCAACGCCGCGGCGCTTCAATTTGCGGCGCACGAACGGCTGCGCGGCGATGGCGAAGAGCGAATAGATCGCGCGGATCATGTGGCCGCTTTCACGTCTTGCCACGCTTGCCACACCGCATCGACCGAAGGCGTGGGTTGCGCGAAGACGCTGCGTTGCCGCGCGGCATGCGGGCCGGTGCGCCACGCTGTGTCGAAGTTGTAGATCTGCACGTGCGCAAGGTCGAGGGCGACCGCGATGTGGCTGAGCCCGCTGTCCACGCCGATGACGCCCGCGCACGCCGCGAGCTTGTCCGTGAGCGCGGCCAGGTCCATCGCCGGCCACACGTTCGCGCTCTTTCCAAGCGCGGCCGCCAGTCGCGTTCGGCATCGCCTCCGTGCGGCAGGTCTATGAAGAAACCTTCGCCGATGAGGCGCTGTCCGAGTTCGATCCAGCTGGATTCGGGCCAGCACTTGTCCTCGCGGGATGTGCCATGCACGAAGGCGACGCTGCGCGCTTGCATCGCGTCGCCGGATTGCGCCGCGCGCAAACCGAATCGCAATTCGTGCGGCATCCGGTAGCCCAACGCACGCGCGCACAACTCGCGCGAGCGCGCGACCGCATGCACATGCGGCTCGATGCGGATCGCCTCGTCGGCAACCCAGCGTGTCGGCGCTTCGTAGCTCGATCCTTCGGTGCGGTTGGCCAGTGCGTAGCGCTTGCCGCCCGTTGCGACGCGGCCAGCACGCGAGATCAACGCCGATTTGGTGAGGCCCTGCAGGTCGATGATCGCGTCGTAGTCATCGCCTCGCAACTCGTCGCGAAACGCGCGCCACTCCGCGCGCGTCTGCGACGACAACGGCGATTTGCGCCAGCGCCGCAGCTCGCAGGGAATGACCTTCGCCACGCCTTCGCAGCGCTGCACGAGCGGCGCGAAGCCCCGTTCCACCACCCAATCGATCCGTGCTTCCGGCAATGCGCGGCGGATGTCCTGCACGGCGGGCATGGCATGGACCACGTCGCCGAGCGAGGAGAGTTTGACGATCAGGATTTTCACGACCCGCCATTGTGGCTGAGTCGCTCCATCAGTCCTTCAGTGCGCCGCCTCGCCGATCTTCGCGCCGGGCTTCACCTGCTCCAGCAAGTCCAGCATGATCTTCTCGATGCGGTGCATCGCCTCCTGCGTCTGCCCTTCGAACCGCAGCACCAGCACCGGCGTCGTGTTCGAAGCGCGAATCAATCCAAACCCGTCCGGCCAGTCCACGCGCAACCCGTCGATCGTGGACACCTCCGCGGGCGCGTCGAACTTCGCGCGCTCGACGAGCTTCTTCACGAGTTCGAACGGCTCACCCTCGGCGCACTTCACATTCAGCTCCGGCGTGGAGAAACTCGTCGGCAATCCATCCAGCACCGCGCTCGGGTCGTCGCTGCGCGACAAGATTTCCAGCAGGCGCGCACCGGCGTACGTGCCGTCGTCGAAGCCGAACCAGCGCTCCTTGAAGAAGATGTGCCCGCTCATCTCGCCGCCCAGCGGCGAGTTCACTTCCTTCATTTTCGCCTTGATGAGCGAGTGGCCCGTCTTGTACATGAGGGGCGTGCCGCCCGCCTCGCGGATCGCGGGCGCGAGTCGCTGCGTGCATTTCACGTCGAAGATGATCGTGCCGCCGGGCACGCGCGAAAGCACGTCACGCGCGAACAGCATGAGTTGCCGGTCCGGGTAGATGTTGTTGCCGCCGCGCGTGATGATGCCCAGGCGGTCGCCATCGCCGTCGAACGCGAGGCCCATCTCCGCGCCATGTTCCCTGATGGCGGCGATCAGGTCCTTGAGATTCTCGGGCTTGCTCGGGTCCGGATGGTGGTTGGGGAAATTGCCGTCGACCTCGCTGAAGAGCTCGATCACCTCGCAGCCCAGCGCGCGGAAGATGCCGGGCGCCGACGCGCCGGCGATGCCATTGCCCGAATCGACCACGATCTTCATGGGTCGCGCCAGCTTCACGCCTTGCACGATGCGATCCCGATAAGCGCCGAGCACGTCGACGTTGCGCACATTGCCGGGCCTGGCGCTCGCGGCTTGCGAGCCTTCCTGCATGAGCTTGCGCAGCGCCTGGATCTCGTCGCCGTAGATCGCGCGGCCGGCCATCACCATCTTGAAGCCGTTGTAGTCCTTCGGGTTGTGGCTGCCCGTGACCTGGATGCCGCTCGTACACAGCGTATTGGCGGCGTAGTACAGCATCGGCGTGGTGGCGAGACCGATGTCGATCACGTCGACGCCGGACGCGACCAGTCCGCGAATGAGCGCCGCGCTGAGCGATGGTCCGCTCAAGCGGCCATCGCGTCCGACCGCAACCGTCTTCTCGCCCTCCGATTGCGCGACAGTGCCGAAGGCATAGCCGAGCGCCTGCGCCACCTCCTCATCGAGCGTGGACGGCACGACGCCGCGGATGTCGTAGGCCTTGAAGATCGAGGGAGAAAATTGCATGGATGGGCAGCCGGTGGTGAAGCGGAAATTGTAGGCCTGCGACCGTGCGCGTGCGTGGCTCGGCCATGCAGTACACGTGGCTCGACCGGGCTAGTACTCGTCGCTGCGCCGGGGCTTGATGGCGTCGCGCCTGCGCTCCAGCATGCGCAGCTTCGACAGTGCACTCGCTGAGCCGGATCCCGAACCCTGGTCCTCCTGCACCCGGTGACGGGAGCGGCGTTCGCGCCGTGGCGCTTCGTCTTCGGCGCGTGCGCGCGCGTCGACGGGACCTGTGGATGTCGGAGCCGGCGACGCGTGAGCATGCTCACGGGGTGTCTTCGACATGTGAATCTCATTTCTATGTTGCAGTCCAATCTAAGCTGCCCGGCCGTGAGGAGTTGTAGGGCTGCCCATCCGCTGCCGGTAGTCGTTGTCCTATGGAGCATGTAGCGTCGCGCCACGCGCATGCAGGCTTGGCCGTGCGCGGATGAGCGTCCTTTTCGCGGCGAGGGGCATGTCCGGAAACGGCCAGTGCGCGGCGAGGCGCTGCGTATCATCCAGCGCATGGACGCCGAAGCCGCCACCCTGCAACCCGACGCCTGCTGGCTCGCGCTGCAGGCGCGCGACGCGCGTTTCGACGGCCGCTTTTTCATCGGCGTCACCTCCACCGGCATCTATTGCCGGCCGGTGTGCAAGGTGCGCATGCCGCGCCGCGAGAACTGCCGCTTCTTCGGACATGCGGCACAAGCCGAAAGCGCGGGATTCCGCCCGTGCCTGCGTTGCCGCCCGGAACTCGCGCCCAACTCGATCGCCTGGTCGATCCAGGACGCGAGCTACATCCTGGCCCATCAGGCGGCGCGCCTTCTCGATGAGCCGGAAGCGTGGGGCGACGAGCCGCCGTCCGTGGAACAACTTGCCGCGAAGCTCGGCGTCAGCGACCGTCACGTGCGCCGCATCTTCGAGGCTCAGTTCGGCGTCTCGCCGGTTCAATACCTGCAAACGCGGCGCCTGCTCACGGCCAAGCAACTTTTGGCGGACACACAGTTGCCGATCACGCAGGTCGCGCTCATCAGCGGTTACTCGAGCGTGCGGCGCTTCAATGCGGCGTTCGTGGAGCATTACGGATTGAACCCGACACGATTGCGCCGCGAGGGCTCCGCACGGCCCGCGCAGGAAACGGCGATCCGCCTGGGCTATCGGCCGCCCTACGAAGCCCGGGCGATGCTCGACTTCTTCGCGAAGCGCACCATCGCCGGCATCGAACTCATCGACAGTGCGAAGGGCGCGATGGCGCGCACGCTCGCCATCGAAGCCGGTGGCAAGTGGCACCGCGGCTGGCTCGTGGCCGAGTTCGACGAGGCGCGGCACCAGGTCAAGCTGCGCGTGGACGATGCGCTCAGCCAGGTGCTGCCGCTCGTGATCCGCAGGTTGCGCGCGGCGTTCGACCTCGACGCCGACCCCGCCGCGATCAATGCCGTGCTGCACGAGAGCTTCCCCGATGGCGACGGCCTGCGCGTGCCGGGTGCGATGAGCGGCTACGAGATCGCGATCCGCGCCGTGCTCGGCCAGCAGATCACCGTCGCCGCCGCCCGCACGCTGGCGCAGCGCATGGTGGATCGGTTCGGCGAACCTGTCGTCACGCCGTTCCCACAGCTCACGCGCTTCTTCCCCGACCCGGCCGTGCTCGCCAATGCGGAAGGCGATGCGCTCGGGCAGCTGGGCATCGTCAAGCAACGGCAAGCCGCCATCGTCGCCATCGCGCGCGCCGTGGCGGGAAAACGGTTGCACCTGCACGGCGGCGCGGATGTCACGTCCACCATCGAAGCGTTGAAGCAGTTGCCCGGCATCGGCGACTGGACGGCCCAATACATCGCGATGCGCGCGTTGCGCTGGCCCGATGCATTCCCCGCCGGCGACGTCGCGCTGCACAAGGCGCTCGGCGTGCAAGGCGGCAAACAACCCGCGCGCGCCGCCGAAGCAGCGTCGCATGCATGGAAGCCCTGGCGCAGTTACGCCGTCGTGCGAGCCTGGTCCACGCTCGCCCCCACCCCCGTCCTCACCATCCCCCAGGAGGTCTCATGAAATTCCATCCCAGCATCGTGCGCACGCACTACGCGAGCCCCATGGGCGAGATGATCGTCGCCGCGACGGACAACGGCCTGGCCGGCGTGTGGTTCGAAGGCCAGAAGCACATGCCCGATCACGCATCCTGGCCCGAGCAGTCCGACCATCCCATCCTGCAAGCCGCGGTCGCGCAACTCGACGATTACTTCGCGGGGCGACGCGCGACGTTCGACCTGCCGCTGGACCTGCAAGGTGGCACGCCGTTCCAGCAATCAGTGTGGCAGGCGTTGCTGCGCATCCCGAGCGGCGGCACGACCAGCTATGGCAGCTTGAGCGAGCGCATCGGCCGCGCCAGCGCGGTGCGCGCCGTCGGTGCGGCGGTGGGCCGCAATCCCGTGAGCGTGATCGTGCCGTGCCATCGCGTGGTGGGCAGCGACGGTGCGCTCACCGGCTACGCGGGCGGCCTTCAGCGCAAGACCGCGCTGCTGCAACTGGAAGGCGCGATTTGACGGCGGTTCCCCTGCAAGCGTCCGGCGATGCGCAACCGCGCCGCTGGATCGTCGACTTCATCCTGCTCGGCGCGATCTGGGGCGCGTCGTTCCTCTTCATGCGGCTCTCCGTCGTCGAGTTCGGCGCGATACCCACGGCGGCGATGCGCGTTGTCATCGCTTCGGTCTTCCTGGTGACGCTGGTGTTGTGGCGCGGACTGGGGCCGCAACTGCGCACGCACTGGAAAGCCATCGCGCTGGTCGGCGTCCTCAACTCGGCCATTCCCTTCGCATGCTTCGCGTTCGCGATCCAGTCCATCACCACGGGCCTGTCCGCCATCCTCAACGCGACGGTGCCGCTATTCGGTGCACTCGTGGCATGGGCGTGGTTGAAAGACAAGCCGACCGGCTCGCGCATCCTCGGTCTCGTCATCGGCTTCGGCGGCATCGCGCTGCTCGCCTGGGACAAGGCGAGTTTCAAGCCGGATGCTTCCGGTATCGCGCCCGGTTGGGCGGTGCTCGCGTGCCTTCTCGCCACGGTTTGCTACGGCATCGCCGCGAGTGCGGCCAAACGCTACCTCAGCGGCTTGCCGCCGCTCGTCACCGCGGCCGGAAGCCAGATCGGCGCGACGCTCGCACTTGCCTTGCCGGCCTTGTGGTTCTGGCCCGCGCGCATGCCCGGCTTGAATCCCTGGCTCTCGGTGATCGTCCTGGGTGTGCTGTGTACGGGCATCGCGTACATCTTGTATTTCCGCCTGATCGAGAACGCGGGTCCGGCCCGCGCGGTGGCGGTCACGTTCGCGATCCCGGTGTTCGCCGTGCTCTATGGCGTGCTGTTCCTTGGCGAGCACGTCACCGGATGGATGCTGCTCTGCGGTGCGGTGATCGTCTGCGGCACGGCGTTGTCGACCGGCTTGCTGAGCTTCGGGCGCAAACGCTAGGGCCTGTTGACCGGGCCGCGACGCGGCTACGGCGTCCAGTCGCATGCCGACATTTCCGCGAACTGTGATGGAGTTGCATTCCACTGCGGCGCGCCTCAATGGTGGAAGCAAAGCTGCGCGCGGGCGGGCTGCGGCGCAAATCAGGCCCAGGCGCCTG
>JAZKIF010000049.1:0-59738 GCA_040385005.1 Pseudomonadota bacterium
CAGCGGATTGAAAATCCGCGTGTCGGTGGTTCGATTCCGCCCCAGGCCACCAGTCTTCATGCGCCTCCGCACCTCATCAGGGTCCGGAGGCGCTTCTACAATTACGACGTACTTTCTACAATTCCAACAGGGGTGGCTTATGAGCAGGGTAGCTGGTATGGGGCTAGAGGTTGCGACGAGTTTGATCTTGGCCGCAGTATGTTTCGCGTCACCGGCGCATGCCGAAACTGAGGCAATGCAGGGCTCTGGACCGGAGCGGGTCCCGAAATATGTGGAACCATCATCGGTAAGCACAGCAGCGGTTCGCTTTGTTAACACGACTCAAAGTGGTCCTGTTCGCCCCACCATCTACGAAGGAGCGGAGGCATGTCAGGGTCGTCAAGAGTTACCGGAATTGGCTGAAGGAGAGGAGGCGTCGTTTAAAGTAGTTGCGGGACAACCCGTTTCCGTCACGATGCTCTGGAGTTCGCGAACGACTCGCTCGTTCTGCCCAATGACCTGGACATTCGTTCCTGAACCTGATGCTAGTTACCGTGCCTCAATCGATGTGGTCGGCGACCGGTGCTATATCAAACTCGCCGAATTCACGTCTGCTGGTCCTCAACGCGCGAAGGATTTTCGAGCGCGTAAATGGAATACGGCATTCAACGCATCAGGAAGCTGGTGCCGCTAGATCTTCGTTATCCAAGCGCGCGCGGTCAAATTTCGGAGTGATTCACACCTAAGCTCATACATGCCGCTGGCTTCTAAAGTGGCGGTGAGAGGTATATGAGCCTGGGCTTGCTGCCAGCGATTGCTGACAACTACTCCAACGCCATTTGCCAAGCGCGCAAACGGTACGGGCGATCCAATGGCCTCATCGGGTGATAGCACGCAAAGAACAAGTAGGCTGTGTTCTCCAGCTGCCATGCTGACACTGGAGGGCCAGCCGTCCTTCGCCGTAGCCTTTCCGTCAACCTGAATTACATATGGCGTTGGCTTTGTATTGTGGACCGTGCGATCAATTCGGAATCCGAGATCACCGACCGAAAAGATCGTGGCTGCATACTCTGGCTGTGCGCCAGAAAGCGACACGTGGGTTGCGCAGCTAAGCAAGAAGATTGAGCTTAGAAGGACTGTCAATCTCTTCTCAAAAACGTGGCTCATAGTCGTTCCAAACCCATCCTGAATATCGACCGAAAATAGCGGAATCGCTCATGGACAAGTTTAGCGCAGGGGTCTGACTCGCTCGCCGATTCGTTGGCGCACGTAGTGCTCTGTCATTTCCCGGTTCTTATGTGCAAGTAGCTTTTGCGAGTGAGCCAAGTCGCCGGTGTCTGTCGCTGCCTTCGCCCGAATGTCCCGGAATTGAAAGCTTACCCCTGCCAGCTTGCGAGCCTTGTCGAAGCGTGCCCGCAGCGCTAGCTGCGTCAATGGTTGGCCATTCTCGTTTTGAATCAAGAATGGGCTGATCGCATGGCGTGGCCTTCCGCTGATGCGCGCAATAACGCTGGCGAGCTCGCCGGTAATTTCGATTTCAAGCCGTGCGCCAGTCTTGTTCTGAGTGATGCAAAGCGCCCCGTTTCGGATGTCGGAGCATCGCAGCTTGATCACATCGGCGGGACGCTGGCCCGTCAAGAGCGCCAGGTCCATTGCGTCGATTACTGTGAAGTGCGCATGCGCCTTAACTTTGTCAAACTCCGCATCAGTTACGTAGCGAGAGCGTCCAGTTTCCTTGAAGCCCTTAACCCCTTGGCAGGGATTCTGCGAAGCCGTGTAGCCCCATTCCCGCGCCTTGTTGAAGATGTGGGAGAACAGCGCCTTCTCGCGATTCGCGCGCACCTTGGCAACCTCCCCGCGAAGGTCCATGTACTGGCGAATGTGCATGGGCATGATCGCGTCGATGGGCATGTGACCGAAGACGCGCAGGAGGTGGATCAACTCCTTGTCGTTGTCGGCGCGAGTGCGGACCGCCTTCATAGGATAGACCTCGCGGATGTACCGCTTCACGATTACCGAGAAGAGTTTGGTCGAGTCGTCTTCCCTCACGCCCTCGCGTTGCGCCCACATGCGAAGCGCCTCAGCACGATCGGCAGAAAGCTTTGTCCACACCCGAGGCGTCGAGCCGCTGACGTGGTACCAGACCTTCCCCTTCTTGTGGAAGCGGGGTGGGTCATCGAAGTTGCCTTGACGCTTGCGGCCCATTACACCGGCCTCAGAAGCGCGCCGAAATTCGGGCGCGGACGCTTGTCTTCCTCACCACCGCATCCGAGCATCTTCTCGGCGTATCTGCGCGCGACCACTGGTCGGCCCCCGCCGTTGATAACGAAGCGCCATCCAGCTTGATTGAGCCATCGGGACTGGCGACCGAACGACTTGAACCCAGTCAATGCCTCGACCTCTGTGGGCAGGAGGAAAAGCGGTTGTGCGTCGCTCACTTCACACCGCCTCTATGTGCAAGGTCGAATACGGCCCGCTGTGAAATTGATCCGGAATATCGCCAACGATTCGCACGAGGATTGCACCGGGCAGAATGGACACGATGTAGGGAGAGCTAAGAATTTCTCCTGTTGCTCGCACCACAAGACCACTCGACTTCCGGACGAGCTCTCCCACCCCATAGGAGCGCTTGGCCCACTCGGGAAGATTGAGCCAGCTTCTAATTGCGCGCGCAGTGACATTTAGACCTCCTATGCCGTAGAGGCGCAGACTTTTTGGAAAGCGAGTGAACTGGCCGAGCTTGCTCAAGTACTTCATGAGGTAGCCAACCCCCGCCTTGGCGGGCTGTGTGTTGGTCATGCCGTGTGACCAAAACTCGCTGCGCCGGCCAACTGCAACGTCCCACTTCGGCATGACGACGCCGTGAGGAAGCCATGCGAGCAAGTGGTAGTGCACGACCTCATTCCCGGTTCGCATCGCGCGTCCCGGTTGGATTTCAGCGACCCACGTGTACCGGCACGGATGCCCGTTCTTGTGGCACCAGCGCCGGAAGCGCTCGGACGCGTCGGCTATGTGGTTGGGGAGCCACGCATCCGCCTCGGCCTAGGTGAGAGTCACAAACCAAGGAACGTCAGGCCGGAAGCCAGGTCTTGCGAGCGCGTGGAGAGAGCCGGACGCCCAAACTGACCGCTTTAGGCGCTTTACTCGGCGCTCAGCGCAGGACGCTTGATCAAGGTTGATCAGAACATCCGAGTTCGGACTTGTTTTAGATGAGACAAGCCCAGCGGCCTGCGGCCGCTCGGGGCACGCTGGCGCATGCTCCCGAACCGCCGCGGGCCGCTGATCGCCTGGAATTAAAACTGTAGGGGACTTCATTTCCCCTATTTTGTAGGGGACTTGAGATTCCTGTCAAGGAATCTGATATTCCCTATTGATCGATGGCGCGCTTGTCCAGGTCAACCGAGGGTTTCTCGTCGCCGGAGACAAGCTTCCAGAAGCTGGAAACGGTTTGGATGATCTTGTAGGCGTTCGTGCGATCAGCATCCGGGCCGATTTCTTCAAAGGCATCACGCACGTTGACGCCGAGAAGCTGCTCGTACTTGCGAATCGTTTTCTTGCTGTGAATGACGTAGAGCACCTTCCAGCCAAAGTGGAATCCGATCATGTACATCCCGAGAGCCGACTCGAGTTCGTCAAGCTGGATGTCCCGGCGATTGCGAATGACGTTATCCAGAAACGTGTACCGCTCGAAGGCCTGTTCCGCCGTTGGCCGGGGAGTTTTGGACTTGCCGTGCTTCGAAGCTGTCATGCCCTCAGCATAACAGGAGGGGACTTCGCGTTCCCCGAGTTGCCCACCGCGTCGGTCGGTTCGTCGCAAGCGCCGCCCGACGCCGTGGACAACTCTGCTGACCGGCGAGTCATAAAAAGTTAGCAGTCGACCGACAAGAGTGCTAACTGTATGGATAAACACCCTAAAATGGTTGAGCCAAAGGAAAACCCGCCGATCCGTGAGGAAGAGCGGGCTCCTAAGGCAAGCCCCCGCGAGCGCCAGTCCAGCAAGAGTGAACGCAAACGGGTTGTTAACCGAGTCGAAGAGTATGCCCTGGCCGCCGCTGGCGCTTGAGGGCTTACCCCGACGCAAGAGAAAGAGAGGCCCCAATGGGCCATTTCGTTGTCAGCTTCCGCATTGAGCGGGACGGGACGTACCAAGAGCGGTACGAATCACTTCACCAGATGGTGAAGGCAATCAGCACTGGATATGTGTGGGACGAGACGACCTCGCTCTACATTTTCCCTGCTGCTGGCGATGCGGCTTCAGTCGCAAACACGTTGTATTTCCAAACCCAGCTACTAGCGCCGAAGGACACGATCGTGGTCATTGACCCGATCCGCTCCACATACGCTGGCTATGGGTTGAAGTACGAAGCGTTACTCAGCGCCGCAATCGGCATGGCACAACTGAGTTAGCCAAGGATCGCGGGGACAGATTCTGGACCCGCGATCCTTCTACAATCCGAACCTGTCTCAGAGGGACGCTAGTGCAAGGGCGATTGGCGTTTTGTAGATGGCGGTCCCGATTTGGCCGTTGATTGCACTGGAAATCAAGGAAGATTGAAAATCCGCGTGTCGGTGGTTCGATTCCGCCCCAGGCCACCACAACACTTTCCGACAAAATCTGACTAGATTTGTCGGAGTCTGAAGCCCCAAGCGAATCAATTACTTGGGGCTTTTTTTGTGTCCGGTAGGGTCCAGGCCCATCCACGCGCATCCGATGGATTTGCCAGTAACTGCGGCAGTAACTAATTCAAGTGCAGTAACCAAGCGGCGCCGGCGAAGAGGGCCGCTGTTCGTGATCCTCAGTCAGATGATCTTACGTTTGAGTTCTGCGGTCTTCTTGGCAAGTTTGCTCATCGCGTTCCGAACAAATGCCTGATACACGGGGCCATGATTCAGAGGGTTCCTGATGCGATACCAGCAAAGTCCCGAGTGCCACATCGAACCGCTGATGTGTAGGGCAACAGGAAAGGCGGCTCCAACACATGCGAGTATTGCCACCCAGAGTGGAAGGTCGCCGTGGCCCAGCTCGACGCGCGCCAGGATCACGTACGACAAGAAAGCCGTTAGGTAGCCCAACTTCTTGACGAACGTCAACAGCAATCCCAGTCGGTCGTGCAAATCGCCCATTAAAACTTCAAGGTCAGCCCAGAAGATTCCCTGAAGTTTTTGGGGGTCAAGTTGCGCTCCCAACTGTGCGCCATCCTCCTGCGCCGTCTCGCTCACAGCTTCCGCCAGCGTTGGGTTCTCGTCCGGGTTCAGCTTCTCAACAAATCTCTTGGATAGGTCCAGCGCGAAGCTGCCGAATTCCTCAATGAAGGAGAGTGCTAAGTTCACGCCTACTGAAATTTCCATCACTTTCGCGATTGCGTGTGCGTCAACCTGGAGTGCCGGTAGAAGTCTTCCTCCGCCCGCAACCCAAATTAATTCAAAGCAGGACTGTACCTTCAGGGTAAGGGCCGGCAGCAAAAGGTACATCGCGGGAATGAGGATCGGAAGAGCAAACACCATGTAACCACGCGTCGCCCAAAGCGACCGTAGGCAAAACACAGTCCCTCCCCACGCCTTCCGTGCGTACGCCATAAAAGAAAACCCGCCGAAGCGGGTTCCTTGATCAGGTTGGTTCTACTTTTTCCATTGGCGCGCAGGCCAATGCACGATCAAACATGGCGTTGAGCGATGCTGCAACGCGAGGCTCGTTGAAATTAACAACAGCCTCTCGATTCTCCTCGTCGGTCTCTAGGCGGTAAGCGCGACTATCTGCCACCAGAAAGTGATGTTCAATTGGGGCCGCCGTCTTCTCACCGTTCAGGCTGCAAATTTTCACCCGATCGAAGTGGCTCAAAAATGCTGCCGTCGCCTCGTTGATCGGCTTCTGAGTGATAACCTGTAGTGAGGTACCTGCTCGTGACAGGAAGGTCTCGATCTCTTGCTTCACCGGCTCTTGAAGATAGATGTCCGGGGACAGAGCGCCCGAAAAGATACGAACGCGGTCTGCAGCAGTGTGGAACATCTGCTGGACAACCACAGCTGCATGTTGAGAACCTTTATTGGAAAAACGGCGATCCGATTTTCCAGCCGCAAGAGCCTCTACAGCGGTCCTGTATTGGTCAATGTTCATTTGCGGATCTCCTGTGTGACGTCATCAAACGCCAACTAGTTTTTCTATCCCAGCACAATGCGGAAACACAGACTCTAGTTGACTCGCATATACGCTATCTCGGGGCAATCCCTACAATTGCGAGCTACCTTCACGTAAGCTGGTAGGACAAAACGTACGGTTTGCGGGTGAGCATCGCGCAGTTGCTAAACGCTGATGCGCTGAGCTTAGTCGACAACTGCAATCAATTGCACTGGACCCCTGTCAAACTTGACAGGGGTGGCTCAGCTCAATGTAGTAAAAAACCAACGCCATTCAGTAACAAAGTCCGCTCGTCCGACCCCGCCTCTTGTGCAGGCGGAACAGCTACTGCATGAGTAACCGGAGCACGAGATTGGTTCTGCCACGGCCACTTGCCTGTACAAAATCGCAGTGGCCCACCTGCAATCTGCGAGGTCCGAATAACCCAGCGAGAGACCATGCCCTACCGTGTAATCGACTTATTTTGTGGCCCCGATGGCATGACGCTTGGCTTTGCAGATAGCCGCTATTGCTGCAAGTTTGCTCCCGTCTTAGCTGTGGACAAGCGGCGCGTGAGGCGAGGCCAGCAGCCGGCAAGCGGGGTGGCGGTCGCGTAACGTCGCGAGGGTGGCGTGGTCCATGGTCGCGGGCTACTCGGCGTTCGGCGTCACAAGTCCTGCGCGACCTGCGCCTCGGCATCGATTTGCACCTTCTCGTTGCCGCTCATCGATTCGCCTGCTACTTGGCCAGATTCGAAAACAACTCGTCGAGCTGAGGATTGCTGGTGATCAGCAACAGCTTCTTGATGGCAGCGGTTTGGTTGATCTCCAGGCGCACAAAGCGCTCGCCACCGGCGGAAGACTGCTTGCGGATCAACTGGATGCGACCGAACAAAGCGCCGTGCTTCTCCGCAAACCTCGCCAGACCCACGGCCTTTTCGAAGTTATCGGCCAAACTTGGATCGTGCGGCTCCAGGATGTCGATCGCGCATTCAGTGCCGATCTGCCGGACCACCACGAGGTCAGGGAACATCGGCCGAACATCGCCCCCCGACTCATAAGGTACTTCCAGTGACCAGGGCTTGCGGTCCACGTTGCGCAACCAGCCCACGACCTTCGAGTCGGCAAGTTCCTCTTTCAGCACACAGGCCTCCCAATTGCCCAGCTCGGCTCGAAATTGGCCGCTGCCCTCCACGTAAAGGTGACGGTCCCAAAGCGGATCAGAAGGTTGACGCCTGAAGTCAATGGACTCTGGCAGGTGCCAGGGCACCTCGCTGGGCTTGGCTGTGGCCAGGCGCAACTTTTCGTAGGCGCCGCGCCGGTGTTCCTTGAGCCTGTGAATCGCTTTCTTGTGTTGGTCGTACAGCGCGTTGAAGGCGCCCTCGGCCTGCTTTTCCAGTTGAACCACGCGGGCGGCATCGCGCGCCAGGACAATGACCTCGACCTTGACGTCTGCGGCCTCGCGCTCGGCATGCGCGCGCCAGTACTCCATTTGCAAACCATGGCTGAAGGTGCGGCCGGCTTCCTCAAACAGCCGGTCGATGTCCACGCTCGACGCCCCGATGTGATAGTCCGCCTCGGGCTCGGTCACCTCGGTGCCGTTGCGCACTGCCAGCGTGCGCAAGCCCACGTGGGTGATGGCTTTGGCCGCAGCCTCGAACTGGCCCGCCGACTTAAGGGCCCGAACGCCCTCACCCATCCAGGTGACGATCTGGGCTTTGGCCTTGCCCCATGCATCGTCGTCGATCTCATCGAGGGTCAGGCTGCGCGCGATGGCCATATAACGGCGCAAGGGACTCTGCGCCCGGGCCGCATTCACGCGGTAGGTCACAAGCTCGTTCAACGCTTCGAACAGGGCTTCGGCACCCTCGCGACGCTTGAGCACGACCAGTTCGCGGCTGGAGCCCGTCTCCGCTGGCGGCACGTCTTCCTGGTTGTGCAGAGCCGCGACCACCCGTTGCACCGCCTGCTTATCAAAGTACGGCAAGAACAGATGTACGTCGTTCAGCGCAGCGTCTTTCTCGATCCGTCGTGCCAACGGGGTGCGGACCATGCGGCCGAGCAGCTG
Organism: Pseudomonadota bacterium; assembly: GCA_040385005.1. Lineage (GTDB taxonomy): Bacteria > Pseudomonadota > Gammaproteobacteria > Burkholderiales > Burkholderiaceae_C > Ramlibacter. Next base: position 8,162 of record JAZKIF010000049.1, read on the forward strand.
CGCGATGTAGGTGTGATCCTCTGCACGCCGGAACGACATCATCACTTCCGCGCGCGGACAGTCCCAGCCGGTGGACAGGCTGGTCTTGAAGAAAACCACGCCGATATTCTTGTCCGCATCGATGCGGGAGGCGTCCACCTTGCGCACGCGGCGGCCGCCCACGTCCAGATCGCCCGTTTCGTGCATCGCGTGCGCCGCCTCGCCTTCGTGCAGACGGCGCCCGATGGCGCTCTCGATCACGGTCAGCACGTCAGCCAGACTGGTCTTGGTCAGCTGGCGATCGGTGCCATTCTCCACCTGTACTACCAGCACCGGCCAGACCGTCGACTCCTGCTCGTCTTTGCAGTACGCGCCCCAAGCTAGCGTCATTTGATTCCAGCGACGGGCCGCTTCGTCTAGCAGGCCCATCTCGGCCGTCGTGGCGGATTCAGGGTGGTGGATCAGGATGCGGTCCTTCAGCAGCCCCGACTTGCGCACTTCCTCAGCCGGAATGGCGACCTTGTGGACCGTGTGCGGTGCATGTTCCAGCAGGTCCATGAAGCGCTTGGGTGTGGCCGACACGCCGATCACCAGTGGCATCTTCACGAGGCCCGCTTCCGGGTGGCCTAACAGAAAACGCTGCATCAGCGTCTGCGCGGCCTGAGCGCCGCGGCCTGAGGTCATTCCCCGGTGGGCCTCGTCGATGACCACGTAGAAACGGTCGGGAATGGCACGTGCCGTGTTGGTCAGCGTCTCCCAGATCAGGTGCTGGCGTCCGTCGCCGCGGTTCGTCAGCGGCTGGTTGATGGCGAGTTTCTGCGTGTTGATGAAGTAGATGCGACCGCCATCCAGCCGTGGTGCATCGAAGTACGCGTCGATCGTGACGAGTTGGCCGACGCGATAGACCTTATCCGACTTGCTCTCGATCTTGAGCTTGGTCTGCTCGTTCAGCTCGGGCATGTCCGACACCCACAGGATCACGGCATCCGCCTGCGGAGCCCAATCCAGCGGCCAAGCTAACTCGTCGTCGGGCTGGTCGAGGATGGCCTCGAACAGTGCCGTAGCGATGATTGTTTTGCCGCTACCAGTAGGCGCGGAGAACGCGATTGCCTGCGGGTTCTCAGTGGTGGCGAACTTGCGCGCCGCGACGATCTTGTCACGCAGATGGTGCAGCGCATCCCTCTGGAAATCGAACAGCGTGACTTTCATCCTCGCGCCCGTTCGACATTGGCCTGACCGGAAGCGCGATTCTGGTTCTGATTGATCATGAAATTGAGGAGATAGTCCCGATAAAGCTGCACGACCTGGAGACCGGGGTTGGTTTTATCGGCCACCTCGCGCACGTCCTGGGCCATGCTCTTGAACGACTCGTCGGCGTCGGTAACGATGAACACGTGCGACAAGCCCGTGCGGTCGCCGACCGCCTTCAGGAGACGACCCATGCGGGTCTCTTCGAGCAGCACCACGAAGTTGCTGCCCTCGGACGCAAACAGGGCAGGCTCGGGTTCGCTCCGCTTCAGGTCCGGCCGCGGGCCTACGGCGCCCGCCCTCAGCCATAGCAGCGGCAGAATCTCGCGGAAGGTACGGCGCAGCGACACGCGTTCGGGATCCAGGAAGTCCAGCTTGAAGTACGCTAGGTTGGCGGCAAAGCCTTCGCTCATCGGTCGCTTCTCTTCTTCCGTCACTGGCAGGGGGCCGAGCAGTTCCACCACCTGCGCCTTTAACTGATCGAAAACCCGTTTGACGGGCGTGACGATGTAGAAGTCGATGATGTGTTCCTGACCCTCCAGCGCCTCAAGCCAGCCTTCGACCTCGGCTGGGTCGAACAGCACGCTGGCCTTGTGTTCCTCCGAGACGATGAAGGGGCCACGGTCGTTGACGAGCGTCTGCGGCAGGCCGTCGATCAACGCCACGACCTGCTTCTTCTTTGCAGGCGTATCGAGCGCCGCTGGATCGACAAAGCCGATCTGAGTGAAACTGCGTGCCTTCTCGCGCTCCACCGTCTTGCCGGTGAGGTATTCGCCCGCAAGCGTCGTGCCGTCGTCGCGCCGGCCAAGAATGGTGTACTTGCTTCGCGGCCAGGTCACTGAGCGGCAGATCCCATGCGCTTCCCACTCCGCTTCTCCGGGGTGCAGGCCACGAGCGCTCAGGGTGGCGGATTCTTCAGCGGATACCTCATTGTTTGTCACCAAGATGCAGCGACGCTGGCCGCCATCGGTGGCGTTAAGCAGATTTATGGCGTTCAGAGTGGTTCCGCTACCGGCGAAGAAGTCGACGATCAGGGCGTTCGAGCGGCCACGGACTACGGCGGCCACGGCGTCACGCGTGGCGTAAAGCGACTTCGGAAAAGAAAACTTGCCGCCTTCGCCCAAGATCCCGCGCAGCAAGCTGGAGCCGTAGTTGCCCGCATCATGGGTGGCGCGATGCCAAACTGTCTTGATGGAGCGCTGTTGCGATTCGGCATAGCGCACGGTCACCTCTCCGGTTACCTCGTGACGGTCAACGACGTCAATCACACCGACCTCGATCTGGTTCTGCGCCTTTTGTCCAAGATACAGAATTGTCCACGTGCCCCGCGCCTCATCAAATCCGCCCAGTTTCACATACCCTTTGTCCAGCAGGAGGCGCAGCGTGGGTGGACTGACACGCCAGTTGCCCAGAGTGCCGTCCGTTCGCAGCGGCCACGCAATGCGACGACTCGAAAGGTTTTTCAAGTCCGGTTGTTGACCCGGCGGCAACGGGTCGCCTATTTCGATGATCTTCCGTTTTATTGGATCCACAGTGATTGGGAAGAACAAGCCATATCGATCTTCCCGCCGGGAATTGGTGCCGCCGCGCAGCAACCACTCCCATCTTGGGGTTTGAAAGCGCTTAGATTCACCTCGATCGGGCGACAGCAGATCGTCGTGATGCGCGGCGAGTGTGACGGCGGGATTGAAGCAAAACAGCGCGTATTCCTCGGCCCGCGACAAACGACCTTGCGCCACCCCCTTCTGGTTGATGACGATAGTGACCAACTGCCGATAAGCTTCCGGAAATTCTCTCTCCAGTAACATCCCTAAATGGTGCACCTCGTGTTCATCAATGGTGACGATCAGCACGCCAATATCTGGTTTGAGCAAGCGCTTTGCCAGCTTCAGTCTCTTCTCCATAAACGCCAGCCACTTGCTGTGCCGCCAACCGTCGTTGCCGTCCACGTAGTCGTTGTTGTATTTCCAGTCGCGCGCACCAGTGTTGTAGGGCGGATCGATGTAAATACAGTCCACCTGCCCCGCGTAGAGATATTCCAGCAACTGCAGTGCGTGGTAGTTGTCTGCCTCTATCAGCGTGTGCCAGGGAGCATCGGCCGGACCGTTTCGCACCGCATCCACCGGCACCAGGGAGGGAAAGATTGGTTCGCCGAATTCACGCACGACCAACAGTTCATCCAGGCTCCACCGAATGATCTCGCGCGCCGTCCCAGTCTCGGGCGAGTGCGGACTTGATGGGTGGACGTCGTTTCCTGGCTTGATGCAAGTGGCGATGCCGTCCCTAATCTGCTGAACCTGCCACACATGCTTGAGTGAGCTGTTCCGCGGACAAACCAGATCGCCGCGACGCGGCTTCGCCTTGTAGAGAGGCAGCAGTTCAGGAAGGTGATCCTCGAAGACGAGGCCGAATTTCTTTTCCTTGGACGCGCTGGCCCATTCCGCGGCCAAGCGCTCGCGCAAACGCGGGTCGCTGACCTGGGCAATCAAATCATGGATGGCAGACAACAAACTCTCCTCACTGCTCGTGTGCCGCGGCCGGCCACGAAGTTAATTTCATTCAGCAACTCAATTCGTAAAGCTGGGGAGCCAAGAACATGTCGTTCATGCGCATGCAGCCCCTCCAGCTTCTTGCTCCTTGTATTCATGGCGTTCCCGGCGCGCACCCATCCATCCACTCTGGCGGCTCGAACTTCCACTGTCGCCCAACGTGATGCGTAGGCAGGCCCGTGCTCGCGCCAGCGGTACGCGGTGTCTTTTGGCCACATCCAAGTGTTGGGCAATCTGCTCGAAAGAAACCCACGGTTCAGTGGTCATGGGGGCAAGCTTGCCGACTGCAAACGTCTAGAGTCGATTAAACCGGATGAGTTTAACGTCTGCATCTGGTTTCGGGCATGGGTGCGCTCCCGACCGCGAGATGGGGCGGCGCGATGAGGGCGCGAACGAAGTACTGCCCATAACGTAAGTCAGGCGCTGACACAAGGCCGGAGCTTTGACATGGGATCGCTTCCGCGGTGCCGCATTCAGGCGATAGCCTTTGCCAGGATGTTGCGCTCCTGCTCTACTTGGCGCAGCCTCCTGCGAAGGCGCATCAATTCCTCGCCCCTCGCCCCTCGGCGCTCGTCAGACCTTCCTTGCCGGGCACATGACTTGCCGCGATCGCGGCCGTCTAGCGCGAATCCAGTTGGTGATGCTCTGCGCGCTCGGGCCGAACTCACGCGAGAGCTCGGCCGGCGTCTGCCCGGCGCGCACCAGCTCGCGATGATCTGTTGGCGAAACTCCGCCAGGTCCGGCGGCTTGCGTTTGGGCACGTCGTAGCGCGAGCGGTGAGTACGCGGCGCGTGTGGCCTGTGGCCCATCGGACGCTTGGATGGGATATTCGCCATTCGCGAATTGCGAATAACGCTGATGACGCCGCACCAGCAGGGCCTCTAGCAGCGCAGGAGGCTGGTCACTACCAAAGCTCGTCGTGCTTCCGACTAGTCCCGCGAGCCAGATCCACCGGATACCGCTCCCCGTTCATCCGGATCTTCTTCACCGCCGCTTCCCCCAAGTCCACTTCAAGCGCAGACGCCAACTGCACAAGGTACAGCAACACATCCGCCATCTCCCCCGCCACCAGCTCACGCTTCTCAGCAGAAAGATTGCGGCTCTGCTCCTCAGTGGCCCACTGGAAGTGCTCCAGCAATTCCCCAGCCTCAACAATCAACGCCGAAGCCAGATTCTTCGGCGAGTGAAACTGCTCCCACTCCCGCGCCGCGGCGAAGTCGCGCAATTGCTGTGTCAGTAGTTGAAGCGTATCGGCCATGGCGCAGCCACTTTAACAGCGCAGCAACATCGCCGGCTCATTCATAAATCAGCTCCCCCAACCGATCCCGCGCCCGCCGCAGCACTGGCAACAACGCCTCCCGAAATTCACTCATCGACATCCGCTCCGCCCGCACCGAAATGCTCAGCCCGCCGACAAACGCGCCGTCGCGGTCATGCACCGGCACGGCCATCGAGCGCACGCCCAACTCCAGCTCCTCGTCGCTGCCGCTCCAGCCTTCTTCGCGGCAACGCGCCACGATCTCCAGCACCGCATCGGCCTCCCAGACGGTCTTGGGCGTGAGGGGAATGCGGCGCATCGCGCGCACGCGACGCGCCGTCTCGGCCGGCGGCAGGCTCGCCAAAGCGACGCGCCCCAGCGCCGAGCAATAGCCCGGCAGGCGCGAGCCGATGCCCAGGCCCGTGGAGAGGCTCGCCCGCGCGGTGGAGCGCGCGATGATGATCACGTCGTCGTCCAGCAGCTTGCCGAGCGAGGCCGACTGGCGCGTGCGCCCCGCCAGCGCATCGAGCAGCGGTTGCGCCAGTTGCGGCGTCGGCCGCGAGGCGAGGTACGCATGCGCCACCAGCAGCGCGCGCGGCGCGACCCAGAAGCGCTTGCCGTCGCTCTCCAGGTAATCCAGCGCCAACAAGGTGTGCAGCGAGCGTCGCGCCGAGGCGGGCGAGCTGCCGGTCAGGCGCGCCACCTCCGACAAGGTCAATTTGGCCGCATGCCGGCCAAAGCAGGTGAGCACGTCCAGGCCCTTCTGCAAGGACGCGACGAAGTCCTTGTTCTGGGTCAAGGCCGGGCCCGATTTTTTGCGCATAGCGCAATTCTGGCTGGATCGGCGGCCGCGCGCGGGCCAAACTTCGCCCAGACGTTGCGGCACTTGTTGTTGCGATGCGGCACGTTCACCCCAGCAGGAGACACCTCGATGCATTCACCCCTCACTCGGCGCGCCATGCTCGCGCTCGCGGCCACCGCCGCGGCAACCCACAGCCTTCCGGCGCTCGCGCAGCAGCCGTCGCGCCCCACGCGGCTCATCGTGCCGTTCCCGGCCGGCGGCACCGCCGACATCCTGCCGCGCCTGCTGGCCGACAAGGTGCGCGCCGCGTACCCCGCCGGCGTCATCGTGGACAACCGCGCCGGCGCGGGCGGCAACATCGGCGCCGACTTCGTGGCGCGCGCCGACGCCGACGGCACGACCTTCCTGGTCTCGCCGCCCGGCCCGATCGCGATCAACCACCACCTGTACAAGTCGATGTCGTTCGACCCGACGAAGTTCGTGCCGATCACCGTCGTGGCCACCGTGCCCAACGTGATGAACGTGCGCAAGGGCTTCCCGGCGAATACCCTGCAGGAGTTCATCGCCTACCTGAAGGCCAACCCCGGCAAGGTGACCTATGCCTCCCAAGGCAACGGCTCGACGTCGCACCTCACGGCCGCGCTGTTCATGCAGCTCACCGGCACCGACATGATCCACGTGCCGTACAAGGGCACGTCGCCCGCGCTGGTTGACCTGGTCGGCGGCCAGGTGGACGTGTTCTTCGACAACATCTCCTCCTCGGCCACGTTCCACTCCAGCGGCAAGACGCACATCCTGGCCGTGGCCGACCAGAAGCGCTCGGCGCTGCTGCCGCAGGTGCCGACCTTCGTCGAGTCCAAAGTCGCCGGCATGGTGGCCGTCACTTTCTTCACCATGGTCGCGCCGCCCGGCACGTCGAAGGAGATCGTGGCCTATGCGTACAAGGCGTTCAGCGGCGCGCTGCAACTGCCCGACGTGAAGCAGAAGTTCGCCGAGCAGGGCGCGACGATCGGCGGCTGGACCCCGGAGAAGTCGGGCGAGTTCATCCGCGCCGAATCGGAAAAGTGGGGCAAGGTCATCAAGACCGCCAACGTCACGGTGGAATGAAATGAAAGAGCAAGCGATCCAATGGAGCGGCCCGGGTTTCACCCGCGTGCCGTACGAGGTCTACAGCGACGCGCCGACCTTGCAGCAGGAGCAGGAGCGCATCTTCCGCGGCGCCACCTGGAATTACCTGTGCCTCGATGCCGAGCTGCCGCAGGCCGGCAGCTACCGCACCACCTTCGCCGGCGAGACGCCGGTGGTCGTGGTGAAGGACGCCGACGGCGAGATCTACGCGTTCGAGAACCGTTGCGCGCACCGCGGCGCACTCATCGCGCTGGAGAAGTCCGGCAAGGCCGACAGCTTCCAGTGCGTGTACCACGCGTGGAGCTACAACTTGCAAGGTGACCTCACCGGCGTGGCGTTCGAGAAGGGCGTCAAGGGCAAGGGCGGCATGCCCGAGTCCTTCTGCAAGGAAGAACACGGCCCGCGCAAATTGCGCATCGCGGTTTTCTGCGGCCTGGTGTTCGGCAGTTTCAGCGACGACGTGCCCTCGATCGAGGAGTACCTGGGCGACGAGATCTGCCAACGCATCGAGCGCGTGCTGAACAAGCCGGTGGAGGTGATCGGCCGCTTCACGCAGGCGCTGCCCAACAACTGGAAGCTGTACGTGGAGAACGTCAAGGACAGCTACCACGCGAGCCTCCTGCACCTGTTCTTCACCACGTTCGAGCTGAACCGCCTCTCGCAGAAGGGCGGCGTGATCGTCGACGAGAGCGGCGGCCACCACGTGAGCTACTCGATGATCGACAAGGCCGCGGCGGACGCGTCGTACCAGGAGCAAGGCCTGCGTTCGGACAACGACAAATACCGCCTGAAGGACACCACGGTGCTCGAGGGCTTCCCCGAGTTCGACGACGGCATCACGCTGCAGATCCTCTCGGTGTTCCCCGGCTTCGTGCTGCAGCAGATCCAGAACTGCCTGGCCGTGCGCCAGGTGCTGCCCAAGGGGCTGGAGCGCACCGAATTGAACTGGACGTACCTGGGCTACGCGGGCGACACGCCCGAGCAGCGCACCGTGCGCCTGAAGCAGCTGAACCTGGTCGGCCCGGCCGGCTTCATCAGCATGGAAGACGGCGCGGTGGGCGGCTTCGTGCAGCGCGGCATCGCCGGCGCGCACGACCATGAAGCCATCGTCGAGATGGGCGGCAACGACACGAACTCCGCCGAGGGCCGCGCCGTCGAGAACTCGGTGCGCGGTTTCTGGAAAGCGTACCGCGCGCACATGGGAGCCTCGGCATGATCGACCTGCTGCAACTCTGCGCGTTCAACGCGTCCTACGCCCAGGCGATCGACAGCGATGCGCTGGAGACCTGGCCCGCCTTCTTCACCGAGGACTGCCGCTACCGCATCACCAACGTGGAGAACGAGCGCGACGGCCTGCCCGCGGGCATCGTCTATGCCGACTCACGCGCGATGCTGGAAGACCGCATCGCCGCGCTGCGCGAAGCGAACATCTACGAGCGCCACCGCTATCGCCACCTGCTGGGCGTGCCGCTGGTGGAAGCCGCCGACGCGAACAGCGCCACGGCGCGCACGCCGTTCCTCGTGGCGCGCATCATGCACACCGGCGAGACGATGATCTTCGCGAGCGGCGAGTACCGTGACCGCTTCGTCAAGATCGGCGGCCAACTGCTGCTGGCCGAGCGCGTGGCCGTGTGCGACAGCACCGTGACCGACACGTTGCTCGCGCTGCCGCTTTGAGGCCCGGCATGCGGCGCATCGCGCTTTCGATCGGCGACCCGAACGGCATCGGGCCGGAGATCGTCCTCAAGTCGCTCGCCGAGCTGCAAGGTGATGCCCGGCTGCGTGTCACCGTCTTCGGCGCGACGGCGGCCCTGGAGCGCGCGGCGGCAGCGACGGGATTGCAGTCGCTGTTGGCTGCCCTGAACCTGCGAGCTGCCGGCGACATCCCCATCTCGGCGTTGCGTTGGGGCGAGGTGAACGCGGAAGCCGGCGCTGCAACCGTCGCCGCCGCGACCGCTGCCTTGCAGGCATGCCGCGCGGGCGAGTTCGACGCCGTGGTCGCCGGCCCGCACCACGAGACCGCGATCGCGCGGGCGGGCATTCCGTTCAGCGGCTATCCCTCGCTGGTGGCGCGCGTGTGCGGCCAGGACGAGGGGAGCGTGTTCCTGCTGCTCGTGGGCGGCGGCCTGCGCATCGTGCACGTCACCTTGCACGAAAGCGTGGCGACGGCGCTCTCGCGCATCACGCCGCAGCTCGTGGTCGCGGCGACCGAGGCCGGCGTGCGCGGCTGCCGCATGCTCGGCATCGAACATCCGAAGGTCGCGCTGTTCGGCATCAACCCGCATGCGTCCGAAGGCACGCTGTTCGGCCCCGAAGATGCACAGCTCGTTGCGCCGGCCGTGCGGTACTTGCGTGCCCGCCGCCTCGACGTCACGGGCCCGCAAGGCGCCGACATGCTGCTGGCCGACCGCCAACACGACCTCTACGTGGCCATGCTGCACGACCAGGGCCACATTCCCGTCAAGTTGCTGGCGCCGCAGGCGGCCAGCGCCATTTCCATCGGCGCCGACGTGCTGCTCGCGAGCACCGGGCACGGCAGCGCGATGGACATCGCCGGCAGCGGCACGGCCCGCCCCGACGCGCTGTTGCGCAGCCTGCGCCTCGTCGCCGGCATTTCATGACTGAGTGAGTTCGCCATGGGTTTCGACATCCGCATCGCCGGAACGGACGTGCATTTCGCGTGCGCCGCCGGCCAGAACATCCTCGACGCCGCCATGCAGGCCGGCATCGAGATGCCTTATTCCTGCCGCAAAGGCGTGTGCGGCAACTGCGCCGGCGCGGTGTGCGGGGGCGAGGTGGTGAGCCCGCCCAGCGAGGCCAAGCCCGCGGGCCAGCACCTGTACTGCCAGTGCCAGCCGCAAAGCGACGTGGAGATCGCGCCGCATTCCTGGCACCGCATCGATCCGGCGGCGCGCAAGACCTTCACCGTGAAGGTGTTCCGCAACACGCTCGCGGCGCCGGACGTCAACGTGCTGCAGCTGCGCCTGCCCGCGGGCCAGCGCGCGAAGTTCAAGGCCGGCCAGTACCTGCAGGTGATGCTGCCCGACGGCAGCCGCCGCTGCTACTCGATGGCCAACCCGCCGCACGAGAGCGACGCCATCCAGTTGCACATCCGCCATGTGCCGGGCGGACAGTTCACGCAGGCCGTGCCGCAGCTCAAGGCCGGCGACACGCTGCAGGTCGAACTGCCCTACGGCAACTTCGAGCTGAAGGAAGAGTCCACCGCGCCGATGCTGTGCGTGGTCGGCGGCACCGGGTTCGCGCCCGTGAAGTCGCTGCTCGACGACATGGTGAAGAAAGGCGTGAAGCGCCCGGTGACGCTGGTGTGGGGCGGGCGCGACCGCAGCGGCCTCTACCTGATGGCGGCCGTGGAGCGCTGGCAGAAACTGATGCCCGGCTTCACCTTCGTGCCGGCGCTGGAAGATGCGGCGCAGGCGCAGGAGCTCGGCGGCTTCCAGGGCCGCGTGGATGACGCCGTGCGCACGCGCTTCGAGTCGCTGGCCGGCTACGAGGTGTATTGCTGCGGCTCGCCGACTATGGTGGCGGCCGTGCGCAAGTCCTGCGACGAGCGCGGGCTGGACGCGCACCATTTCTTCAGCGACGTGTTCGTGCCGGGGCCTGCGGCCTGATCCGATGATCTGGAGATCAAAGCTCGCCGTGCTTCCGGGTGCTCCCGATCAACTGGTGCCCGGTACCCCGCACGGGCATCAAAAGCACCTGCACAGGAATCTCCACCAGCAACCACCACACGGCCACTGCGAGCAGCAACAGCACGCCATCGGGCCGGCTCCATCTCAACCGGTAGCGGATCAATGGCCGCCCCAGTTTGTCATTGAGCCAAAGCGCAAAGCTCGCGGTGCTCTCGAAAGGGTAGAACATCGGCCGGCTGCTTTTCAGCACATCGAATCCGGCGTGGCGAAGCGTCCGCTCCAGCGTCTCTGGCGTGAAGTGCACCTGATGCTGCGGCACGAGCAGCGGCAACCACCAGGTTCCGAAGACCTTCCGCCAGAACCCATTGAAATTTGGCACCTCGATCACGCACACCCCACCGGGCTTCAACAGCCCGCGCACCATCTTCAATGCCTGCACGGGGTCCGCGTGGTGCTCGAGCGATTCGAAGAAAGTCACGACGTCGTAACGGCCTGGTTCACCCGCGAGCAACTCCAGCGAGCCAAGGCGATAGTCGACAACGTCGCTGCCCATCGCTTCTTTCAGGCAACCTTCGTCGATGTCCATGCCCGTGACTTCGCACCCTGCCTCTCGCTGCACAAGCGCGGCAAAAACACCATAGCCGCAGCCGATGTCGAGCAATCGCGTACGCGGTGAGAGTACGCACAACTTCCTCACCACGCGCAGGCGATACCTCGCGACGAGCTGGCCAATCGCTCCTGTTTGCGCTGCACGGGCGGTTGCCGCACCCGCCCCTGAATACACGCCTTCATAAAAGAAGGGCAAACGCTTGGCGGAAGGACGGGGCCGGGTGATAACCAAGCCGCAGGCTTCGCACTGCTGTACCTGGAAGCTGCCAGCCTTTCGCGCCACACGGTCCTGTGCGCGTTTAATCATGATCTTGAATTGGTTGCCCTTGCATAGCGGGCAGTCGGGGAATTCGATGTCGTGGTCGGCTACCTGCCCACTCACCTCACCCCGCATGCGCATTCCCCACCGGATGAAACCGGCTCCCCAGCCGATACCGCGACGCCGGGTGCCAGCACCGCACCATCGTCACCACCTGCGTCTGCGTCCACGTCCGGCGCGTGAGCAGCAGGCAAGGCTCCGTCATCGGCATGTCCAGGTTGCCGGCCTGCTCCTGCGTGGGCATCACCGCATCGACCACATGCTCGATCTGGTCGAAAGGCACGTTGCCGGTGAGGTACTCGCCCGGCGGCACCACCGAGAAGTCCTGGTCGAGAAAATGCGGCACAACGCGCGGATTCACATAGCGGTCTTCCATCTGCACGGGCACGCCGTTCTCGAAGTGCAGGCACACGGAATGAAAGACGGCGTCGCCCGGCGCCAGGTCCAGCCAGCGGCCCACGTCCGGGTGGGCCGCGATGCGCTCGGCCGTCAGCAGCTTGCAGCGGTACTCATGCCCGCGCTGGCGGATTTCCTTGGAGATCACGCCGATCTGCAGCAGGGTCGACTGCGGCTTCTCCTCCGCCACGAAGCTGCCGACGCCGCGCACGCGGGTGATGCGCCCCTGGCCCACCAGTTCGCGCAGCGCGCGGTTCACCGTCATGCGCGAGATGCCGAGCTGGTCGACCAGCTCGTGCTCCGACGGCAGGCGATGGCCCGGCGGCCAGTCGCCATTCTGGATCCTGCGGATCACATGGTCCTTGACCTGCAGGTAGCGGGCGAGGCCCGGAGTGCCTGTCGCACTCACGCCGGGCCGCGCGCAATCATCAATGCATCCACCACCCGCAATTCGCCGGTCTGCTGCTTCACCAGCACCGGATTCAGGTCGCACTCCACGATCAGGTCGCCGAGGTCGGCGGCAAGCTCGGAGAGCTGGCGAACGAGCGTGGCCAGCGGCGCGATGTCCGTGGACTGCAGAAGGTTGCGATACCCGCCCAGCAACTTGCCCAGCCGCGTCTGCCCGACCATCTCCGCGCTTTCTTCCTGAGTCAGTGGCGCCAGGCGAGCCGCGCGGTCGGAGAACAGTTCGACCATCGTGCCGCCGGTGCCAACGAGCACCAGGCTGCCGAATGGCGCCGCCGCGGCGAAGCCCACCACGGCCTCAGCGTCACCGCGTACCTGCTCCTGCATCTCGTAGCCGTCGATGCGCGCATTCGGCACGGCGGCCTGCACGTTGCGGGCGATGCGTTCGATCGCATCGCGCAAGCCGGCCGCATCTTGCACCCCCAGCACGACGGCGCCCACGTCGGAGCGATGCGGGACGTCGGCGGAGGCCACCTTCACGACCATCGGATACCCGATCTCCGCCGCACGCTTCAGCGCATCACCGAGGTCGGTCGCCACGCACGACTTCACTGCAGGCACGCCGTAGCTGCGCAGGATGCGCCAGCACAACTCCTGAGGCAAGCTGCCGCTTCGGCCGGCGAGCTCTTCGCGCCAGTTCGCCGCATCGGGGTTGTGCGGCCGCTGGCCCACGCGCCGGCGCTCCGCCCACGCGGCGGCCATGCCGGCGCGGCCGCGACCCAGGTTGTGAACAGCGACCAGGCCCTCCTGCAGGCCGCGCAGCACCGGCACCGTGGTGCCGGCCAACGTTTGCGCGATCGTCTCGTGCGTCACTTCGCCGGTGGGCGAGATGATCACCACGGGCTTGGTCGCGGCCTTGCCGGCCGCGCCGTAACCCGGGATGTGTCCCATGTAATTCTCGAGCGTGCGCGGGTTCAGGCTCGCCTGCGCGTCCTGCAGCACGGCGAGCGCACCCACGGCGGGGTCGTCGAGCATGGCCGCGAGCGCCTCCGGCGTCTTGCGCGATTCGGCTTGCACGGTGGCACCGATGTCCACGGGGTTGACGCCGCTCACGCCGGGCAACGCGACGCGAATGCGCTCCCGCGTGGCGGGCGCGAACTCCGCCAGCGTGATGCCGGAGAAGGCCGCCACGTCGCAGGCCAGCGCGGTCTGCCCGCCGGAGATGCCGGCCACTGCGATGCGTCCGCCGCCGACCATGCGCTTGGCCGTCACCGCGCATTCCAGCGAGGCGATCAGCTCGTCATAGTCGCGCACGGTGGCGATGTCGGTGGCGGTGAAGAAATCGTCGTAGGCGTCGCGGCTGCTGATGAGGGCGCCGGTGTGCGCCTGCGTCGCGGCCTGGCCCATCTCGGAGTTGCCGACCTTGAGCACGACCAGCGCCTTGCCCGCCGCGTGCAGTCTTTCTGCGGCGAGGGCGAAACTGCGCGGGTCCTGGATGGATTCGGCTACCACGCCCACCGCGCGCGTGGCGTCATCCGTCGCCAGCCAGGCGAGGTAGTCGGCCGCGGCGAGCTGGAACTCGCTGCCCATCGTCATCACCTTCGAGAATCCGCCCGGCATCGAATTCATCAGCGAGATCGCCGCCGATCCGGACTGGGCGACGATCGCCACGCTGCCCGCCTTGAGCCGAAGCGACGGGCGCGACGGGTACAAGGGCAGGCTGTCCGTGAAGTTCACGAGCCCCATGCAATTCGGTCCGTGGACGATCAACTTGCTGTCGCGGGTGAACGCGCGGAAGGCGGCTTCGTCCTCGGGCGTGAAACCATTGGAGAACACGATCGCCGTCCGGACGGAAGCGTCTTGCAGCTGCGTCAGCACCTTCGTCACATCGGCCGCCGGCACGGCGACGATGGCCGTATCCACATCCGCCGGCAACGCCTCGATGCCGCGCGTCACCGCCAGCCCGTCGATCTCCTCCGCGCTCGGATGCACGGGCAGGATGCGCCCCTGGTAACCCCAGCCCTGCAGGTTCTGGATCACGACGTTGCCTTGCGAGGCGCGGCGCGCGGAGGCGCCGACCACGGCAACGGATTGCGGCCGCACCAGCGCGGTGACGTCTCGGAACACGCTTTCCATTCCTCTTTCCATTCCTACTTGCCGCCCTTGGGCAACCAGGCCTCGGCCCAGTTGGGGTGCGTGTTGAACGCGAAGTTGAACTGCGAATCCAGCCCCTGGAATTGCGTGGACACAGCCTCGTGCATCTGCTGGCTCACAAGCGTCAACTGGTTCAGGTCGCGCGCCACGATCTCGGCATAACGCTTGTACGCGGCGCGCTGCTTCTCCAGCGGCGCCGACGCGGCATCGGCCACGGCCTTGTCCATCTCGGGGTTGCAGTAGCCGGTCGGGTTGACGAAGGGCAGGTTGCCCGTGTTGCAGATGTAGCTGCGGTCCACGCCCAACACCGGGTTCGTGCGGCCCGTGAGCGAGATGATGGAGACGTCGAAGTTGTTTTCCTTGTAGACCTTGTCGGTCCAGATCTGCGGATCGAGCCCGGCCATCTTCACGTCGATGCCAAGCGCGGTCCAGTAGCTTTGCACGACCTTCGCGACGGCGTCATACGGTGGCCGCGAGATGTACGTCAGCTCCAGCGACATGCGCTTGCCGTCCTTCAACGGCAACCCGGCTTCGTCGAGCAGCGCACCGGCCTTCTTCGCGTCGTAGGCGTAGAGCTTGTCGTAGTCGACCGAAGGGTCGAACAGCATCTTGAACTGCGTGGGCACCGCGTTCTTCGCCGTGTCGGCCAGGCCCTGGTAGACGTCCGTGATGATCCGCTGGCGATCGATCGCATGGAACAACGCCTGGCGCACCTTCAGGTTATTGAACGGCGGCTTGCGCATGTTGAAGTCGACCACCGGCCGCTCGGGCGCGTTGTTCTCGATGCGGATCGCCTTGACCTTGCCACCGGCTTCGGCCTGCTTCACGGCCGCGACCTGCGACGCCTCGGGCCTGAACCAATGCACCTCGCCCTTGACGAATGCGTTCAGCCGTTGCTGCGCGTTGGGGATGAGCGCGAACACCACCTGGTCGAGGTAGGGCTTGGGCTGCTCCCAGTAGTTGGGGTTGCGCACGAACGTGATCGAGCGTCCGCTTTCCCACGATTGGAATTTGAACGGTCCCAGGCCCACGGGTGCGCGGTTGGCCGGGTTGGTGACCGGGTCCGAGCCCTCGTAGATGTGCTTGGGCATCAGCGGGAAGACTTCCTTGTCGAACAAGTCCAGCGTCGCCGTGAGCGGCTCCTTCAGGCGCACGACGAAGGTGTAGTCGTCCGGCGCTTCGGCCTTGTCCAGAATCGGCCCCAGCTTGCTGAGGTAGGTGTTGAACTTCGCGAAGGTGTTGACGGTGAACACCACGTCTGCCGCCGTGAAGGGCTTGCCGTCGGACCACTTCACGCCCTGGCGCAGCTTGAAGGTGTAGACCTTGCCGTCCGGCGAAACATTCCATTCCGTCGCCAGGCGCGGGATGCGCTTGCCGGTGCGGTCATAGGACATCAGGCCGTCGGCCCAGACGTCGGCCATGAAGAGCGGCGAGGTGAGCGAGGTGAGCTGGGTGTTCAGCGTGGAGATGGCGCCGGGGTCGAGCGCCGCGATCACGGTGCCGCCGCGCTCCGGCTTGGCCTGTGCCATGGCGGAGGGCGCGTGCAGCCCGAATGAAAGTACCGCGCCGCCGGCCATCGCCAGCAGGGCGCGTCGCAGGGGAGAACGACGATTGAAGTCCATGGGGATCTCTCTTTTCAAAGGGGCTGGGTTGCGGGGGGACGAAGGGGTTCGCTCGCGGCGGCATGGATCTGCCGGCGGGCGATTCGGGGGTCGGTGGAGAGGCGCGCGCGCAGCAGCAAGCGCGTGTAGTCGTGGCTCGGCTGCTGGAACACCTGCTGCGCCGTGCCGATCTCGACGATCTTGCCCTTGTGCATCACGGCCACGCGGTCGGCGATGGACTCCATCGCGTTCAGGTCGTGGCTGATGATCACAAACCCGACGTGCGTGCGGCGCTTGAGCTCGCGCATCAGTTCGAGCACCTGGCTCTGGATCGAGACGTCGAGGCTGGAGAGCGGTTCGTCCGCCACCACGATGCGCGGCTCGAGCATCATGGCGCGCGCGATCGCGATGCGCTGCTGCTGGCCGCCCGACAACTGCGACGGGTAGCGGGGCATGAAGAGCGCGGGCGGGTTCAGGCCCACCGACGCGAGATGCTTCGCGATGAACGCGTCTTGCCCTGCCGCGTCCGCCAATGCGTGCCGCTTCACCACGTGGCCCAGCGTCTCGGCGACTTGCATGCGCGGATTCAGCGACGACGCGGGGTCCTGGAACACGGCCTGCACGTTGCGCCGGTACTCGCTGCGCTGGGTGGCATCGAGCGTGGCCAGCGAATGCCCGCGGTACAGCACCTCGCCGGTGGTGGGCCGGTTCAGCAGCAAGAGGAGCTTGGCCAGCGTGCTCTTGCCCGAGCCGGATTCGCCGACGATGGCGAGCGTCTCGCCTTCGTGCACGTCGAGGTCGACGCCGTCCACGGCGCGGTTGAAGACGCGGCCCCAACCGCTTTGCTTGCGGCTGGAGAACACCTGCGTGGCCGCGCGGAGGCTGAGGATGGGCGTCATTGCACCGCCTCCACGACGCGGGCTTCGCGCCGGCTGTGCGCGATCAGCTGCGCCGAGTACGCATGCTGGGGATGTTCGAACAGCTGCACCGTTTCCGCGGTCTCCACCACCTTGCCGCCGTTCATCACGTAGACGCGGTCGCACAGCGCGGCCACCACGCCCAGGTCGTGCGTGATGATCACCATCGCCATGTTGCGCTCGGCGTGCACGCGTTTGAGCGTCTCGAGCACCTGCAGTTGCACCGTCGCATCCAGCGCGGTGGTGGGCTCGTCGGCGAACAGCAGCAGCGGCTCGCCGGCCAGCGCGATCGCGATCATGACGCGCTGGCGCATGCCGCCCGACAGTTCATGCGGAAAGCGCCGTGCCACTTGCGCGGCGTCGGCGAGGCCCACCTCGCGCAGCAGCGCGTGCACGCGATCGGTGTCCGTACCCGCCGCAGGTTTGTCGCAGAGCGCCTCGCGGATCTGCTTGCCGACCCGCATGGTGGGGTTCAGGTAGCCGAGCGGATCCTGGAAGATCATCGAGAAGCCCGAGTTGCGGCGCAGCGCCCGCAGGTCCGCGCTCGACATCTTCAGCGTGTCGACGCCGCGGAACAGCGCCTGCCCACTGAGTTCGGCCAGCGCCACATTGGGCAGCAGGCGCGAGACCGCGCGCGCGAGCGTGCTCTTGCCCGAGCCCGATTCGCCGACGATGCCCACGCACTCGCCCGCGGCCACCGTGAGGTCCACGCCGTCGACGGCGCGGATCACGGAGTCGCCCACGCGCAGGTGCACCTTCAGGTCGGTCACGCGCAGCAGGAGGTCTTGAGGTTGCATGGCGGGTGCTGCGTTCAATGTTCGAGGCCGCCGGCCAGCCCACGCCGGCGCGTGTCGTGCATCTCGTTCAGGCCGTCGGCGAAGAGGTTGAAGGCGATCACCGCCAGGCAGATGGCGGCGCCTGGGAACACGCTCATCCACCAGGCCTGGTCCATGAACTCCTGCGCGTTGAAGAGCAACTGCCCCCAACTCACCATGTTCGGGTCGGACAGGCCCAGGAAGCCGAGACCGGCTTCGAGCAGGATCGCGATGCTCGCGTCCAGCGCCACTTGCACGATCACGGGCTGCATGGCGTTGGGCAGGATCTCGCGCATCACGATGTGCCAGGTCGACAGGTCGTTGACGCGCGCGGCAGCCACGAAGTCGCGCTCGCGCAGCTTGATGTACTGGCCGTAGACCAGCCGCGCTTCGGCGGGCCAGATCGCCAGCGTGACGGCGGCGATGAGCAGCCAGAAGCTGCTGCCGAACATCGCCACCGCGAACAGCACGAACATCACCACCGGCAAGGTCTGGAACAGCTCGGTGACGCGCATCAGCACCGTCTCGACCCAGCCGCGGAAATAGCCGGCCAGGATGCCGACGGCGCCGCCGACGAACAGCGCCGCGAAGGCCGCGCCAAAGCCGATGGCCAGCGACGCGCGCGTGCCGTGCAGCACCAGCGAGAAGATGTCTCGGCCGACGTTGTCGGTGCCGAACAGGTACGCAGCCGACGGCGGGGCCAGGCTCTTGGGCATCTGCTGCGCCGGCGCGAACGGTGCGATCCATGGGCTCAGCAGCGCGAGCAGCGTCAGCGCGGCCAGCAGCACCAGGCCGATCGAGCCGTGGCGCGTGCGCATCACGCCGCGCAAAGTGGACCCCACCGCACGCAGTGCCTTCGACGGCGCGCTGCGCGGCCGCAGCGGTGGCAGCACTTCGTCTTCGGTGGCGATCGTGCTCTCGCTCATGACACGGTCCGGATGCGCGGGTCGAGCAGCGCGTAGAGCATGTCGACCACGAAGTTCATGACGATGACGGCCACGGCGGAGAAGATCACCACGCCGATCACCGTCATGTTGTCGCGCACGCGGATCGCCTCGATCAGCAGCAGGCCGAGCCCCGGCCAGGTGAATACCGTCTCCAGCAGCACCGCGCCGCCGAGCGCATGGCCGAAGGCGTAGCCCGCGATCGTCACCAGCGGCAGGCTGGAGTTGCGCAGGATGTGGCGCGAGATGATGTTCCAGCGGCTGAGGCCCTTGGCGCGGGCCGTGACCACGTAGCCCTGGCCCAGCGTGTCGATCACGCTGGCGCGCATGATGCGGGCCGCGCGCATGCCCTCGTGGATCGCGAAGGCCAGCACCGGCAGGACCATGTAGTGCGCGCGCTCCGCCAGCCAGCCGAAGCCCTTGGCCTGCGAGACCAGCGGCCCCATGCCTTGCGTTGGAAACCAGTTGAACTTGAGCGCGAGCAGCAGCACCAGCAGCTGTCCCAGCCAGAAGGTGGGCACTGCATAAAGGATCAACGTCGTGGTGGTCCAGGCCTGGTCCACGTTCTTGCGCCGGGTGGTGCCCGAGATCACGCCGATCAGCATGCCCAGCGGGATCGCCACGGCAAAACCGGCGACGGCCAGCAGGATGGTGCGCGGCGCGCGCTCGAGGATGAGCTCGAGCACCGGCTTCTGGAACTGGTAGGAGTAGCCGAAGTCCCCTTTCACCAGGTGCGAGAAGTAGGACCAGATGCGCACGAGGAACGGGTCGTTCAGGTGGTACTGAGCTTCGATCGCGTCGCGGAAAGCCTTCGGCACCGGAAAGTCGCCGACCATCGCCTGCACGGGATCGCCGGGGATCAGCTGCTGCATCAGGAACAGCGACAGCACCACCGCGATCAGCAGCGGGATCGAGTGCAGGATCCGCGCGATCGTGAATCGCAACATCGGTGCGCTCCGCTCAGCCCCG
This sequence comes from Pseudomonadota bacterium, assembly GCA_040385005.1. Taxonomy (GTDB): domain Bacteria; phylum Pseudomonadota; class Gammaproteobacteria; order Burkholderiales; family Burkholderiaceae_C; genus Ramlibacter. The sequence continues at coordinate 27,905 of JAZKIF010000049.1, forward strand.
GCGGAAGAAGGTCGCTGCGTTGCCGTACAGCCATTTCTCCAGCACCGACTCCTTCAGCGGCAGCGCCTGGTACTCCTTGATCAGCTCCTCGAACGACGTGCCGAACAGGTAGCGCGACAGGCCGACCATGACCTTGTCCTGCGTCAGCGTGTTGCCGAACTGCAGGAACTGCTCCCAGCCGGAGCCCGGCTGCCCAAGGTACTTGGGGCGGTGCGCCGCGGTGTCGGCATAGAGGTTCGGGTGGCGGCGCAGCAGGCCCACCATGTCGTTGATCCAGGGCCAGCCGCCCAGGCCCGCGATCACGCGCAGCTCGGGAAAGTGGATGCAGATGTCGTCGAGGTGGCGCGGATGCGCGAGGTCGTAGGGACGGTCGTTCGCATACGACATCGAGGTGTAGATGCGCACCGGCACGTCGAGCTCCACGCACTTGGCATAGAGCGGGTAGTAGCGCTTGTCGTTCGCGGGGATGCAGGTGTAGAGCGGCGAGACGCGGATGCCGCCCGCGCCTTCTTCGCGCACCAGCCGCTCGAGCTCGCGCACGCCGCGCATGCCGTCGGTGGGGTCGATCGTCACCAGCGTGAAGAAGCGGCCCGGATGATCGCGGTGGATCTGCCCGATCTGGTCGTTGCGCGCGCCGACCAGTAAGCCGGCCTCGATGCCGGCGCGGTCCATGTCCTCGACCAGCTTCTTCGTGCCGCCGTCATCCACTGGCGCCTCGCCTTCGGGCTTGCGGTTGCTGGCCTGGCGGAACACGTGCTTGTAGTTGTCGAAGCCGTAGCCTTCCGGTCGCGGCAGCGAACCGGGAAACGGATTGCCCGGCCGGCCATTGGTGACGGCGTGGATGGAAGGATCGGCTTCGCTCTTGGGAAGGCTGATCTCGAGGTCGATGACGCGCGCCATGTACATCCTTGGGCGAGAGTTACTACGTCGCCGACGGCGCTGGGCCATGTCGGCATGTGAGGGCGTAGTGTCTTGGCGCGGTGACCAAGTTGTATATACAGGATTACCCGTAGCGACTCACTGGGCGTCCTTCGCCTCGCCGACCACTGCGGCCATCCCTAAAAATCGTGCGGGAATCAGTACGGCCTCACGGCCGCCCCCACCGCAGCACCGTCGAGCTCGCGCCTTTCCCCCGCCCACCCAACATGCGCTGCATCAACTCCGGACCGGTCAAGCCCGCGGGCAATGCACCCGGCTCGTAGTCGCTCGCGATCGCGGTGAAGGTGTAGTGGTGCCAGCCGGTGTTGGGCCCTGCGCACGGCCCCATGTAATGAGCGAGGTCCTGCGTGCTCTTGCCTCCCGTGAACTTCAGCGAGGCCTTGTTGATCTCGTTCTCGGCGAAGCCGTTCAACGCCGGATCGATTCCGTAGGCCACCCAGTGGTACACGCCGCTGCCGCCGCGCCCTTCCGGGTCGAACACCACGATGGCCAGGCTCTTCGTGCCGGCCGGAACGTTCTTCCACGCGAGTGGCGGCGAGACGTTCTGGCCCACGCAGTTCGGGTTGGCGGCGATGTTGCCGGCGTGCCGCGTCTCGAGCGGACTGTTGTCGGGGAACTGCGGCGACCAGAATGTGAAGGCGTTCTCGTGCACCGGGAGTTTGCTGGTGGACGCACACGCGACAAGCGCAAGCACGGCCAATGGCGCCAGGCGGCGCAGCGAACGGGTGAGCGTCATGGCTGGGTCTCCTCGCGGCTAGTAGATCTTCGTGCAGTTCGCGTTGGCCGTCACCAGCTGATTTCCCACCACCAGCTGCACGCTTCCGGAAAGCGTCGAGCCCGAAATCGTCATGTTGAAATTTCCCCCGGCATTGGTCGACCCCGAGAACGTCGAGCCGACGATCTGGCCGAGGCCATAGCCGCTGAGGTCCTGGCTATCCTGCAGCGCGATGACGCCGAATGCGGATCGCCCATCGGGGTAACCGACGACCGCGATGGCTGCGGTCTGGCCGCCGACGGAACATTGGTACGCACCGTCGATCGGGCCACCGCCCGCGAAACAAGCCAAGGGTGCTGCGAGTGCAACGCCGAGAAGAAGTCGCTTCATTGATGCTCCTTTTAACTACTGACGGACAGTTGGATCGAGCCGCGAGTACACACGCGACTCGTCACAAAGTGTACCCAACGCATCCGGTGAGCGGCGAAGTAATTTGAAGGTCGAGCCGTCATTCATCGAAGTAGTCTTGACTTATGAGTTAGTCGCGACTAATATGATGTCATGCCCGCACCCGCTGCCCTCGACACCGTCATGCGCACGCTCGCCGACCCGACGCGGCGGGCCGTGTTCGAGCGCATCGTCCAGTCCCAGGAGATCAGCGTGGCCGAACTGACCGAGGGCAGCGGCGTCACGCAATCAGCCGTCTCGCAGCACTTGCGCGCCCTTCGGCAAGCCGGGCTCGTGACCGACCGCGCGCAGGGGCGCAACGTGTTCTACCGCGCGGAGCCGCAAGGGCTCGCACCTCTCGTCGACTGGATGGGGCACTTCGGCGTGCTCTGGCGCGACGGGTTCGCCAACCTCCATGACCTTCTGAAAGAGATCGATCCATGAACCCCATCGCCCCGAACTCCGACGTGAGGAACATCGTCGTTGAAGACACTTTCGCGCACGCGCCGGAAGTCGTGTGGAAGGCCTTGACCACCGGCGCCTTGATCGGCCGCTGGTTGATGGAGCCGAAGGGCTTCGAGCCCGTCGAGGGCAAGGAGTTCACGTTCCAGACGACGCCCGCCGGCGAGTGGGACGGCGTCATCCATTGCCGTGTGCTCGAGGTCGTTCCGAACGAGTCGATCGCCTACTCATGGAAAGGCGGGCACGCGGGCAACGTCGGCTATGGCTCGTTGCTGGACACCGTGGTGACCTGGACGTTGACGAGGACAACCGACGGTACGCGCCTGCGCCTGGTTCATTCAGGATTCGTCACGCCGAAGAATGACACCGCCTTGAACAAGATGGGCGATGGATGGAAGAAGGTCGTGCCGAGCATCGGCGTCATCGTCAAGGAGATCTCGCAATGAGCGATACCTACTCCGGCGGATGCGCCTGCGGCGCCATCCGCTTCGAAATCGACGACAGGCCCATCGGCATGAACGATTGCCAGTGCCGCGACTGCCAGCACCGCAGCGGTACGGGTCACGGCTCCTACATCGCATTCGCGGCACGTGCGAAAGTAAAACTCACCGGAGAAGCGAAGGAGTGGGACGTCACCGGCGACGGTGGCACGCTCAAGCGACACGCCTTCTGCCCCGAGTGCGGCTCGCCTGTCTACCTCACGTTCCCCGCGATGCCCGATCTCTTCATCGTGCATGCCGCGAGCCTCGACGACCCGGGCCGGTACCAGCCGCAGTTCGTGACATACAACGCTAGCGCCCACGCCTGGGACGCGGTCACCCCGGCGTTGCAAACGTTCGAGAAGATGCCCGTCAGGCCTTGAAGATCGCCTCGAGGTCCGCTTCGCCGTTGCCGTTGCCCAGCTGCAGGCTGCCCTCGATGTGGTCCAGGTGATCCATCATCAGCTTCTCGGCGGATTGGCGGTCGCGCCTGGCGACAGCGTCGACGATCTTCTGGTGCTCGTCGTTGCGGCAACTCTGCGCGGTGGGCGCGTCGTACAGGAAGATCGTGAGGCACGTGAGCATGCATAGCTCGCGCATGCTGCGAGCCAGCGCTGAATTGCCCGCGAGTTCCGCGACGAGCGTGTGGAATTCGCCGGAGAGGCGGATCACCGCGCGCTTGTCGTTGCGCCGGTGGGCGTCCGCTTCGAGTTCGTTGTGCTGGCGCAGGCGCGCCACCTTCTCGGGCGTGAGCGTGTCGACGAGGCGCCGCAGCACCGCGGGCTCGATCAGGCGTCGCGCCTCGAACACATCGCGCGCCTGCTCGATGGTCGGCTTGGCGACGTAGGCCCCGCGCTGCGGGAACAGCTCCACGATCTGCTCGTGCGCGAGGCGCGCCAGCACCTCGCGGATGCGCGCGCGGCTGACACCGAAGATATCGGCCATGCGCTCTTCGCCGAGCTTGGTGCCGGGCTGCAGGCGGTGTTCGAGGATCGCGATGTAGATCCGCTCGTAGATCTCGTCGACGGTCTTCTCGCGCTCGTTGTGGGTGGCGGTCTTGCGCGATGGGGCGGGCATGGGTGCGGGGGTGCTTTTGTCCGGGCCGATTGTATCGGCGGGGTGCGCGTGCGAGTGCGCGTGGCCGCGGTGTCCCTTCAGGTCCATTGGAACATCTCCCCCCAGCCTTCGACGTGCGCCGGTGATGCGCCGGCGGCGCGCAGCAAGCCCCACACCGTCGTGCTCACGGTGTCCAGCAGCGGGATGCGCAGCGATTCCTCGATCTCGCGCGCGAGCGGCGCGGCCTGCAGGTTCGTGCAAAAGGTGGTGATCGCCTGCGGCGACTCGGCCGCCACTTCGCCGATCAGGCCGCGCAATCGCGGCGGCGCGACGAGCGCGAATTCGTGGTTCACGCTGATCCCCAGGTGCCGCTCGGCCACGACCTCGATGCCGATCTGCGCGTAGTTGCGAACGATGCGCTCCTGCACGTCGGCCGTGTAGGGCGTGACGAGGCCGAGGCGGCGCACGCCGCGAAGCGCGAGCAGTTCGTTGAGCGCGAGGACGGCCGTCGTCGTAGGGATGCCCGTGCGCTCGCGGATGCGCTCGCACAGCTGGCGGTCCGCATCGAACCCGAGCCAGCCGGACGAGGTGCCGCTCCAGCCGATCGCATCGACCTTCGCGTCGGCCAGCAGCTCGGCGGCGGCCAGGATGTTCGCGTCGTCGAACTGGCCCAGCGCCCGCGCGCTGAGGGAAATCTCGGTCACCTTGAAACGCGAGAAATGCGCGCTCGCACCGGGCACGGTGGCGACGATGGTGCTGGTCAGCGGCTCCAGCGCAGTGTTGGACGAGGGGGTCAGCACCCCCAGCCGGATCGGGTGGGTCGAGGTCTGCATGGAGCGGAGTATGGCCCAGAACGCTTCTTGTTTCAACAATGTTGCCATCAGATTGTCGACATCGGTGTAAACACTAACAGAAAAGTTTTGCGAATCGACCATAGTCAGCTCCGTGACGGCTTGGCGTGCGTTCGCCAGCTGAGCCGGTTACCTCAGGCCTCAAGGAGAGCAAAGCGAAATGAAGAGCAATTCAAGTCTCGCAAGATTGTCAACAACGTTGTGGGCAAGTTGGCAACTGATCCGTCGCACGGATAGCGCACAAGGGGAGCACTCGCGTGGCTGATCCGCAGTTCGACCTGGTGATCCGCGACGCACAGGTGGCCACGGCCGCAGACACCTTTCGCGCCGACATCGGCGTGCGCGGCGGGCGCATCACCCAGCTCGGCGAGTCCCTGCCCGCCGGGGCGCGCGAGATCGATGCGGCGGGCCGCGTCGTCACGCCGGGCGGCGTCGATGCGCATTGCCACCTCGACCAGCCGATGCCGCCGCCCATGCGCATGGCCGACGACTTCACGACCGGCACGCGCTCGGCCGCCTGCGGCGGCACGACGACGATCATTCCCTTCGCCGCGCAGGCCAAGGGCCAGTCGCTGCGTGCCGCCGTGCTCGACTACCACCAGCGGTCCGAAGGCCGCGCGTCGGTCGACTACGCGTTCCACCTGATCGTGAGCGACCCCACGCCGACGGTGCTGCGCGAGGAACTGCCGGCGCTCATCGCCGAGGGCTACACGTCGTTCAAGATCTACATGACCTACGACGACCTCAAGCTGGACGACAGCGAGATGCTCGATGTGCTGGACGTCGCGCGCAGCCACGGCGCCATGGCGATGGTCCATGCGGAGAACGCCGATTGCATCGAGTGGCTCACGCGCCGCCTCGAAGCCGCGGGCCGCACGGCGCCGCGTTTCCACGCGCACTCCCGTCCCATGCTGGTCGAGCGCGAAGCGACGCACCGCGCGATAGCGCTGTCCCAACTCGTGGACGTGCCGATCCTCATCGTCCACGTGTCCGGCCGCGAAGCGGTAGAGCAGATCCGGTGGGCGCGCGGCCACGGCTTGCAGGTCTACGCCGAGACCTGCCCGCAGTACCTGTTCCTCACCGCCGAGGACCTCGGCATCGACGACAGCTACCACGGCGCGCGCTGCGTGTGCAGCCCGCCGCCGCGCGATGCGTCGAACCAGGAAGTGATCTGGGACGGCCTGGCCGACGGCCTCTTCACCGTGTTCTCGTCGGACCATGCGCCGTTCAGGTACGACGCCCCCGAAGGCAAGAAGCCGGGCGGCGAGGAAGTCGCTTTCCGCCACATCCCGAACGGCATCCCGGGCCTGGAGACGCGCATGCCGCTGCTGTATTCCGAAGGCGTGCTCGGTGGTCGCATCTCGCTGAACAAGTTCGTCGAACTCACTGCCACCAACCCCGCCAAGGCGTACGGCCTGCACCCGCGCAAGGGGACGATCGCCGTCGGCGCCGACGCGGACTTGGTGATATGGGAAGAGGGCGAGCGCACGATCCGAAATGCCGACCTGCATCACGCCGTCGACTACACACCGTATGAGGGGCGCACGTTGCGCGCCTGGCCGGCGCTGACCTTGTCGCGCGGCGAAGTCGTGTGGGACGGCCGCGAGTTCACCGGCCGCGCCGGCCACGGGCGCTTCCTGCGCTGCGGCGCACCGACCCTGCAGCCGCGCCGCGATGGAGGCGTGCGATGAAGCTGCTCCTCATCAACCCGAACATCTCCGAGAGCGTGTCGGACCTGATCCGGCAGGAAGCGGTCCGCAGCGCTTCGCCCGACACGCAAGTGCAGGTGGTGACGGCGCGCTTCGGCGTCGCCTACATCGAGACGCGCTTCGAATCGCTCGTCGGCGCCTACGCGACGGCCGAACTCGCGGCGGAGCACTACGCCAACGCGGACGCCGTGATCGTCGCCGCCTTCGGCGACCCGGGCCTCGCGGGGCTGCGCGAAGTGCTGCCCATTCCCGTCACGGGCCTCACCGAAGCCGCCCTCGCGAGTGCGCACCTGCTCGGCCACCGGTTCTCGATCATCGCCATCTCGCAGCGCATCCAGGCGTGGTACCGCGAAGTGGTGGACAGCTACGGTTTCGGCGCGCGCCTGGCCAGCATCCGCGCGCTCGACCGCCCCTTGTCGAGCATCGGCGGCGTGCAGCAGGAGCACGCCGACGCATTGCGGGCCCTGGCCGAGCGCGCGGTGCGCGAGGACGGCGCCGAAGCGATCGTGCTGGCCGGCGCGCCGCTCGCGGGCCTCGCGCGCTTCATCAAAGGCGATCTGCCCGTGCCGGTGGTCGACGGCGTCTCCAGTGCCGTGCGCCATGCCGAAACCCTGGTCGCGTTGCAACCCGGGCGCGCGCGCCTCGGCAGCTTCGCGCCGCCACCCCTCAAACCCAACCAGGGCCTGTCACCCGCGCTGCAGCAGCTGCTCGCGGCGGGCCACGCCTCTCGCTGAATCTCATACGGAGACAACTCCATGCAGACCTCGATCCCCCTGGACACCGCGGCGGTCGCCGTGCCCGCCGAAGCACCGACCAAGGTGCGCTGGAAGATTTTCCTGATGATGCTGTTCCTCATCTCGATCAACTACATCGACCGCGCGTCGCTGTCGGTCGCGATGCCGCTCATCGCGAAGGAGTTCGACATCGGCCCGGCCTACCAGGGCCTGCTGCTCTCGTCCTTCTTCTGGACCTATGCCTTCATGCAGATCCCCGGCGGGATGCTGGCCGACCGCTTCGGCCCGCGCGTCGTCATCGCCGGGGCGACCATCGGCTGGGGCTTCTTCCAGGCGATCGCGGCGGTCTGCACCGGCTGGGTCAGCCTGCTGATCACGCGCCTCGGCCTGGGCCTCGCGGAAGCGCCGATCTATCCGGCCGGCGGCAAGCTCAACGCCATCTGGATGACGCAGAACGAACGCGGACGCGGCGCGACCCTGCTCGACGGCGGCGCACCGCTCGGCGCGGCGCTGGGCGCCATCATCATCTCCAGCCTGATCGCCTTCATGGGTTCGTGGCGCATGTCGTTCGTCGTCGCGGGCGTGGGAACCGTGATCGCCGGCTGGTTCGCGTGGAGCTACATCCGCAACCACCCGCGCGAGCATCCGGCCGTGAACGGCGCCGAGGCGCGCTACATCGAGGAGGCCCAGGAGCGCGATGCGGCACTCACACCCCAGGACGCAAGCGGACGCGTGCTCGACTTCTTCCGCTACCGCTCGGTGTGGGGCATGTTCTTCGGCTGGATGTGCTTCAACGCGCTGTTCTACGGCCTGCTCACCTGGATGCCGAACTACCTGTCCAAGGTGCACGGCTTCGACATCAAGCAGATGGGCGGCGCCGTCTTCATCATGTTCTTCTCCGGCTTCGTCGGCGAGATGGTGGGCGGCTGGATCGCCGACAAGTGGATGGCCGCGGGCGCATCGCAAGCCAGGGTGCTGCGCACGCTGTTCGGGACTGCTTCGGTGATCGCCACGGTCGCGATCTACAGCGTCGCGCAGATCAAGGACCCGGTCGCCGTCGTCGCGCTGTTGTCGGTCACGTTGTTCTTCCTGCGCTGGTGCGGCCTCTTCTGGTGCATCCCGTCCATCCTCGGCACGCGTGACCGCGTGGGCTTCCTCGGCGGCGCGATGAACCTGGGCGGCAACATCGCCGGCATCGGCGTGCCCATCGTCGTCGGCCTCATCGTGCAGGCGACCGGCTCGTATTTCATGGCCCTGATGCTTTTTGCCGCCGCCGGCGCGGGCCTGTTCATCTGTTCCACCTTGCTGATCGACTACAGCCGCAAGCTGCCGGTCTGACGCAGCGCCTTCCCATCCCTTCACCCACCCCCCGCTCGAAAGGAGCCTCTCCATGAAGTTGCAACGCCTGATCGCCGCCGCCGCGGCGGTCGCCGCACTGGCCGGAGCGCCCGCGCACGCCCAGGACCGCATCAAGTTCAAGGCCGTTGGCCAGCCGCTGGCCACGGGCCTGATCCAGAAGAACAAGGAGCAGCCGTTCTTCGAGAACTTCGCCGCGAAAACGGGGCTGCCGATCGACGTCGACTACAAGCCGATCGACACGCTGGGCATCAAGGACACCGAGCAGCTGCGCGTGATGAAGGCCGGGTTGTTCGACATCGTGTCGCTGCGCGTTTCGCAGAACTCGCGCGACGAGCCCACCATCCTGGGCCTCGACCTGGTGGGCGCGTCGCCCGACTACGCGACGGGCCGCAAGATCGCGAAGGCCTACGCCGCGACGATCGACGCGCGCCTGCAGGAGCAGTTCAAGGTGAAGCTGCTGGGCGTGTGGCCGTTCGGGCCGCAGATCCTGTTCTGCAAGAAGCCGATCGCGAAGCTCGCGGACATCAAGGGCCTGAAGGTGCGGGTGTACGACCAGAACCTCGCCAAGTTCATCGAGATGGTGGGCGCCACGCCGGTGCCGGTGTCGTTCGCCGATACGCACCAGTCGCTGTCGCTGGGCGTGGTCGATTGCGCCATCACCGGCCCGAGCTCGGCCAACTCCGCGGGCTGGCCCGAAGTCACGACGCACCAGATGCCCATCGGCTTCCAGATGGCCTTGAACGGCTACGGCATCACGCTGAAGGCGTGGAACCAGCTCAAGCCCGACCAGCAGGCGAAGCTGCAAGCCGCATTCGACAAGTTCATCGACGAGGTGTGGACCTATTCCGAGGAACTCTTCCAGGATGCATTGAACTGCAACGCGGGCAAGGACCCTTGCACGACGGGCAAGAAATTCAAGCTGGTGAACGTGCCGGTGACGCCGGCTGACCTGGACCTCGTGCGCAGCGCCGTGACCAAGGTGTCGCTGCCGGTCTGGGCCGAGGTCTGCGACAAGTCGAATCCCGGCTGTTCCGCCAAGTGGCACGCCACTGTCGCACCGGTCCTGGGGCTGAAATGAACGCGACGCTCAACCAGGCAACGATGCCGCCGCACGCCGCCGCCGTGTCGAAACCGATGTCGATGAAGGAGCGCGTCGAGACCACGCTGGCGACCGTGTTCGGCATGGTGTTCCTCGGCCTCGCCGTGCTGGTCACCATCGAGACGACGTCGCGCAAGCTGTTCAACATCTCGCTGCAGGGCGCCGACGAACTCGGCGGCTATGCACTCGCCGTCGGCTCGACCATCGCGTTCAGTCTCGCGTTGATGGGCCGCAACCACATCCGGGTGGACGTGTTCCATGAGTTGATGCCGCGCAAATTCCAGGCGGTGCTGAACTGCGTGGCGATCCTGTCGCTCGCGGTGTTCGCGATCTTCATCGACTACGTCGCGCTGAAAGTCGTCACCGACACCTTGCAGTACCGCAGCACGGCGCAGACGCCGTGGGCCACGCCGCTCATCTACCCGCAAGCGGTCTGGTACGTGGGCCTCGTGATCTTCTCGCTGGTGTCCACGGGGTACGCGCTGCGCGCCGTCATGCTGCTGATCACCGGCCGCACCGCCGACGTGCTGCACGAGTTCCAGCCGAGGAGCGCGAAGGAGGAGCTGAAGGAAGAACTGGATGACCTGGCCCAGCGCAGCGCGGGCGAAGGAGCAAAACCATGAGCCTCACGTACGTGGCCATCGCCTTCTTCGCGATGCTCGGGATGATGCTGGTCGGCATGCCGATCGCCACCTCGATGGCGGCCATCGGCATCGTCGGCGGCATCGCGGCCTTCGGCATGCCCTTCCTCGACTCGATCGCGCCGGTGGTGTGGGGCGTGCAGAACGATTCGCTGCTCACCTGCATCCCCTTGTTCATCCTGCTGGGCGAGTTGCTGCTGCGATCGGGCATTGCCGACCGCATGTACGTGGCCCTCTCCGCGTGGATGGGCCACATGCCGGGCGGCCTGCTGCACACCAACATCGGCAGTTGCGCGCTGTTCGCCGCGACGTCCGGTTCGTCCGTCGCCACGGCGGCTACCATCGGCACCGTCGCGTTGCCGTCGCTGCACAAGCGCGGCTACTCGATGCGGCAGTCGCTCGGCTCGCTCGCGGCCGGCGGCACGCTGGGCATCCTGATCCCGCCGAGCGTGAACATGATCGTGTACGGCTCGCTCACCAACAACTCGATCGGCAAGCTGTTCATCGCGGGCATCATCCCCGGGTTGCTGCTCACCGGGTGCTTCATGCTGTGGATCTACCTGTCGAACGTGCTGGGCGGCAAGCCGATGCGCGAGGCGAAGGTGCCGATGAAGGAGCGCATCTCGACCCTGCGGTTCCTCATCGCGCCGGCCGTCGTCTTCGGCATCGTCATGGGCAGCCTGTACACGGGCATCGCGACCGCGACGGAAAGCGCCGCGCTGGGCTGCATGGCGGCCCTGTTCTTCGTGTGGCAATCCGGCAAGCTCAACTGGGAAGTGATGCGCACGTGCTTCATCTCCACGGCGCGCGTCAGCGGGATGATCCTCTTCATCATCATGGCGGCGTTCATCCTGAACCTGGCCATCAGCCTGTCGGGCGTCGCGGAGGCCATGACCAAGTGGGTGACCAGCCTGGGGTTGTCCGCTACCGGGCTAATCCTGGTGCTGATCGTCTTCTACCTGATCCTGGGCATGTTCATGGACGTGCTCTCGATGCAGGTCGCGACGATCCCGATCACCTACCCGATCGCCACCGCGCTCGGCGTGGACCCGATCTGGTACGGCATCTTCATCGTGCTGATGTGCGAGCTGGGCCTGATCACGCCGCCGGTGGGAATGAACCTGTTCGTGGTGCACGGCATCCGGCCCGACAAGGGCGGCATCGAGGACGCGATCTGGGGCGCGCTTCCATATGCCGCGATCATGATCCTGTTCACCATGCTGCTGATGGTGTTCCCGGCGCTGGTGGTCTGGCTGCCGGCGCACATGTGAGGAAGGCCGCATGACCCAGGAGCTATGGCGCATTTCGGCGGGCGAGTTGTCGCGGCGCTTTCGCGAGCGCGACCTCACGCCGGTCGACGTGGTGGAGGCTTGCCTCGCGCGCATGGACGCGGTGAACCCGCGCATCAATGCGGTGATCGCGCGGCGCGACGATGCCGTGCTGCGCGAGGCGCGGGCATCGGCGCTGCGCCATGCGCAAGGCGCAGCGCTGTCACCGCTCGACGGCGTGCCGATCACGGTGAAGGACAGCCTCTTCACCGCCGACCAGCCGACGACGTGGGGCACGGCCGCGCTGCGCGATCACGCGACGCCGCACGACGAACTCGCGGCCGGCCGCGCGCGTGCCGCGGGCGCGCTGATCCTTGGCAAGACCAACGTGCCGGAGTTCGCGCTGGAGGGCTACACCGACAATCCGCTCTTCGGCGTCACGCGCAACCCGTGGAATCTCGAGCTCACGCCCGGTGGGTCCAGCGGCGGCGCGGTGGCGGCGGTGGCGAGCGGCATCGGTCCGCTGGCCATCGCGCAGGACGGCGGCGGGTCGATCCGCCGGCCCGCGTCCCACGCGGGGCTGGTGGGCCTCAAGCCGTCGCTCTCGAGCGTGCCGCGCGAGCATGCCTTGCCGTCGCTGCTGCTCGATTTCGAAGTGATCGGGCCGCTGGCGCGCACGGTCGCGGATGCGCGGATGCTCTTCGAAGTGATGCGCGGCCCGGTCATGGGCGACCGGCACTCGCTCGCCGCGGCGCAGGCCCGTTCCTCACGCGAAGGCACGCGCCAGGGACCGGCGAAGCTGCGCATCCTGTATGTGGAGCGGTTCGGCGCCGCGCCGCTCGACCCGCAGGTCGCGGCAAGCGTCGGCGCGGCGGTGAAGGCGCTCGAAGGTCTGGGGCACGTGGTCAGCACCGGCCCCTTGCCGCTCGACCTCGACTTCTATGCGCAAGCGTGGCCGCAGATCGGCCAGGCCGGCCTCGCCGCGCTGTTCGAACAGCATCCCGAGTGGGCGGCCCAAGCTTCCGCGAAATACCTGGACATGGCGCAGCAAGGCCGCGCGATTCCGGCCGGGCGGCTGTGGCAGATCCTGGAGCACGTGAAGACCCTGCGCCGCGCGAGCGTCTCGCTGTTCGACAACATCGATGCGATCGTGCTGCCGTCGGTCGCGGCGCTGCCGTGGCCCGCGGAGCGCGCATTCCCCGAGACGATCGACGGCCAGCCGGTCGGTCCGCGCGGCCATGCGATTTACACCGGCTGGGTGAATGCCGCCGGTTTGCCGGGACTTGCGTTGCCGTGCGCGCCGTCGAAGGAGGGCCTGCCGATCGGCATGCAGGTCGTCGGGCCGTATGGCGCCGACGACATGTTGCTGGACTTGGGCGCGGCGTACGAGCGCGCATGCCCATGGGCTGACCGCTGGCCATCGCTGGAGTAACGAGTGTCCATTGACCCCGACAACGCCGCGACGCAAGTCGCGCAAGCCCTCGTGCGCGCGCGCCGCGGGCAGCGCACCATCGCCGCCGCCGATTGCGCGTTCGTGTTGCGCGATGCGGCGGATGCGTACGAAGCGCAAGCGCTCGCTGCGCAGCTCATGCCCGAACTGCTACCCGGCCATCCGCAAGTGTGGAAGTCGGGTGGGCCATCGCGCAGCGCGACCTTGACGCATGCGCCGTTGCCCGCGGCCGGCATCCTGCCAAGCCCGGCCGACGCGAGCCGCATGCATTTCAATTCGCGCTGGATCGAAGCCGAGATTGCGTTGCGTCTCGCGGCCGACGGTTCGCCGCGAGCCATGGCCGTGTCGATCGAGATCGTCGATTCGCGCTGGACCGAAAGCATGCAAGCGCCGCCGCTCGCGAAGCTGGCCGATCTGCAGTCCCATGGCGCGCTGGTGCTGGGCGAGTGGATTGCGTTCGAGCCGCGCGAGTGGTCGTCCCAACGCTGCGAAGTGAGCATCGGCGGCGAGAAACATGAATTCACGGGCACGCATTCGCTCGGTGATCCCGCATGGCTGTTGCCGGCATGGCTGGCGCACGCGAAAAGGCATGGCCTTGACACGGTCAGCGGCGCCATTGTGACCACCGGCACCTGGTGCGGCATGCTGCCCGCGCGTGCTTCCGATTCCATCCACGTGCGCTTCCCCGGCATCGGTGAGGCGAGCGTCCGGCTTTAACGACAACAAGGAAAGAGGCAAGACGTCATGAGCAAGATCCTGATCCTGGGGGCGTCCTATGGCTCCCTGCTCGCATCCAAGCTGCTGTTCGCCGGCCACGAGGTCACGCTCGTGTGCCTGCCTGCGGAAGCCGACCTGATCAACACCGACGGCTTTCGCGTGCGCATGCCGGTGCGCGGGCGCGTGGAGCCGATCGAGATCGACTCGCGCAAGCTGCCCGGCAAGGTGCGCGCGGCAGGCACGGGCGAGGTGAACCCCGCGCAGTACGACCTGGTCGGCCTCGCGATGCAGGAGCCGCAATACCGTTCACCCGGAGTCCGAGACCTGATGGCCCAGGTGGCGCGCTCGCGCGTGCTTTGCATGTCCATCATGAACATGCCGCCGCTCGCGTACCTGCGGCGCATCCCGGGCCTGGAGGCGGAGGCGCTCAAGCCCGCCTTCACCGATGCGAGCGTGTGGGACGAGTTCGACCCGGCGCTCGTCACGCTCTGCAGCCCCGACCCGCAGGCCGTGCGTCCGCCCGATGCAAAGGCGAACGTGCTGGAGGTGACGCTGCCCACCAACTTCAAGGCGGCGCGCTTCGATTCGCAAGAGCACACGGACCTGCTGCGCCGGCTCGAGGCGGACATCGATGCCGTGCGCTTCGGGGCGCCCGAAGGGCCGATCGAATTGCCGGTGAAGCTGCGCGTCTCCGATTCGATCTTCGTACCGCTCGCCAAGTGGTCGATGCTGCTGGCCGGCAACTACCGCTGCATCACGGAGGACGGCATGCGCACGGCCTGCGAAGCCGTGCACTCGGACCTCGGGCTGTCGCGGTCGGTGTACGACTTCGTCTTTGACCTGTGCGTGCGGATCGGGGCAAGGCCCGCCGACCTCGTGCCGTTCGACAAATATGCAGCCGCTGCCGAGAGCCTCGGGCGGCCCGCGTCCGCGGCGCGCGCGCTGCAGAACGGCGCGCCCAACATCGAGCGCGCCGACAAGCTGGTGCAACTGGTCGCGCGGCAGCACGGCTTGAGCCATCCCGAGCTCGATCGCATCGTCGCCCTGGTGGACAAGCGCCTCGCGGCGAACCGGGCGAAGCAGTGATCGCGGGCATCCCGGTCGAGTTCTTTCTCTTCGGCCTCACGCTGGCCGGCGTCGCCGTGTTTCACCGGCACACCTTGTACGTCGCCGTCATCGGGATGGTGGTGATCGCCGCGTGGAAGCTGGTGTTCGCGGACTTCGCGGGAACCCCGGGCATCGCGGGCTTCGCATCGCTCGTTGCTCACGAGTGGGTCACACTCGCCAACCTGCTGGGGCTGCTGCTCGGCTTCGCGCTGCTGGCCGACCACTTCGAGCGCAGCCGCCTGACCGACCTGCTGCCGCGCATCCTGCCCGATGACTGGAAGGGCGGCTTCGTGCTCCTCGTGCTGATCGCGGTGATCTCCAGCTTCCTGGACAACATCGCGGCCGCGATGATCGGCGGCGCGATGGCGCACGTGCTCTACCGCGGCAGGCTGCACATCGGCTTCCTCGCCGCGATCGTGGCGGCCAGCAACGCGGGCGGCGCGGGAAGCGTCGTGGGTGACACGACGACCACCATGATGTGGATCGCCGGTGTGTCACCCGTCCAGGTCGCGGAGGCCGCCGTCGGTGCGGTCGTCGCGATCAGCTTCTTCGGCGTCGCGGCCGCGCGCCAGCAGCAGGCCTTTCAGCCGATCATGAAGGACAGCCACGCGCACGTGGTGCTGGATGTCCCGCGCCTGGCCATCGTCGTGATCATGCTGCTGTTCGCGATCGCGACGAACGTGTGGTTCAACCTGCGGCAGCCCGCCGTGCTTTCGCAGTGGCCGGTGATCGGCGCCGCGGTGTGGGCCGCGGTCCTGCTCACCGCCGGTTGGCGCCGGCCGACGTGGAGCCTGATGGCCGGCGCGATCCGCGGCAGCATCTTCCTGCTGTCGCTCGTCTTCTGCGCGGCCATGATGCCGGTGAAGGCGCTACCGGCCGCTTCGTGGCAGACGACCTTCGGCCTCGGGTTCCTGAGCGCCGTCTTCGACAACATTCCGCTCACCGCGCTCGCGCTGCGGCAAGGCGGCTACGACTGGGGCTTCCTCGCGTACGCCGTGGGTTTCGGCGGCTCGATGATGTGGTTCGGCTCGTCGGCCGGTGTCGCGCTGTGCACGATGTATCCGCAGGGGCGCTCGGTCGGCGCATGGCTCAAGGGCGGGTGGCACGTCGCCGTGGGCTACGTGCTGGGCTTCGCGGCCATGTTGCTGATGGTGGGCTGGAGGCCGGACGTGCATTGAATGCGGAGGACGCTCTATCCCTTCGCCGCCTTGAGCTTGCCGAAGTACTCCCGCATGATCCCTCGCAACCGGTTCGCGTCGGGCCGTCCCCAGTCGCGCTGAAGCTCGCACGCCAGGCCCAGCACGGAGATCGGTGTCGCACCGGCCTGGATCATGCGTTGCACGGCGGCTTCATGCGCGACGCGGCTGACGCCGCCGATCGCATCCTCGACAAAGTACACCTCGTAGCCGGCGCGCAATGCATCCAGCGTCGGGAATGCAACGCAGACCTCGGTCCACAACCCGGCAATGACCAACTTCTTGCGGCCCGTTCGCTCGACCGCCGCGCGGAAGTCCGGGTCCTCCCAGGAGTTCATGCTCGTGCGGTCGATCTCCGGCACACCCGGCAAGGCATCGAGCAATTCCTGATTCGTGCCCGACATGCCGTGCTTCACATACACCGTGCTCAACACGACAGGCAGCTCGAAGGTCGTGGCAACGCGGCCGAGCATGGTGACGTGGGCGAGCAGCTCGGCGTGCCCGACTGAAGCAACGCCCGCATATTGCTCGGGCTGGTAGTCGATCATCGCGAGGACGGCGTTTTGCGGCGTGATCAGGGAATCGGTTTGGGGGTCGCGGATGGGCGTGACATCGGACATGGCGGGCTCCTGCTTGGAAATGACGTGAACGTCTGACTTGCGGAAGGCTAGCGCAGTTTTACGGCAGAGCCGCGGTGCGTAAAGCTACGCGGAAGAGAGCCGCCCGTGCATGTCCGCCAGGACGATGTGCCGCACGGCACGCAGCAGGCGCAGCTCGCCCCCGATGTGAGCCGTCGCCGCCTCCGGGTCCGGACTTGCCGCGGCATCTTGAGCCGCGCTTGCCTCGATGCCTGCAATGAGTTTGTCCGCCGCGGGCAGCAGGTCCCGCAGCAGGCGATCGAGCTCGCGTGCGGCGGTGCTCCGATTCAACCCGAGGATCTCCGCCGCGTTGAAGAGATGGCCCCGCGTCACGTTCGCGAAGCTTGTTGCGTCGTTCAACGAAAGAGCAAGCTGGCTTCGCGGCCAGATGGACTTCTCATTGGCCAGTGCCGTGGTCTCGTACACGGCAGTGCACAGCAGGTCGTAGAACGGCGCGAGGTTGATGCCTTCGGCATCGACGGTGAAGGAGATGTTCTTGATATGGTTGTCGCCATTGCCGACCAGGACGTTGAACACCACCCACTGGTAAAGCCGAAGCCGGGTCGCCGCCTTCGAGCGTGAGTGTCGGATGGCTTCGGCGAGCGACTGGAGATTCGCGGCGGTGTACTTGAACATCCGTGCCTTGTTCAGCAACTGGCACGTGTCGATCACGTGGCGGCGCCGTACCGACTCGCCACCCGCAACGTCGACTGTGGCCTGCACGCGATCGAAGCGCTCCACGATGTACACCGGCTGCGGCGCGTAAATCCGATACACGGCCGGAACCTCCAGGCCAAGGGCTTTCGCGAGACGCATCGTGAAAAACTCGTTCATCACCGAGGCCGAGTAGTCGCTGCTCTGATGGTTCGGCTTGAGGATGTGGGTCGATGGCGTCGCCGGCAACGGCTCGAACAGTTCGCGGCCCCTAAGCACCACGAGCATCTTGTGCTGCGCGCCGGCCAGGGACATCCGCTTCGGTGCGTCCCTCGTGAGCGATGCGTTCGGAAGATTGAGGATTCGCGCGTTCAGCGCTGCGAGCGAAAGCGCCTTGAGCCCATGCTCGGCGGGGAGCGGCTTCTCCGGGTCGCGCAGCACCAGCGATCCGGCGGACTCGGCGCCGAAGCAAGCCAGCAGGCCGAACGCATCCTCGGCGATGAGGCCGGCTTCCTTGGCGATAACTTCGCGCAGGGACTCCTCCGGCAGCAGGTTGTCGAAGTACCACTGGACAGGCCGGTGGCTGGCGCCGTCGGCATGCAGCGCCTGGCCGCGCGAAAGGGCCGGTGACAGGTCGAACGCTTGCGGCGATTCGCGCCACGACGCTTCGTATTCGAATTGCCATAGATCGTTCTCCTCGCGAAGATGACCGGTCGATTGGTCGTTGACCAGGACTTGCAGTTGTCGCGTGGTCATGTCGGGTCTTCCTTGCCATTGCCCGGGTCTGCCGATTTACGGCGCGGCCTCAACGGCTTGACGCCTTTGAGCTTGAGCGTGGCGAGGACCGGCGCGACGTCGTGCGAAACGTCCGCGCTGAGTGTGATCCCCAGTTCCGCCAGCAGCTTCATGACGCGGCCGAGCTGGACGGTTTCCTTGCCTCGTTCCACGTCGCGGACGAAGACGTGGCCGACCCCGGCGCTTCCGGCGACGTCGTCCAGGCGCAACTTCTGGGCTTTGCGGGTGGCCCGGATGAGAAGTCCGAGTTCTCGGGGTGAATTGATATTGATTTGCATGGAAGAAAAATCGATGCGAGCGCTTCTATTAATTCACAGTCAGTGAAATTCGTCAATAAAATCGATTGGCGTGCATCGTTTTTCAGATAGTTGATCGCTGCCTGCGGCGCCTCTATACACTGACCCGCTCACCACACAAGGCGAAGTCATGCCGCTGACCCTGCAGGAGCAAATCCAGTACCTGGTCGACTACGAGCGCGACTACATGTCGCAACTCGAGAGGGACGCGGCGCACAACGCGTTCGGCATGCACACCATCACGCTGGCCGAGAAGGCCAACATGATGACGCTGATGCGCAACTGGATCTCCGACCACAACGTCGGCGCCTCGGAAGACGTCTTCAACGAGGAATTCAAGGAGTTCGCGCGGCCCCTGCACTCGCGCAAGGGCAAGGCGGCGCTGCAGAGTGCCGCGCAGAACGCGGCCACCACCGGCGAGTCCCCGCTGCAGGCGCAGATCCGGGTGGCCGCGGAGCTGCGCGCGAACCGCAGCAACCTCTTCGACTGGGACAAGGACAAGAAGTACAACGCGGGCATGGCGGCCATCAACAACATCGAGAAAGCGCTCGAAGAGAACCGCAAGAAAAACCTGAAGTCGATGCAGCGGGTGAACGGCCAGTTCAACGAGGCAGCCAATGGCCCCGAGTTCAAGAGCACCGCCTCGACCGATGCAACGACGCTGGCCCTGAGCGCGCTGCAGGCCTGCATGCTCGATGCGCTGCTGCACAAGTACGGCGGCGTGCGCATGCTCTTCACGACCTGGAAGCTGGTGGAGGGCTCCACTTTCCTGCGCACGCTCGCGAGCAGCCAGAACCTGTACGACCGCGGCTTCATCATGAATCCGATGATCCTGCGCGCCAATGCGCCGGTGGCCAGCGCCATCAACTGGGACATCCGGCTGAACGATTTCTTCCTGCACGCGGGCATCGGCAAGAACGCGGCGTTCGTATTCGTGACGCCGAAGGTCGACTACGAGACCTTCCTCGACCCGGTCACGCGCGACCCGGTCAAGCGACCGCTGATGATGGAGAACCCCGTGGGCTCGAAGGTCGCGAACCTGGGCACGCGTGGCGACATGAACTATCCCGTGAAGCCTGGCGGCAGCGAGATCCTCACGCTGCTGGAATACGGCTACGACGTCGAGGCGCAGGACGCGAAGTTCTACTCCGAGGCGAAGATGGGTTTCGTGATGGTGCCGGGCAAGGGTGCGGGCCAGCGACAGCAGCGCTTCCTGCAGATGCACGCCTCGTTCACGCAGGAGAAGTACGACCGGCTGATCGCGTTCACGCAGAAGCTCGCGACGCTGGGGATCTACGTCGGGTGACCCGACGTCATTGTCAAATCACGCCTTCGTCCGCGAGCTGCTGGATCTCGGTGTCCGAAAATCCCAGCCACGTGCTCAGCACGTGCTGGTTGTCCTCCCCGTAGCACGGCGCGGCGCGATCGATCGGCCCGCCCATATACGACGGCGTGGCATCGAGCTTCACCGGCAGCTCCGTGACGGGCCAGCGGCCGATCTTTGTTCCCGTGACTTCGGTCATCCATTCGAGCGCCTTCAATTGCGGATCGTGCTCGCAGCGGTCCTCCGCGTTCTGGCAGACGCCGGCGGGCACGCCCGCGGATTGCAACGCGACCATGCACGCGAACGCGTCCTGCGTCGTGGTCCATTCGTTCACCGCCGCATCGAGCGCGTCCTGATTGCGCAGGCGCGCTTCGAGCGTCGCGAAGCGTGGATCGTGCGTGAGTACTTCGAGCCCCGCGGTCTTCGCGAAGCCCTGCCACTCGCCATCGTCGAAGCACGCGATCGCGATCCAGCGGTCCACGCCCGCGCATCGGTAAGCGCCATGCGGCGCTGCCGGCTTGTACGGCGAGCGGTTGCCGATGCGGGTCCACTGGCGCTGGTTCGCATGCTCGTCCAGGATGGGGATGCCCGCGAGGAACAAGCCGCTTTCGCATTGCGAGGAGTCGATGTACTGGCCTTCGCCCGTGCGCTGTCGATGCAGCAGCGCGCTGAGGATCGCCAGCGCAAATCCGTACGCGCCGGCCCAGTCGAGGTACGAGTAGCCCCACCCCGCCGGCGGCGCGGGTTCGGGCAGGCCGGACATCTCCGACGTTCCCGCGAACGCTGCGGCAACAGGTCCAACCGTGCGGAATCGGCCATACGTTCCCTCGGCGCCCATGCCCGACTGCTGCACGTAGATGATGTCCGGCTTGATCGCCTTCAGCACGTCGTAACCCAGGCCCGCACGCTCCATCACGCCCGGCGAAAAGCCTTCGGCCACGACGTCGCACATGGCGATCAATCGCTTGGCGATCTCCAGGCCCTTCGGATGGCGGATGTTCAACGACATGCCGCGCTTGCCGGGGTTCTTGTTGTTGAACTGCCCGCCCATGTCGCCGTCGGTGACTCCTTGCAACGGCGCGGTGGCCGCTTCGCGCGCGGCGCGTCCGCCGACCGGCGACATCGCGGCGAGACGCGTGTCGGGATTGCCTTTCCACTCCACCTTGAGGCACTCCGCGCCCAGCCCCGCGAGAAAGCGCGTGCCGCCGGCGGTGGCAAGAAACCACGAGAAGTCGAAGATGCGGATGCCCTGAAGCGCGAACGGTTGGCCGCGCGCCGAGAGGGTCGGCGTGCGCGTGGTTTCCGCGCGCTTCATCTTCGCGGTCGCCGCCCGGCTCACGGCCAGCAGATCCTTCATGGTGGCGGTGTCTTCTCCAAGCAGCGGCGCGCGCCGGCCCGTCTTCCAGCTCGTCGCGGTGCTGAGCCACTTGCTCACCGGGTAGGGCAAGGACTTTCCCAGCTCCGGATGGTGCAGCTCGCGGATCGATGTGCGTTTGATCCAGTGTTCGTCGGACGTGCTCTCGCCGGGCTTGCGCAGCGGCACCCACATCAGGCCCGCGTCCTGTGCCTCGCGCCACGGCACGTTCTCGTAGGTGTACGAGCGGACCAGGCGGTGGGCCACTTCGAGCCGGTGCGCCTTCTTCTCCGTCATGGCGCCGGTGCCGGGGATCGCGCGCCCGCCCGTTTCGGGCTTCGCGGATTCGGCGGCATCCAGGTCCGCCTCCATCCCGTAGCCCTTCAGGAAGTTGAAGAGGAGCGACTCGTCCCGCGCCGCGGAGCCGTCGTAGGTCATGTACCAACGCCCGTCTTTCGCGGCCGCGATGCTTTGCGCGCGCGCCGGCTTCTCCACCGCGTGACGACAGGTCTGGCGATAGAGCGGGGCGCGGCGCATGACCCACGACATGAGATCGACTTCCGTGTTGACGGACACCGCCGCATGGACCGCGCATGCAACGTCCTGTCCGCGTCCCGTCTGCTCGCGATGGATGAGCGACGCGACGATGCCCATCACGAGCTGGTCGCCCGCGATGTGATACGCGTGCCACAGTTGCGGCGCGATCGGCGGCAGATCGTAGTTGCCCGTGGGGTCGGGGTCGTAGCCGCAATTCATCATCACGCCGCCCAGCGCGAGATGAACAAGGTCCGAGCCCTTGAAGTCCTTCCACGGCCCGACGTCGCCGAAGGGCGTCATGCGCGCGACCACGAGCGCGGGAAAGCGGTCCTGCAATGCGGCGCGGGAAAGCCCGAGCGCATCGTTCAGGCGGCCGCGGCTCGAGTCCAGCAGCACGTCCGCGGTGGCGATGAGGTCGAGCGTGTCGCGTCGTCCGGCGTCGCTCGCAAGATCGAGCACGACCGAGCTCTTGCCGCGGTTGTGGCTCCAGAAGAACAGCGATCCATTGCTGTCGCGCGTGTCGTTGTGAAAGGGGCCGATCTGCCGCGTCGGGCTCCCGCCCGGCGGCTCGATCTTGACCACTTCGGCGCCGAGGCCCGCCAACAGCAAGCCTGCATATTCGGCCGACTCGTCCGCGAATTCGACCACCCGCAGCCCGGTCAACATGCCGGGCAATTCCCGGGTTTCACCCAACGTCATCTGGCTTTCCTTCGTCGCATCGACCAACAACAGCGGCGAACTTAAGGCGGCGCGGCGATGAGGTCAAATGTCGAAACCGCAGCGCATCGATACAATTTTGGTATGGGTGCTTCACCCAGGAGGCCTCCGGTGAACATCAGCCACCTGCGCTCTTTCTTGGCCATCGCCGAGACCGGCAACATGACCAAGGCCGCCGAGAAACTCGGCGTGCAGCAGCCGCCGCTGAGCCATCGGCTCAAGCTTCTCGAGGCTGGCCTGGGACTCGAGCTCTTTCGTCGCCATGCACGTGGCATGTCCCTGACCGAAGGCGGCAAGCTGCTACTGCCGGAAGCGCAACGCGTACTCGCCGACGTGGACGACCTCGAGCAACGCATGATCCGGTTCTCCAGGGGATTCACCGGGCGCGTGCGCTTCGGTTTCGCCGGCTCCGCGGCGGCGCATCCGCTGATGGGCGAGGCGTTGGGCGCGTGCCGCAGGCAGTATCCGGAGATCGAAGTTCTGCTGAGCGAAACGCCATCCGTCATCGACGGCTTGCTCACCGGGAAGCTTCACTGCGGGTTGCTGCGCACACCCGGGCCGCCGCAGAATGAGCTGGCCTTCCACACGCTGCTGCGCGAACCGCTGGTGGTGGCGTTGCCCAAGGGGCATGCGCTGGCCGCAGGCCCCAGGAGCCGCAAGGCATCGCAGGGGCTGACGCTGCTGGACTTGCGCGACGAAGGGTTCATCATCGGCCGCCAGCCCGGGTCGCCCGGCTTCTACACCACGCTGTTCGACGCGTGCCGCAAGAAGGGGTTCGAGCCGCGCATCGCCGCGGAAGTCGGTCGTGTCCACACGAGCCTGAACCTGGTCGCCGCGGGCGTCGGCATTTCGATCGTGCCGCAATGCATGAGCGGAGTGAACGCCTCGGGGATCGAATACCGCCCACTCGCCGAGCCGCGCATGAACAGCCCGCTCGTGCTGGCCTGGCGCAAGCAGGACGAGATGGGCGCGATCGCGACGTTCGTGAAATTGATCAGGACGCTCGCGGCAGAACGAAAATGACCATTCGATGGTAGCGCTAGCATTCTTGCGTGCCCGCCACTAAGATGGCGCACCGAATTCCACCCGGAGCGCACATGCAATCCCCCGCCGCCCCCTCCAGCACCCCTTCCGCCTACCCCCGCGTCGCCATGCTCATCAACGGCGAATGGCAGCACGGCGGCCGCGAAACGATAGACATCGTCAACCCCGCCGACGAATCCGTGCTCGGCCAGTTGCCGGTCGCCACCGCTGCCGACCTCGATGCGGCATTGGCCGCCGCCGAGCGCGGCTTCGCGGTCTGGCGCGCCACCGCGCCGGCGGACCGCGCTGCTGTCATGCTGAAAGCCGCAGCCTTGCTGCGGCAGCGCGCGGAGACGCTCGCGCCGCGCATCACGCAGGAGCTCGGCAAGACGCTGGAGGAATCACGCTACGAAGTTCTTCGCGCGGCCGACATCCTCACGTGGGACGCGGGCGAAGCGATGCGCAACTACGGCCGCATCATCCCGTCGCGCCCCGGCTGGCGCCACATGGTCTTGCGCCAGCCCATCGGCGTCGTCGCGGCCTTCACGCCCTGGAACGCGCCAATCGGCTCGCCCGCGCGCAAGGTCAGCGCCGCGCTGGCCGCCGGTTGCGCGATGGTGCTCAAGCCCGCGGAGGAAACGCCCGCCAGTGCCTGCGCGCTCGCGGAATGCCTGCAGGATGCGGGGCTTCCACCCGGCGTCCTGAACATCGTGTTCGGCCGTCCCGCCGAGATCTCGCAGCACCTGATCTCGTCGCCCATCGTCCGGCTGGTGACGTTCACCGGCTCGGTCGCGATCGGCAAGCAGCTCACGCAGCTCGCGGGCCAGCACATGAAGGCCGCGCTGATGGAGCTCGGCGGGCACGCGGCCGTGATCGTCTGCGGCGATGCGGACCCGAAGGCCGTCGCGCGCCTGGCCGCCACGGCGAAGTTCCGCATGGGCGGGCAAGTGTGCGTCTCGCCGACGCGCTTTCTCGTGCAGAAGGACATCTACCCGGCGTTCGTCGATGCGTTTGCCACGGCGGCCACCGCGTTGCGCGTGGGGCCGGGGCTAGAGGCCGGCTCGCAGATGGGCTCGCTCGTGAACCGCCGCCGGCTGCAGGCGATGCAATCCCTGGTGGAAAACGCGGTGAGCTGCGGCGCGCGCGTCGCGGCGGGCGGCAAGCGCGTCGGCGACCGCGGTTTCTTCTTCCAGCCGACGGTGCTCGCCGACGTGCCCGAGAACGCCGATGCGCTGACGCAGGAGCCCTTCGGCCCGCTCGCGCTGGTGATGCCGTTCGATGAGCTGTCCGATGCGATCCGCACCGCCAATCAGTTGCAGGTCGGGCTGGCCGGCTACGCGTTCACCAACTCGCTCGCCAACACGCAGCGCATCGCGGACGAGCTGGAAAGCGGCCTGCTGTCGATCAACCACTTCGGCGCCGCGGCGCCGGAGATGCCGTTCGGCGGCGTGAAGGACAGCGGCTTCGGCCGCGAAGGCGGCGCCGAGAGCCTGGACGCGTACACCATCACCAAGATGGTGTCGGTGCGCAGCACGCTGGATTGACGGTGCGCTGAAAAAGAGTTTTCGCGCGGCGCCGCCCAAGGGTTTTTCCGAAGCCGCCCGCGCTGCGGCCCATCCAAGATAGCGCTATCACAGAAGATGGATTCCTCTTGCGCACCGACATCCACCCTATCCTTGCGAAGCACCCGGGCTTGCTGCGCCGGATGCGCTTCGCCCAGCTGCGTTTCGAGATCCGTTCCTCGGACGAGCGGCTGCATGTCGAAGTGCGCGACGAGCGGGTGAGTGCGAAGTCCGTCGCCGCAAGCGCCGCATCCGATGGATGCGAGTTCGTGCTCGCAGCCCCGCAGTCCGCGTGGGCCGAATTCAGCAAGCCGATGCCGCCGCCCGGCCACAACGACATCCTCGCGCTGCTCGAATCGGGCAACGCAACGTTCAGCGGCGCGGGCATCGGTTTCTACCGCAACCTGTTCCTCGTCAAGGCCATCGTGTCCGCAGTGTTCCGGGGAGACGCGAGATGGTGATGCAGCCCGAATCCATCATCGGCCGCTACTGGCCCCTGGAGATCCAAGGGCGCGCGCACCGTGTGTACGTCGAGGAAGCGGGCGAAGGCATTCCCCTCGTGTGCCTCCACACCGCCGGCGCCGATGCGCGGCAGTACCGGCACCTCCTCAACGATGCGGACGTGACGAAGCGCTTTCGCGTGATCGCCTTCGACATGCCGTGGCACGGCAAGTCATCGCCACCCGTGGGCTTTCACGACGAGCAGTACCAGCTCACGCCGCAGTTGTACGTCGACACCGTGATGGCCGTGGTGCGCGGCATGGGATTGAACAAGCCCGTCGTGATGGGTTGCTCGATCGGGGGCAGGGCGGTGCTACATTTGCTGCTGGCCCATCCCGAGGAAATCGGCGCCGCCATCGGCCTGCAATCCAGCCGCAGCATCGTCGGCGTGATGAGCCGGATCCAGCGCGACACCGCCTACATGGACCGCAGCGACGTGAACGCGCCCGATTCCATCGCCGCGCTGGTGAGCGGCATCATGGCGCCGCAAAGCCCGCCGGCCGAACGCTGGGAAACGCTGTGGCATTACATGCAGGGCGGCCCGGGCGTGATGCAGGGCGACACCTACTACTACAAGGAGTCGGGCCTGCTGCGGGACGTTGACCTCGCGCGCATCGACACGCGCCGCACGCCGCTGTACCTGCTGACCGGCGAGTACGACTACGGCGCGACACCTGCGCACGGCGAAGAAGTCGCGCGCCTCGTGCCGGGCGCGAAGTTCCAGGTGATGAAGGAAATCGGCCACTTCCCGCCTTCGGAGAATTACGCCGCGCTTCGGCCCCACCTGCTCACCGTGCTCGACGAACTGAACCAGCACTTGACGACCGCTTCACGATGACAACGACAACCCGCGCCAGGAGACACCCATGAAACACGCACTCAAGTACACCGCACTCGTCTTCGGACTCATCGCATCCTCCGCGGCGCTGGCGGACAAAGTCCGCATAGCAGTCATCGACCCTGCCTCCGGCCCGTTCGCGGCCGTGTCCGGCAACTGGTTCAAGACCTTGCAGCACGCGGCCGAAACGGCCAACGCGCAGAAGCTGGCGGGCAGCCACACGATCGAAGTCACCGCGTTCGACAACAAGGGCAGCGTGCAGGAGTCGCTCATCCTGCTGCGCACCGCCATCGACCAAGGCTACCGCTATGTCGCGCAGGGCGGCAGCTCCGGCGTGGGCGCGGCGATCATCGACGCCGTGGCCAAGCACAACGAGCGCAACCCGGGCAAGGAGGTCGTGTACCTCGACACGCTCAACGCCGACCCCGAACTCACCAACGCCAAGTGCAACTTCTGGCACTTCCGCTTCTCGCCCAACTCGGACATGCTGACCGAGGCGCTCACCACCGAAATGGCGCGCAACAAGGCGGTGAAGAAGGTCTACCTCCTGAACCAGAACTACGCGTTCGGCCAGGCCATCTCGCGGTCCACCAAGGACCTGATGAAGCGCAAGCGCCCCGACCTGCAGATCGTCGGCGACGACCTGATCGCGCTCGGGCAGGTAAAGGACTTCTCGCCTTACATCGCGAAGATCAAGGCTTCCGGCGCGGACACGGTGAGCACCAGCAACTGGGGCCCGGACCTGACGCTGCTGCTCAAGGCCGCGACCGACGGCGACCTCAAGGTCAACTTCTACACCTACTTCGCCAACACCTTCGGCGTGCCGCTCGCCATCACGCCGGCGAGCGCGGGCGTGCTGAAGAACGTGATCGGCTACAGCCCCAACATCACGGGCTTTCCCGGCGGCGACTTCGTGGGCAGCTTCAAGAAGAAGTACAACGAGGACGTGATCCTGCTGGGCAACCACACGACCATCGTCATGGTCGCCGAGGCAGTGAAGCGCGCCAACTCCGTCGAGCCGCTGAAGGTGGCCTACGCGCTGGAAGGCATGAAGCCGAAGATCCTGAGCGGCGAAGCCGAGATGCGCGCCACCGACCACCAATTGCAGGCGCCGCTCTACGTCACGACCTGGGCCAAGGTCAACGGCAAGGACGTGAAATTCGACCAGAACGACATGGGCTACGGCTGGAAGGTCGAGCAGAAGATCGACTCGTACGTGGCATCCCAGCCCACGTCCTGCCAGATGCAGCGCCCCGCGCGGCCTTGATCGAATTCGTCGTCATCTCGCTGCTGAACGGCCTGGCTTACGGGCTGCTGCTGTTCATGCTGTCGTCCGGCCTCACGCTCACGTTCAGCATGATGGGCGTGCTGAACTTCGCGCACGCGAGCTTCTACATGTTCGGCGCGTACTTCGCGTATGCGCTCTCCACGAAGATCGGCTTCTGGCCGGCGCTGGTCATCGCGCCTTTGCTCGTGGGCGTGGTGGGCGCGGGCGTCGAACGCTTCGGCCTGCGCTCGCTGCATAAATACGGCCACATCCCCGAGCTGCTTCTCACCTACGGGCTCGCGTACATCATGGCCGAGGCGGTGCAGATCATCTGGGGCCGCGCGCCGGTGCCGTACGCGATGCCGGAAGTTCTGCAGGGCCCGCTCTTTCGCATCTGGACTACTACGTTTCCCGCTTTTCGCGCCTTCATGATGCTGATCGCGCTCCTGATGATGGGCGTGACGTGGCTCGCCATCACGCATACACGCGTCGGGCTCGTGATCCGCGCGGCGCTCACGCATCCCGAGATGGCCGAGGCGCTGGGCCACAACGTGCCGCGCGTGTTCATGGTGGTGTTCGGCTTCGGCTGCGCGCTCGCGGGCATGGCGGGCGTGCTCGGTGGCCTCTCGTTCACCACCGAGCCGTCGATGGCCCACATGGTCGGCGGCATCATCTTCGTGGTGGTGGTGATCGGCGGGCTGGGCTCGCTGGGCGGGGCGCTTCTCGCATCCGTGGTGCTGGGCGTGGTGCAGACCTTTGCCGTGGCGATGGACTACTCGCTCGCCAACGTGCTGGCCTGGTTCGGCGCGCGTTCCATGGACGCGCCGATGGAAGCGAACTCGCTCCTGGGCGTCACGCTCGCGCAGCTTGCACCCGTACTGCCTTACCTGCTGCTCGTGCTCGTCTTGCTGCTGCGCCCGCGCGGCCTATTCGGGACGCGAGACACATGAGCACGCCGCGCTTCGCGGGCGCCTGGGCGGCATTCGTCGCGTTGATGCTGCTCGCACCGCTGGTGTTCGGCGGTGGCGCGGGCGTGACGGTGTTGTCGCAGATGGGAAGCGCGATCGTCTTTTGCCTCGCGTACAACATGCTGCTCGGGCAGGGCGGCATGCTGTCGTTCGGCCATGCCGTGTACTACGGCCTGGGCTGCTTCGCCGCGATGCATGCGATGAAGATGGCGATGCGCGGCGCGATCTGGCTGCCCTTGCCGCTATTGCCGCTGGCGGGCGCCGCGGCGGGAGCGCTCGCGGGCATCGTGTTCGGCTTCCTCGCGACACGGCGCACGGGCACCGGCTTCGCGATGATCACCTTCGGCATCGGCGAGCTGGTGTTCATCGCGACGGGCGTGATGCCGGGGTTCTTCGGCGGCGAAACGGGCTTGAGCGGCACGCGCACCTACGGCAAGGGCGCGTGGTCCATCAATTTCGGCCCGGCGATCTCCGTGTACTACCTCATCGCGGCATGGGTGCTGATCTGCACGGCCGCGATGTACTGGTACACGCGCACGCCGCTCGGGCGCCTGGTGAACGCGGTGCGCGACAACGCCGAGCGCGTCGCCTTCATCGGCTACGACGCGACGCGCGTGCGCTACACGACGATGATCTTTTCGGGGCTGTTCTCGGGCGTGGCCGGTGCGCTGGCCGCGATCAACTTCGAATCGGCGACGGTCGAAAGCCTGGGCTCCGCGCAGTCGGGCATGGTGCTGCTCTTCACGTTCATCGGTGGCGCGGGCGTTTTCTGGGGACCGATCCTCGGCGCCGTGCTCGGCACGCTGATGACGGTGATGGTGTCGACGGTGACCAAGGCGTGGCCGATGTATCTGGGGCTCTTCTTCGTGCTGGTCGTGCGGTTCGCGCCGGGTGGGCTCGCGGGGTTGATCACTTCCGGATGGCGGCATGCGCGCGATCCTTCATGGCGCGGCCAATGGCCATGGCTCTTGCCGGCCGTGGCGGCGGGCGGGCTGGCGGTGGCCGCTTGCATCGCATTGATCGAGATGACCTACCGCCGCACGCTCGATGCGCAAGCGGGCGCGGTCCTGAATCTGTTCGGCCTTCCGTTGGACACGACGTCGCCATTGCATTGGTTGCTGGCGTTGGCGCTCACTATCGCAGGCGGTTGGGCGGCGCGCGCGGCCGCGTTGCGGCTGATGTCCACGCAGCCTGGGTCCCTCCCCACGCCGCAAGGAAGCCAGGCGTGACCGCCTCGAACGCCATCGAACTGCGCGACGTGTACAAGAAATTCGGCACGACCGAAATCATTCGCGGCGCCCAGCTCACGGTCGCCGCCGGCGAACGCGTCGCGTTGATCGGGCCGAATGGCGCGGGCAAGTCCACGCTGTTCAACCTCATCTCCGGGCGCATGGATGCGACCTCGGGCGACATCCTGGTGAAGGGCCGCTCCATCGCCGGGCTCGGCCCGCAGCGCATCAACCACCTTGGGCTCGCGCGCAGCTTCCAGATCACCAACGTCTTCCATCACCTGAGCGTCTACGACAACTTGCGATGCGCGGTGCTGTGGTCCTTGCGCAGCGGCTATTCGTTCTGGCAGCGGCTGGACAAATTGCCCGCCGTCCGCGCGCGCGCCGAGGCGGCGATGGAGTTGACCGGCCTCGCGGCGCGGCGGGATGTGGACGCGGGCCTCCTCACCTACGCCGAGCAGCGCGCGCTGGAAATCGGCATCACCGTCGCCGGCGGCGCCGACGTGATCCTGCTCGACGAGCCGACCGCGGGCATGAGCCGCTCCGAATCGGATGCGGCGATCGGCCTCATTCGCAAGGTGTCGGAAGGCAAGACGCTGGTGATGGTGGAGCACGACATGAGCGTCGTGTTCGGACTCGCCGACCGCATCGCGGTGCTGGTCTACGGCCAGGTGGTCGCATGCGGAACGCCCGAGGAAATCCGCGCCAATCCCGAAGTACAGGACGCGTATCTCGGCACTGCAACCGCCACCGACCATTGATCGAACAACCCCAGGAGAAATCATGAAATTCGTCGCAAGCATCGCCGTGCTCGCCGCACTGGCCGCCGCATCCGCATTGCCCGCGCATGCGCAGGCCCTGAAGGACTTCGGCAGCTTCCACATCGGCGGGCGGCCCGTCACGTTGTCCGGTCTGCCGGTGACCGAGAGTGTCTTCACGCAGGGCGCGGCCCCGTCGAAAGTCGATCCGAACGGCGACTTCGAGGTCGAGCAGATGTACGTCCAGTACATGATTCCCGAGGGCGCGAAGTCGAAGTACCCGCTGCTCCTGTGGCACGGCGGCGGCCTCACCGGCACGACGTGGGAGACCAAGCCGGATGGCCAGCCGGGCTGGATGAATTACTTCTTTCGCGCGGGGCATCCGGTGTATGTGTCCGACTCCGTGGAGCGCGGCCGTGCGTCGTGGGCGAGGTATCCGGAGATCTACAAGGGCCAGCCCATCTTCCGCACCAAGAAGGAAGCGTGGGAAGTTTTCCGCTTCGGGCCGGTCGGCTCGTACGATCTGGACGCGACGAAGCGCGTGGCGTTTCCCGGCGTGAAGTTTCCGGTCGCCCTGCTGGACCAGTTCGCGAAGCAGGCCGTGCCGCGATGGACCACCAACGACGCGCCCACCATCGCCGCGTACAACGCGCTCGTGCAGAAGGTCGGGCCCGCGGTCATCATGGTCCACAGCCAGGGCGGCAACTTCGGCTTCCAGGCCGCGCTCGCCGCGCCGGACAAGGTGAAGGGTCTCATCCTGCTCGAGCCGAGCGGCGCGCCGAAGCCCGGGCCGGAACTCGACAAGCTGAAGGACGTGCCGATCCTCATCGTGTGGGGCGACAACGTCGAGAAGAGCAACTGGGCGCGCCTGCAGCCGTCATCCAACGCCCTGGCGGACTACGTCAGGTCGAAGGGCGGCAACGTGGAGATCATCGAGCTGCCGAAGATCGGCATCACCGGCAACAGCCACATGATGATGATGGACACCAACTCCGACCAGGTCGCGGGCGTCGTCCAGGACTGGATGACACGCCGCGGGCTCATGCGCTAGGGTGTGTTAACGCTAGTGGACTGGATCGGGCCTTCGCACTGCCTTTGCACGCCACGTGGGGTGGCGGTCGGCCGCTGACCGGGGGTGGGTCGT
>JAZKIF010000050.1:0-13580 GCA_040385005.1 Pseudomonadota bacterium
GACGGCGACGAGCCGTGCGGAGGAGGTCTCGTCCCAGAGCCCGCGCTTGAGCTCCTGCTGCAGTTTCGCTTCGCTACCCATGGCCGCGATGCCGCCCTGGGATTCGACCAGCAACGCCGCCGAGATCGCCGCATTGGCGGCGTCCCGGAAGGTCGATTCGATGCGGCCCGCCGCGGCCGACGCCAGCGTCTCGCCCATTTGCGAAGCTTCGGCCAGCGTCACCTCGTGGTCCCTCCGCGCCTCCCACCAGGCGGTGCCGAGCAGCGTCAGGGCGCTGATGGCGACCAGTGCCATCAGGCCGGATTCATAGCGGGGGGCGCGGGCCTCGTTGCGGGGCATGGCGCATTCTCCGGCCAAACCGCCGCCGGCGTACCCTGAGACAATCCTTTCTTGCCAGGAGGAAAAGCGTGCCCCTCGAGTCCCGTCTCGCATCGATCCGGTCGGAAATTCTCGCCACCTTGCGCCGCCCGCTGGTGCGCGAAGGCGCCATGGAGGCGATCCCGATGTCGATCGGCATCGCGGCATGGGGATTGGTCGCGGGCGTGGCCATGGCCAAGAGCGGCATGGGCGTGGCGCTCGCGATCTTCATGTCCGTCATCGTCTACGCCGGCTCGGCCCAGATCGCGGCCTTGCCGCTCATCACCGGCGGCGCGCCGATGTGGGTGGTGTGGGCGACGACGCTGTGCGTGAGCCTGCGGTTCGCGGCGTTCAGCTTCCACTACCGGCCTTACTTCGCCCACTTGCCCCGGCGTCGCCGGATCGCGATGAGTTTCCTCATGGGCGACACGAATTTCGCGCTGTTCGTGCGCCGCTTCAAGGAGTGCGTGCCGGGCACCGGGCAGGAGGACTATTTCCTCGGCAGCGCGCTGATGACGCTCGTCGTCTGGGACACCTCCATCATCGTCGGCATCGTCGCCGGCAACGTCATCCCGGCCTCGTGGGGCCTGGCCTTTGCCGGAACGATGGCCTTGCTCGCGCTGACCTGCACGCAACTGCGCGAGCCGTCCGCGCGCATCGCGGCGGTGGTGGCCGCGTGCGCCGCGGTCGCAGCGTACGCGTTGCCGCTGAAGTTGAACATCCTCGTCGCGATCGCGGCCGCCGTCGCCTTCGCCGTGCTCGCCGATCGTGCGCGGGCCTTTCGGTCCGGAGAGAAGCCATGAGCCCGACGGAAATCTTTTTCACCACGCTCGGCATGGCCGTGGTCGTGTTGCTGTGCCGGGCGTTCTTCATGATCCCGAACGACGATCTGCCGATGCCGCGCTGGCTGCGCGAAGGGCTTCGCTACGCGCCCGTCGCCGCCCTCGCGGCGGTCGTGGGGCCGGAGCTGGTGATGACGCAGGGCCACCTGGTGGACACCTGGCGCGATGCACGCATCTTCGGCGCGGTGGCGGGGCTCGCGTTCTATGCGTGGAAAGGGAATCTGTTCGGCACCATCGTTTGCGGGACAGGTGTCATGCTGGCGCTGCGGTTCGGGCTGGGGTGGTAGGGCCCCAAGCAACGTAAAGTCATGGCGTGCAAGTGGTATACCACTTGCACGCACCTGATATTCCTGGCTATACTGCCTGCCATGCAGACAGCCAAAGCCCCCCGCAAGCGCGCTTCGGCGCGCGCCAGTGCGGATCCCAAGCCCGCATTGTCGGAAGTCGCGTACCTCGCGCTGATGCGCATGCTCTTGACGGGCGAACTCGCGCCGAACGAAGTCGTGACGGAGCGGCAGATCGCGCTCGACCTGGGCCTCTCGCGCACACCCCTGCGTGAAGCGGTGCGCAGGCTGGAGGGCGAGCGCCTGCTGGAGCGTCAGCGCACCGGCGCCCTGGTCGTTCGTGCCTTGCCGGTCGAGGAGTTCATGAACATCCTGAATGTCCGCCGGCTGATCGAAGGCGAGGCCGCCCGGCTCGCGGCGGGCCGCGTGCCTGTCGCTGAACTCGAAGTTCTCAAAAGCAGGATCAGCGAAGTCGCGAAACTGCCGGACGAAGCGGTGACGCCGGAGCACTCGGCGAGCGACCGGGATTTGCATTCGCTCATCGCCGCGGCATCCGGCAATTCGGTGCTGCGGCAAATGATCGAGGACCTCAAAACGCGGACGGCGATGTTTCGCTTCGGGCGCCTGCCCCAGCGGCGCAAGACGGTCTGCGCGGAACACCTGGCCATCATCGACGCCCTGATGGCCGGCGACGCGCAAGGCGCGCAAGTGGCCATGCAGCACCACGTCGACCAGGTCCGGTTGACGCTGCTGGCGCGCCTGGGCGGGCACTAGACGAATCAGACGGCGGCGCGCGGCAAACCCACTCCCCTGGATCGCGAAGGGCGGCAGCCCTTGGCAGGCGGAGCGCTGGGCGCTATTTATCGATGATCCTGGAGAACACGATGGCAGAACCCGAGACACACAGATTGCAGAACACGATCAACGTGCTGGTCCCGACCGGCGCCATGGGCGCGGGCGTGCGCGAGAAAGACCTGGACGCGGGCATCGCGGCGGGTGCGCATGCGATCGCATGCGACGCGGGCTCGACCGACAGCGGCCCGGCGTACCTCGCGACCGGCAATTGCAAATACTCACGCGACGCGATCAAGTCGGATCTCGCGATCCTCATGCGGGCGCAGGCACGTTCGGGCCTGCCGCTCCTGATCGGCTCCTGCGGCACCTCCGGCTGCGACGCGGCGCTCGACTGGACGCGGGACATCGCCGTCGAGATCGCACGCGAGCATGGGCTGCATCCGCGCATCGCGCTGCTCTATTCGGAGCAGCAGCCGGCGATCCTGAAGGACAAGGCCCTCGCGGGCCGCGTCACGCCGCTCGCGCCGATGACGGACGTGGACCCGGAGGTGTTCGGCCAATGCGACCACGTCGTCGCGCTGATGGGACCCGAGCCATACATCGCGGCGCTGGAGGCGGGCGCGGACATCGTCCTGGGCGGTCGCACGACCGACACCGCGGTGCTCGCGGCCGTGCCGCTGATGCGCGGCGCGGGCGCCGGCGCGGCGTGGCACGCGGGCAAGACGGCGGAGTGCGGCGGCCTGTGTTCCGTCAACACGCGCGACGGCGGCGTGATGATCCGCGTGGGCAAGGACGCCTTCGAGGTCGAGCCGCTCGGCGCGGGCAATAGCTGCACGCCGCGCACGGTGTCCGCGCACATGCTGTACGAGAACAGCGACCCGTTCCTGCTGCATGAGCCGGGCGGGGTGCTCGACGTGACCGATGCGCGCTACGCGGCCATCGACGCGCGCGTGGTGCGCGTGACCGGTTCGCGTTTCGACGCGAAGCCGTACACGATGAAGCTGGAAGGCGCCTCGACGGGCGCGTACCAGACCATCATGCTGGTGGGCATCCAGGACCGCGCCGTGCTCGCCGAGATCGACCGGTTCCTCGCGCAGATGCATGCGTACCTCGTCCAGCGCGTCCACGACACGATGGGCGCGAGGGCGGGGGAGTTCGACATCTCGCTGCGGCCCTATGGATGGAATGCCGTATCGGGCCTGCCGATGGATGCGTCGAGTGCGACGCCCGTAGAGATCGGCTTGCTCTTCGTCGCCACCGCCGCCACCCAGGCGCTGGCGACGCAGATCGCCAAGACCTGCAACCCGCTTTTCTTCCACATGCCGCTCAACCGCGACACGCCGCTGCCCAGTTACGCATTCCCGTTCTCGCCGGCGGAGATCGAACGCGGCGCGGTCTACGAGTTCATGCTGAATCACGTCGTCCACGTCGACCATCCGCTCGAACTGGTGAGAACCGAATACATCGAAACTGGAGAACTGCAGCATGCCTAAAGTATCCGAAGCCTGCAGCCACGTGCGCTCCAAGAACGCGGGGCCGTTCTGGATCACGATCGACCTGACGTTCCCCGATCGCGCAACGTTCGATCGCCACGCTGAAGCGGCGGCCTTGCAGCCCGCAGCCATCGCATCGATCTTCAAGGTGCCGACCGATCAGGTGAAGCGATTCGCGATCCCGGATCTGTCGGTCGTGAAGATTTCCTACCCGCGCCCGCGTCCACAAGGCGGGGCGCTGGAGCGAGACATGCATGGCGGACAGCAATACGTTCGCCTGCTCGATATCGAACTGGGCTGATTCGCCCTTCATCCCAAAATCATCGGAGACATTCTCATGAACCTTCGCCGTGTCTTTTCCTGTTTCGTGATCGCATCGATGCTCGCCGCGCCCCTCGCGTGGGCGCAAGCGACTTATCCCTCCAGGGCCGTGCGGGTGATCATCGGCACGCCGCCGGGCGACTCCGCCGATGCGAACGCGCGCGCGCTCGCGGCCAAACTGGGCAGCATGACCGGCCAGTCGTTCTTCGTCGACAACAAGCCCGGCGCGCACGGCATCATCGCGGCGGAAGCGGCGAAGAACGCCGCAGCCGACGGGTACACGCTGCTTCTTTCCACCGGCGGCCCGATGGCCATCAATCCGTCGCTCTACAAGAAGCTGCCGTACGACACGCTCAAGTCGTTCGACCCGATCGCGCCGATATCGACGGGCGCGCTCTACCTCGTGGTCAACAACGACCTTCCGGTGAAGAACGTGAAGGAGCTGGTCGCTTATGCAAAGGCTCGCCCGGGCAAGATGAGCTACGGCTCGGGCGGCAGCGGCACGACGCAGCATCTCGCGATGGAAACGCTGAAGAAGTCGATGGGGCTGGACATCGTCCACGTGCCGTACAAGGGATCGCCCGCGGTGTTGCAGGACCTGATCGGCGGGCAGATCCAGCTTGCGTTCGATGCCGGTGCTTCCATCCTTCCGCAGATCCGCAATGGCAAGGTGCGCCTGATCGGTGTCGCATCGGATGCGCGCGCACCCCAGACGCCGGACATGCCGACCTTGACCGAGCAAGGCGTGCCCGCGTTCCGAGCCGTCGTGTGGTCCGGCCTCTTCGCCCCGGCCGGCACGCCGCCCGCGGCGGTCGCGAAACTCAACGAGCTGATGAACCAGGCCTTGCGCGACCCCGTCTTCGCCGAACAGTTGCGCAAGCAAGGCGGCGAACCCGCCGGCGGCACGAGCGCGGAATTCCGCTCGTTCCTCGCCGCGGAAATCGCGCGCTGGTCGAAGGCCGTGGCGGACTCCGGCGCGACCATCGACTGAGGGAGGGCGCATGAGCAAACCATTCCAGCGCTTCCTTCTCGCAAGCGTGCTGGCCGCGCTTGCCGGCTGCGCGGCGCAACCCCCAACGCGCCACGTGTTCTTCGCAGGCGGTACTTACGCCGGCGCTCCGGGCAAGGAAGTGATGCACGGCGCGATGTACGTGGAGCACCTGAAGCCCGCGAAGGTCACGCAGAGATGGCCGCTTGTCCTGATCTCCGGCACCGCGCAGACGGCTGTGAACTGGATGAGCACGCCGGACGGCCGCGAGGGCTGGGCGCAATATTTCGTCGATCGCGGCTTCGAGGTCTACATGGTCGACCAGCCCTTGCGCGGCCGCTCTGCGTGGCAGCCCGGCATCGACGCCGAGCTGGGCCGCCCGTTCCCGGTGTCGACCGTCGAGAACCTGTTCACGTCGTCGACCGGCGATTGGCCGCAGGCGAAGTTGCACACGCAATGGCCGGGAACGGGGCGAAAAGGCGATCCGGTCTTCGACCAGTTCTATGCGAGCCAGGTGGGTTACGTCGCGTCGAACAGCGTCACGCAGGAGGCCAACCAGGTCGCGGGCGCGGCATTGCTCGACCGGATAGGGCCGGCGGTGTTGATCACGCATTCGCAGGCGGGGCCATTTGGCTGGCTGATCGCCAACGCGAGGCCGAGTCTCGTGAAGGCGATCGTCGCCATCGAACCGCAAGGGCCGCCCATCCAGTCCGGGGCCCGCAAGACCGCGTCATGGGGCGTTGCGGATATTCCGCTCACGTATCAGCCGGCAGCCAGCACGTCGGCGGAGCTTCAGGTCGAATTGCAAGGTGCTCCCGACGGCCCGGGCCTCCAGGCGTGCTGGGTGCAGAAAGCGCCCGCGCGCCAACTGGTCAAGCTGAAAGGTATCCCGATCTCCGTGATCGGCACGGAGGCGAGCTACCACGCACCGTTCGATCACTGCACGGTGCGCTGGTTGCGCGATTCCGGAATCGGCGTCGACTACATCCGCCTCGCGGACATCGGCATCCGCGGCAACGGCCATATGGTGATGCTGGAGAAGAACAGCGACCAGGTCGCCGCGGTCATCGGCGATTGGGTGGCGAACGCTGCCGCGCGTTCACCGAAATCGCCATGAAGAAGATCGTGCAAGCATGAACGCGCTGCCGCTCTCGGGTGTCCGGGTGCTGGACCTCTCCCGCGTGCTGGCCGGCCCGCTGTGCGGCCAGGTGCTCGGAGACCTGGGCGCCGAGGTGATCAAGGTCGAACATCCGCGACGCGGCGACGACACGCGCGACTGGGGCGTGCGCGTGGGCGACACGGAGACCGCGTATTTCAACAGCATGAATCGCAACAAGCGGTCGATCACGCTCGACCTGCAATCCGCCGAAGGACAGCGGCTCGCCCGCGAGCTGGCGACGCAGTGCGACGTGGTGCTGCAGAACTTCAAGCTTGGCGGCGTCGAGAAGATGGGGCTCGGCTACGAACAACTGAAGGTGCTGCGCCCGGACATCGTCTACTGCTCGGTATCCGGCTATGACCGGCATGGTCCCGAGGCGGCGCGCCCCGGTTACGACCTCGTGATCCAGGGCGAAGCCGGACTCATGGCGATCAATGGAAGCGCGGACCAGCCGCCGCTGAAGTTCGGCGTCGCGGTGGTGGACATGTTCACCGGCATGTACGCGGCCCAGGCGGTGCTGGCGGCGCTCTTCGATCGGGAGCGGACCGGACGCGGGCGCCACATCGAGATGGCGCTGTTCGATTGCGGCGTCATGGTCAGCGCCTACTATGGACTGGAGGCCTTGCTGCAGCAGAAGGATCCGCCGCGGTATGGCAACGCGCACCCGTCCATCGTCCCGTATGGTGTCTTCGAAGCCGAAGATGGTCCGTTGATCGTCGCGGTGGGCAACAACGCGCAGTTCGCGCGCTTCTGCGCGGAGGTGATCGACCGGCCGGACCTCGCGGCCGACGAGCGCTACACGACCAATCTCGCACGCGGCACGCATCGGGACACCCTCGTGCCGGAACTGCACAAGGAATTGCGCGCGCGGCCACGCAAGCTGTTGCTCGAGCGGCTGGCTGCGGTGGGCATCCCCTGCGGCGAAGTGCTTGGCGTGCTGGAAGCGCTTCAATCCCCGCGCGCCACATCGGCCGGCCTGGTAACGCAGCAGGCGCATCCGGTGGCGGGGCACACGCCCGTGATGGCGCCGCCTTATCGGCTGGACGGTGAACGCCCGCCGGTGCGCTACGCGCCGCCGGTGCTCGGAGAAGGAACCAGCGAGATCCTGAAGCAGATGCTGGGCATCGACGATGCGGGCCTGGCTGAACTGAAAGAGCGCGGCGTCGTCTGACCGGGCGGTCCGTTGGGGCGGGCAGGCCGATCCCTACAATGTCGTTCCGGCACGTGGAACGACAGGAGGCACCATGGCCAAGGATCCGGATAGTGAACTCGTCAACTCGGTAGGCCGCGCGCTCGCATTGCTCGACGCGTTCACCATCGATGACGCATCGCTGGGACTCGCCGAACTCAGCCGCCGCGCGCAGCTGCCCAAGACCTCCGCGCTGCGCCTCGCGCGTTCGCTCGCGGCCCACGGCTATCTGACGGCCGTCGAAGGCGGCGCCTGGCGGCTGGGTCCCGCCACCGCCTGGCTCGGGGCGCGCTACCAGGTCGCATTCGACATCCACAACATCATCGAGCCGGTCATGCGCGAGCTCGGGCATGCCACGCGCCACAGCATCTCGTACTTCGTGCACGACGGCGACTCGCGCATCCGGCTGCTGCACGTGCCGGGCGAATCGGCGGGCGGCCGGCGCGTTCGCGTCGGCGAGCCGATGCCGCTCGACAAGGGTTCGCCCGGCCAAGTGCTGCTCGCCTTCAGCGGCAAGGAGGGAAAGCTCTACGACGAGATCCGCAAGCGCGGCTACCACCTGACGATCGGCGAGGCGAACAAGGGCTCGGCGAGTGTGGCGGCGCCCGTGTTCGGGGCGCGCTGGAACGTGCTGGGCGCGCTCTCGATCGGCGTCTTCTCCAGCACGGCGACGCAAGCGCTGCTGCGCGCCTACGCGCCCGGGCTGATGAAGGCCGCGGAGAAGCTGTCGCGCGCGCTCACCGAAGACAAGAAGGGGCGGCAGCCGCTCGCGATGGCGCGCGCCACCTGGCATCCGGAATAGGGAGCCGGGATCAGGGTAAACGCGTGGGTAACCTGCCGGACCGTTCCGCCAGGCGGATTGCTGTTTCCTGGCCGTTCGCGCTGTCCTACATTGCGGCGATCGACCACCCACAAAGAGACAAAGTCATGCATCGCTTCATCTCCTCCCTCTCCCGGTCTCCCCGCGAATGGCTGCGCGCGCTGGCCGCCCTCGCGTTGCTTGCCGCCGGATGCGCGCACGCCGAGTGGCCCGATCGCCCGGTTCACCTCGTGGTGCCGTATGCGCCGGGCGGCGGCGTGGACAACATCGCGCGCATCATCTCGCCGCCGCTGACGAAGCTGCTGGGTCAGCCCATCATCATCGACAACAAGCCGGGCGCCAACGCCAACATCGGCGCTGAGTTCGTGGCGAAGGCGCAGCCCGACGGCTACAACCTGCTGGTGGGCGCGACCTTCCTCGCGGCGAATCGCGCGAGCATGACGGGCCTGGGCTACGACTCGGTGCGCGACCTCACGCCCGTGGCGCGCCTCGGCCGCTCGGCCTCCGTGCTGGTGGTGTCGAGCTCGCTGCCCGTGCATTCGGTGAAAGAGCTGGTCGAGTACGCGAAGGCGAACCCGAAGGACATCTCCTATGCCTCCGTCGGCGCCGCATCGCCGAACGCGCTGATCTTCGCGCGCAACACCGGCATCCAGCCCGTGCCGGTGCTCTACAAGGGCGGCGCCGCCGCCATGCCGGACCTGATCGCCGGGCGTGTCACGTTCATGCTGGGGGTGATCAGCGAATCGATGCCCAACATCCAGGGCGGCAAGCTGCGCGCGCTTGCCGTGACCGGCACCGAGCGCCTCAAGCAATTGCCGGAAGTGCCGACGATGGCGCAGGCGGGCGTGGCCAACCTCACCAACACCGGGTGGTGGGGCGTGTTCGCGCCCGCGAAGACGCCGGCCGCCGTCAATGAACGCCTGTCCACCGCCATCCAGGAAGTGATGCGCATGCCGGAGGTGATCTCGTCCATGAGCCTGCTCGGCATCGACGCCGCCTTCCTGAACGTGTCCGGATTCGGCTCGTTCTACAAGTCCGAGATGTCGTTCTACGAAGAGACGGCGAAGACTTTCGACATCAAGCAGAAGTGATGGTCATGGTGAGATGGATGCCGGGTCGAGCCCGGCATGACAGCCAAGCTTGCTTCGCGTCCGCCAAAATGATAACCGGATTGTTGACAAGAAAATTGCCAAGCCGCATCATCGCGTCTTTCGGCAAGTTTGAAATCCAGGAGACAAGTCAGTGACCCAGAGAAGGCAATTCATCCGTGGCGCGGGCGCCGCCGCCGCGGGCGTCATGGTTCCAACGCTGTGGCGCGAGGCCGCCGCCCAGGCGCCCGCCGGCTATCCCGCGTCCTACGCCGCCGTCGTGGCCGAGGGCCGCAAGGAAGGCCGCGTCATCGTCTACAGCAACATCTCCAACCCCAACTGGGCGCCGCTCGCGAAGGCGTTCAACGCGAAATACCCCGAGATCAAGGTCGACATGCTGGACCTTGGCGCGGGCGAAACCGTCTCGCGCTACCTCTCCGAGAAATCCACCGGCGTGGCCACCGCCGACCTGATCGTCACCGCCAACCAGACCGGCTGGCTCGACCTGTCCAAACGCGGCGAACTGGTCGACTACGTCTCGCCGGAAGCGGCCGCATGGCCCGCGTGGTCCAGGCCGCTGAAGGGGCTGTACACCCTCTCGGCGGATCCGCTCCTCTTCGTGTGGAACAACACGAAGGTGCCCGAGGCGCAGCGCCCCCGGACCTTCGC
This sequence comes from Pseudomonadota bacterium, assembly GCA_040385005.1. Lineage (GTDB taxonomy): Bacteria > Pseudomonadota > Gammaproteobacteria > Burkholderiales > Burkholderiaceae_C > Ramlibacter. The sequence continues at coordinate 10,006 of JAZKIF010000050.1, forward strand.
GGACTTCGTGAAGATGGGCAACGCCAACAAGTCGACCTGGGCGCGCAAGATCACCAGCTACAGCCCGGTGGAGAGCGTGTTCGGCTACACCGCGCACTGGTACTTCGTGAAGCACCACGGCGAAGTCGCCGGCTGGAAGATGATGGAGCAGCTGGCGGCGATTCCCCCGCGCTTCGAGTCGACGGGCGGCCCGCAGATCGAGAAGGTGACGAGCGGCGAATACCTCAACGCGTACTTCGGCTCGGCCATCCAGGTGTGGCCGCGCCTGAAAGACCCGGTGGTCGCGCGCTTCCTCGGCTGGAGCTTCATCGCGGACGGCCAGCCCATGATGATGCGCGGCGTGGCGATCCCCAAGGCCGCGAAGAACGTGAATGCCGCGAAGCTGCTGCTGGACTTCTGCCTCTCGAGCGAAGGACAGGTCGCGCTCGGCGTGGGCGGCCTCACGCCGGCCCGCCCGGACGTGAGCCCGAGCGCCGCGGTGCCTTTCACGTACAAGTCGATCGTGCAGGCCCTGGGCGAGAAGAACATCATCCTGCTGGGCTACGACGAGAAGCAGGTGAGCGAGAAGGACGCCTTCATCGCGAAGTTCAAGAAAGTGTTCGCGTCCTAGCATGTCGGCAGCGAGCACTTCCATCGCGGCCCAAGCCGCGCCCGCGCCAGCGCGGCAGCCTTCCGGCACGCGCATCGGCGAGCATTCGATCCAGTGGGGGCTGGCGGTGCTCACGGTGCTGCTGGTCCTCGCGCCGATTGTTCCCATCCTCTACCAGTCGTTCATCGACCGGCCGCTGTACGACGCGGGGCACGTGCTCACGGCCGACAACTACGTGCGACTCATCCGCACCTCCGACTTCTGGTCGGCGGTCGGCAACACGCTGATGCTGGCCGTCGGCAGCACGCTGATCGCGGTGGTCGTCGGCGTGCTCGCCGCGATCCTGGTGGGGCGCACCGACATGCCGGGGCGCAGCGTCATCGGCGAAGTATTCCTGTGGCCGCTGTATGTCTCGTCGCTGGTGCTCTCGTTCGCGTGGGCGACGGTGTACGGGCCGTCGGGCTATGTCGTGCAGGCGTTCGAAGCGGCGCTCGGGTTCGCGCCCTGGAACCTGTTCTCGCTGGCGGGCATGGCGGTGGTGGCGGGCGTGTCGATGGCGCCCATCGTCTACGTCTATACCTTGTCGTCGGCCAAGCTCACCGATGCGTCGTTCGAGGACGCCGCGCGCATCGCGGGCGCGGGCCGCTTCGCGACGCTCATGAACGTCACGCTGCCGCTCATGAAGCCGGCGATCTTCTTCAGCGCGCTGCTGACCTTCACCGGCGCGCTCGAGGTCCTGTCGATCCCCCTCGTGTTCGGCGAGCCTTCGGGCATCCGCACCTTGTCCACGCTGCTGTACCGCTTCACCACGTCGGGCGGAAACCCCGACTACGGCCTGGTCGCGACGGCGGCGCTGCTGCTGATCGCGGTCGTGGCGGGCCTGCTCACGCTGCAGACAAAGCTGGTGGGCAACACGCGCAAGTACGAAACCGTCGGCGGCAAGGCCGGCCGGCAACGGCTGTTCCAGCTCGGGCAGGGCACGCGGTGGATCGTCGCGGCCGCGGCGGGCCTGTATGTGTTCGCGGCCGTGATCATGCCGCTGGGCATCCTCGTGCTGCGTGCGAGCGTGCGCATCCTGCATCCGCTGGTGCCGCTCTCCGAGGTGCTGAGCCTGCAGAACTTCCGCGCGCTGCTGGAGTTTCCGACGTACACCCGTTCCATCGTCAACTCGTTCCTGGTGGCCGGCATCGGCGCCTTCGTCGCGACGGTGTTCATCCTGCTCGTGGCCATCGTCATCCACCGCTCCGATTTCCGGTTCAAGGGGCCGCTGCTCTTCATGTCGCTGCTGCCGCGCGCGGTGCCGGGGCTGATCGCGGGCATCGGCTTCTTCTACGCGATCGCGATGTTCCCGCCGTTCGCACCGCTGCGCAGCACGATCTGGATCCTGATCATCGCCTTCACCATGGCGAACATTCCGCTGGGTTACGGCGCCATCGGTCCCATGCTCATGAAGCTGAGCCCGGAGCTGGACCGCGCGGCGCGGGTGCAGGGCGCGACATGGTGGACGACCGTCACGCGCATCGTGATCCCGCTGGCCAAGCCCGCGATGATCGCCTGCTACACGATCCTCTTCATCGCGTTCTTCAAGGAATATTCGGCCGCGGTGTTCCTCTATTCCGTGGGCAGCGAAGTGATCGGCACCACCTTGCTCGCGTTCTGGACGCAGGGCCAGGTGGGCCACGTCGCGGCACTTTCGGTCGTGCAGATCGCCACCATCGGCATCTGCCTCGCGCTCGCGCGCAAATTCTTCGGCGTCAGGCTCTATGGTTGATCTGGTCATCAATAAACTCGTCAAGAAGTTCGGCGACAACACCGTCGTCGACGAGCTTTCCCTGCATGTGGCGGACGGCGAATTCGTGAGCCTGCTCGGGCCCTCGGGCTGCGGCAAGTCGACGACACTCGCCGCCATCGCCGGGCTCGACCGGCCCACCGCCGGCGAAATCCGCGCGGGCGCCACGACCTACTACGACAGCGCACGCGGCATCTTCCTGCCGCCCGAGGCGCGCGGCGCCGGGCTGGTCTTCCAGAGCTACGCGCTGTGGCCGCACATGACGGTGTTCCAGAACGTTGCCTTCCCGCTCAAGCTGCGCAAGCTGGCCAGCGCGGAGATCAGGAAGCGCGTGATGGAAGTGCTGGACCTGGTGGAGATGGCACCGTATGCGGACCGCCATCCGCACCAGTTGTCGGGCGGGCAGCAGCAGCGAGTGGCGCTCGCGCGCACGCTGGGTTACAGGCCCGCGTTGCTGCTGCTGGACGAGCCGCTGTCGAATCTCGATGCGAAGTTGCGCGACCGCGCGCGCGTCTGGCTCGCGGAGCTGCGCGGCAAGCTGAAGGTGACGACCATCTACGTGACGCACGACCAGGTCGAGGCGCTGTCGCTGTCCGACCGCATCGTGGTCATGAACGGCGGCAAGGTCGCGCAGGTCGGAACGCCGCAGGAGATCTACGAGAAGCCCGCCGACCCCTTCGTCGCGGACTTCATAGGCACCACCAACTTCATGCGCGGCAAGGTGGGCTCGTACCGCGAGGGCAGCGGCTGGGAATTCCGCCTGGCCGATGGGCAGGCGCTGGCCGTGGACGGGTTCGAGCGTGAACACCTCGGGCGCGACATGATGCTCGCGCTGCGTCCGGCACAGCTCGCGCTCGCCGAGGATGGCCTGGACACCGCGGGCGGCAACGTGGTGCGCGCGCAGGTGCTGAGCCAGTCCTATGTGGGGTCCCGCTGGCAACTCGGTTTGCAGGTGGGCGGGGATGCGGTTCGGATCGAGAGCGACCACGCCGCATCGGGCGAGTCGGTGGACCTGTTCATTCCCCGGCACGGCGCCGTGGTGTTCGCGGGTTCGCCGCCTGTCACTGCCTAGTCTGTCACCGCCTGGTCTGTCATTGCGGACTTGATCCGCAATCCATCACGGCGCGTCACGCTCGATTGACCCGGGCGGCAAAGCTGCGCGCGGGCGGGCTGCGGCGCGGCTACGGCGTTCGGCTG
>JAZKIF010000051.1:0-1165 GCA_040385005.1 Pseudomonadota bacterium
CCGTGAACACGTTGAACTGGTGCACCTTGCGGAACTCGGCGGTCAGCGACGCCGGTGCCGCGACGTAGCCCACTTTCCAGCCGGTCACGTGGTAGGTCTTGCCGAAGCTGGAGACGATGAATGCGCGCGCGGCGAGGCCGGGAAAGCGCGCGGCGCTCTGGTGCCCCTCGCCATCGAACACCATGTGCTCGTACACCTCGTCGCTGATCAGCAGCACGTCGGTAGGGTCCAGCAGCTCCTGCAGCTTCAACATGTCGGCGCGCGACCACACGGTGGCGCTCGGGTTGTGCGGGCTGTTCACCAGGATCGCGCGCGTCTTCGGGTTGATCGCGGCGGAGATCTTCCCGAAGTCCGGCCGGAACGTGCCCGGCACGAGCGGAACGCGCACCACCGTGCCGCCGGCGAGTTCGATGTTCGGCACGTAGCTGTCGTAGCACGGCTCCAGCACGATGACTTCGTCGCCCGGCCGCACGACGGCGAGGATCGCGGTGATGATCGCCTGCGTTGCGCCGGCGGTGATCGTGATTTCGCTCGCCGGGTCGTAGCGCCGCCCGTACATGGACTCGACTTTCGCGGCCACCGCTTCGCGCAGTTGCGGCACGCCCGTCATCGGCGGGTACTGGTTCAGGCCCGTCGTCATCGCATGCGTCACGGCCTGGACGAGCCGCGGGTCGCAATCGAAATCGGGAAAGCCCTGGCCCAGGTTCACCGCGCCCTTTTCGGCGGCGAGCGTGGACATGACGGTGAAGATGGTCGTGCCGACGGCCGGCAGCTTGGTCTCGAGGATGGGGGTGCGAGGTGTCATGGGAGTAACTTCACAACTGGTAGTCGTCGATCTGGCCGCTCATGTGCTTGGCGATGAGATTGCGATCGAGGCGGTCGGACAAAAGCTCGGCAAACTTGAAGACGAAATTGCGAAGGTACGCGCTGCGCTTGAACGCGACACGCGCCACGTTCTGGCCGAACAGGTGCCCGAGCGGTCGCACCGCGAGGTCGCTATTGCTGCCGTCGTCGCGCACCGCCATCTCGGCCACGATGCCGATGCCCAGGCCGAGGCGTACATAGGTCTTGATCACGTCCGAGTCGATCGCTTCCAGCGCGATGCGCGGCGTGAGCTTGCGCGTCGCGAAGGCGGTGTCGATGCGCGTGCGTCCGGTGAAGGACG
>JAZKIF010000051.1:1175-5419 GCA_040385005.1 Pseudomonadota bacterium
GATAGGTGATGATGGGCTCGGCCGCGAGGTCTTCGAGCTGGATGCGCTCCTTCTTCGCCAGCGGATGCGCCAGAGGCAGCACGAGCACGTGCTGCCATTCGTAGCAGGGCAGGGTGACCAGCTCCGTGTAGTCGGAAAGCGATTCGGTCGCGATGCCGATCTCGGCCACTTCGTCGATCACCATACGGGCCACCTGGTCCGGCGAGCCCTGGTGCAGGCTGACGTTGACCTTGGGATAGGCGTCGCGCAGCTTCGCCACCGGCACCGGCAGGACGTAGCGGGCCTGGGTGTGGGTCGTCGCAATCGAGAGCGTGCCGCTGTCCTCCGCGCTGAACTGTTCGCCGATGCGCTTGAGGTTGCCGACCTCCCGCATGATGAGCTCGATGCTCTTGAGCACATGCTGGCCGGGTTCGGTGATTCGCTTCAGGCGCTTGCCGTGCCGCGCGAAGATCTCGACGCCGAGCTCTTCTTCCAGCTCGATGATCGCCTTGGAGACGCCGGGCTGCGAGGTGTGCAGCGCCTTTGCCGCCTCCGTGAGGTTCAGGTTGCGGCGCGCCGCTTCCTGCACGAATCGGAATTGATGAAGGTTCATACCGAATTTCTTCTAAGGATGAACTTCATTATGCCCGAGTCGAGCTATGGCCCCTGATGGGCGGGACTCACTCGAAGGCAATCGTGGCAAGCAGATCGAGCACGCGCGGATCGTCCCCGATCGCCCGTTGCAATTCGAAATGAACCGCTGGATGTGCGTCCCGCAGCTCCAGCAAAAGCGCGGGCAGGTCGCGCCGCGCATGCGTCCCCGTTCCGAGAAACATCGGGACGATGCTGATCGTTGTCCGGCCGTTGGCGGCCAGTGCCGCGGCGGCCTCCCCCAGCTTGGGCGTATCGAATTCCAGATAAGCGCATCGCACCGGCACCTCGGGATGGCGCTTGGCGAGGCGCGCGGCGACGGCCTCGATCGGCCCGCGCCACAGCGGGTCGCGCGAGCCGTGACCGAACAGGATGATGGCTTTTTCCTGCTTGTTCATCTTCGCAGCACCAGCCACCCGAAGGCGCCCAGCGAGAACATCGAATAGATCAATCCAGGCGCCGCGGCGGTGAGCCAGGGCTGCCAGTTGCGCAGGTTGCCGATGTAGCCGAACACGTTGTTCAGCAGGAAGAAGCTGATGCCGATCAGCACGCCCACGAACACGTAGCTCGTGATGCCGCCGGCGCGGAAATGCAGGTAGGCGAAAGGCAGCGCCAGCACCACCATCACGATGCAGCTGAGCGGGTAGAACACCTTGCGCCAGAACTCGATCTCGTAGCGCTGCGAGGTCTGGCCATTCGCTTCGAGGTGGCGGATGTACTGGAAGAGGTCGATGGTGCTCATGCGGTCGGGCTTGAGCAGCGCGACCGACACCATCTCGGGCGTGATCTCGGTCGGCCAGCGCAAGGTCGGCACCTTGACGCGGTCGACCTTCGACACGTCCGCGGAGTTGGAGGTGAACTCGCTGCGGTCCACCTCCTGCAGCACCCACGCGCCATCCTCGCCGAATTTCGCCCGGGGCGCCTGCGTGACGGACACGAGAAAGCCGCGCGAGTCGGACTCGAAGATCCGGATGCCCTGCATGTCGCCCTCGGGGGTGAGTGCCTTCACGTTGACGTTGTACGTGTGATAGGGCTGCCGCTCCTTCAGCCACGCGCCGGTCTGGCCGATGCTGATGCGCCCCTCGAGCCGTGCCTTGAGCAGCTGCGCCGCGCGGTCGGCGGCGGGCGCGACGTAGTCTCCCGTGGCGAACGTGAACACGGTGAACATGAGCCCGAGCGCGAGCAAGGTTCTCAACGCGCGCCACGGCCCCAGCCCGCTCGTGCGCAGGATGGTGTATTCCGAACTCTGCGCGAGGCGCGCCATGACGAAGATGCTGCCGATCAGCACGGCAATTGGCAGCAGCTCGTACAGGTGATTCGGGATGTTCAGCGTGACGTACGCCAGGGCCTGCGTGAGCCGGTAAGCCGCCGCTCCCGCCCTGCCGACGTTGGGCAGGTCGTCGACGAAATCGAAGAAGAAGAAGAGGGCGAGGAAACCCACCGCGACGAAGGCCACGGCCGCGACCACTTCGCGGTAGATGAGGCGCCGGATCGTCCTCATGAAGCCTGCACTCCACGCTGGCGGGGCTTGCGCCAGGCCCAGTTGTTGTGCTGCTTGGCGAGCCACAGCGCGCCGACGAGGAACACGCCGCCGTGGAGCGCGAGGAGGAAGTTGAAGAACCCGACGCGTCCGCTCGCGATCCAGCTCTGGCCGAGATTCAGCAGGTTGTAGTAGACGACGAAGGCGAACAGCGCGAAGACCAGGTTGCCGCTGCGCCCGGCGCGCGGGTTCACGCTGGACACGGTCACCGCGATCACGACGAAGTTCAGGCCGCCGAGGGCGAGGCCCAGGCGCCAGGCGAGCTCGCCGAGATTCAGGCGATTGGGCTCGGTCGCGAGCGAGAACGTCGACCTTGCCTTGGCCGGCGCGTCGTCGCGCGTCGCGAGTTCACTGATGCCGATGCGCGTCGCGTACTCCTCGAATTCGCTGATCTTGATCTGCTGGTCGGCGCTCGTGCGCTCCAGGCGCTGGCCGTTCGACAGCACCAGGAACTGCCCGTCGCCGATGGTGTCGACACGGCCGCTGCGCGCGGACGTCACCGTTTCCTTGCCGCGCTCATTCGTGGAGATGAAGATGTTCTTGCCGGACTTGTTGTCCGGCGTGTCCTTGTCCAGGAAAAACACGCGGCTGCCGCTGGCCGATTCCTGGAACTGGCCGGGCGCCACGCGCTCCAGATCGCCGCGCTTGCCGTAACGGTCCTTCAGGTCCTGGGTCTGCTGGTTGGCCCATGGCCAGACCACGAGGGCCAGCAGCCCCACCACGAGGAGCACGGGCCAGGCGAAGCGAAAGAGCGGCGCGAGGAACGCCGAGAGACCTCGGCCGGCCGAGAACCAGATCACCATCTCGCTGTCGCGGTACATGCGCGAGAGCGTGCCGACGATGGCGATGAACAGGCACAGCGTGAGGATCGTGGGGAGGTAGCCGAGCACCGTATAGCCCATCACCATCATCACGTCCTGCGGGTTGACGGAGCCGCGTGTCGCCTGGCCCAGCGTGCGGATCAACGTCATCGTCATGACGATCGTCACCAGCACCACCAGGGTCGCGCCGAAGCTGCGTGCTAGTTCCTTGCGCAAGGTGGAATGGAATAACATCGGCGCGATTGGAAATTCTTCGAAAGAAAACAGCGGATTATGGACTTCGAACTCAAGACCCTGGGGCTCGCCGCGGCGGCCGTCGAGAAATGCGATGCGCTCGTGATGCTCGTGCCTGAGGGCTTCCGGCCCGGCAGGGACACGCTCTCGACCCTGGCCGGTGAAGCCATCAAGGCCCGCGACCTCGACACCAAGGCCGGCAAGCTGCTGCAGGCCTACCGCAGCGCCGGCATCGCCGCGCCGCGCGTCGTGCTCGCGGGCTGCGGCGACGCATCCGGCCGCAAGGTCCACACCGCCGTGGTAGCCGCGATGGGCGCGCTGCGCACGTCGGGCGCCAAACGCCTGGTCATCTGCCTGCCGGACAACGCGAAGGACGACGCGCTGCGCGCTGCCGTGCTCGCGACGGCCGAGTCCAGCTACGTCTATGTCGCCACGAAGTCCAAGCCCGAAGGCCGCGAACTGCAGCGGGTGATCGTCGGTGTGGCCGACGCCTCCGGCCGCAAGGCAGCTTTCACCGCGGCGCAGGCCGCCGCGAACGGCATCGAGTTCGCGCGCGAGCTCGGCAACCTGCCGCCGAACCACGCCACGCCGACGCGCCTGGGCGAGGAAGCGAAGAAGCTCGCCAAAGCGCACGGGCTGCAATGCGAAGTGCTGGGCCCCAAGGAAGTCGCCAAGCTCGGCATGGGATCGTTCATGGCCGTGGCGCAAGGCTCGGAAGAGCCGCTGCGCTTCATCGTGCTCAAGCACATGGGCGGCGCATCCGGCGACGCGCCGATCGTGCTCGTCGGCAAGGGCATCACGTTCGACAGCGGCGGCATCTCGATCAAGCCCGCGCAGGACATGGACGAGATGAAGTACGACATGGGCGGCGCGGCGAGCGTGCTTGGCACCTTCCGCGCGATCGGCGAGCTCAAGCCCGCGATCAACGTCATCGGCCTCATCCCCAGCTGCGAGAACATGCCCGACGGCCGCTCCGTGAAGCCGGGCGACATCGTCAAGAGCATGAGCGGGCAGACCAT
>JAZKIF010000051.1:5429-6984 GCA_040385005.1 Pseudomonadota bacterium
GGACGCCGAGGGCCGCCTCATCCTGTGCGACGCGCTCACGTACGCCGAGCGCTTCAAGCCGCGCGCCGTGGTGGACATCGCGACGCTTACCGGCGCCTGCGTGGTGGCGCTCGGCGGCGTGCGCAGCGGCCTCTTCGCGAGCGACGACGCGCTCGCGCAGTCGCTCCAGCAAGCCGGAGACACCGCGCTGGATCCCTGCTGGCGCATGCCGCTGGACGACGAGTACGGCGAAGGCCTCAAGAGCAACTTTGCGGATGTGGCCAACGTGGCAGGCCGTGCGGGCGGCGCCGTGACCGCGGCCAAGTTCCTGCATCGCTTCACGACGGCTTATCCGTGGGCGCACCTCGACATCGCGGGCACCGCCTGGAAGAGCGGCGGCGCCAAGGGCTCGACCGGGCGGCCGGTGGGCCTGCTGTTCCAGTACCTGCTGGATCAGGAGGGGAGCGCGCCCGCAAAGGGTGGCAAACCGGCGAAGGCTTCGGCCAAAGCTTCGCCCAGGACCGCTGCAAAAGCTTCCAAACGTAAATAAGAGCTGCGCCGGTGACCGAAGTCATGTTCCATTTCAACGCGCCGGACAAGGTGGGCCATGCCTGCCGGCTGCTGCGAAAGGCCGTGTCCTCGGGCGCGAAGGTGATGGTGACCGGCGAGGCCGGGTTGCTGCGCGAACTCGACGCCGCGCTGTGGACGTTCTCCCCGCTGGAGTTCGTCGCGCATTGCCTGGGCAATGCGCCGCCTGCCGTGCTGAACGCCTCTCCGGTGGTGTTGTCGCAGACGGCGCGCGCCGGCCCGCACCACGAAGTCTTGGTCAACCTTGGCTCGGCCGTGCCGGAGGGCTTCGAGCGCTTCGAGCGGCTGATCGAGGTGGTCACGGGCGAGGAAGAGGACCGCCTCCAGGGACGGCAGCGCTGGAAGCACTACAAGGACCGGGGCTACGCCATCACGACGCACGACCTGGTCGCGAAGGAAGTCGGCTGATGGCCAACCGTTCACCCCCGAGGTTCGTCCCCACGCTGACCGAAGTCGTGAAGGCGGCTGTCGAGCCGCGGCCCGCGGGTGTCGCCGGGTTGACACAGGAGCAGTTGATCCACCGCGTGATGCAGCGCATCGACATCGCGCTGGAGCGCAAGCTGCGCGAGGCGATCGCCGCGACGGTGATCGAGCAGACGCGCTCGATTGCGCCCATCCTGCGGGAGGAGATCGAGGCTGTCGTGCGGGAGACTGTCGCGCAGGCTTTTCTCGACGAGCTGGGCCAGGCCCGCTGAAGAAATCGCCGACCGGACTTCTCCCTATGGCCCGGGTGCGGAAATTGCGATATGTTCGCGGCCGTTGAGCCTTAAAAAGATTTCTCAACCTTTTTCCTACTCTGGAGATCATCTATGCAAATGAAACTAAAACTGACGGTTGTCGCAGCTCTCGCGTGTGTCGCCGGTATGGCGTCCGCGCAGGACGTGCAGGTCGTCAAGATCGGCCACGTCGGCCCGGTCTCCGGCGCGCAGGCCGCGTACGGCAAGGACAACGAGAATGGCGCGCGCATGGCCATCGAGGACCTCAACAC
>JAZKIF010000052.1:0-2243 GCA_040385005.1 Pseudomonadota bacterium
ACTCGTAGCGCTCGCGGTTGCGCTGGAATTCGAGCTTCATGTTCAGGTCGAGCGAATCTTTCGTGCCGTAGTGGTCCACCATGATCGAGTGGTCCACCACCAAGTCCACGGGTACGAGCGGCTCCACGGCGCCGGGTCGCTTGCCCAGGCGCGCCGCGACGCTTCGCATCGCCGCGAGGTCCGCAAGCAGTGGCACGCCGGTGAAATCCTGCAGCACGACGCGCGCGACAACGAAGGGGATCTCCTCGCTGCGGTCCGCGTTTGGAAACCAGTTCGCGACCTGGCGAACGTGCTCAGCCGTGACTTTCCGGCCGTCGCAATTTCGCAGCACGGATTCCAGCACGATGCGCATGGACACCGGTAGCCGCTTGATCTTGGGGAATTGCCGCGCGAGGGCAGGCAAGGAATAGAACTTTCCGGACTTGCCGGACGCCGTCTTGAAGCTCTTCAGCGTATCGGCGAATGCATGGGGCATCACGACCTCGAAGTGTTGTTGCTCTTGGCCCCATTCTGCAACCAGAACAGCGACCCTAAGGCGCGGGCAGGTAACGCACGGCCAGCACGCCTTCGATCTGCTTCAACGCAGAAATGACTCCATCACCCGCCGGGCTGTCCACGTCCACCAGCGTGTAGGCCATGTCACCGCGCGACTTGTTGACCATGTTGTGGATGTTCAGGCCCGCCTGCGCCATCGCCGTGGAGATCTGCCCCAGCATGTTCGGCACGTTGGCGTTGGCGATCGCCACCCTGAAGCGCGATTCGCGCTCCATGCTCACGTTGGGGAAGTTCACCGCGTTGGCGACGTTGCCGTGTTCGAGGAAGTCGCGCAGCTGGTCGGCGACCATGATGGCGCAGTTCTCTTCCGCTTCGCGCGTCGACGCACCCAGGTGAGGCAGCGCGATGACTTTGGCGTGGCGGAGAATCCGCTGGCCCGGGAAGTCGCAGACGTACCAACCGAGTTGCCCCTGCTCCAGCGCCGCGAGCACGGCTGCGTCGTTCGCGATGCCTTCACGGGAGAAATTCAGCAGCACGGAGCCCGGCTTCACCAGCGCCAGGTTCTTTTCGTTGACGAGGTCCCGCGTCGCTTCGAGCAGCGGCACGTGCACGGTGATGAAGTTGGCGCTGCGGAGCACTTCATTGACGCTGGCCGCCTTCTTCACTTGCGCGGGCAGGCTCCATGCCGCATCGACGGTGATCTCCGGGTCGTAGCCGAGCACGTTCATGCCCAGCTTGATGGCCACGTCGGCGACCAGGCAGCCGATCTTGCCCAGGCCGATGATGCCCAGCGTCTGGCCGGCAAGTTCGAAGCCGGCGAAATTCTTCTTGCCATCCTCTACGGTCTTGTCGATGTCGGCGGCGTCGGGGTCCAGCTTGTCCACGAAGCGCTGCGCGGGCGCGAGGTTTCGCGCCGCCATCAGCATGCCCGCGAGCACCAGTTCCTTCACCGCATTGGCGTTCGCACCGGGCGCATTGAACACCGGCACGCCGCGCGCGCTCATCGCCTTGACGGGGATGTTGTTGGTGCCGGCGCCGCAGCGGCCGATGGCCTTCACGCTCGATGGAATGTCCATCGCGTGCATATCGGCGGAGCGCACGAGAACGGCATCCGGGTCCGCAATGTCCTTGCCCGACGTGTAGGTGTCGTCCGGCAACCGCTTCAGCCCGTTGGCCGAAATCTGGTTCAGGACGAGGACCCGGTACGGGCTAGGCATTCTGGGCCTCGAAGTCCTTCATGTACATGGCCAGCGCCTTGACGCCCTCGATCGGCATCGCGTTGTAGATCGAAGCGCGCATGCCGCCGACGGAGCGGTGGCCCTTCAGCTGGACCATGCCCTTGGCCTGCGCGCCCTTGACGAAGGCATCGTCCAGCGCCGCGTCCTTCAGCGAGAACACCACGTTCATCAGCGAGCGATCTTCCTTCGCGACGGGGTTGCTGAAGAACTTGCTCTCGTCCAGCAAGTCGTACAGCACCGCCGCCTTCTCGCGGTTGTGCTTTTCCATCGCCTGCAGGCCGCCCAGCGACTTGATGTGCTTGCACACGAGACCGGCGATGTAGATCGCGTATGTCGGCGGCGTGTTGTACATCGAGTCGTTCTCGGACTGGATCTTGTAGTTGAACGCCGAGGGCGTGACAGGCAGCGCCTGGTCCAGCAGGTCGTCGCGCACGATCACGATGGTGAGGCCGGACGGGCCCATGTTCTTCTGCGCACCGGCGTAGATCAGGCCGTACTTCGCGATGTCCA
>JAZKIF010000053.1:0-9438 GCA_040385005.1 Pseudomonadota bacterium
TGCGTCAGCGGCACAAGGCCGCCGCGCGGTTGAAAATCAGACCCCTTAGCGCGGCCGCCTTGTGCGGCTGACGCAGGTTCGAAATCGGATCCCGGGCGGCGTAGCATCGAGGGCAGCCACGCGAAGCGGGGCCTCAAAGTGGGGCCGTGGACGGTGTGCCTTCCTCCGCGAGGGCGCGGCCTCCGCAAAGTACGCGGCAAGCCCCGCTACCGCCCCCTGAACAACCGGTTCAGGAAATTCGCGATGCCTTGCAGCGGATCCGGCCCGCGCTCCTGCGGCGCCTCGCGGGGCTCCGGACGCGGCCGCGGAATGTCGAACTCCATCCGCGCATCGATCCACTTGCCGCGCAGCGCCTGCTGGAACACATCCCCCACGATCGGCAGCGCGCTCCTGGCGCCCGGCCCCCATGAGTCGCCCATCGTGAGGCTGCTGTCGTTGAAGCCGACCCACGCGCCCGCCACCATCTGCGGGTGCATCAGGATGAACCAGCCGTCGGTGTTCTCCTGCGTCGTGCCGGTCTTGCCCGCCACGTCCGCCTGGATGCCGTAACGCGTGCGGATCGCGGCGCCGGTACCCTCATCGACCACGCCACGCATCGCGTTCACCAGTTGCAGCGACTGCGCGCGCGACATCCCTTGCTCGGGCGCTCTTTCCTGGAACGCTTCCAGCACATTGCCCTCGCGGTCCTCCACCGCCATCACCATCGCCGGGTCGATGTAGCGCCCGCCGTTCGCGATCGAGCCGTAAGCCGCGACCATCTCGCGCAGCGTCACCGGGCTCGTACCCAGCGCGAGCGAAGGCACCTCGTCCAGCTTGCTCACGCGCACGCCCATCGCGCGCGCCAGCTGGGCGACGCGCTGCGGGCCGACGCGCATCATCAATTGCGCGGTGATCGTGTTCTTCGAGAACGCGATGCCGTCGCGCAGCGTCATCGGTTCGCCGGTCGGCGGCGTTCCGTCGGTGGGGTTCCAGACGCCGCCGCCGGGCAGGCGGATCGACACGGCCTGGTCGATCAACTCGTCGCGCGGGCTCATGCCCATCTCGAAGGCCGCGCCGTAGACGAACGGCTTGAAGGTCGAGCCCGGCTGCCTCTTCGCCTGGTTCACGTGGTCGAACTGCTCCGTCGCGAAATCGCGGCTGCCCACCCACGCGAGGATGTGGCCGTTGCGCGGGTCCACGGCCATGAAACCCGACTGCAGGAGCACCTGCTCCTCGCCCTTGCGCCGGCGCCGGTCCGCAAGCGATTGCAGCGCGTCGAGCTGGCGCCCCATCGCCTGGTTGGCGGCCTTCTGCAGGCGCGAGTGCAGCGTGGTGCGCACCACGAGGCCGTCGGAATAGATGTTGTAGCCCCGGCTGTCGGCCCATGCGATCAGCCACTTCTTGATCCACTGCGCGGCATGCGGCGCGGGACCGAGCGCGACATCCTGCCGCTCGAAGTCCAGCCGCAGCGGCGCCTTCGCGAGCACCTGGGCCCGCGCCGCGTCCAGCTTGCCGGCCTTCACCAATTGCGCGAGCACCACGTTGCGCCGGTCGCGCGCGCGCTCCGGATTGAGCACCGGGTTGTAGTAGCTCGTGCCCTTGAGCATGCCGATCAGCGTCGCGGCTTCCTGCACGTTGAGCTGTTTGGCCGACTTGTCGAAATACGTCCGCGCCGCCATCTCGATGCCGAACGCGTTGTACAGGAACGGCACCGTGTTGAGGTAGGTCTCCAGGATCTCGTCCTTGGAATACAGCGCCTCGATCTTCAGCGCGGTCAGCGCCTCCTTCACCTTGCGGTTGATGCTGATCGAGCGGCCGATCTCCTCCGGGTACAGGTTGCGCGCGAGCTGCTGCGTGATGGTCGAGCCGCCCTGCATGTTGCCGCGCAAGGTGCTGAGCACGGCGCCCACCGTGCGGCGCACGTCCAGCCCGTGGTGCTCGTAGAACCGCCTGTCCTCGGTGGCGATCAAGGCGTTGATCACATGCGGCGAGATACCCGACAGCGACACCCACTGGCGATTGAGGCGCTTGTACTCCGCGAGCACCGCGCCGTCGGAGGCCGTCACCACCGACGGCACTTCGGACTTGGCCTTGCGCAGGTCGGCGATGCCCGGCGTGAAGGGCAGCATCGCGAGGACGTACAGCAGCACCAGCGTGGGCAGGATGGCGAGCGCGCGGTACGGGTGCCGGCGCGCGAGCGCCCACACCCGCCCCCCGGCGCCGGTGGTTCGCGCCCAGGCGCGTTCGATGAACGGATGCATCCCCCGACTCTACTGCTGTGTTGCGCCGCACCATGTAGGAATGCATCGATACGCTGTGGATGAGGCGCATTCCTACACACGGCAGGCAGCACATCAATTACTCTCTCGCGGGCACGCGGGCCCATACGAACATCGACACAGACGTGACCAACTCCGACATCAGGCGGCTTTTCCAGGCGGTCCCGGGGCTTTTCCTCATCGTGAGGCCCGATCCGCAATTCACGATCGCGGCCGCGAGCGACGAGTACTTGCGCGCGACCCACACCGACATCTCGATCTTCGGCAAGCCGCTCTTCGAAGTATTTCCCGACAATCCCGACGACCCGCACGCCAGCGGCGTGGAGAATCTTCGCGCCTCGCTTCAGCGAGTCGTCCAGCATCGCCGCCCCGACTCGATGCCCACGCAGCGCTACGACGTCCGGCTGCCCAGCGCCGCGGGCGGGGCGTTCGAAGAGCGCCACTGGGCGCCGGTGAACGCGCCGGTGCTCTCGGCCTCGGGCGAGGTCGAATACATCGTTCACCGCGTCGAGGACGCGAGCGCCAAGGCCCATACCGACGCCATTGAAATCCTGGAGAGCATCACCGAGGGATTCTTCACGCTCGACCGCCAGTGGCGCTTCGATTTCGTGAACCGGGAGGCGCACCTCATCCTGGGCCGCGAGCCCGGCGTCCTGCGAGGCAAGGTGCTGTGGGAGGAGTACCCGGGGCTGGAAGGCACGGAATTCGAGCGCAACTACCTGCACACGATGCGCGAGCGCGAGAAGACATCCTTCACCGCCTATTACCCGCTTCAGGAGTCCTGGTACGAAGTGACCACGTTCCCCGCGCCGGAGGGCATCTCCATTTATTTCCGCGACGTCACCGAGCAGAAGAAGATGGAGGCGGAACGCGAGCGCCTGGTGGTCGAGGCGGACAGGCAGAGGCGAATCTACGAAGCCGCTTTGGACAGCACGCCCGACTTCATCTACGTGTTCGATCTCGACCACGCCTTCAACTACGCGAACAAGGCGCTGGTGGAAATGTTCGGCGCTTCCGCGCGCGGCAAGAAGTGGCTGGAACTCGGCTACGAGCCATGGCATGCCGACATGCACGACCGGGAGATCGACGAGGTGATCGCCACGCGCATGCCCATCCGCGGCGAAGTGCCGTTCACCGGCACCAATGGACGGCGCATCTACGACTACATCTTCGCGCCCGTTCTCGGCGCCGATGGCGAGGTGGTGGCTGTGGCGGGCACAACGCGCGACGTCACCGAGCGCAAGGAAGCCGAGCAGGCGATGGTGGAGCACGCGAAGCAGCTCGCGGAAGCCGACCGCGCCAAGGATGAATTCCTCGCCACGCTCTCGCACGAACTGCGCAACCCGCTCGCGCCGCTGCGCAACTCCATCGAGCTGATCAAGCTCTCGGGCGGCGGCGACGCGAAGTCGAACGCCACGCACGCGATGATGGAGCGGCAGATCAACCACCTCATCCGGCTGGTGGACGACCTGCTGGAAGTCTCGCGCATCAGCCGCGGCACGCTGACGCTGCGCAAGGAACGCGTGCAGCTCGCATCCATCGTGCGCAACGCCGTGGAAACGAACGAGCCCCTGCTGCAGTCCGCGGGCCACACGCTGACCGTGGATCTGCCCGAGGAGCCGCTCTGGCTGAACGGCGACCCCGTGCGGCTCGCGCAGATCATCGACAACCTCCTGAACAACGCGGCCAAGTACACGCAGGGCGGCGGCCGCATCGACCTCAAGGCGCGCCTCGATGGGGAACACGCCGTGATCACCTTGAGCGACAACGGCCCGGGCATCAGCCAGGAAGCCCTGCCGCGGCTCTTCGAGATGTTCAGCCGCGGCGACCGCGACGCGAGCCGCGACCCGAGCCGGGGCCAGGGAGGCCTGGGCATCGGCCTGGCCCTGTCGCGCAAGCTCGCGCAGATGCACGACGGCACACTGGAGGCGAGAAGTGAGGGCCCGGGCCGCGGCAGCGAGTTCACCTTGCGCCTGGCGGTAGCCGAGCGCCCCGAGGAAGCCACCAACCCTCCGGCCCTGTTGGGCACGGCGCTGGGCAAGACGCGCGTGTTGGTCGTGGACGACAACCAGGACGCGGGCGACAGCCTCGGCCAGATCCTCGAGCTGCTGGGCGCGGAGGTGCGGCTCGCGCGCAATGGCCCGCAGGCGCTGGAAACCTTTGCGTCGTACCTGCCCTCCGTCGTGCTGCTCGACATCGGCATGCCGGGCATGGACGGCTACGAGGTGGCCCGCGAGATCCGTGTGCGTCACCCCCGCGAGGCCGCGACCCTGGTCGCGCTCACCGGCTGGGGCCAGGACGAGGACCGCAAGCGCGCGCGCGATGCGGGGTTCGACCACCACATGGTCAAGCCCGCGGAGCTGGATGCGCTGCAGCTGCTGCTGCACTCGCTCGAGGCACGTACCTCGGCCTGAGCCGCGCGGACTCGACACCCACCGGGCCGCGGTGGATACTCGGCCGACCTTCACTCAAGGCCGATGCATGCCGCGCGAAATCCACATCAACGCCTTCGACATGGCCTGCGTGGGCCACATCCAGCAAGGGCTCTGGACGCACCCGCGCGACGAGTCCACGCGCTACGCCGACATCCACTACTGGACGGACTACGCGAAGCGGCTGGAAGCGGGCCTCTTCGACGGAATCTTCTTCGCCGACGTGCTCGGCGTCTACGACGTCATGGGCGCAAGCCCGGATGCGGCCGTGCGACACGCCGTGCAGGTGCCGGTGAACGACCCGACGATGCTGATCGCCGCGATGGCGGCGGTGACGCGAAACCTCGGCTTCGGCGTCACGGCGAACCTCACGTACGAGCAACCCTTCCTCTTCGCGCGGCGCATGTCCACGCTCGATCACCTCACGCGGGGCCGCATCGGCTGGAACATCGTCACGGGCTATCTCGACAGCGCGGCGCGCGCGGCGGGCCTTGCGGGCCAGATGGCGCACGACGACCGATATGACCTCGCGGACGAGTACATGCAGCTCGTGTACCGCTTGTGGGAAGGCAGCTGGGACGACGACGCCGTGCTGCGCGATCGCGAGGGCGGCGTGTACGCGGATGCCGCGAAGGTCCGCGTGATCCACCACCACGGCAAACAGTACACCGTGGACGCGATGCATTTGAGCGAGCCATCGCCGCAGCGCACGCCCGTGCTCTACCAGGCAGGCGCCTCCGCACGCGGCTCGCGCTTCGCGGCGACGCATGCGGAATGCGTGTTCCTCAACGGCCAGAGCCGGGCGGGCGTGAAGAAGATCGTCGACGGCATCCGCGCGCAGGCCGTGGCGCAAGGGCGCGATGCTCGGGACGTGAAGATGTTCCTCGGCGCAACCATCGTCGCCGGACGATCCGAAGCCGAGGCGAAAGAAAAGTTCGAGGAATACCGGCGCTACGCAAGCTCGGAAGCCGCGCTCGTTCACGCGGCCGCGTCGATGGGGATCGACTTCTCGAAGTACGACATCGACGAGCCGGTGGAGACCGGTAAAAGCCAGGCGATCGTCTCCAACGTGGAAGCGATGACGCGCACCGCCGGCCCTCAGTGGACCAGGCGCAAGCTGCTCGAGCAGATGGTGCTCGGCAGCCGTCAGGCGCCGTGGGTCGGTTCGGCGCAACAGATCGCCGGGATGATGATCGCGTGGAGCGAAGAGGCGGATGTCGACGGCTTCAACCTTTCTCGCACCGTGGTGCCGGAATGCTTCGACGACTTCATCGAACTCGTCGTGCCGCTGCTGCAGGAGCGCGGCGCTTACAAGACGAAGTACACCGAAGGCACCTTGCGCGGCAAGCTGTTCGGGCGCGACCGGCTGCCCGTGACGCACCCGGTGGCCGCATATCGCTCCAGCGCAGGCAGCGCATGAAGCCACATCCGGCGAAGAAAGCGTCGCTCGCCATCCTCGTGGCCTGCGAGGTGCTGGCGATGACGGTGTGGTTCTCCTCCGCCTCCGTCGTCGCGACGGTGCAGCGCACGCAGGACGTGAGCCCGCAGGAGATCGCGCTGCTCACCAGCGCGATCCAGGCCGGGTTCGTGCTGGGCACCTTGACGAGCGCCCTGCTCTTCCTTGCCGACCGTTTCGATCCGCGCCGGCTCTTCATGATGTCGGCGCTGGTGGCCGCGGTGGCGACGGGCCTGCTCGCCTTTCTGCCGCCGACGGGTGTGACGGTCTATGCGCTACGCCTCGTCGCCGGCATGTGCATGGCGGGCGTGTATCCGGTGGGCATGCGCCTCGCCGCGACATGGGCCGACGGCGATCTGGGCCTGCTCATCGGCCTGCTGGTCGGCGCCCTAACCTTCGGCTCGGCCAGCCCGCATCTGCTTGCGGCGCTGGGCGGCGCGGATTGGCGGGTGGTCTATGGCGTCGCGGCCGCATGCTCAGCCGTCGCGGGCGGCGCGATCCTGCTGTGTGGCGTCGGGCCGAACATCAAGCGCGCCGCCGCGATCGACCTGCGCAAGTTCACGCAAGCCTGGCGCAAGCCCGCCGTGCGGCTGGCCAATCTCGGCTACTTCGGCCACATGTGGGAGCTGTACGCGATGTGGGCGTGGCTCGCGGTGTTCCTGCAGGCCAGCTTCACGGCGAGCGGAATGGCGGCGCCCGCGACGGCCGCGAGCCTTCTCACGTTCGCGACCATCGCCGCCGGCGCGCTCGGTGCGTGGGGCGGAGGCTTCCTCGCGGATCGCGTCGGGCGCACCGCGGTCACCATCGGCGCGATGGCGATGAGCGGCGGCTGCGCGCTCGCCATGGGCTGGCTGCTCGGCGCGCCGCTGTGGATCGTCGCCGCGGTCGCGCTGGTTTGGGGCGTGACCATCATTGCGGACTCGGCGCAGTTCTCCGCGAGCATCGCGGAGCTGAGCGAGCCCGATTCGGTGGGCACCTTGCTCACCGTGCAGACCTGCGCGGGATTTCTCTTGACGCTGGTCAGCATCCACCTCGTGCCGCACGTGGTCGAGGCTGCCGGCTGGCGCGGCGCGTTCACGATGCTCGCCGTCGGCCCGGCATTGGGGTGCGTGGCGATGTGGCGGCTGCGCGGCCGGCCGGAGTCTCTGCGCATGGCGGGCGGCAGGCGTTAGCTGTCCAATCCCGGCGAAGTCGCATTGCAGAGCTGATTTCGCGGCGCTCGCTGACACAGCAGCCCCGCTGCGTGGCTCAAACTTCGTGGATGAGTGAATCGCCCTGGATCTGGATACCGCTTCTCGTCATCGTCGTCCTGGTGCTGTTCATCTGGTCGCTGAAACGCGCTCGCGCGCCTATCCTGAAAATCGAGTGCGACTTCCCCATCGACGAACTCACGCAATCGCTGGCGGGCCTCACGCTCGGCACCGCCATCCCGGGCAACTCGGTCGAGGTGTTCGAGAACGGCGCGTTCTTCGACGCGCTCATTGAAGGCATTCGCTCGGCGCGGCATTCGGTGCACTTCGAGACCTTTCTCTGGAAGGAAGGTTCGCTCGGTGCGCGCGTGGCCGATGCGCTGTCCGCGCAAGCCCGCACCGGCAAGCAGGTCCGCGTGATGCTCGATGCGACGGGCTCGAAGGAAATCGGCAAGCACGTCGTGGAGCAGATGCGCGCGGCCGGCTGCAAGGTGAAGTTCTTCCACAAGCGGGGCCTGCGCAACCTCGGCGTGCTCAACGACCGCGACCACCGCAAGCAGGTGATCATCGACGGGCGCGAAGCGTATGTCGGCGGGCATTGCATCGTCGACGACTGGCTGGGCAACGCCGAGGACGGCAAGCATTTCTCCGACGTGAGCCTGCGGCTGCGTGGGCCGATCGTGCACAGCATCCAGGGCTGCTTCAGCGAGAACTGGGCGGGCGAGACGGGCGAGCTGTTCGTCGGCGAAGATGTGTTCCCGAAGCTGGAGCCGCAAGGCGAGTCGGAAATCCACGCGGCATTCCTGAAGCCGCAAGGCTCCACGCCGGCCGTGAAGATCCTGCACCACACCGCCATCTGCCTCGCGCGCAAGAAGATCTGGATCCAGAACCCCTATTTCATTCCCGAGCCCGAAGCCATCGACGCGTTCGGCGAAGCGGTGAAGCGCGGCTGCGACGTGCGCGTGCTGATGCCCTCCACGCAAGGCTCGGACAATCCCATGGTGCAGCACGCGGGCCACCGCAACTTCGAGAAGCTGCTGGAGAACGGCGTGCGGCTCTTCGAGTATCCGCACACCTTGTTGCACCAGAAGATCATGACGGTGGACGGGGTGTGGAGCGCGATCGGGTCGAGCAATTTCGACGACCGCTCGTTCGAGACGAACGACGAGATCACGCTGGCGGTGAAGGACGCCGACCTCGCTGCTCAGCTGGATGCGATCTTCGAGAAGTACGTGAAGCGCGCGACGGAGATCGATCTGGAGAAGTGGCGCCACCGCGGCGTGTGGCACAAGTTCAAGGACAACGCGATCTACGTGATCAACGAGTTTTTGTAGCAACTAAACCGACAGCAGCATCTGCATCAGGTTCGGAATCCCCCGCCCCTGGTGATACCGGTCCCGGCTGATGTCCACGCAGGCATCCAGCAGCACCTTCTTCACTTCATCGGGCCGGCCGCGAAACTCTCGCCGCACCGACAGGAACGCCGCGAGCAAGCCGCTGACGTGCGGCGCCGCCATGCTGGTGCCGCTCTCCTGGTAGTACCAGTCCTTCTCCGACTGGAAGCGCGAATTGCACGAGCTGATGCGCTCGCCGGGCGCCACCACATCCGGCTTCGCGCGCCCATCCGCCGTCGGGCCGCGCGAGGAGAACGACGACACGCCGTACAGGTGCGGCTTGTCCGCGTTCACCGAGCCGACGGCGATGCAATCCTCCAGGTTCGCCGGGTCGCCGATCGACATGAAGTTGTTGATCTCGGTGTCGCCGCTGGACGTGCGCACATCGATCTGACCTTCGTTGCCCGACGCCACGACCACCAGCACGCCCGCGCGCCAGAGCCTGCGCAGCTCCACGCAGATCGGTGAGAAGCCGCAGCCGTACACGGTGTTGTCGAACGGGCCGCCCAGGCTCAAGTTCAAGCCGTGGATGGCCAGGCCGTCGGCGATGTTGTCGTTCTGCTCGGCGATGTGGTCCAGCGCCTTGATGATCCACGCGTCCTCGCCCTGCCCCTTGTCGTCGAGCACCTTGTAGACCACGAGCTGCGCCTTCGGCGCGACGCCGCGCTCGCTCGACGGCTTGCCGTCCTTGCGCGGCTTCGCGCTGCC
>JAZKIF010000053.1:9448-17972 GCA_040385005.1 Pseudomonadota bacterium
GCCCGCGATGATGCCGCTCACGTGCGTGCCGTGCCCGTCCGGGTCCTTGTGATTCGCGAGCTTTCTCGGCCGGCCGGGCTTCGTGCAGTCCCAGACTTCCTTCACCACGTTGCGGTCGCCATCGATGAAGTGCGGATGGTCCGCGCGCACGCCGGTATCGAGCACGGCCCACGTCACGCCCGCGCCGCTCGCGCTGAAGCTCGCGAGCGCGGCATCCGCCTTGATCACGCCCATGGAGCGGCTCGTCAGTTTGGCCTTGCGCGAGCTCTGCCACACCGCGTACACGCGCATCTGCCGGTGCAGCGCCGCGACGCTCGCGAGTTCGCCGGCCGTGAGGCGGGCCGAGACGAAGCGGCGCAAGGGGTCGATGCGCGCATCCGCTTCGGCCTTCTTGCCGACCAGCGCGCGCAACTGCAGCACGGCTTCGGCGATGCGGTGTTCGAGTTTCAGCGGCGGAATGTCCTGCACGTCCACGCGCTTGAGCAGCGCCTGCTCCTTGATCTCGACTTCGCGCGTGACGTCGCTGTGTTCCTCGAGTGCCCCGTACCCCGGCTCCAGCACTTCGATGAGGACCGAGTGCCGCTCCTGCGGGAGCGCGCCGAGCCGCTCGGCCACGTCCCGCGCAAGCACGAAGCGCGACATCACGTCGCGGCGCATCGCATCGTTCACCGCGTTGCGCACCTTGGGATGCGCAAGGTAGCCCACCGCCGAATGCGGATTGAAGTTCCACGCGATGCGCGTGTTCGTGTTGACCAGCACCTGGTCCTCGATCGTTCCCGCCGGCTCGAAGTCCCCGGTGAGTCCCTTGTCGAGCGCGACCGGATCCAGCGGGTCGGCGAAGTTGTACCAGCGCTTCACGCAAGGCGGAATCTTCAGCGGATCGTTGGGGTCAAGCCAATCCTGGATTTCCTGCACGCCCAGCGGCGAGCCGAGCGTGACGAGGGCGTCCAGCTCGATATCGCCCTCCTTCATTGCGGACAGCACTTCGTACGCGACGATGGTCCCCTGGCTGTGCGAGACGATCGTCACCGGCCGCTTGCCCGCGGCCTTGATCTCGGCACGCAGCCGGTCGCCGATCTTCTTGCGCACGCCGGCGGTGAAGAAATAGGCGGACGTATCGCCGATCAATGCCTCGATGAACGCGCGGCTGATCGGCTTGCGCAGGAAGGCGGGAAGCGGCAGGAATTTGGTGCGGATTCCGCGTGAGCCAATTTCCGGATCGGCGGCTACACCTATCTGGAGCAGCAATGCCTCGGCGAGCGCGTTGGCGTCTTCGCGTTTCGACTTCGCGACGCCGGCCTCTTCGAGCAACGAGTCCACGTCGACGGAATCATCGGAGCGGGCCAGCACGCGCTTCACCGCTACCGCGGTGGCGACTTTCGGATCGAGCACTTCCGGCCGCACCACGTCTGCCCAGTACGCCATGCGGCTCGCGTCGCCCATGTCGCGGCCGAAGAGCGCGAGGTCCCAGTGCAGCTTGAGCACCCCGGGCAGGTCCGTCTGCGCGACACCGTGTACGTAGATGACGACGGAATCCTGCGGTTGGGTGGTGCTCTTCGTGGTCTTCTTTTTCCTGCTTGCAGCCATGGCATCCTCCTCGGTCGAGAGCCGCACTCTAGGCAGGTCCCCGGGTTGAAGTCAAGCGATGCGCGGGGGGCACGGCCTGCTTCTTGCAACGACAATCGCTCACTGGATACGCCGTGCGCCTGCTCCTCACCTCCGACCTCCACTACCGCCTGCGCCACTACGACTGGCTGATCGGCGCGGCATCGGCCTTCGACGCGGTGGTGATCGCCGGCGACCACATCGACAGCGCGTCCATCGTTCCCGACGGCGTCCAGATCGCCGCCCTGTCCGCCAGCCTGGAGGCCATCGCGCGGAAAGCGCCGCTGCTCGTGTGCTCCGGCAATCACGACCTGAACGGACGCAGCATGCACGGCGAAAAGATCGCCGACTGGCTCGCCGGCTTGCGCAGCGCCGCGCTGGCCGTGGACGGCGATACGGTGAAGATTGGCGACACGCTCTTCACCGCCTGCCCCTGGTGGGACGGACCGCATGCACGCGAAGGCATCGCCGCATTGCTGGAAGAAGCCGCGAAGCAGCGCACGGGCCGCTGGGTATGGCTGCATCACGCGCCGCCCGAAGGTCCACTGGCCTGGACGGGCAAGCGTTTCTTCGGGGACGAGGCATTGCCCGCGCTGATCGCCCGTCACGCTCCCACCGCCGTGCTGTGCGGCCACATCCACGAGGCGCCGTACAAAAAGGGCGGCTCGTGGGTGGACCGCATCGGCGACACCTGGCTGTTCAACGCGGGCAACCAGATCGGCGACATCCCCGCGCGCATCGAGATCGACTTCGGCGAGAACATCGCCCGCTGGATCACGATGGAAGGCGTGGAGGAGAAATCCCTCGCTCAGTAGTCCGGAACGTCCGCGCGCTCGGACCCCGGCCGCGCGCCACCCGGCTGCTGCATCGCCATCAGCCGGGCGAGCACCTGGTCCATGAGGCCCAGGTGCGTGTCAGTGTCGGCGTACTGCCGCTTGATGTCCACGAGGTAGGAGGTGACGGCCTGCAGCCGCCGCGCCAGCAACTGCGCGATGGCGAAGGTGAGTTCGGGGTCGCGCCGGACGGCCGTCGCCGCGTCTTCGAGCACGTGCACCACGCTGTCCTCGGTGGCGGTGACGTCGGCCATGGGCGCGGAGCCGAGCAGCGCCGAGATTTCGCCGAGGAAGGCGCCGGGCTCGGTGATCGCGATCACCCGCACACCGTTGCGCACCACTTCGAAGCCGCCGCTTGCGAGCACGTAGATCCGACCCGTCGGCATCCCTTCGCGGACCAGTGCATGCCCGGCGGGGACGCGGATTTCCGGCAGCGAGGCGCAAAGGGCGAGGACGTGGTTCATGACCAAAGACTTGCAAAGGGCGTGCCCAGCTTAGCCGCTCGGCCGCAACATTTCCAGGCGCACGGTGACTCAGGGCGACAAGCTGCGCATCCCATGAGTCGTACCGCCCAACCCCTCCCCACCGCACTGCCCGCCTTCCTCTGGCATTTCATCCGGCGCCAGCCCATCTCCTTCGCGCTGTTCTTCCTCGCGCCCGTCGCCCTGGTGCTGGAGGCCAATGTGGTGCCTTACGCCCTCAAGCTGGTCATCGACGGCATCGCCGGACACACTGGCGACCGGGCCACGATTCTCGAACGCATCGCGCCGGCCCTGTGGCTGGGCGGCCTCGCCGCGTGCGGCCTGTGCATCATCTGCCGGCTGCACAACTGGTGGCAGGGCCGGTTCATTCCCCGCTTCGAAGCCGGCGTGCGCATGGAGGTTCTGGCCCACGTGCTGAATCAATCGCATGCCTGGTTCGCCGATCAGCCCGCGGGCAAGATCGCCAACCGGATCGCCGACCTGCCCCGCGCCCTGGAGCGCATCGTGATGATCCTCGCGTGGCCGGGCGTCTCGACGCTGGCCGTCTTCACGACATCGCTGGTGCTCCTCGCGCAAGTGAACGCGCGATTCGCGTGGGTGCTCGCCGCCTGGATCGCGGCGCACCTCGTCGTCACGTCGCTCCTTTGCGTGAGGGTCCAGCGCAAGGCCTGGGAGAACGCCGACGACAAGAGCACGCTGGGCGGCGGAATCGTCGACAGCATCTCCAACATCACGTCCGTCCGGCTGTTTTCGCGGCGGGACCACGAACTCGCCTGGGTGGGAAGGCAGCAGGCCGCCGAGGCCCTCAGCAACCGGCGCCTGATCTTCGCGACCAATGCGCTGCGGCTGTTCATGGATGCCGCTTTCCTCACGATGTTCGGCGCCATGGCCTGGCTGCTGATCGACGCCTGGCAGCGGCATGCCATCGGCACGGGCGACGTGGTCTACGTGTTCAACATGACCTGGGCGGTCGTCGTGCAGATGTGGTTCGCGGGCCAGTCGCTGACGGAGCTGCTGCGCGAGGTCGGCGTGGCGCGCCAGGCGCTGGAACTCGTGTGCGCCGCGCCCCGGGTCGTCGACCTGCCCGAGGCCACGCAATTGCACGTTTCCGCCGGCCGCATCGTGTTCGAGGACGTGAGCTTCCACTACCGCCACGGGCAGAACATCTTCGCGAACAAGAGCCTCGCGATCGAGCCCGGGCAGAAGGTCGGGCTGGTGGGCTTTTCCGGCAGCGGCAAGACGACGTTTGCACACCTGATCCTGCGCTTCCACGACGTCGAGAAAGGCCGCATCCTGATCGACGGGCAGGATATCGCGCAAGTGACCCAGGAGTCCCTTCGCGAATGCATCGCGATGATCCCGCAGGACACGGCCCTCTTTCATCGCACGCTGATGGAGAACATCGGCTATGGCCGCCTCGGCGCCACCGACGCCGAGGTGCTCGAGGCGTCGAAGCACGCGCACTGCCACGAATTCGTGAGCGGCCTGCCCGATGGGTACCGCTCGCTCGTGGGCGAACGCGGCACCAAACTTTCGGGCGGCCAGCGCCAGCGCATCGCGATCGCGCGCGCGTTCCTGAAGGACGCGCCCATCCTCATCCTGGATGAGGCCACCTCCGCGCTCGACTCCGTGACGGAGCGACACATCCAGCAGGGCCTGCGCGAGCTCATGCAAAACCGCACGACGATCGTGATCGCCCACCGGCTCTCCACCCTGGCCCGGATGGACCGCATCCTGGTGTTCGACAAGGGGCACGTGGCGGAGGACGGGACGCACCGGGAGTTGCTGGATCGGGACGGACTCTACGCGCGCATGTGGCGGATGCAGGCGGGCGGCTTCCTGCCTGAGCAGGTGGAGCGCGAGGGCGCCGAGGCGCTGTCGGAGCAGGATTTCCACTGCAAGTAGCGCGCGGTTTGGCGCAACAATGCGGGATGAACCGGCGAATCACCGCATCCCTGCTGGCCGCGCTCCTTGGGGGTTCGTGCATGCCGGGGAACGCCGTCGCCGGCCCCACCGCTCCGGTGGAACGCCCGTCCTACTGGCGCGAGAGGACGTCGCACTTCAAGAGCCTGGCAGGTCATGCCGACATCGTGATGCTCGGCGATTCGCTCACCGACGGCGCCGAATGGCGCGAGATGTTTCCTTCGCTCAACATCGTCAATCGCGGCATCGCGGGTGACACGACGGACGGCGTGCTGGAACGGCTGGATCAAGTGCTGGCATTGCATCCGAAGCAGGTGTTCATCATGGTCGGCATCAACGACGTCGCGGAATCGAAGCGCGGCGTCGATGCCGTGGCCGCGGACTACAAAGCCATCGTCTCGAAATTGGAGCAACGCGGCGTGCGGGTGGTCGTGCAATCCACCTTGCCGTGCAACGAAGCCAAGGGCGCGTGGAAGGAATGCGCGGCGCTCAACCCGCAGATTCGCCGGCTGAATGCGCGGCTGGCCGCGCTGGCTTCCGCGAAGGTCACCTACATCGACCTTTGGCCCCGGCTGGCGAACGGCGGCTCGCTGCGCGCCGAATATACGTACGATGGCATACACCTCAACGGCGACGGCTACCGGCAATGGCAAAGCGCCATCGAGAAAGCCATGACGCGATGAACGCCGGACTCAACCTGGTGCGCTTCTTCCTGGCCTTCAACGTGGTCATCTTCCACCTGTGGAATTCAGCCGCGCCGGGCGCGGGGCCGGTGGCGGTGCTGGGCTTCTTCTTCACGAGCGGATTTCTCATCACGCAGATCGTGCAGGAGGTGTACGGCAAGCCGGGGCACACCTGGGATTTCCTGCTGAACCGCTCGCTGCGCATCTATCCCCAGTACCTCATCGCGCTGTGCCTCGGGCTGCTCTCGATCTACGAATACCCCGAGGTTGCTCACCACATCAACAGCTACCTGCGCTGGCCGGCGAATCTGCACGAATGGCTGCCGCAATTCGCGATCTTCGGGCTCATCGACAGCGACGTGCGCGTGCTGCCCGCCACGTGGACGCTGGGCACCGAGCTGTACTTCTACCTGCTGATCGGGCTCGTCACGGCCCGTTCGAAAACGGCGAGCATCGCGCTGTGCCTGGTGAGCATTCCCGTGGGCGTGCTCTGCGCTTTCGGCAAGATGCCGTTCGGTTTTTACGGCAGCGCGGTGGGCAACGGGTTCGTTTTCGCACTGGGCTCGCTCGCGTATTTCTATCGCGATGCGGTGCGCGTCAGCCCGCGCATCTTCATGCTGGCCGTCGTGGCCTACCTGGTGCATGTTTATGTCGTGCCCGCGATGGAGCAGTCGGACCTCGACAGCGCCAATCTCGCGGGCAGCATGCTCCCCTTCTGGCTCATCCTGTTGTACCTCGTGCAGCGGCGCATCCACCATCCGCGCGTGGAATGGATATGCAACATCCTGGGCAAGATCGCGTACCCGATGTTCCTGCTGCACTGGGCCGTGTGCGTGGTGATCAGCGCGTGGGTGTTCCACGGCCTGGCCAGCTTCGACATGGAAAGCAGGTTGCAGGGCGCGGAATACTTCGGCGTGATGCTGGCCGGCGTGCTGGTGTGCTCGCTGGTGTTTTATGTGTGCATCGACCGGCCGGTGGAGCGAGTCCGGCGCGTCATTCGCAACCGGGCGCGGCTCGCACGGCCCGTGGCCGCTACGCGTTGAGCGCGGCCGCGTGGTGCGCGATGTGGTCCGCCACGACCGTCGCGACGAAGAAGTAGCCGTGGTCGTAGGCGTCGTGCCGGCGCAGCTCCAGCGGTTGGCCGGCTGATGCGCAGACAGCTTCGAGCAACTGCGGGCGCAATTGCGACGTGAGGAATTGGTCGGCCAGACCCTGGTCGACGAGCAGTTTCGGTGCGCGCGCGCCGCGTTCGATCAGGCGCACTGCGTCATGCTCGTCCCACGTTGCCGTATCGCCGCCCAGATAGCCCGTGAAGGCCTTGTGACCCCACGGCACTTGTGTGGGGGAGCAAATGGGCGCCAGCGCGGAGACGCTGCGGTACAGGCCCGGATGGCGCAGCGCGAGCGTCAACGCGCCATGCCCACCCATCGAGTGACCGAAGATGCCCGCGGCGCCGTCACGCGCATTGAAGCTGGCCGCGACCACGGCAGGCAATTCCTGCGTGATGTACGTCTCCATCCGCCAGTGCTTCGCATAGGGCGCTTCGGTCGCATCGAGATAGAAGCCCGCGCCAGTGCCGAAATCCCAATCCTTGTCCGCCTCCGCGATGCCGGTGTTGCGCGGACTGGTGTCGGGTGTGACGAGCATCAGGCCGTGTTGCGCGGCGTATTGCTGTGCGCCCGCCTTGATCGCGAAGGTTTGTTCGTTGCAGGTCAGGCCTGCGAGGTAGTAGAGAACCGGCACGCGCTGCCGCGCGGCTTGCGGCGGCGCGTACACGCCGAAGCGCATCGGCAGGCCGATGGTCTCCGAGGCGTGTTCGTAAAAGCCCTGCGTGCCGCCGAAGCAGGCGTGCTC
Organism: Pseudomonadota bacterium; assembly: GCA_040385005.1. GTDB lineage: Bacteria > Pseudomonadota > Gammaproteobacteria > Burkholderiales > Burkholderiaceae_C > Ramlibacter. The sequence continues at coordinate 16,829 of JAZKIF010000053.1, forward strand.
TTCAAGAGTGGTGAGCGAATTCATGACGGAACACTAGCATGCGCGCGGGCGTAGTCCGCGTCCTGCACGCGCACGCGACATCCAGGCAAGGCACATGGTGCGTATTCATTGGACCAACCACTTGAAAAGAGAAACTCATGAACACCGCCACCAAACTCCTGCTCAGCAGCGCCGCCCTCTTCACGGCTTTCGCCGCCAGCGCCGCCCCTGCGATGCCCGGCCAGGACGCCTACCACCAGACCAACGGCGGCACCGGCTACATCGGCCTGACCGAGTCGGCGGGTCAGGCGCGCACGATGAATACAGACAAGGTATGGACTGCTTCGTCGCAGATGGTCAACCGCACGCCGACGGCCGCGGGCGAGGCCAGCACCATGGTCAATGGCCGGCCCAACGTGAACCCCGATGCGCCGGGATCGGATTCCACGAGCATGCGCGCGCCGCGGACTCAATCGATGGGCAATGCCGCTGCGCGGAATCCGGCCTGGGGTACGCCGGACTGATTTAGTTGTCATGCCGGCCTTGATCCGGCATCCAGGCGCGCCTGCATGGATCCCGGATCAGACCCGGGATGACAGCATTCAGTACACCACCACCGACCGGATCGACTCCCCCGACTTCATCAACTCGAACCCCTTGTTGATATCTTCGAGCTTGAGCGTATGCGTGATCAGGTCGTCGATGTTCAGCTTGCCTTCCATGTACCAGTCGACGATCTTCGGCACATCGGTGCGGCCGCGCGCTCCGCCGAAGGCCGAGCCTTTCCACTGACGGCCGGTGACCAGCTGAAACGGTCGCGTGCTGATCTCCGCACCCGCCGGCGCGACGCCGATGATGATGCTCTGGCCCCAGCCTTTGTGGCAGCACTCCAGCGCCTGCCGCATCGTGGTCGTGTTGCCGATGCATTCGAAGCTGTAGTCGGCGCCGCCGTCGGTCAACTGCACGATGGCATCGACCACGTTCTCGTGGTCCTTCGGGTTGATGAAGTGCGTCATGCCGAACTTTCGCGCCATCTCTTCACGCCCTGGGTTCAGGTCGACGCCGATGATCTTGTCCGCGCCCACCATCTTCGCGCCCTGGATCACGTTGAGGCCGATGCCGCCGAGGCCGAACACGACCACGTTCGCGCCCGCCTCCACCTTCG
>JAZKIF010000053.1:17982-25237 GCA_040385005.1 Pseudomonadota bacterium
AGATGACCGCGCCCACGCCGGTGGTAACGCCGCAGCCGATGTAGCAGACCTTGTCGAATGGCGCGTCGCTGCGGATCTTCGCCACGGCGATCTCCGGTGCGACGATGTAGTTGCTGAACGTCGACGTGCCCATGTAGTGCAGCACCGGCTTGCCGTCGAGCGAGAAACGTGAAGTGCCATCCGGCATCAGGCCCTTGCCTTGCGTGCCGCGAATGAGCTGGCACAAGTTGGTCTTGCGCGAGAGGCAGAACTTGCACTGCCGGCATTCCGGCGTGTACAACGGAATGACGTGATCGCCTTTCCTGAGCGACGTCACGCCCGCGCCGACATCCACCACGACGCCCGCGCCTTCATGGCCGAGCACCGCGGGGAAGAGCCCCTCCGGGTCCGCGCCGGAGAGCGTGAAGTAGTCGGTGTGGCAGATGCCGGTGGCCTTGACTTCGATGAGGACCTCGCCGGCGCGCGGGCCGTCGAGATCGAGGGTTTCGATGGTGAGGGGCTGGTTCGGACCCCAGGCGACTGCTGCGCGTGTTTTCATTGAAATCTTCCTTGTGTCGACGCCATGTTAATCGGGCGCATCGTGTGCGCGGTCATCTCTCACATAATCACGCGACCATCAAAAACTGGAGACAGCGTGAAGAAGTTTCTCATCAGTCTGGTCCTTGCGGGTATCGCGGGGGCATTGGCCGCGCCGGCGCTGGCGCAAGGCTATCCTTCCAAACCCATCCGCCTGGTCGTCGGCTACCCGCCGGGCGGCGGCATCGACTTCGCGGCGCGCACCGTGCAGGTCCCGCTGCAGGAAGCACTGAAGCAGCAGATGATCATCGATTACAAACCTGGCGCCGGCGGCGTCATCGCGGCGGGCGAACTCGTGCGGGCCGCGCCGGACGGCTACACGCTGCTGGTGGCGAACACCGGTCCCTTCGCGATCGCGCCGTACCTCCAGGCGAAGCGGCCGTACGACCCGGTCCAGCAGTTCACGTACATCGCGCAGATCAGCCAGGGTAGCTACATCGTGGCGACGCGGGCCGATCACCCGGCCAACGACCTGCGCGAGTTCGTCGCGTGGGCCAAGGCCAATGCGGGCAAGGTGAACTTCGCGTCCGGCGGCGCGGGCACGTCGACCCACCTCAATGGCGAGCTGATGAACCAGGCCACCGGGCTGGACATGACGCACGTTCCCTACAAGGGCAGCGCGCCCGCCATCCAGGACTTGATCGGTGGGCAGACGCAGGTGCTGATCGACGCGGGCACGGTGCTGCTGCCGCAGGTGAAAGGCGGCAAGCTCAAGGCGCTCGCGGTGACGGGTGCGACGCGCGACCCGCAATTGCCCAATGTCCCCACGGTCCGCGAATTGGGGCTGGCCGGGATGCAGTCCGTCGGATTCCAGGGACTCGTCGGCCCCGCTGGAATGCCGAAGGAAATCGTGGACAAGCTCTCCGCCGAACTGGCCAAGGTGCTCGCGCAACCCGAAGTGAAAGCGAAGTTCGCTGCCTCCGGCGCGGAGGTGCATTGGCTTGGCTCCGCGGAATTCGCCGGCTTCGTCAAGGCCGAAAACGAGAAATGGCTGAAGCTGATCCGCGAGCGCAAGCTCCAGCTGGACTGACCCTCAATCCAGCGGCTTGATGTCCAGCTCCTGCGCGAGGCGCACCCACTGCGCGGCGTCCCCTTCGACCTTGCGCTTCATCTCGGCTGGGCCGGCCACCGCGACTTCCATCGCCATGCCGACGAGGCGCTCGCGCACGTCGGGCATCGCGAGCACCTGCTCCATGGCAGCGGCGAGCTTCTCCACGACCGGTCGCGGCATGTTGGCCGGACCCATCACGCCGAACCACTGCTCGTAGTCCATCCCGTTCACGCCGAGTTCGCTGAAGGTGGGCACATCCGGGAAGTCGGCGTTGCGTTTGGCGCCCGTTACGGCCAGGGCGCGCAGCTTGCCCGCCTTCACCTGGCTGCCGGCGCTGGCCATGGTCGTGATCATCACGTTCACCTGCCCGCTCATGAGGTCGACGATCGCGGGCGACGAGCCGCGGTACGGCACGCTCACGAACTGAAGGCCGGTGCGCGCCTTGAACAGGTCGACGACGACGCTGCCCGTGCCCGCGATGGCCATCGTCATCTTGCCCGGCTGCGCCTTCGCGTAGCCCAGCGCATCGCGCGCGGTGCGCGGCTCGAAGCCGGGATGCGAAATGAGGAAGGCCGGCGAGCGTCCGACCAGCGAGATCGGCGTGAAGTCCTTCACCGCGTCGTAAGGCATGCGACGCGTGTAGATGGGGGTGCTGGTGTGGAACACGTCCACGAGCACCAGCGTGTAGCCGTCCGGCGGCGACTTGGCGACCGCGTCCGCGCCGATCATCCCGCCGGCGCCGCCCTTGTTCTCCACCACGACGGACTGCTTGAGCACCCCACCGAGCTTGTCCGCGATCTGGCGGCCTATGCCGTCGGAGCTACCACCGGCCGGGAAAGGGATCACCAGCTTGATCGGCTTGCTGGGATAGTCCTGCGCGTGGGCCGCGCCGAACGTGAGGCAAAGCGCGGCCGCCGCCAGCGCCTTGAGGGCGTGGCGGCGGCGCGGGATGGACTGGGACTTCGCGCTTGGCGGGGTCATGCTGGCCTTTCGGGATGAAAGGCCATCAGATGAGGTTTCGCGCCGGCGGTCAATTAGGGAAGCCGCGCTCCCCTATCGAGCCAGCCGTGCTTAGCGGCGATGCGGGTTGTACGGCGCGCGGTCGTAACGGTTCGGCACGCCATCGCGGTCCGCGTCGCCCCAGCGCGCGTCGCGTTGCGCGGCGCGCCAGTCGAAGAAGCGCGAGTCGCGGTCGAAGCGGTTCGGGATGCCGTCACGGTCGGCGTCGCCGTTGGGGCCGCCGCGCTCGTAGCCACGGTCGTAGCCGCGCTGGTAACCGTTGACGTAGTACACCGGCGCGGCCTGGTACACGGGCTGGACCTGTTGGTACACGGGAACGGGCTGCTGGTAGCCGTAGGGCTCGCCCACCGCGATGGTGAGGTGCACGTTGTCACGCGCCTGGGCCATGGAAGTCGCGCCGAGCGCACCGAATGCGAGAGCGATTGCAACGAGGGGTTTGGCGGAGAAGAGGCGGTTCATACAAGCTCCTTGGGTTAAGGTGAATGCATGGTGCGCCCCCGACCATGAACCGAAGCTGAACGTGGCGCCTCTCGCGTTTCGCTCCGGTAAAGATGGCCCGCGGCCCTCGAGGAATTACTTCTTGCCCGACCCCATCTTCCCTTCGAGCACCATCACCAGGTGTTGCTTCGCTTCGGCCAGTTGCGCCTTGTCGGCGTCATGCACCTTGCGGAAGAACGCCGCGCATTCCGGGGAGTTGGCAGCCTCGGCGTCCTTGATGTACTGGTCGTACGCAAGCAGCGCCTGCGCCTTGTTCTGCATGAGCGTGATCCAGTCATAAGCGAGGTCGCTGAGTGGATGGGGATCGCTTGATTTTTCCTGCATGAGTAAGCCTTCGTGAGGTTGTGCGTAAATCGAATTTGCAGGATACGGCAGCTACTCGCCGCCGTGGGGCTCAGCAGTAAATGCAACGCGGACTCAACGATTGCTTACAGCAGGGCCACAAGCTGGGCGGCAGCCCCTACATTGGCATCAAATTGACTGAACAAGGGAGAAGACGTGAAGCTGTACCTGCCACTGTCGATCGCCATCGCTGCCGGGCTGTTGGCCTCGGCCCCCATCGCCGAGGCCGCGAAGCCGAAGCCGAAACCGCACGCGAGCAAACAGGCTATTGCCAAGAAGAAGGGCAAGGTCGTCAAGACCAGCCGCGCGAAGGTTGCAACGCGACCGGTCGCCCGGACCGCGGCGGCAGGCGCGGCCGCTACGCTGAACCTGCCGCAGCAAACGATCACCGGACGGCCCACGCAGGACATGGACGAGTGGCTCACGGCCGGCGACCACCGCTTCACGATCCAGCATGAAGGGCTGACGCGCAGCTACCTCGTTCACGTTCCCCAGCGGTACGACCCGACAGAGATCACGCCGATGCTCGTCGCGCTCAACGGCTACCGCGGCGCTGTGGCTCCCGGCGAAAGCATCAACAGCGTGCTGCGCGAATCGGATCACCAAGGCTTCATCGCGGTGGTGCCGCAGGCGTACGGCGGCAAGGACAAGAAGCCTGCGTGGAGTGCGGGCCAAAGCGCCGGCCAGCCGGTGAACGACGTGAGCTTCATCGCGAAGGTGGTGCACAACGTGTTCCGCCAGGCCAGCGTGGACCGCGGCCGCATCTACGCGGCAGGCGTTTCCGACGGTGGGACGATGGCTTACCGTCTGGCCTGCGATCTGCCCAACGTGTTCCGGGGTGTGGCTTCGGTCGGCGGCGTGGACACGAGCACGAATTGCAAGCAAGGCAACGCGGTATCCGTCTTCCACCTGCACGCGCAGAACGACACGCGTGTGCCGTTCAGCACCGCGCCGATGACCACCGCGAAATGGGCGCAGGCCAACGGATGCGAATTGGCGCCGAGGAAAGTATTGATCCAGGACGGCGCCTATTGCGAGGCTTATACGTATTGCCGCAACAGGACAGCCGTGGAGATGTGCGCGACTGAAGCGGGCAGCCAGTCCTGGGCCGGGACGAAGACAGCGGCTGTCCGGGGCGCGCCTGTTCCGGCCGTCGATGGGACCGGAAGCATGTGGGCGTTTCTAAGAACGCACTGACGTCACGTTTCGGTGGACGTCCATGACGCGCCTGCGGCCATCGAATCGCGTACCCAATCTTTGTACTCGGGGAATTTGCAGAACGGTGCCTCGTCGCGCTCGGCCGCGGCGATGACATCGTCCGCACTGGCGCCTGCCTTCAAGCCGGCGTACATGTAGACGACAGCCGAAGCCCTGGGCCCGCTCCGGCACGAAACCAGAGTCGGGCGCGGCAGCGCGTCGAGCGCCTCGACATGCTGTTTGGCCAGGGCGCGGCCCAGCACGCGGGGCGGATCGCTCACGACACGCGCGCTGTGCGGAACCGCCTGCTGCACCTGCGCGTACGTCATGCCGCCGGGCATCGATGCGAACTCGTCGCCCACGATGAACAGCCACGAGGCGCTGCCGGTTTCCCTGGCGAAAGCCTCCGGATCCCTGATAAGCGCGCGATTGAACTTCAGGTTGTCGGGGAGTTGAAAGTCGCTCATTTACTTCACCTCATCGTCGGGCTGTGCGGAACGAAAGACTGTACACCGCGCCTGCGCGGCAGTGACGAGGCAGGACAAAAGTCCCGGAAATGACTACGAACGCTCCCGCCCAGAACAGGAGAGTTCGATCATGCGCGGGCGGTCCGGCTCGTTGCTCAATGTCGTTGACCTCGCCCATTTCCAGTTGTACGGGCGGCGGTCCAACGAAGGAACAACATGGCCACGACTGCTACTTCCACCAGCACGTCCTCCGGGTCTTCGGGCTCCGACACCCTCACGGCATCCTCTGGTGGCAGCAAGATCAGCGCCGGTGCGGGCGACGACACGATCCTCGGCGGGGCCGGCAACGACACGCTGAACGGCGACGCCGGCAACGACACGCTGGTCTACAACATCAGCCAGAACGTCGGCACGCAGGACACCTACACCGGCGGCTCGGGCATCGACACGCTGCTCATCCAGTTCACCACGGTGCAGTGGTTATTGGCGGGCTACCAGGCGCAGATCGCCGCGTACCTTGCGCACCTCGTCGCCTACACGAACCGGGTGACGAGCGAGGTGTCCAACGGGATCGCGAGCGACTTCACGTTCCAGTTCGGCACGTCCACGCTGAAGGTGCAGATGGTGGAGAAGCTGGCCGTGACCGTCGACGGCACGTCCGTCGACCCTGCCGATGCCGCGTGCGTCGCCGTTGCCGACTCCGTGACGACATCGGAGGACGGCGGTCCCATCGCGGTGAACGTGCTCGCGAACGACATCGTGCCCGACCTCGTGAAGGACCTCGCGCTAGGTACCGGGCCGAGCCACGGCACGGCCGCGCTGATGAAGCCGAACGCATCGGATCCCTCGACCTGGTACTTCCAGTACCAGGCGAACAACGCGTACTTCCAGTCGCTCGCCGTGGGTGAAACCGCGACGGATAACTTCACCTATTCCGTCACCGATGCGGACGGTGACGTGTCGACCAGCACCGTGACCGTCACGATCACGGGCAGCAACGACGGCCCGGTGATCGGCGTGGCGGACTTGAGCGGCAGCGTGACCGAGGACAGCGCGGCGATCACGCTGCACGACAGCGGAACCATCTCGTTCGACGATGTGGACCTGAGCGATGCGCACACCACCAGCGTTCAGGCCGTGGCCGGGAACCTGCTCGGCGGTTCGCTCACTGCCGTGGTCACGACGGCAGCCACGGGCGCCGGCGCGGGGACGGTCACCTGGGACTACAACGTCGCGAATTCCGCCACTCAGTACCTTGCCGCGGGCGAGACGGTCGTGGAGCAATTCGTGGTGAAGGTCTCAGACGGTCATGGTGGCACCGCCATGCAGACCGTGAGCGTGACGGTCACGGGCACGAATGACGCACCTACCGTCAGCTCGGCGGTCGCGACCGGGTCGTTGGTCGAGGACGCAGCACTGCCGACGCTGGCGACGTCGGGCACCATCACCTTCGATGACGTCGACTTGACGGACACGCATACGACGACGGTCAGCGCGGATTCCGGGAACAAACTGGGCGGCAGCCTGACCGCCGCGATCACGGACGTTGCCACCGGCGCTGGGGACGGAACGGTCAAGTGGGATTACAGCGTGTCGAACTCGGCGACGCAATACCTGGCTGCGGGTGAAATGACGACGGAGAGTTTCACGGTCAAGGTGAAGGACAACCATGGCGGGTTCGTCGACCAAGGCGTCACTGTTACCGTGACGGGTGTCAATGATGGCCCTACCTTCAGCAACGCTGACTCCGCCGGCTCCGTCACCGAAGACGCCTCGACGCCGAACCTCACCGACACCGGGGCGATCACTTTCGACGATGGCCGCAGACTCCGGCAACAAGCTGGGCGGCAGCCTGAACGCATCGGTGACCGACACGGCAACCGGCGTCGGCGACGGCACCGTCACTTGGAACTACAGCGTTGCGAACTCCGCCACTCAATACCTTGCAGAGGGCGAAACGACGACCGAGGACTTCACGGTCAAGGTAAGCGACAACCATGGCGGGTTCGTGGACCAGGGCGTCAAAGTGACCGTGACTGGCGTCAATGACGGCCCCACTGTCGGCGCGGCAGATGCGGCCGGAGCGATTGGAACCAGAAGCGCG
>JAZKIF010000054.1:0-62549 GCA_040385005.1 Pseudomonadota bacterium
CCGGTCGATCAGGTGCTTGATGTCCTCGGGGGGATACGAGGGACCGGACAAGCCGCTGACCGCGTACTCGAGCTCACGCCGGTTCACCACCACCACGGCCTCCATCGGGAACACGTCGGTCTGGCCCGCGTGGTCGATGTGCAAGTGCGTGTGCAACACGTAGTTGACCTGCCGCGGCTCGATGCCGTGCAACGCGAGCTGCTGGACCACGCGCTGATGCGGTTGCTCCACGCCGCGGGCGTTGTCGCCGAGACGCCGCAGGATGTCGGGAAACCGGAAACCGGTATCCACCACCACCTTGTGCTCGCCGTTCGTGAGCAGCCAGCCCTGCACCGGCACGCGCACGACCCCGGGCGCTTCGCCGTTGGGGATCAGGCGGCGCTGGTTCAGTTCGACCTCGCCCAGGTCCAGGGTGTGGACAGCCCAATTCACAGGGGTGCTCCCGGGCTCAACCCCAGCCCGAGCACGCCCGGGTTGACCACGTGCGAGGGATCGACCGCGTCCTTGATCTGTTCCAGCAGGCTCCAGGCGGCTTGCCCCTCCAGTGCGTCCTTGAATGGGTAGGACTTCGCCCATTGCACGTGCATCGAGCCCATCTCGCGGAATCTGCGTTGCAGGCGATAGCGCAGGTCGAGCGCGACGGTCGTTCGGTCCGCGTCCTCGGTGATTTCCTGCGACTTCGCCTTGCGGTCGGGCGTGGCGTAGTGCGCGCGATAAGGCCCCAGCGGGCGCTTCCAGAAAATGACCGGTTCGATCCCCCAGAAGTGCCCATGCAGCAAGGAATTGCAAGCGAGCCGGATCCCGTGCTTCTTCATCAACTCGGCATTCTCGGCCGCGAATTCCTCGAACGCGCGCATCGCGTCGACGGCCTTGGAGGCCGGAAATTTCGCATTGATCGGGAAGTTCACTTCGCCTTCACGATTGGCCATGATCTCGCCGACGTTGAGGTAAGGCCCGTAGCGCAATCCGAACGGAATGGTGGTCGGCAGCTTGCGTGCGCCATGCCTGTCGCAGATGGCGGCAATGCGCTTTTGCACGCGATCGGCCGCCGCCTGGTCCGCGGCCTCCGCGATGTAGTACATCGCATTGGGCAGGCCGCGAAGGAAGCCGAGGCCGGATGGATGCCACGCGCGCAGCAGGGCACGCACCGCGCGCCATTTGTTCGGGTTGTCCGCCATGAAGCGTCTCACCATCTCACGCTTTTCCGCGGCCGGCGGCGAGGGCTTGCCGGCGTACTCGCCGACGAAGTACCCGTCGAACGCGAACGCTTCCGTGTGCAGCCCGCTCTGCGCCATCTCCGCCTGGGCCTGCACCAGCGAGATCCGGTCCGGAAAGCTCACGCACCCGAAGGACATTTTGGGCCAGGGTTCCAGCAGCAAATGCACCTTGGTCTTGACGCCGAACGCGCCGGAGTCGCACAGGAACATGCCGGTCAGGTCCGGCCCGTTGTAGCGGTAGAAGGGTGCCGTGCCCGAGGTCGCCCACGAGCCGGTGCGCACGACACGGCCGTCCCCCAGCACAACCTCCAGGCCCAGTACATGCTCGGCCAGCGTCATGCGTCCCATGCCGGTCGCGTTCTGCGACAGGCCGCCGCCCACCGTGGCGAAATTGCCCGACAGCGTTCCGAGATAGGGCACGCGCAGTCCGGTGCCCTGCAGCGCCTTGCGCAGGTCCACCCAGCGCACGCCCGTCTCCAGCGTGATGTACCGGTCGACCTTGTTGATTTCGATGATCTTGTCGAAGCCCGCGTTGTCGATGACGAGCGTGCGGGGATGCACCGGCACATGGCCCTTGGTATAGGACATGCCGCCGCCGCGCGTGTTCACGGCGAGCCCCTCTTCGCTCGCGATCTTCATGAGCGCGGAAATATCCTCGACGCTTCTCGGCCGCACCACCGCCAGCGCGATTTCTCCCGGCTCCTCCGAAAAGTCCAGCGAATAGAAGCGCCGCTGCTCCAGGTCGAGCTCGACCCGCTCCGGTCCCAGCAGTTCCAGCACCCGGGTCAGCGCGCGCTCGTCGGCCTGTTTGCTATCCATGTCGATGTCTCTGACGTTCATGTGGGGTTCCTTCAGACCACTCGCTGCAATTTTTCCTGCTCGATCCAGGTTCGCAGGACCGCGCGTTGCACCCGGTTGGTGGCGGTTATGGGGAGCTCGTCGGTCAGGTAGATCGCGCGCGGCATCTTGAAGCCGGCGAGTCGCCCGCGCAATTGCGCCATCGCCTCGGGCCAGTCCTGTGTAGCCGGAGCGACCAGCACGGCGGCGGGCACTTCATCGAGCCGTGCGTCGGGGATGCCCAGCACGCAGACGCTGGACGTTCCACAGATGTCGCGCAATGCCTGCTCCACTTCCGCGGGCGCGAGGTTCTCGCCGCCCACGCGGATCATCTCCTTCAGTCGCGCCACGTAGATCAGTTCATGCTCATCGCCGATGCGCCCCAGGTCGCCAGAGCGGAACCAGCCGTCGGCGGTGAACGCCTCGGCCTGCGCCGCCGCGTTCCCGAAGTAGCCGCCGCTCAATGTGATGCCTCGCATCTGGATCTCGCCGACCGCGCCCTGCGGCACCTCGTCTCCCGTATCCGGATCGGCGACACGCACGTGATTGCCGGGCTGCACCCGGCCGTTGCCCGCGAGGCGCAGCGCGAGCGGATCGTCCGGGAACCACATCGTGAACTGACCGGCCGTCTCGGTCATTCCGTAGATGTTGGAGATGCCGGGGATGCCCAGCTCATCGTGGATGCGGCGCAGGAAGTCGGGGGTGCCCAGGTCGTGGGTGACCTGCATGCTGGCAAGGGAGGCGCGCACGCGTTCCGCGCCCAGCGCGAGCACGTCGCGGTAGTACACCATGTGCGAGACATCGCAGCGATGCCGCGCGACTTCGTCCACGAAGCGCTCGGCATCCCAGACGGACATCGAAAACAGCGTGCAGCCGGCGACCATGCACACCGTGAGCGCGTGCATGGAACCGCTGCAGTGAAAAAAAGGGCCCGCGCTGATGAAGCGGCTGGACGGCGTGAGGCGCTGGCAGCGCGCCACGTGCGAGGCGGTGGCGATGTACGCCGCGTTCGAAAGCATCACGCCCTTGGGCAGCGAAGTCGTGCCGGAGGTGTATTGGATGCAGAACACATCGTCCGGAGTGCCGACGCGGCTTCGCTGCGCGGGGGAGCCCAGCTCGTGTTTCCGCCATCCACCGGGCGGCAGTTCGTCGTCCGCTTCCCAGATGTGGAGATGCCCGCCGGCACCTGCCAGCCCGGCTCGCGCTTCCTCGGCATAGTCGCGGTTGCGATAACTCTCGGTGGTCACCAGGCAGTGCAACTGCGCGATCTCGAAAATCTGCTTGAGTTCCGTGCTCGTGAGGCGCGTGTTGATCGGCACCGCCACCGCACCCAATGCGTTGAGCGCGAGGAAACATTCGACCCAGGCGAAGCAGTTGTGGAACCACAGGCCCACGCGATCGCCGGGCCCGACGATCTTGCCCAATTCCCGGGACACGATCTCGACCCGTCGTGCCAGCTCGCCGTAGGTGCGGGTCTTGCCGTCGATGCACAGCGCGGGCTTGTCCGGATACGCCCGCACGTTGTGCCACAGCAGGTCGGAGATGCGCAGCGTCGGCGGGGACGTGGCGCTGGCGCCTCTCATGCCTCGTCCTGCGGGAAAGCGATCTCGCGATGCGCGGGCTCCGGCCGGAACGGATACGGCACCACGGCACCCGCCCGAGCGGGAACCACCCCGATCGCGTGGCCGGCGGTCGAGAGTTCGCCATGCTGGTCGCAAAGCGAGACGCGCAAAGTGATGAAGCCCAGGTCACCGATGCGCTTCTTGTCCACCACACGGGCGACGGCGCGGAGGGAGTCGCCCGCGACATCCATCTTCCTGTAGCGGAACTTCAGGCGCCACAACCAGCCCTGTGGGCCCAGGCTGTCCTTCACGAGCTGCACCAGCACGTGCTGTTTCCACGATCCATTGATCAGCACGCCGGGAAGATGGTCGTGTCCGGTCGCGAACGCCTGGTCGTAGTGGATGCGGTGGAAGTTTTCCACAGCCGCGGACCAGCGCATGATGTGCGCCGTGGTGACCACGCCCTTGTCCAGCTCGCCCAATTGCCGGCCGATGTCGACTTTGTCGAAGTTCAAATCCATCGCGCTCATCTCCAGATCAGCGTTTGACGGTTGATGAGGAGGAGCTCCGCCGCCTGGTTGCGGAACTCCGTCTCGATGTCGACCAGCAGCATCTTCCCGCTCTTCCCCTCCTTGAGCACGACGCTCGCATAGCGCGCCTGCGCCGTGCAGACTTCATGGACGGCGAGGCAGCACAGGAACTCGATCTCGTTGCCGCCATTGAGCAGCCGCTTGAACGGCGACTCGATCGGCTCCAGGCCGAACAGCATTCCGTCGTTGCCATGGGTGCCGTCCGCATGCGGATCGTCCTGCACCGATTTCAGCGGATCCGGCGCACCGGCCGGCGTGCGGAAAGCATGCACCGGGTAAAGCGGTGGCGCGACCAGCCGCCCGTAACGCGTCGTCCGCGCATACAGCTCGTCGAAGTACAAAGGGTCGGGGTCCATGATGGCCTGCGCGAAGCGGCGCAGCATCTCGCGCTCCAGCGGCGCGTGCGCACGCTTGACCGGCCCCTTCATGCCCACGTAGCGGACGAAATCGGCGGAAGTGACCGTCACGTCCGCACTACTTCGACAGGGATTCGGCGGCGCGGCCGCGGTACATGCCCAGGTGGCCCCCGCGCATCACCTTACCGGGCAGCGGATGGCCCACGATCGACTCCGCTTCGCGCGCCACTTCGAGCAGGCGCTCCAGGTCCACGCCGGTTTCGACCCCGATCTCCCGGCACATATGCACCAGGTCCTCGGTGGCGATGTTGCCGGGCGCATCCTTGAAGCCCGCGTACGGGCAGCCACCCAGGCCGGCGACCGCGGAGTCGAAATCGTCGACGCCCATTTCCATCGCGGCCAGCGCGTTGGCGAGCCCCATGCCGCGCGTGTCGTGCAGGTGCAGGTTGATGCGCAGGTCGGGCCACTTGTCCTGGATCTTCCCGACCATGCGGCGGATCGCGAACGGGTTGGCCCAGCCCATCGTGTCGGCCAGCTGCACGAGCTCGATCGGCAAGCCGTGCTCGCCGGCCATCGCCAGCAGGCGCTCGACCAGGCGCACGACGTGGTCCTGGTCGATGTCCCCCTCGTAGTTGCAGCCGAATGCGGCCATCACGCTTACCTCTTTGGGCACGACATCGAAGCGCTTGAAGCCCTCGATGCGCTTTTCGGCCTCCTCGAACGTTTCGGCGATGGAGCGGTTGGTGTTCTTCCTGGAGAACGCCTCGCTGGCCGTGACGCTCAGGCTGCCCTGCACGTCGAGTTTCCCGGTCATGACCGCGCGCTGCAGGCCCTGGGTGTTGAGGTAGATCGCCGTGTATTGCGTGCCCGGCCTGCGCGTGAAGCCGGCGACCACATCCTCGGCATCGGCCATCTGCGGCACCCACTTGGGGCTGACGAAGGACGTGACCTCGATTTCCGGGAAGTGGCACTCCGACAGCATGTCGATAAGGCGGATCTTCTCGCTGGTGGCTACGGGGTTCTTCTCGATCTGCATGCCCTCGCGGGGCCCGAGTTCATGAATGGTGATGCGTTGAGGCAAAGGCATGGGTTGTCGCTTTGGTTGTTTTCTTCAATTTCTCTTCGCTCGCATAGCCGCCTCGCGGCCGGCCACCCTTCCGAAGAGCGCCGCCTTTCCCAGAGAAGTCCCCGTCATGTAGGCCTCCCCGTGGAAGCCGCCCATCACCTCGCCCGCGGCGTAGAGGCCTTCGATCGGCTCCTCGTACACGTCGATGACGTTGGCCTTCGCATCCACCGCCAGTCCGCAGTAGGTCGCGACGAGGGCGACAGCGGACGGATAGGCGTAATACGGCGGGGAATCGATCGGCACCAGCTTTCCGGCGTGATGGCAAAGGCCGTCCCTGCCGAATTCGTGGTCCTTCCCCGCCATGGCGTCCTGGTTGTATCGACTCACTGTTTCTCGCAGCTGCGACGCATCGAGGCCGCACTGCTCGGCAAGCATGTCCAGGGACGCCGCCTTGTGGAGAAGCTTCCGGTTCAACGCGGGGACGGGATCGAAGAGCCGCGCGGCACCGACTGCCTCGCGAAAGATCCGGTCATCGAAAATTTGCCATGTGCGGTCACCGCCCTGCGCCAGGGCGGCGTCGCCGATCAGCTTGTACGAAAGAGACTCGTCGACAAAGCGCTTCGCCGCCTGATTGACGATGATCGCGCCGCGATAAAAGATCAGGAGAAGCTCTTGCCCGTTATTGCAGAACTCCGCGTGGGCCCCGAAGGTTCCCTTGATCTGCCCCATGTCCTTGAAGTCGGCTCCCAGCTTCCAGGCCATCCGCAATCCGTCGCCGAAGTTTCCGGCCCCACCGACGCGCAGTGTCCTGTGCTGCTTCGGAGCGAATTTCTGCATGAAATCTTCGGAGCGCGTGAATCCGCCCGTCGTCAGGACGACGCCGCCCTTCGCCGTGACGTCGTAGAGGCTTCCACTCTCCTCGATCGTCACCCCCGTGACGGGAAGCTCGTCCCCTGCCCTCAATAGCTTGACGCCTGTCGCATTGGTCCTGATCTCCACATCGGGATACGCCCTCGCCTTTTCATTGAGGGTCGCAATCATGAGACCCGGGTCCGTCGCGTGACTTCGCGCCACCGACTGACCCGCGCTTTGTTCGATCTCCGAGAATTGCAGGCCGTGGGACGTAAGCCAGGAAAACAGGTCACGTTGCCCATCTGCATAGGCTTCGTGCAGGTCGATCTGGACATTCAGTCCGCCGACCGCACGAAGGTCTTCGAGCAGCATTGCAGGACTGTCGTGAATGCCCAGTTGCCGCTGCAGCGGTGTGTCGGCGAATGCCATGCAGCCACCGCTCAGGACAGTGCTGCCCCCGACCTCGGCGCATTTTTCGACCAGAAGAACGGAGGCGCCCCGTTCAGCGGCTTCCAGCGCGGCGCAGTGGCCCGCCAGGCCCCCGCCAATCACGACGACATCAAACTCAGTCATAAGGGTTCCCGGGCAGACCGCGCACGCAAGCTGTTCGACTTTGTCCTAGCTCAAAGTCCCAAGAAGGATCTCGGTGACTTCTCGTGGCGCATCGACCATCAGGTCGTGACCGAAGGGCAGCTCGAACGTCTTCCATCCCGGGCGGCCCCGGCGCTCGGCGAGGATGCGGTCGTAAAACGGAACCTTGATTCCCGTCGCGCGAACGTAGACCTTTTTTGCAACTCGCTCGTGCGCGCCGATCGCAGGCAACCCCTGCTTGAATGTGAGATACGGGTGGGGCGTGCACTTGCTGTCGACCCAGGCACGGTCCGCCACATTGACGTTCAGGAACTCGGCCTTTCCGGGAGGCAGCAAGCCTGTTCCCGCCGCAACAGCCTCGCGCCGCGCGCGGTCGGCCGGCCCGGTGATATCGAGCAACGATTCGTTAGGCGCGTTCGGAATGAGCGCATCCAGATAGACGATCGCCTTCAGGCGAGGAAGAAGCCGTTCGGCCGCACCGGTGATCACCATGCCCCCGTACGAATGGCCGACCAGCACCACCGACTCGAGTGATTCCCATTCCACGAGATTCACTACATCCTGCACATGCGTATCCAGCGAGATCCCGGGATTGAGAAGATGCGATCGATCGGCCAGGCCGGTCAGGCTAGGAGCGAATACCCGGTGTCCTTTGGCGCGCAGCAGGGCCTCTACCCGGGTCCAGCACCAGCCGCCGTGCCATGCGCCATGGACAAGGACGAAGGCAGTGGCCGACTGCGCCGAAGATGCGCGTTCAGCAGGCGCAGCGCAGGCACTCAATGCAACCGCGGCAGCGGGCGCGGCCATCAAGGCGAGCCGCCGGCTCATGGAATGCGAATCTGAATTTTTCATGTGTCTCCTGATCGTTTCTAATCGATGGATTGCGCGATCGCGAATGCATGGTAATGACGGATCGACGTGACGGGAATTCGTGATGCGCGAACGGCTCGTTCGCGGAGACTTCGCTCGATTCGCTGAAGCGTCGGACTGCTTGTCAGCGGCCCTTGAAGTCCGGTTTGCGTTTCTCGTTGAAGGCGCGGATTCCCTCTTGCCGGTCCTGCGTGGAAATCATGCGATCGTAGGCCTGCACTTCGAAGTACAGCCCGCTTTTCAGGTCCATCTGCAGGCCCTGATGAATCGCCTTCTTTGCCTGGCGCACCGAGATCGGCGCGTTTTCAGCAAGCCGCCGCGCGACGGCCATCACCTGGGGGATCAGGTCGGGCAGGGGATGCACCGCGTTGACCATGCCCCATTGCATGGCCTCTTCGGCCGTGAAGGGCTTGGCCGCGAGGATCAGTTCCTTGGCGCGGCGCTCGCCGACGGCGCGCGGAAGATTCTGCGTGCCGCCGCCGCCCGGCATGATGCCGATGGAGACCTCGGTGAGCGCGAGCCGGATGCCGCTCGCAGCGTAGATGAAGTCGCAGGCCAGCGCCAACTCGCATCCGCCCGCATAGGCGGCGCCGTTAAGGGCGGCGATGACCGGCACCGGGCAGTCCATGACGGCGTAGAAGGCCTCTTCGAAGATCGCGTGCTGCAGGCGCCAGTCGTCGTCGGTCATGTCGTTGCGCTGCTTCAGGTCCCCGCCCGCGCAAAACGCCTTGTCGCCCGTGCCGGTGATCACGATGCATCGCAGGTCGCCAGGGGTGAATTGCAGCGGCACGAAAATGTCGCGCAGCTCCCGCCCCATCGTGGTGTTGAGCGCGTTGCGGACCTCGGGCCGGTTCAGCTCGACGAGCAGCACGTGCGGCAACGGCTCGGACAAGCGCAAGGTTTCATACGCCTCGAGTTTCATCGCGGATCCTTTCGTGGAATCAATAGGAACGCGGCATCTCCAGCACCTGCTGCGCGACATAGGCGAGCACGAGGTTATTCGAGATCGGCGCGGTGCGAAACACGCGCGTTTCCTTCCACTTGCGCTCGATGTCGAATTCGGTGGCGAGGCCGTATCCGCCGAAGGTCGACATCGCGGCTTCGGCCGCCTCCCAGGAGGCTTCGCTGCACAGGTACTTGGCGATGTTGGATTCGTCCCCGCAAGGCTGGCCGGCGTCGAATAGCGTCGCGGCATGGTTGCGCATCAGCTCGGCCGCGCGCAATGCGGCATAGGCTTTGGCGATGGGGAAGGCGACGCCCTGGTTCGCGCCGATCGGCTTGTCGAACACCACGCGGTCGGTGGCGTAGCGGCGCGACTTCTCGGTGAACCACCAGCCATCGCCCAGGCACTCGCTGCACACCAGCAGCCGCTCCGCATTGAGCGAGCTCAGCAGGTACTTGAAGCCCTGCCCTTCTTCGCCGATGCGCGACTCGTCGCCGATCTCCAGGTTGTCGATGAAGACTTCATTGGTGTGATGGTTCAGCATCGTGCTGATGGGCCGGGACTGCAGCGACTTGCCGGCCTTCGCGATATCGACGAGGAAGAGACTGAGGCCCTCGGTCTTCTTCTTCACCTCCTCGATCGGCGTGGTGCGCGCGATCAGCAGGTAGAGGTCGGACTGGAGAAAGCGCGAGGTCCAGATCTTCTGGCCATTGACCACGTAGCCGCCGTTGACCTTGCGCGCGAAGGTCTTGATGCGCAGCGTATTCGAGCCGGCGTCGGGCTCGGTCACGCCGAATGCCTGCAGGCGCAGGTCGCCCGTGGCGATCTTCGGCAGGATGGCCTGCTTCTGCGCCGGGGTGCCATGGTGCAGGATGCTGCCCATGGTGTACATCTGCGCGTGGCACGCCGCCCCATTCGCACCAGTGCGGTTGATCGTTTCCATGATCACGCAGGCGTCCATGAGCGACAGGCCGGAGCCGCCGTACTGCTCGGGGATGAGCGCGGCAAGCCAGCCGGCTTCCGTCAC
Source organism: Pseudomonadota bacterium (assembly GCA_040385005.1). Lineage (GTDB taxonomy): Bacteria > Pseudomonadota > Gammaproteobacteria > Burkholderiales > Burkholderiaceae_C > Ramlibacter. Next base: position 9,912 of record JAZKIF010000054.1, read on the forward strand.
CGCCTTGACGAACGCCTCGGGGTACTCTTTGTTGGCATCGCAATTGCGCCAGTACTGCGGCTCGAACCGCTCGCACAGTTCGGTGACGGCGGACTTGATTTCGTTTTGCGTGTCGCTGTAGGAAAAATTCATGGCGTGTGTGAAATGCGTGGAGGCGCGCGGGCTCAGGCCTGGATCACGCCGCGGGCGGCAAGATCGTCGATGACCGCGTCGGACAGGCCCGCGTCGCGCAGGGCCTGGCGGCTGTCCTGACCGGTCCTGACGGAGATGTGGCCATTGAACTCGCGTTCGCCGCCGAAGCGGATCGGCAGGCCCACGGCTTGCGCGGTGGCGGTCGGCTCGCCGGGGAACGCGAGCGGCAGCGCGCGATGCATGCCGAGCGCCTGGACCTGCGGGTCCGCGAGCATCTGCTCGATGTTCTGCACGCCGCTGACCGGCACGCCATGCGCGCGCAGCCGCGTGACAACCACCTGCGTGGTCATCGCGCGCAGGATGCCGCTCAGCACGGGTTCGAGCGCCGAGCGGTTTTCGACGCGCGCCGCATTGGTGATGAATCGCGGGTCGGCGGAGAGTTGGGGGTGCCCGATGGCCTGTGCCATGTTCGTGAAAAGCCGATCGTTGCCGCAGCCGATGAATACGTGGGAATCGGATGTTTCGAAGATCTCGTAAGGCGTCACCATGGTCGTTCCCGATCCCATGCGCGTGGGCAACTTGCCGCTGATGCTGTAGTTGGCGATCGGGTTGGTCATCCAGCCGATGCCCGTCTCCAGCAGCGAGGTGTCGATCCGCATCCCGCGCCCGGTGTCTTTTCGAAGCGAGAGCGCGGCAACGATGCCCAGCGCGGACCACATGCCGGTGCCCATGTCCACCATCGACACGCCGACCCGCGCCGGCGGCGCGCCGTCGTGGCCATTGACGGACATGATCCCCGCATAGGCCTGGATGAGCGGGTCGTAGCCCGGCAGGGATGCCATGGCGCCGAGGTTGCCGAAGGCGCTGATCGCGCAGTAGACGAGGCCCGGCCGGCCTTCCGACAGCGCCTCGTAGCCGACCCCGCGAGCCTCCGCGCTGCCGGGCTTGAGCGAATGGATGACCACGTCGTCCGGGCGCAGCATTCTCACCAGAAGCGACTGGCCTTCGACCGAGTCCAGATTCAGCGAGACGCTCTTCTTGCCACGGTTGAGAGTGGCGTAGCTGGCGGACATGCCCGGACCCGCGAGCGGCGTCCAGTGGCGCGTGTCGTCACCCGCGCCGGGACGTTCGATCTTGATCACGTCGGCGCCGAGGTCGGCGAGGATCTGGGTGCAATAGGGTCCGGCGACGTTCTGCGTCATGTCGATGACGCGCTGCCCGAGCAAGGGTCTCATGGGTGCGGGATTCCTATTCGGCCTTGATCCCGACCTCTTGCGCGAAGTCTCTCCAGAACACCAGATCGTTCGCGAGCGCGGCGCTCAGAACTTCATTCGATACGGGCTGCACATCGATGCCCATTTCCTGCAGCCGCGCCTTCACCTCGGGGATCGCCAGCTGCTCGTTCAACGCGGTGGTCCATCGTTGCAGGATGGGGCGCGGCGTGCCGGCCGGCGCGGACATGACCCAGCGGAAGCTGCGATCGAGGTCGATGCCGGACTCGCGGAACGTGGGCACGTTCGGCAAGCTGGGCGATCGCGACAGGCACGTGGCCAGCGCCTTCACCTTTCCGGACTGCACGAACGCGGTGGCGGAAGTGAAGTCGACGAAACCGATCTTGACGGTTCCCCCGATGATGTCGGTGATGATCTGCGGGACCGTCTTGTACGGGATGTGCTGCATCTTCACCTTGGCGAGCTTGTTGATGGCTTCGCCGCAGAAGTGCGCCGAGGACCCATTGCCGTAGCTCGCGTACTGAGCCTTCCCGCCCTTCGCGAACTCGATGAGTTCCTTGAGATTCGACGCGGGGAAGGACACGTTCGCGATCAGCACATTGCCCGTGAGGCCGATCTGGCCGATGGGCGTGAAGTCCTTGACCGGGTCGTACGGAAGCTGCGGGTTCAGGGCCGGGACCAGCACGTGCGTGGATGATCCGGCGAGCATGACCGTGTAGCCGTCGGCGGGCGCTTTCGCGACGAATTGCGTGGCGATGACGCCGTTGGCCCCCGGCTTGTTGTCCATCACGATGGGCTGTCCCAGCACCGGCGAGAGACGCTCCGCGAGGTATCGCCCGATGAGATCGCTGCCGCTTCCGGCTGCCGCGGCGACGACAAGGCGAATCGGCTTTGTCGGATAAGACTGGCCATGTGCGAAGCCACCGAAGGCTACGGCCGACGCGGCTGCCGACATCGCAATGCGTTTGAGAATGTTCATGTGTCTCCTGTCGCTGGTCATGTTTCGCGTGGAAAAGTGAATGGAGAGTCTAAGAGGGCGATCCGGTCGCATCCAGCCCCGTTTCGCGAATGTGCCTTTCGCGAATCACGAATTCCCCTGGCAGCGCCCACGCACTACATTCCCCCCCGAGAGGCCACCCCGGCGACGCTTTGCAACCACAAGACATCGTGCGCCGCTCATGCTCGGTGCGTGACTTGAACACCCAGGGTATCAAACTCAGAGACGCAGCCAGACGCGGTGATGCCGCGGCGTCCCTGGCAATGGCGGAAAGTCTGTTCCGCGGACGAGGCTTCGTTCGCAATTACACGCTCGGACTGGCGTATCTCCAGCAGGAGCTGAACAAGAAGAGTCCGGCAGCGGCTCTCCTTCTGGGAAATCTCGTGCCGCTCGACGTCCTGCTGTACCAGCAACTGGAGTCGCATCTGCACGACGCGGTGGAACTGGAGTCGAACCTGGCAATGGCCAAGTTGGGCGTATTCAAACTGCTGCGGGAAGACACCACGGGCGAAGCCACGCGGCTGCTGAAGAAGTCGGCTATCTGCCCGGAGATCGGCGACCTCCAGCCCGATGAACCGGGCACGCTCGCGCGGTTCCTGAAGAAGTTGCCGCCGGAGCTCGTGAATCCCGCGGCACTGGCAATCTGGGGAGCGCGTACCGCACTGGAGGAGCAAAGCATCGGGCGGGCATGCTACTTCGCCGCGGTTGCCATCGCGCTGTCGCCCCGGACCAGCGAACTCGCGGAAATCGTCTTCTCCATCTTGCGGCTTGCGCGCGACTCGCGGCGCGAGTTCCGCCTGCCGGCCGACCTCGTGGAATACAGCCTGGAAGTCTGTAGCGCGAGGGGCGAAGCGGAAGCCCAGTACGCCCTGGGATGCGCGCTGGCGGGCGCGCCCTATGGAGAGCTTGCACCGGAGCAGCTGGTCCGCAATCCTCACCAGGAGAAAGCCGCGACCTTGCTCCTCAGATCCGCCGATGCGGGAAAGTATGAAGCCTGGTTGAATTTGTCGGAGCTGATTCCGGGCTGCCGGGGTGCGATTTCCAGCAAGGGCACGGCCCGGTTTTTTCTTGAAAAGGCTGCCCACGCGGGGGTCCTGGAAGCGCAGACGAAGCTGGGCGCGGCCCTCCTGAAGGAGGCAGTTTCGCTGGAGGGAGCGCAGGAAGGGGTCATGTGGCTGGGGATCGCCGCGGACAGGTCGTGCCCCACCGCGCGGGAGCTGCTCCAGACGATGGTGCTGCCCCTGCCGGACCTCCCTGAAGACGATGAGAGATCCGCGATCCGGCGGATCGGGGCCATCGATGAGGACCTGGAGATTCGCGTTTCGCTGGCGAGGTCACTGCATCTCACGAGACGTGAAGCGATGAGCTTCAACGCCACGCGCGACATCAAGCCCTGGGGCCTGGTGATCCCGGGCGCGTCCTATGAAAATCCGAAGGGCAGGCTTGCGCCCGCGGTTTCGCAGGAGATGAAGACGATGCTCCAGCGGGTCTCCCAGTTCTTTGCCGCCACACCGTCGGCCGGGACGCCGCTGCTCGTGCAGCGAAGCCGGGTGCAGCGCCAAGTCTTCAAGCAGTTGTCCATCCCGGAGAATCTCATGTTCGCCAATGAGATCGGGCGGTCACTCTCGCACTACGGGTATGGCCGCCACTGGGCATGTCGATCCGCTCCGATCCTGGATAGTCTTTTCGAAAGAAGAACCAATTCGCAACATGTCGACATATCAAGGATTTGAACTGCCAATTAGCAGATTGCTTGTTATATCGAGAACGACCGCGACAGGTTGCAACCGCATTCCAACAGAACAGGCGATTTTCCATTGAAATATTTTGCGGACCCGGTAGTGCCTCTGATGCAATGAATTTGCAATCTCCGTGACCCGGAATTGCGCTCGATCGACGACGCGCCATGCGCATCCCGTTCGTTCAACGCGTCAGAAAACCCATGTCCAACCCTGGAGACTATTTTTCAATGAAAAGATCCCTGCTCGCACTCGCTGGGCTGGCTGCACTCGCCGGCGCCCCAGCATTCGCTCAATCGTCGGTCACGCTGTTCGGCGTCATCGACACCAACCTGGCACACGGCTCGGGCACCGCCAGCAGCAAGACGGCATTGGCCAATTCCGGCAATACCGCCACGCGCCTGGGCTTCCGCGGCACGGAAGACCTCGGCGGTGGAATGTCCGCCTCGTTCTGGATCGAGGGCGCCCTCAACACGGACGACGGCCAGGGCGGCGCGACGAACGCGACCAATCAGCCCACCGGCACCGGCGCTGGTGTGCCCGGCCGCCAGGGCCTCCTGTTCGGTCGTCGTTCGACAGTCAGCCTGGCGGGTGGCTGGGGCGAGCTGCGTTTGGGCCGCGATCTCACGCCCCAGTACCTGAATCTGGGTGTCTACGATCCGCTCGGCAACACCGGCGTCGGCATCGGACAGACGATTCAGTCGATCCTCGCGATACCCACCGCGGTCCGGGCGTCCAACTCGATCGGATACTTCCTGCCCGGCAATCTCGGCGGCTTCTACGGCCAGGCGATGTACTTCCTGGGCGAGAACAACTCCAACGCCGGCACACCTGCAGGCTCCACGAAGAAGGACGGCACCGGATATGGCATTCGTGCCGGTTTCGCCAGTGGTCCGGTCGACGTGGCGGTCGCGTTCGGCCGCACGCAATATGCGGTCGGCGACTTTCACCAGAACAACATCGGCGCCAGCTACGACTTCGGCGTCGCCAAGCTCATCGGCCACTACAGCTTCGACAAGAACGATGCGACCACCGGCAAGGCGCGCGGCTATCTGATCGGCAGTTTGATTCCCGTGGGCCCCGGCCTGATCCGCGTGGCCTATTCGCACTACAAGGTCGACCTGGCCGCGGGCGCGGACCCGGCCACCGGCAAGTTCGCGATCGAGTATGCGCACAATCTTTCCAAGCGCACGGCGGTATACGCGACCTATGCACGCGTCAGGAACAGCGGGGGCGCGGGCCAGGCGCTGAACGGCTCGACGCTGGCAAGCCCCAACGATTCGTCGAGCGGCTACGACATCGGTATCCGTCACGTCTTCTAATCGCACAAAGGCCCGGAGGGCCGACCTTGACCGGACGAAATCGCAAGTTTCTCCACGGTCACTTGGACCCCGGCGGCGCGTGCCGTCGGGGTCATTTTTCAAGAACTCACCAAGGAAGAACACATGGCACGCATCGAGTTGCCCGAGGTCCTGACGCCCGAACAGAAGGCCGCGGCCGATGAAGTCATCAACGGCCCGCGCGGCTTCCTGCCGAGCGTGGTGATCGGATGGCTGCGGCATCCCGAACTCGCGCGCCGCCTGCAGAACCTGGGCCTGCTGCTGCGCTACGACACATCGCTCGACCCGGTGGTCACCGAACTTGCCATCCTGGTGTGCGCACGCCACTGGACATCGCACACGGAGTGGAAGGGCCACAAGGCAATGGCGCTGGCGACGGGCATGGACCCGCGCATTTGCGCCGACATTGCCGCGCGCCGCACCCCGGTGCTCACGGCGCCCGCGGCCCGCGCCGCGTATGACCTGGCGAGCGCCCTGTTGCGCTCCGGCCGCCCGACCGGGCCCGAGTACCACGCGGCCATCGACGCCCTCGGGGAGAAAGGCGTGATGGAGGTGATCGGGATCGTGGGCTACTACAGTCTCGCGTCCTTCACCATCAATACCTTCGAGCTCGGGCTTCCGGAGGATGCGGTGCCGGAACTCGAGGATCCCGAGTTTCCCGGTGTGTAGATCCGAGGGAAAGGCAAATCAGCAATGACACCCAGACTCACGTTGGGCCGGCTCGAAATATCCAGGATCGTGGAGCAGGCGCCGGGCTTCGATCCGTACGCCTACTTCCCCGACCTGCCGAAAGACGTCTTCGAGGCCAATCGCGGATGGCTCGAAAAAATGCGCGCAGTCGACGCGCGGGGAAACATCATCCTGACCATACAGTCCTTCATCGTCAAGACGCCGCACCATACGATCCTGATCGAGAGTTGCGTCGGCAACCACAAGTCCCGCAAGCGCTGGCCCTTCTGCGACATGCTGAAGAGCAACGCCTACATGAACAATCTCGCGCGAGCCGGCATCGGGGTCGAGGACATCGACTTCGTGTTCTGCACCCACCTCCACATGGACCACGTGGGATGGAATACGAGACTCGTGAACGGGCGGTGGGTGCCGACCTTCCCCAATGCGCGATACATCTTCTCGAAGGGAGAGTTCGACCACTGGAGCGCGGAGCACGAGAAGTCCCCGGATGTGGCGATGGAGGACAGCGTCTTCCCCGTGGTCGAGGCCGGCCAATCCGAGCTGGTGGAAGACGACTTCGAGCTCGGCGACCATATTCGGCTGCAGCCGACGCCCGGGCACACGCCCCATCACGTTGCCGTGCAGATTCGCGAGAAGGAAGATATCCGTGCCGTGGTCACGGGTGATTTGATCCACTCTCCCATCCAGACGCGCTATCCCGAGCTGTGCCTCAAGGGCGACATGGACAAGCCGGTGGCCGCAAGAACGCGGCGGGCGTTTCTCGAGCAGTATTGCGAGTGCAGCACGATCTTCTGCGGCTCGCACTTTCCTTCCATGGGGAAGATCAGCCGATGGAATGACGGCTACAGGTTCGAAGGCGGCCAGGCCTGAACCTGCACGAGCCGCGGCCGGTCAGTTGCCGGCGAGCAGGTCCTCGATGCGTATGGGGAAGCGGCGAACACGGGTGCCGGTGGCGTGCCGGATCGCGTTGGCGATCGCGCCCACGGTGCCGACGTTGCCGAGCTCGCCCACGCCCTTGATGCCCACGGCGTTCACGTGCGGATCGTCCTCGTGCACCATGATGACCTCCAGCCCCTTGATGTCGGCATTGACCGGCACGTGGTAGCCGGCGAGGTCGGCGTTCATGATCCGCCCGGTCCTCGCATCGTGCTTCGCTCCCTCGTGCAGGGCGAAGCCGACGCCCCAGATCATTCCGCCCAGCAGCTGGCTTTCGGCGAGGCGCGGATTGATGATGCGGCCTGCGGCAAAGGCACCGACGATCCGGGTGACGCGGACCTGGAAGAGCTCGGGGTCGACCTTGACCTCGGCGAAGACCGCGCCGTGGGCGTACATCGGGCGCGCCGCTTCTTCTTCGGGCATGCGCGCGCCGCTGCCCTGCCCGACCACCGCGGCGCCGCCGGCACGGGCGATGATGTCGGCATACGGTTGCGAGCGCGAGTCGTCGCTCGCGGCGTAGAGCCGGCCGTTACGCGCGGTGAAGCCCTGGTTGCCGCAGCGAAAGAGCGGCGAGTTCGGATCCGCCGCGGCGAGTCTGCCGAGCCTGGCGATGGCGTCCGCACCGGCGTTGTGGAGCGCGGTCCCGGCCGTGGCCGTGTGGGCCGAGCCGCCCGCGACGCCGCCGTCGGGCAGCTCCGAGGAGGCGTAACGGAATTCGATCTTGCCGATCGGCAGGCCGAGACTGTCGGCCGCGATCTGTGTCAGCGCCGTGAAGGCGCCCTGCCCCATTTCGGCCGAGGTGGTCTCGGCGAGGCCGGTGCCGTCCGGCAGGAGCGTGACGCGGGCCTGGGCGGCAAACATCGGCGCATGGCGTATCGCGGTGCCCATGCCCCAGCCGACGAGAAGGCCGTTCCTGTCGGTCATGCTGCGCGGCTCGCGCGGGCGGTTGGCCCAGCCGAAGCGCCGCGAGCCCTCGGCATAGCATTCGCGCAGGGCTTTCGAAGAAAAGGGCTTGCCGGTGCCCGGCATCGTCTCGGCATAGTTGGCAAGACGAAACGCCAGCGGGTCCATGTTCAAGGCCTCGGCCATCTCGTCCATCGCCGATTCCAGCGCGGCGGAACCCGAGGCCTCGCCGGGCGAGCGCATCGGGCCCGAAGCACCGACGTGGTTGTGGACGATCCGCATCTGCAAGCGCAGCGCCCCGGTGGCGTACACAGCCTTGGACGCATTGCACGCGGGCTCGAGAAAGGGAACGGGGTCGAAAGCGTCGACGATGGCCGTGGAAACGTGATCCAGGGCGGTGAGCTTCGCGTCGGGGCCGACCCCGAGGCGAAGCTGCTGCCGGGTTGCGCCACGGTGGGCGACCGGGCCGAACATCTGGTCGCGGCGCAGCATCAGCTTGACCGGGCGGCGCAGCTTGCGGGCCGCGGCGACAGCCAGGATCAGCGGGCTATACACCATGGCCTTCGAGCCGAACCCTCCACCCAGAAAGGCGCAGCGGATGGTGATGTTTTCGGGCGGTATATCGAAGTAGTGGCCGTACACGTGTTTCGACATGACGAGCGCCTGCGTCGGCACATCGATGGTCAACCGGTCGCCGTCCCACGCCGCGACGATGGCATGGGTCTCCATCGCGTTGTGGTACTGGGCCGGGGTGTCGTAGGTCAGGTCCAGCGTGGTCGCGGCACGCGACAGGCCCGCGGCTATGTCGCCGTGGATCATCTGGGCAGGTGCGCCCAATGGGCCGTTCGGGGAGTCCATGGCGGGTTCGGCGTCCATCCCGATCAGCGGTGTCTCGGCCTCGTATTGCGGGGCGAGAAGCCGCGCGCCTTCGTTCGCGGCCTCGATGCTCTCGCCCAGTACCAGCGCGATGGGCTGGTTCGCATAGCGGACGGTGGTGTCCTGCAGCACTTCGACCATCACCGTGAAGCGGAAGGGCTTCGCATCCGGATCTCCGGCAACAGGCGGCGGGTTGTCCGGGGTGAAGACTTCGACCACGCCCGGATGGGCCTTCGCGGCATCGGTATCCAGCGCTGTCACGCGGCCCCTGGCGATGGTCGCGGGAACATAGACCGCGTGAAGGAGCCCGGCGGGGCGGTTGTCCGCGGCGAAAGTCGCCGCGCCGGTGACCTTGGCGATGCCATCGCAGCGGGTCATCGGCTGGCCCGAGTTCGGGCCGAAGCGTGCGCGGGACTGGATGGTTTCAGGCATCGAACGGTTCCTCGACGACGGAGGCGGGAAGCGCCGGGATACGGACCGGGGTTCCCGCCGCGGCCAGCGTCAACGCACGGATGGCGATGCGGCGCGCGAGTTCGATCTTGTGACCATTGGCGCCCGAGGGCCGCGCGCCCTCCAGCAACCTGGCGGCGGCATCCGCAAAAGCTTCGGCCGTGGGCGCACGGCCCTTCAGAAGTTCCTCGGCCCCGGCGACACGCCATGGCCGCGCGGCCACCGCCCCGAGGGCGAGGCGTGCCTCGGCAATCACCCCGCCCTCGATGCGCAACGCCGCTGCGGCAGACACCAGCGCGAAGGCGAACGAAGTGCGTTCGCGCAGCTTCACGTACCGGGCATGCGATGAAAAGTTGCGTGCAGAGGCCGGAAGCCGAAGGGCGAGGATCAACTCGCCTTCTTGCAGGGTGTTGTTCACGGCGGCATCGTCTCCGTAGAAATGCGACAAAGGCAATTCCCGCTTGCCGTTCGGGCCCTGGACCTCCACAACCGCATCCAGCGCCATCAGCGGCACAGCAAAGTCGGAAGGATTCGTGGCGATGCAATCGTCGGTCCAGCCCAGCACGGCCATGGCGCCGTCGACGCCGCCCTTCGCGGCGCAGCCTGCGCCGGGCTCACGCCGGTTGCAGGCCGAGAAGCTGTCCTGGAAATACGCGCACCGCGTCTGCTGCATCAGGTTGCCGCCGACGGTTGCCGCATTTCGAAGCTGCCCCGAAGCACCCGACAGGATCGCCTCCGCCACCATCGGAAAATCGGCCACGACATCGGCGTCCCAGACAAGGTCCGCGTTGCGCACCATCGCGCCGATCCGCACGCCGCCGCCCGCCTGGTGGTCGATGGCATCCAGGCCGGGTATGCGCGACAGGTCGATCACGGTAGTCGGCTGGGCAACGCCGATCTTCATCAGGTCCAGGAGGTTGGTCCCGCCGCCGAGATAGGCCGCGTCGGCAGTCCAGGTGGAGATCGCTTCGTCCACGGATCGCGGCTGGAGAAAATCGAACGACTTCATCGCGACGTCTTTTCGGGCTCGGCAGACATCCGGCGCGTGGCGTCCTGGACGGCCTCGGTGATCCCGTGATAGCACGAGCAGCGGCAAAGATTGCCGCTCATGCCTTCGCGGATGCGCTCGGCATCGTCGCCGGCGCGGCCCTCGGAGATCATCCCGACGGCGCTCATGATTTGACCGGGAGTGCAATAGCCGCACTGCAAGCCGTCGTGCCGGATGAACGCTGCCTGCACGGGGTGCAGCGTCTCGCCGTCGGCAAGCCCTTCGATGGTGGTCACCTCCGCGCCATCGAGCGACGCCGCCAGTTGCAGGCACGCGTACATCCGCCTTCCGTCGATCAGCACGGTGCAAGCGCCGCACTGGCCGCGGTCGCAGCCCTTCTTTGCGCCGGTCAGGCCCATGCGCTCGCGCAGGAGGTCGAGAAGCGTGACGCGGGGATCATGGAGATCCACTGCGCGCCGGTCACCGTTCACGGCGAGGTCGATGGAAAGGGGCATGCTTACTTGCCGGGGCGACGCAGCGTCTTGATTGCTCACGCCCCGCGCGGCTTCTGCTCGAGCTGCCCCGCGCGGACCTTGCCCTGGAAGTTGAACACCCAACCCGGATATTCCGCGGGCAGCTTGCTGACTTCGTCGAGAGCTTTCAGTTCAACGTCGGTCAGCACCACCTTGGTCGCCGCGATATTGTCATTGAGTTGCTCGGGCTTCTTGACGCCGACGATCACGCTGGTGACGGCCTTCTGGTGCAGCAGCCATGCAAGCGCGATCTGCGCGATCGAGACGCCCTTGGCTTCCGCGATCGGTTTCATCACATCGATGACGTTGTAGCCCCGCTCCATGTCGACCGGCGGAAAATCGAAAGTGTCGCGGCGGCCGGCGCCTTCCTTGGCGCCGTCGCGCCGATATTTGCCCGAGAGGAAACCACCTGCCAGCGGACTCCACACCATGAGTCCGATGCCTTCGGACTGCATCATGGGGACCAATTCGCGCTCGAGGTCGCGTCCGGCAATCGTGTAATAAGCCTGGAGCGAAGCGAAGCGGGCCAAGTCGAACTGGTTGGAGATGCCGAGTGCCTTCGTGATCTGCCAGGCGGCCCAATTGGAGACGCCGATATAGCGAACCTTCCCCTGCCGCACGACGGTATCGAGCGCGCGCAGCGTCTCCTCCATCGGCGTGAAAGTGTCGAAGCCGTGGATCTGGTAGAGATCGATATGGTCGACCTGCAGGCGCTTCAAGCTGCTCTCCAGGCTATACATCATGTGGGAGCGGGAGGTGCCGCGCGCGTTCGGCCCATCTCCCATCCCGCCGAAGAATTTGGTGGCGATGACCACATCTTCCCTGGCGATGCCGAGGTTGCTCAGCGCCTGGCCGGTGATCTGTTCGGAGAGGCCCTGCCCATAGGCATTGGCCGTGTCGATGAAGTTGATGCCGGCATCGATCGCGGTCCTGACCAGGCCGTCCGCTTCTTTCTGCTCGACGCCGGCGATACCGAGATGGCCGCCGCCCTGGCCGCCGAAGGTCATGGTGCCGAGGCAAAGTTCGGAAACGAAGAGGCCGGTGCGGCCGAGGGTGTTGTAGCGCATGGGGGTGTCCTTCTATTTGCGTTCCACGTTCCTGGCGATCCAGGTGTCGATCACGCTTGCGACTTCGAGGTTGTTCTTGTCGAGCATCATCATGTGCGTCGTGCCGCGGATGCCCATATCCGGCGTTTGCACCACCGAACTGTTCCCACCCAGGGCGTTGACTTGCGCGGCCCACGTCTGGCAGGTTTGCATGAGGAACGTCCACAGCGGGTCCACGCCGTTGATGTTGTCGCCGTAGAGGTACATCGTGGGGATGTTCTTCAGCGTGTTGACCGCGTTGTTGTCGAAGGCGCACGACCCTTCGACGCTGACGATGCCGTCGATGCCTTTCGGGTTGACGAAGACCGCCGTTTCCTGCGCGAAAGCCGCGGATTGCGAATGGCTGATCACCACCGCGTGGCCAAGCTTCTCAGCCAATAGGGAAATGTCCTTCAGGACGGGCTGGCCCTGCGCCGAAGTCGTCGAGTTGTAGTCCTGCACGATTTCAGCCCAGAACTGGTCAGCAGCCTCCAGCGGAAACTGGACACCGGGATACGCTTGCCCATACACCGGCCCGAACCGGAACAAGGTCCACGCGCCCTCGCGACCCGCTGTCTTGGCAAACGGCAAGGTTGAAGGAGGCGCCTGGTTTTCGGCAACCCGATTGTTGCTGGATGGATCCTTGCCCGACCTGCCACGAGTCGGTTGGTCGACCACATAAACGGGATGGCCCTGCCTCAGGAAATACTCTTCCCAGCCCTCGCGGCCGTCCGGGGTGGTTTCATAGGATTTACCGGTCAGGCAACAGCCGTGAATCAAGATGATCGGTATGCGATTTGCGCCGACGGGCACTTTGTACTGCACATACATCTGGTCCACGACAATGGTGCCCGAGGGAAAAAGGAAGGGCGGGCCGAAAGGATCACCTGACCTGACCAGATTGTTCGACTGGATGTTTCGTCCGCCGATAAAGAAGCTCCCGTACGAGTCGAGAACCAGAGGCCTTCCGGCAAACGAATTCGTCGTCAAACAGGCTGCGATACCGAGAATGAATGCGAGAACCAAACGCCGCGCATGCCGGGTATTCATCATCTTTTGTCTCTTTTAGGTTTGTCGAATGGCTGACCACGCGAACCCCGCGCACCTCGTTACAGCTTGATGGAGTCGGTGTTCAGGAATGCATGGTAAGGTTTGAACGAGGCAGCGGGAATTCGTGATACGCGAATGGCCCGTTCGCGTATCCGGTCTGTACTCGCGCCGAGGCATGCCCGAAGCTTCCGGAAATGCAAATCCAGCTCATGTCGTCCAGGCACCTCGTTGACCCGCAGCTGTTGCCCGTGCTCGACGCCATGCCGCCCATGGTGTTCAGCCGGGAGACGCTCGCCGACGTGCGCGCGATCGGCGATGCGGCTGCCGCCGCCTATGTCGCGCCCGTCGATGACGGCGTTCGGGTGACGGCGCATCAGGCGCCGGGCCTGCACGGAGCGCCCGACGTCAGCGTCTATCTTTATGAGCCGGCGCAACGCGAAGGCCCGTTGCCGGCGGTTTTCTATATTCATGGCGGCGGCTACTTTTCGGGCCATCCCCTTCGTCACGATGCCTGGAGTCGCATGCTGGCGCGAGAACTCCATTGCGTGGTGGCCGCCGTGCGTTATCGCCTGGCGCCGGAAACGCGGTATCCCGGCCCGCACGAAGATTGTTATGCGGGCCTGCTATGGCTCAGCCGGCATGCGCCGGAGTTGGGCATCGACCCGGCGAGGATCGCGATCGAAGGCGTCAGCGCGGGCGGCGGTCTTGCGGCGTCCCTGTGCCTGATGGCGCGGGACAGCGGAGATGTGAAGGTCCTGTTCCAGTCCCTCATCTACCCGATGCTCGACGACCGCACCGGCCGCGAAGGCGTGGCGCGCGTCGGCCACACCGGTGAGTATGTCTTCCCCTACCAGGTCAACAGCTTCGGGTGGGACATGCTGTTGGGGCCGGAATGGAGTGCCACGGCTGTCCCGGCATATGCCGCCCCCGCCCGCGCGCAAGACCTGAGCGGTCTGCCGCCCGCGATGGTCGGAGCCGGCGCGCTGGACGCGTTGATGAAGGAAAACGTCGATTACGCCGTGCGGCTGATCGATGCCGGCGTGAGCGCGCAATTGCATGTCTACGCAGGCGCGTTCCACGGCTTCGACGCATTCGATCGGGGCAGGTCGCAGGTCGGCAACGATTTCCGCAAGCTCCGGGTCGAGACGCTGCGCCGGGCTTTTGCGCTTCAAGCCACCCACAATCGCGTAAAGAACTCCCGATAAGACTTGAGTGCCGTGTCCGGCGACGAGAGCGAAACTCCATACGCCTTTCCCAGGCTTATCGCGAGTTTCAGGTCCTTGGCCGCCACGTCCTGGAACGCTTGCCTGCCACCCGGGTAATGGTCACCGACATCGTTCAGCGCGTCGAAGTTACGCAGCGCCCAGCTGTCGCTGGTGGATACCCTGGACACCTCGAGCATCTTGCAGGGAGCGATACCCGCCTTGGCGGCCAGGCTCAGGGCTTCTCGCGCGGTGTTCGCATTGACGAGCGTCATCAGGTTGTTGATGATCTTCACGGTCTGGCCGGCACCCACATCGCCTACGTGGAAGATGTTCGATGCATAGGCGGAAAAGACCAGGCGGCAAGCTTCGAGCGCCGATGCCGGGCCGCCCACCATCAATGACAGCGTTCCGTCCCGCGCCGCGGTCTCCAGGCCACTGAGCGGCGCGTCGATGACGACCAGCCCGCTTTCCCGACCCCTATGCGCGAGTTCGCGGCAAACAGCTGGAGACACCGTGCTGTGAATGACGATGGTCGTGCCCCTGTTCGCGCAGGTCAGCAGGCCCGCGTCCTGGCCGCCCCGCATGACGTCCATCAACTGCTCTTCGCTGTTGACGAGGACACAGATCAGCTCGCAGCGTGACGCCAGGTCCGCCGGCGAGGAAGCGACATGAGCGCCAATTTCGCGCAGTGCCGCCAATGGCGCTTCGCGTTTGTCGTAAACCACGGTGTCGATGCCATGCCTGGCGATCCTCTCGGCCACGGGTTGCCCCATGTTTCCGAGGCCGATGACACCGACGGTCTGCATTCAAGCGTCGGCCGCGGTGCCGGCGATTACCTTCACGCCGGCGATGTCCTCGAGCCACGTCACCGCCGCGGTGTAGTCGAGCTTGTCACGGCCGTTGGCGCTGGCGAGCTGGAAGACCTGGTGGCACAGGGTGCCGACGGGCATCGGAACACCGAGTTCTTTCGCCGTGTTGATGGCCAGCCCGACATCCTTGAGCGCCATCTTGAAGTCGAACAAGGGTGGGGTGAACTTGCGATTCATCACCATGTCGCTCCAGTAGCCCAGGATCCAGCTGTTCGCCGATCCAGCTTTCAGGAGTTCGATCAGGCGCTCGGGCTTCATGCCGTACTTGACACCGGTGACCAGCGCCTCGGACAGCAGCAGCGTGTGGTTGATGATGATGAAGTTGTTGACCAGCTTCACCACTTCGCCGGTGCCGACGTCGCCGCAGTGATAAACGTCGCCCATGGTTTCGAGGACTTCGCGGCAATCATCGAGCACCGCCTGCTCACCGCCCACGAGAATGCCGAGCGTCCCCGCCTCGGCCGCCGGTGCGCCCCGATAGACCGGGGCATCGACGACGTGGACGCCGCGGCCCTTGAGATCTTCGGCCACGCGCTTCACGACGGTCGGCTCGATCGTGCTCATGATGACCAAGGTCGATCCTTTGCGCATGCCGCTGCTCAGCCCCTTGTCGCCGAACACGGCGTCCGTGACCTGGGCGGCATCGGCGACCATCACGATGACGATGTCGGCGTCCTTGCCGACCTCCTCGCACGACCCCGCGGCGCGCGCCCCGGCGTCCTGCAGACTCTTCACCGCCGAAGCGCGCGTGTCGTACACGGTCACCGGGAACTCTGCCTTCAGCACGTTCCTGGCCATGTGTCCTCCCATGACGCCGACGCCGACGAATCCCACTTTTTTCATTGCTTTCATAGGTCTCCTGATCGTTTGGGCTCGACGGTTGGGTCCAGCGGGAATGCATGGTAGTGTTTGAACGCGGCAACGGGAATTCGTGATGCGCGAACGGCCCGTTCGCGGCGCGGGGCTGGCCGCGGCCGCACCCCGCTCTTAAACTGGGACTCCATTTTTCACGCCCATCCATGACCCACGGACTCGCCCACGAACTACCTGCCATCGGCGACATGATCGTTAATTTCGTCGAACGCTATCCCGCGCGGATCGCCTTCGTCGAGGATGACGGACAGGAGCTCACTTACGCAATGCTTGGCAGCCATATCAAGGCCGCGATTGCGCGGCTGGAGGAGCTGGGCCTGAAGCCGGGCGATTCGGTGGTTCAGATCGGAAGCAATTGCTCGAAGGTCTTCGCGCTCGTGGCGGCCTGCTACATGGCGGGTTACCGGTCGGTCTCGCTGCACGCGGCCTCGAGCCTGGAAGACCACGTCTACATCACGCAGGACTGCGGCGCCGTCATCGTCGTCGCGACGGATGAGTACACGCAACGAGCCCGCGCGATAGCGAATGTCGTGCCGGGACTGCGCCTCTTCGACCACGCTCCGGAGTCCGCCCTTCCCTGCTTCTGGACGCCGGGACCGCCGGACCGGACACTGGCACTCAAGTCAAGCGCCCGTCCCGATGCGGTGGTGCGGATCGCGTATACGGGCGGCACCACCGGCAGGTCGAAGGGCGTCATGGCGACCAGCGGATCCATCGCGATCAACGTCATGACCCGCATGGCGGGGAACGACTGGAGTGGACTGCGCTTCCTCGCGGCCGCGCCGATCTCGCACGGTGTGGGGAGCATGATCATTCCGATTTTCTGGCACGGAGGAACCGTCGTGCTTCACCGCGGCTTCAACGCGGGACGCGTCCTCGCGGAGATCGAACGGCGCAACATCAACTCGCTTTTCACCGTGCCGACGATGCTCTATGCACTCCTGGACTACCCCCGCACCGGTCAGCTGGACTGCAGCCACATGAAAATGCTGATGTACGGCGGCGCGCCCGTGTCGCCGTCGAGAATCAAGGAAGCGCTCGCCTTGTTCGGGCCCATCCTTGAGCAGCACTACGGGCAGACGGAGATGCCGAGCGTCATTCTCGGGCTCACCAAGGACGATCACCTGGATGACAGCCTGCTGACGTCCGCCGGCAAGCCCTATCCCGGCATCACGGCCAGGTTGCTCGACGACGACGACCGCGAGGTCCTGCGCGGGGAGCTCGGCGAGATTTGCGCCAGGGGGCCCATGGCCATGTCGGGCTACCTGAACCAGGAAGCCCTCACGCTGGAGACGATGCGAAACGGCTGGGTGCACACCGGCGACATCGCCTACCAGGACGAGCGCGGTTACTTCCATATCGTCGATCGCAAGAAGGACATGATCATCACCGGGGGCTTCAACGTCTACCCCAAGGCGATAGAGAACGCGCTGGCAACCCACCCGGCGGTGATGTCCGCGGCGGTGATCGGCATTCCAGACCCCAAGTGGGGTGAAGCGGTCATGGCACTGGTCGTTCTCAGGAGCAGCGAGCAGGTTTCAGAAGCGGAGCTGATCGCCCACGTGAAGAACCTGCAGGGCTCGGTGGGCGCGCCGAAGCGGATCGAATTCGTGGATGAGCTTCCACTCACGGCGGTCGGCAAATTCGACAAGAAAGCGATGCGCGCGCCGTACTGGCAGGACAAGGGGCGCAACGTCCATTGACACAATTGACACAAGGCAGCAATGAAAGAACGCGCCTACATCGTCGGAGGGTATGAACATCCCTTGCGGTTCGCGCCGGGCAAGTCCGTCGTGCAGCTGCACGCCGAATGTGCCGTCGGAGCATTGAGCGATGCGGGCCTGAGTCTGCGCGACGTCGACGCATACTTCTGCGCGGCCGATGCACCGGGTGCGAGTCCCGCGTTCATGGCGGACTACCTCAATCTGGACTTGCGTCACTTCGATGGGACCCATGCCGGGGGCTGTTCGTACATCGTGCACGTGGGCCATGCGGTGCAGGCGATCGCTTCCGGCCGCTGCAACGTCGCCTTGATCACCATGGCAGGCAAACCCCGCAGCAGCGGAATGGCGACGGGGACGGCCCCGATCCTTCCCGATCCCGAGTTGCCGCCGGCACCTTTCGAGGCGCCGTACCAAAGCACGGTGGTGGGGGTGTACGGCGCGTTCGCGAAGCGCCACATGTACGAGTTCGGGACCACGAGCGAGCAGATGGCGTGGGTGCGGGTTGCGGCAGCGGCTCACGCGCAGCACAACCCCAACGCATTGTTCCGCACGCCTTGCACCGTCGACGACGTGCTCGCCTCCCCGATGATCGCCGACCCGCTGCGGCGGCTGGACTGTTGCGTCATCACCGATGGCGGCGGTGCTTTGGTGATCGCCAACCAGGCCATTGCCCGGAGCTTGCCGCAGCCGCTCGTCAGGGTGCGGGGCTACGCGCAGACCGTCAAAACCAATGCGGGCGGCTACCTGGACCTGCTCACCACCGGCGCGGTGCGTTCGGGGCCCGAAGCCTTCGCCGATGCAGGTGTCGCGCCGGGCGACATCAAGTACGTATCCATCTACGACAACTTCACGATCAGCGTCATCATGCAGCTCGAAGACCTGGGCTTTTGCAAAAAAGGAGAAGGCGGCAGGTTCGTCGCGGATGGAAATCTCATTGCGGGCATCGGCAAATTGCCTTTCAATACCGATGGCGGCGGCTTGTGCAACAACCACCCCGCGAACCGCGGTGGCATGACGAAGCTGCTCGAGGCGATGCGCCAGGTCCGGGGGCAGGCCGCGCCCGCAGTCCAGGTTCCCGGATGCGATCTGGCGCTGGCCTGCGGCCCCGGCGCCCTGCTGAACACTGGGCACAGCCACGCCACGGTCATCCTGGAGCGCGAATGATGGACCCCACCGAAGTATCCGCGGACAACGAATGGCTGGCCGACCGCTACGTCGCCGCGTACCCGGAGAATCTTCCGTTCTGGGAAGCAGCCCGCACGCACAAGCTTGTGTTGCCGATGTGCGGAGATTGCAAGCGATGCCACTGGTATCCGCGCACTGTCTGCCCCTTGTGCGGGGGCCTCGATATTTCCTGGGCACCGTCCCTCGGGCGGGGAACGGTGCATTCGTTCAGCATCCAGCGGCGCTGCATCGCGAAGATCATTCTGGCGTATGTGCGGCTGGAAGAAGGGCCGGTGCTGATGACCAATATCGTGGATTGCGCCTTCGATGACGTGGCCATCGGGATGAAGGTGCAAGTGAAGTTCCTGAGAACGCCGGAGGGGCGTCACGCGCCTTTTTTTGCTCCGGCAAGCGATTTGGAGAGCGATCCGGCACTTGAAGCCGATACGAGGCCCGCATGACGCAACCCACGGCACTGAACATCAAGAGCTTCATACGGCGTGTGGATCTCCTGACGCTGCGGCTGTTCATCTCGCTGGCCGAAGAGCGCCATCTCGGCAACTGCAGCCTGCGCGAGAACATCGCGGCTTCCGCCATCACGAAGCGGATCCACGACCTCGAGGATGCGCTCGGTTCGAAAGTTTTTTACCGCGAGGCCAAAGGGTTCGTCCTGACGCCGGCGGGACATGCCGTCGAGGCTCATGTGCGGGAAATGTTCGAGACACTTTCGCGGCTTCGCTCCGACATTTCCGAGTTCGCGGACGGCGCCCGGGGTCACGTCCGCCTGTGGGCCAACGAGTCGTGCATCGTGCAGTTCCTGGCCAGGGACCTGCGTGATTTCGCAGTCCAGTTCCCATTGGTGGAAGTTGAATTGCATGAAGACCTCACGCCGCCGACGTTGCAGGCGGTCGAGCGCGGCGAAGCGGACCTCGGGATCGTCGCCTCCTACGGCGATGCTGTCACGAACCTCACCACGGTCCCCTACCGCACGGAGCAGTTGTGCGCCGTGGTGCGAACGGACCATCCGCTGGCATCCCAGAAAGCGATCGGTGTCGCCCAGCTGATCGATGCCGGATTCATCGGCTTCGCGGAGAGCGGCGCCCTGATGCAGCAAGTCATCAAGGCGGCCGCCGAACTCGGCAAGCCCCTGGTCCTGCGGCACAGGGTGCGGAACAACCATGCGGCACGAAGCATGGTTCGGGCGGGCCTGGGCGTGACCATCCAGGCGGCAGGCATGCTGGAGCCGGAGCCGAATCCCGCGATCATCGCCATACCGTTATCCGAAAGTTGGGGCATGCGGCAACTGCTGATCGCCATGCGAAGCGAGGCGGGCTTGCCAGTCCCGGCGCGCGCGCTGCTCAAGCACCTGCGTGGCTGACCCGTGTTTTTCCCGGCGCAACTTCACCAATGAGTCCTGACATGAGCAACCCGAGCCCGACCGCCACCATGACCGTCACCGAGGCGCTGTCGAAGTTCGTCCTCGAAGCGAAATACGAAGACCTCTCGCAAGCCGAAATCGCCGGCGCACGCGCCGCGATTTCCGATTGCATCGGCTGCACGATCGCAGGCGCGGCGACCTCCATCGGCGAGATCACTCGCCGGGTCGCGGAGGCTTCCAGCTGCGACGGCGCGGCCACCGTCGTCGGCGGCACGCGGCGCCTGAGCGCGCAGGCGGCCGCACTCGTCAATGGCACGGCCGGCCATGCGCTGGACTACGACGACGTGCTCTGGACGCAGTATGGCCACCCATCGGTGGCGGTGTTGCCGGCGGCGCTCGCCGTCGCGGAGACAGTCGGCGCCTCGGGCCGCGAACTGCTGCTGGCCTACGCCATCGGCGTCGAAGTCATCGGCAAGCTGGGTCGCGCGGCCAATCCACTGCACTACGAGCACGGCTGGCATTCCACCTCCACCATGGGCGTGATCGGCGCGGCTGCCGCGTGCGCGCGGTTGATGAAGTTGACGGCGCATCAGACCGCGATGGCGTTGGGCGTCGCGGCATCGGAGTCCAACGGCATTCGCCGCAACTTCGGAACCATGACAAAACCCTTCCACGCGGGCAATGCCGCGCGCGGCGCGGTGCTGGCGGCGGAACTGGCTCGTGAAGGCTTTACGTCGGACCTGCGCGCGATCGAGGGCGAGGTAGGCTGGGCGAAGGTGCTGCTCGCTCGCAGCATGCCGCCGGCCGCGAAGTGGCTCGCGACACTGGGCCAACCCTGGGAGGTAGGAGCACCGGGCATCGTGCTCAAGCGCTACCCGGCCTGCGCCGCGACGCACTGCGCGCTCGACGCGCTCCTGTCCATCGTCAAGGAGCATGGGATCACGCACACGGAGATCGAGCGGATCCGCTGCGAAGCCAGCCCGCTCTCCAAGAAGGTGCTTCTCTACTCTCGCCCGGCGACGGGGCTCGAGGGCAAGTTCAGCATGGAATTCAGCCTCGCGGTCGCTGCGGTGGAAGGCAAGGCGGGCCTGGCGCAGTACGCGGACTGCTGGACCTCGGACGCGCGGGTCCAGGCACTTTTGCCCCGGATCAGCTTTGCCGCGCGGGACGATCTCGCGCCCGGCGAATCGGCCGACGGCGTGCCGGCCGAAATGACGGTGCATGCGCGCGGCACGAGTTTCACCCGCAAGGTGCTGGTGCCATCGGGGGATCCGCGCAATCCGATGACACCGGCCGAGCGGCGCGAGAAGTTTCTCGGCTGTGCCGTGGGCATCCTGCCCGCGGACACCACTGCCGCGCTGTTCGACGAGTTGGAGCGCCTGGAGCAGGCGCCGCACGCCCGCACGTTGCTAGCCTTGTTGCGGCCCTGACGCGATCGTGAAGAACGGCACCCAACGTTGCGCCGACACCGCGCGGAACCGTGCCTGGACCCGCAGGCCGATGCTCACTTCGCGAGGATCGCATTCGATGATGTTCGTCATGATCACCGGCCCTTCGTCGAGTTCGACGTAGGCAAGGACGTAGGGCTCCGCGGCACGGCGGACCACGCTGAAGGAATGGACCGTGGCGAAGCCGCTGGCTTCTTTCCAGTCGAAGTCTTCCCCGTGGCAGTGCGGGCAAATGACGCGTGGATACCAGTGCGTGCGGCCGCAAGCTTTGCAGAACTTGAGCAGCAAGCGCTGCTCGGCTGCCGCGGCCCAGTAAGGCTGAAGCTCCGGGTAAGCGGTGACGAAAGCATCGTTCGATTCGGAGTTGCCGGGATGCATCAGGCTGCCCTTTCCAGGATGAGGGTGGAATGAGCCTGCCCGGCGCCGAGGATCCCGCCTGGGCCGGAGGCCAGCGCGAGATCGCAATTGGGAACCTGCACGGCGGGATGTGCTTCGCCCCGCAGTTGCCTGACCGCCTCGATCACCTTGGTCATGCCGCCCCGATCGGCGGGATGATTGCTGCACAGCCCGCCTCCATCGGTGTTCCACGGCAGCCGGCCGACGCCGGAGATCAGGTTGCCGTCCGCCACGAAGCGTCCCCCCGAACCCTTCTCGCAAAACCCCAGATCCTCCAACTGCATCAACACCATGATCGTGAAGGCGTCGTACACCGACGCATACTTGATATCGGCCGGCTTCACATCGGCTTCGGCGAATGCCTCCCTACCCGAGACCGCGGCGCCCGTGCTCGTGAGGGACACGTTCCCGCCCGAATTGGTCTTGATCGTTTCGCCGGTTCCGATGATGTTGACTACCGGCCTCGCCAGCGAGCGCGCGATCTCCGGCCGCGCCACGATCAACGCCCCGCCGCCATCCGTGATCACGCAGCAGTCGAGCCGGTGCAGCGGGTCGGCAATCATGGGCGAGGAAATGACATCGTCCACGGTGAAGACCTTGCGAAGCAACGCGTGCGGGTTGTGCTGGGCGTGATGCGACGCCGCGACCTTGATCCAGGCCAACTGCTCGGAGGTGGTCCCATACTCGTGCATGTGCCGCAGCGCGAAGTTGCCGTACATCGCCGCCAGAGTCCACCGGTACGGTGTTTCGAAAACCGACTCGGGACGATCGGCCCCATACGCAAAAGACATCGTCCCGGTTGCCTGTCCGCTGCTTCTCGGCTTGCCGGCGAGCGTGATCAATGCAACCGAACATTTGCCCGCGGCGATGGCGGCGGTTGCATGCGCGACATGTGCCAGGTAGGAGCAGCCGCCGAGATCGGTGCCATCCATGTAACGCAAGCGCAGGTTGAGATATTCCGCCATCGACAACGGACCACCCCCCGGAATGTCGCCACCGCAGAAGAAGCCATCCACGTCGGCAAAGCTCAATCCGGCATCGCGCAATGCGCCCGACGCGCATTCGGCATGCAATTGGGCCACCGATTTATCCGGCGCGAAACGCGTCGGATGTTCGTACGCCCCGACGATGCAGGCTTTCCCATTCAAGCTCATTGGTACTCCAAAGGCAGCGCAGAGCGGATGCTCATATGCTGATCAAGCGTTCAACCGCGTCCCGCTGCCGGATGAACTCGTCACGATTGCCTTCCCAGCCGACGCGCCCCGAGTCGAGCACGTAAAAACGCTGCGCCAGCATTTCGGGGATGCGCACGTTCTGCTCCACCAGCACGATGGCGACGCCCTCCGCCGCAATGGCGCGGATCGCATCGACCAGCGCGTTGACCACGACCGGCGCAAGTCCTTCCGTCGGCTCGTCGAGCAGCAGCACCTTGGGCTGGCACAGAAGCGCACGGCCGATCGCGAGCATCTGCTGCTCACCGCCCGACAACGCGGCCCCGGATGCCTCCTGGCGCTCTCCAAGTCGCGGAAACAATTCATAGACCTCGCGCTCGCGCCACCTGGCGGGTTGGTGCGTCACCCGCGCCATCCGCAGGTTTTCCGCCACCGTCAGCGTTGGAAATATCTGACGGTCCTCGGGCACCAGCGATATCCCGGCACGGTTCACGTCCTCCGGCGTCGGATGCTCGATTCGCGCCCCGTTCATCATCAGGGCACCTCCCCGGCATTTGAGCCATCCCGCCATCGCTTTCATGGCGGTGGATTTGCCGGCGCCATTCCGCCCGATCAGCGCCACGACCTCGCCGACGCGCGCCGCCAGCGAGAAATCGTAGAGGGCCTGGGCGCTGCCGTAATACACGTTGGCATTCTTCAGTTCGAGCACGTGTCAGCTCCCAAGATAGGCGGATCGCACCCGCTTGTCCGAACGGATCTCTTCAGGTGGCCCGCTTGCGAGGACCGCACCCGCCACGAGGCAGACGATGCGATCGGCAAGTCCCATGACCGCGTCCATGTTGTGCTCGACGAGCACCACCGTGCGGCCCGTGGCTACCCGGCGCAGCAAGGCGATGAACGCCGGCAGGTCCGCGTGCCCGACACCCGCCAGCGGCTCGTCAAGGAGCAGGACACTCGGGCTTCCCACCAGGCTCAACGCCAGTTCGAGCGCGCGCTGCCCGCCATGGGAAAGCTCACCAGCCGGCTCATGCGCCCGAGGTGTCAATCCGAAGTCATCGAGATGGCGATGCACCGTGTCGGAAAGACGTGGCAGCGAATCGACCGTTCGCCACCAGGGCGTTCTCGGCAACAGCGTGCGTTGCGCCGCAAGAAGCACGTTCTCGAAGACCGTCATCGTGGGGAAGACGTTGACGATCTGGAACGAGCGCGCCATTCCCTTGACCGCCCGCACATGCGGCGGTGCCCGCGTCACGTCGATCCCGTTCAGGTGCACGACGCCGAGCGTCGGCAGCTGGAGACCCGAGAGCACGTTCATCAAGGTCGTCTTTCCTGCCCCGTTCGGGCCGATCAACGCAGTCACCTTTCCGGCTTCGAACTCCAGGTTGACGTCGTTCAACGCTGTGAAGGCGCCGAATTTGACCAACACATGGCCACACACCAGCGGGGTCGCGGTCATGCGATGACTCGCGCCGGTGCCGCGGTGCTGGACATCGCGCGGCGGCGTTTGCGCACGAGGCCCACCAGGCCGAGCGGCAGGAACAGCGTCGCGAGGATGAACATCGCGCCCACCAGACCATGCCAGTGGTCCGTGTACCGCGTGATGACTTCGCGGGATGTTTCGAAGATCGCGACACCCAGCAGCGGACCCAGGAGCGTGTTGGGACCCCCGAGCACGCACATCACGAGCACATCGATCGACATGGTCGCGCGCAGCAGTTCGGGGCCCACGTACAGCGTGAGTCCGCCAAAGAGCGATCCAGCGATGCCCGAATACGCACCTGAAACCGCCAGGGCCGAGACGCGGTAAAGATCGACGTCGTAGCCCAGCTGTTCGGCCCGCACCGGGTTCTCGCGGATCGCCCGCAATACCTGGCCGTACGGCGAATGCCGGATCAGCGACAGCGTGATGAGCGCGACCACGAACAAAGCGCATACCAACAGGAGATAGCGATCGGCCGCGTCGAAGCTGACGCCGAAAAGCACCGGCCGCGGCACGCCGGCCAGACCGTCGCTGCCGCCACTCCATTTTCCGAGCCTGATTTCCACGACCACGGAAACGAGCTGCGCCATCGCCAGAGTGGCCAGTGCGTAATAGATGCCGGTCACCCTGCGTGCCAGCTTGCCGAACATGAAAGCAAGGGCGCCGCCCACGAGCGCGGCGAGCGCCATCGAGGATACGAACCCCCACTGAAACTGCAAACTGCTCAGTGCCGATGCATAGGCCCCGCCGCCGAAGAAAGCGGCGTGCCCGTTGGAAAACAATCCGGCCCGGCCGAAGGCCAGGTCGAAGGCGGAAGCGAACAAGCCCAGGATGAGCAATTGCGACAGGAAGTGCTGCGTCGACTCCGACCCGCTTGAGCTTCCTGCAACGAACGCCAGGACAGCGAGCGCACAGATGACGACAACGTCGCGGCGGAACGGGCTCATGCCTTCCTCGCTGTCAGGGCGTTGAGCAGGCCTTGCGGCCGCAGCAACAGCAGCGCGACCAGAAGCGCGTAGGTGATGACGTCGACCCAGTCGGAGGCGTACTGCTGGCCAAAGGCCTGCAGCACGCCAAGAATCACGGATCCGGCGATGGCTCCGACGATGTTTCCGAGTCCACCCAGGATCACCACGATGAAGCTGTCGAGGATGATGGTGGACCCCATGTTGACCTGAACGGACATCAAGGGTGCGGCCACCACCCCGCCCATCGCGGCAAGCGCGCCACCGAGAGCGAAGACGAAGGCCCGGTAGAGGGAGACACGCACACCCATCGCACGAACCATCTGCGCGTTGGACATCGCGGCTCGCAGCACCATGCCGACGCGCGTCTTCTCGATGAACACGACCAGGGCCGCGCCCAGGCAGATCCCGGCGGCGAGCACGCTCAGGCGATAGATCGATATCACTTCACCGGCGAATTGCACCGCCCCGCTCAGCGCCGGCGGCACGGCGACGCGCCGATAGCCGAGGCCCCACACCATGCGGGCGGCCTCCTCGATGATCAGGAGCACGCCGAAGGTCATCAGCAACTGCCTCTCATGAGGCTGCCTGTAGGTCGGCCGCATCAAGGTCAACTCGATCATCGCGGCTATCAGTCCGACCACGATCGGCGCCACGATCAAAGCGGCGACGAAGCTGCCCGACCGCGCGATGACTTCCACGGCAACGAACGCCCCGAGCATGTAGAGCGAGCCGTGCGCGAAGTTGACGACCCCCAGCATGCCGAACAACAGGGACAGGCCGGACGCGATCAGCAACTGGATCGCGGCAATGCTGAGGCCGATGACGAGAGTGTTGATCATGAGTCACCCGACAGCACGTGAAGTGCCCGCCCAGAATCGCCGGCGCACCTCGGCCTTCAAGACCTTGTTGTTCGAGCTGCGCGGAAGTTGCGGCCAGAATTCGACGCTCTTCGGCGCGTAAACGCCGCCGAGCTTCGCCTTCACCATCGCAATGATCTCTTCGGCGGATGCGGATTGGCCGCTTTTCAACTGCACCACCGCTTTCACGGCTTCGCCCCATTTCGCGTCGGGCACTCCGACGACGGCGCACTCGAGGACGCACGGGTGGCCGTGAATCACGTTCTCCACTTCGGCGCTGAAAACATTGAAGCCGCCCGTGATGATCATGTCCTTCTTTCGATCCACGATGTAGTAGAAGCCCTCGTCGTCCCGATACCCGATATCGCCTGTGTGATGCCAGCCGAAGTGCGAGACTTCCTCGGTGGCCTTCCGGTCATTGAAGTACCCCGCGAAAATCATGTTTCCGCGCGCGACGATCTCGCCCTTTTCGCCCGTGGGCAACAGCTCGCCTGCCTCGTTCATTACTTCGACCAGTGTGTTGATGGTCGGTCGCCCGCAACTGGCAAAGCGGCGTGGAAGTTCGTTGCCGGCTTCCACCACGGCGCCGCGCAGGTCCTGATTCGACAGGAAAGTGAGGAACATGGGCGCTTCGGCTTGCCCGTAGGCCTGGCACAAGGCATCGCCGAAAACGTCGAGCGCTTCCCTCAGCTTGTCGGGTGCGATCGGGGACGCCGAGACCACCAGGTACTTGAGCGAACTGAAGTCATACCGCGAAACCTCCGGATGATCCAGCAAGGCATAGATCAGAGTCGGCGGCAAATACATGTGCGTGACACGATGACGCTGTATCGTTTCCATGATCGCGACCGGGTCGGCCTTGCGAAGAATGACGTTGGTGGTCCCGCCGCACATCATCATCAGCGCGAGCCCGCCGGCCCCATGCGTCATCGGGCCGACCGCCAGATGCACGGGTGGCGCGCCGATCGGGCAACACGTCCAGAAGGTGCCGATGACGGTTTGCCAAACCCTCTCACTGTGCTGGACCGCCTTCGGTTCGCCGGTGGTTCCCCCGGTAGAGGCCAGCATCACGACGCGGTCGGGATCGTCCGGAACCTCTCTCGGCGGGCCCGATCGCAATGCCTTCAGCGTGCTCAGCGAGATGTGTTGGGCGGTGGCGGTGGCGGGCTCTTCGTCGATGCAGATGGCCAGACGAATTCCGTCCACTTGCGACAGTATTGCTTCGGCCTCCTGCGCCAGGCTGGAGTGGTAGAAGAGCACATCGCACGCCGCCTTGCGCAGGAAGCTGACGTTCCACTCCACGCTGTTGCGCACGTTCACCGCGATCCAGGTGGAGCCCGCGCGTACGGCCCCGAGAACACAGGCGAACGCCATCGAGTCGTTCGGGGAGTAGACGGCGCAGTGGCCGATCGATTCGAATTGCTGCAGGCCGGCGGCGATCCGCGCCGTCACCTCATCCACCTCGCGGAAGCTCAGTGTCGTCTGGTCGTCGACCAGGAAGGCGCGATCCGGATCACGCGCCATTCCCTTGTGAAAATAATCTATGAATCGCATTGTGTTCAACCTCGTGCGGCTGCAAGGGCCGCTTTCGCCGAAAAGGACTCTTCAGGGGCAAGGTTTGAACAGCTGCGAGACGTCGAAGCGCTGCGTGATCTTCATGGTGATCGGCGGGAGGTCGCCGCCCCCGGTCACCGCCTTGCCCATCAACGCACTCTGCTCGGCCTGGTTGTCGCAGGAGCGCATGCGCTTGGCGCCTTCGACCGAGTTGCTGCGCACACTGGTGCGAAACGCCTTCAACCACCGCTCCTTGTCCCAGGACTTCGTGGAGTCCACGACATCGAGGAACCAACCGACGCCGTCGAACGCTTCGCCGGCGTACTGGTCCGGGAACTCGTTGAATTTCGCGCGATAGGCTTTCACGAATGCGCGATTGGCGGCGTTGTCCGTCGAGAAGTGGTAGCGCATCGTCGAGTTCACGCCGAGGCTTGCCTGCCCCACGGCGGCGGCGATCAACTCGTCCATCACGATGTCGCCGAAGATCGCCTTCTTGCGCTGCAGGCCGACTTCGTCGGCTTGCTTGAAGAAGTTGATCGCGTCGTTTCCGCCGAAAGCCGAAACCACTCCGTCGGCATCACTTTGCAGCATCTTGTTGACGAGTACCGAATAGTCCTTCGTTCCGATGGCGTAGTACTCCTCGGCGACGACCACGATGCCGTAGCCCTCGAGCCGGCTGCGAAGGATTTTCATCGCTTCGCGTCCCGCCGAATAATCCATGCAGGCGATATAGATTTTCTTGACCCCGGCCGCATGCGCGGCGGCGGCCATCATTCGCGTGCCCATGTCCGCGGAGTTGGACGTGCGGAACGTATAGGGATTCTTGTCTTTGCCGGTGATGTCGTCGCCCGCCGATAACGTGACAAGCAGCGGCATCTTCGAACGCTCGACAAGCTTCATGACTGCCAGGGTAGAGCCGGAACTCACCGGGGCAAGCAGCATTTGCGCGCCACCGGAAATCAGACGTGTCGCCTTCTGGACGGCGACCTGCGGCTTGGTCTCGTCGTCCTCCCACACGAACTTGATGGGCACGCCCAGTACCTTGTTGCCTCGCATCTCCGCGGCGAGTTCCGCGCCTTTGCGGATGGACTCGCCGAGCACGCCGAAGGGGCCGGAAAGCGTGCCGACCGCGCCGATCCGGAATTCGGTCTCCTGGGCGGGCGCCAATGTCGATATCGCCGCAAGCAACGTTGCGAGCGCCAGTCCACGAAGGCCGGCGGCAACCGAGGTGTGATTGATCATCACTTGTCTCCTTTGTTATGTTCGAAAGATTGTGTCGCGCAATACCGAAAACGGAGTTCGTTATCCACGAAAGGCCCGTTCGCGAAGACGCGGAAAGCCGACCGGCTGCAGGTGCCCTACAGCTTCACCGTCACGCTCTTGACCTGCGTGTAATGGCGCAACGCCTCGATGCCCTTTTCGCGCCCGAGCCCACTCTTCTTGTAGCCGCCGAAAGGGTTTTCCACGCCGCCGGCGTAGTACTCGTTGACGAACACCTGGCCGACCTGCAGCTGCGCCGCAACCTTGTGGGCTCGCTGCAGGTTGTTGGTCCAGAGGCCGGCGACGAGGCCGTACTCCGAGTCGTTGGCGATGTGCACGGCCTGCTCGTCGCCTTCGAAGGGAATGATGGAGAGGAGCGGCCCGAAGATCTCTTCGCGCGCGACGCGCATGTCGTTGCTGACGCCGGTCATGAGCACCGGCTTGACATACCAGCCGTTCTCCTCGCCCGCCGCGCGCTGCAGGCTGCCGCCCTCGTGGAGTTTCAGGCCCTCCTGCTTCGCCACTTCGAGGTACGACTGGACCTTGCGGAACTGGGCGTTGGTGATGATCGGTCCGAACATCGAATCGTTCGAACTGCCGACCTTCACCTTGTCGAGTTCCAGTTTCAGGCGTTCCACGAACTCGTTGTGGATCGATCGCTCGACCAGGCAGCGTGTGCCCGCGGAGCAAGCCTGGCCCCCGTTGAACGCGAAGGCCTTGATGGTGCCCGGCGCCGCGATGTCCAGGTTGGCATCGGAGAAGACGATGTTGGCCGACTTTCCACCCAGTTCGAGCCCGACGGGAATGATGCGTTCGGCCGCCACGTTGCCGACCAGCTGCCCGGCGCGGACCGAGCCCGTGAAGGAAATCTTGCGGATCGCCGGATGCGCGCAGAGCTTTGCACCGGCCTCCTCGCCGAGGCCGGTGATCACGTTCATCACACCGGGCGGAAGGCCACACTCCTCCACCGCGATCCGCGCCAGTTCCAGCAGGGTGACCGAGGTGAATTCCGATGGCTTCGCGACAACCGTATTGCCTGTCGCCAGAGCCGGCGCGATACCGCGCCCCGCCTGGTTGAGCGGACCGTTCCAGGGGAGGATGACCGCCACGACTCCATAGGACTCGTGGCGCGTGTACGAGTGGTAGCCGGAGCCGAGGTCGATGACCGTGCCGCCGGGCTCATTGACGAGCCCGGCGTAATACTCGAAATACTGCGCCGCGCCCTCGATATCTCCCAGCGCGTTGACTTGGGGTCGGCCGGTTTCGCGCTGATCGATTTCCGCAAGCCTCACGGAATGCTCACGCATCTTGGCCGCGATCTTGTTGAGGATGCGCCCGCGCACGATGGGGCGGCAATCCCTCCAGCCAGCCCACGCGCGGCCCGCGGAAGCCGTCGCGGCTTCGATGTCGGCATCGCCTCCGCGTGCCACGGAGAAAGATTTTTCGCCCTTGCGCGGATCGAATTCGTCCACGTACTTGCCATTGGCGGGAGGGACGAACTTGCCGTCGATGTAGTGATCCCACTGGGTTTGCATTGCTTTCCTTCCGATCGGGAACAGGTTGACGCTACTGTCGCCCGGCAGGCCTGAGGCTTGCCCGTGGCGACGCTCGCGGCGATTGTGTCGCCGAAGACCACGAAAGGAATTCGTCATCCACGAAAGGGGCGTTCGCGGACCGGCTGCGACTTCTGCTCGCAGATGAATGGCGTCGACCTTGCTGCGCAATCCCTATCGCGTCACTACCCGACAACTGCTGTCGTGACGCTCACTCGAACTCGAGGTTCGACTTCTGGATGATCCGGCGACGGTGATGTTGTCGGCCGCGAGGCGCTCGCGCCTTCAGCACCCGCCGGTGCACCGTCCCGCCGCGTCGAACTGCATCGTGCGGCCCGACAGCGGAACGTACACCGGCACCTTCGAGAGCTGCATGAACCGCTCGGTCTTGGAGCCGGCGATCACCTTGCCGCCTTGCGTTCCCGCCTCGTTGGCATGCGACGCGATCACCGACGCGGGCTTGACCAGGTCGTTGATGACATACGCGGCTTCGGTCGGCCCGGTGGTGAAACCGTCCCCGATGTTCATCACCGCGAGCTGCACGTGGTACAGGTCCCGCACCACCCGCTCCTGGTCGGCCGTCACGCCCGTGTCACCCGACAGGTAGACGGCCAGGCCGTTGCTGAAGCGGACGACGTAGCCGGTCGCGAGGCCGACGTCCCCCCAGATGCCGGCGTCCTTCATGGCCTTGCCGAGATCGCCGGGGATGTAGTCGGGGTCCAGGCCGTTGCTGTGCATCGCGGTGACGGTGGCGATGCGCACGCCGCCGACCGTGACGCTGCCGCCGAAGCGCGCCAGGATCGAGTCCGCCGGGTTGCCGCCATTGGCTCGGAATTTCGCGGCGAAGAAGGACGGCATGTCGCTGCCCGTGACGACTTTCGCCTTCTTGGCCAGCGCGATGTTGGTGGCGACCCCATTCGGCGTGGCCGACACCGACATGTCCGGCGCGGCGCAGGTGCCCGCGCCGATGGCCTTCGTGTGCGCATTGCCCAGGTGGTCGCCGTGCATGTGCGACACGAGGACGATGTCGATCTTGCCCAGGCGCGGGTCGCCGGCGCCCATCACCGAGCGGCCCGGGTCGTAGAGGATGCGCGTGCCGTTCGGGTCCTCGAACACGAGCGCGCGGTCCTGCGCGCAGAACTCGCCGTCGAAGCCACCGAGCGGCGTGATCTTGACCACACCGGCGGTGGTGGCCGTGCCGCCGGGTGGTGCCGGCGGCGCGGCGCAACCGGCGAGGGCCGCGGCGGCGGCGAGACTGGAGGCGAGCAATCGCAGGTACTTCATGGATTTCCCCTTTGTTGCCGGTTAGGCTGAACCGGTCAGGCACGACGTGCGGGGGCGATGATGTCACGGCGCGCAAGCGGCGCAACTCGGGATAAACCTCAAGCCGCCGTTCTGGCTTCGATGTCGACCGCGCCCGCAGTCCCTTGCTTGCGCAGGACCGCCCGCTGCACCTTGCCCGTCGCGGTCTTGGGCAGCTCCTTCACGATCTTGGCGTAGCGCGGCTTCGAAAAACGCGGCAACTTCACCGCGGCGTCGCGCAGGATCGCCGCGAGGTCGAGCGTCGCGCCTTCCGCCGGCACGAGCGCCAGCATGATCTCGTCCTCGCCGCCAGGCATGTCGGAAGGCACGGCATAAGCCACCACTTCGCCGACGCCGGGCAACGCCGCTACCACCTGCTCCACCTCCGCAGGCGAGATGTTTTCGCCGCGCCGCCGGATGCAATCCTTGATGCGGTCGATGAAGGTCACGAGCCCGTCGTCCTGCATCGTGCCCGCGTCCCCGGTGTGGAACCAAAGGTTTCGCCAGGCCTCCACGGTCCGCTCCGGCGCATCGAGGTAGCCCGCCATGAAACCGAACGCGACTTTGGGGCGGACCTGGATCTCGCCCACCTGCCCGCGCGCGACCGGCTCGTCGGTCTCCACATCGGCGATGCGCACCTCGAAATGCGCCTCGTGCGTCCACCCCGATGCGCCCGGCACCGAGCGGCCCAGGCGTCCCCAGATGGGGATGTTCACCTCGGTCATGCCGTACCCGGACAACACGTCCCGCACGCCAAAACGCTCGCGCAACTGCGCCTCGTGCTGCGGCAGGTTGGGCGCGCAGAGCAGCGCGCGCAGCGCATGGTCGCGATCGTGCGGCGCCGCCGGCTGCGCGAGCACGAAACCCACGATGGCGCCGAGCAGGTTGGTCACGGTGGCGCGCTGCGCATGGATGTCGGCCATCCACGCGCTCGCGCTGAAGCGGCGACGCACGAACGCCGGGATTCCCGCGAGCAGCGTCGCGCCGAGCTGCATCAGCAGGCCATTGGCATGGAACAGCGGCAGGCAAATGTAGTAGCGGTCCTGCGCGGTGAGCTGCAGGCATTCGATGGCGCCGATGCCATAGAGCGCGCAATGCGCGTGCGGCATCAGCACACCTTTGCTCGGCCCGCTCGTGCCGGAGGTGTACATCACGCACGCGATGTCTTCGGGCTCGGGACCGGGGCCGGTCCAGCCGGGGACCTCGCGCCAATCCGGCCAATGCACGACGTTCCATCCCGAGGGTGTCGGCACGCCGGGCGCGTCGCCGACCACCACGACCGTGCGCAGCGCGGGCAGCTCGCCACCGATCTCCGCCAGCGCGGCGAACAGTTCCGCATCCACCACGATGCAGCGAACGCCCGAGTCGGCGATCTGGTGCCGCAGGAAGCTGGCGCGCAATTCGGTATTGAAGAACACCGCTGTCGCGGCGAGATGCCCCAACCCGAGCCATGCCGTCGCGAACGCGCAGCCATTGAAGAGGAACACGCCTACGCGCTCGGCGCGCGCGACGCCGAGCCGCTCGAACCAGCCCGCCGCGCGCAGGCTGTGCGACAGGGCTTCGCCGAACGTGAGCGAGGCGCCTTCGCGGTCGGAGAGCCAGGGCGCGTCCGGTGAGCGGGCGGCCATTTCCGCGAGGGCCGAAGTCAGGAGCCAGGCGCGGGGTTCGTGAAGCTTGCTGTACATGGTCAACGTTCGGATTGATTGGAAAAGTTTGGTGGGCGGCGGCTCGCGAAGGCGGCGACGCCCTCTTTGGCATTCGGGCCTTCGGCGCACATCTTGAGATGCAGGTGCTCGCGGGCGAGATGCACTTCGAGGTCCACCTCGCTGAACGCACCGCACAAGGATTTGATGGCGGCGATGGAAGCGCGCGAAGATGCCGCCAACCGCCGCGCGAGGTCGAGTGCGGCGGCGGCGAGCTGGTCTTGCGCATGCACTTCGTCCACGAGCCCCCACGCGAGGCATTGCGTCGCATCGAGCGGCTCGCTCAGCATCAGGAGTTGCCGCGCGCGAACCGCACCGGCGCGCCGTGCGAGGAACCACGAGCTGCCCATGTCCGGCGAGAGCCCGATCGCGGAGTAACCGGTGCGCAGTTTCATCGCGGGGCTGGCGAGCACGAAGTCCGCCGACAGCGCCCAGCCCACGCCGGCGCCGCCGATCGGCCCGTTCACTTCGGCGATGACCGGGACGCTCGCCGTACACAAGCGCAGGAACGCGGGATGCAGGATCTCCAGGATGGCATCGACCAGGTCGCCGAGCTTGTCGCCCGCCGCGGTGAATTCGTCGATGTCGCCGCCCGCGCAGAAGATCCGCCCACGAGCCTGCAACACGATGACGCGCGGCTTCGCTTCCAGCACCGCATCGATGGCCCGCACCATCGAACGCGCCATGGCCAGCCCGATCGCATTGGCCTTGTCGGGACGGTTCAACACGAGGAACCCGATGCCGTCCTCGATCCGCCACACCACTGCTTCATCGCTCGCGACCATGCGACCTCCTTCGCAGCCGATCAACCCAGCCAGCGCTTGCGTCGCCGGTAGTGCTTCACGTTGCGATAACTCTTGCGCTCCCCTGCCTGGCCAATCCCGAGGTAGAACTCCTGGATGTCCTCGTTGCCGCGCAGCTGTTCCGCCGGCGCCTCCAGCACGACCCGTCCGCCCTCCATCACGTAGCCGTGGTCCGCGAGCGCGAGCGCGGCTTGCGCGTTCTGCTCCACGATCAGCAGCGACATGCCTTGCGCCTTGAGCTTCGCGAGCAGGCGGAAGATCTCTTCGATCATCAGCGGCGCCAGGCCCAGCGACGGCTCGTCGATCAGCATGAGGCGCGGCTCGCACATCAGAGCGCGGCCGATCAGCAGTTGCTGCTGTTCGCCGCCGGAGAGGTAGCCCGACGTGCGCTGTCGCAGGTCGGCAAGTCGCGGGATGGTTTCGTAGATGCCGGCCAAACGTTCGCGAACACGCGACGCGCCCGCGAGCGAATGGCCGCCGATCAGCAGGTTCTGCTCCACCGTCAAGTGCCGCAGCACCTTGCGGCCCTCGACGACGTGGATCACGCCGCGCTGCACCATGCGTTGCGCGTTGTTGCCCGTGACGGCCTCGCCATCGAGGCGCACCGCGCCGGCGGAGATCGCGCCGTCTTCCACGGGCAGGATGCCCGAGATCGCTTTCAGCGTCGTGCTCTTGCCCGCGCCGTTCGGCCCGAGCAGCACGGTGCACTGGCCGCGCGCGACCTGCAGGTTCACGCCCTTGAGCGCGAGGATCACCTCCGAGTAGAGGACCTCGATGTTCTCGACGGCGAGGATCGGTGCTTCGGCCATGCGCGACTTACCAGCGTTCGAGTTTGGGGATGGCGACGCCCGTCGCGATCGTCGTCATTTTTCCGCCCTTCACCTGTCCGATGTTCACCCTCGGGTTGTAGACGGGGAAAGGCGCCGCGATGGAGTAGCTGATGTCGTTCGCGAAGCCGAACAGGTCCTTCGCCGTGAACGTGTTCTCCATCAGCGTCTGGTGCATGATTTCGCCGGTGAGCTTGTCGGGGCCGTGCTTCTTCGCGGCGGCTTCCACCGCGCGGCAGATCAGGATCGCCTGGCCGATGCCCGCGCCGACGATCGACGACCACCCGGTCTTCAAGCCGTACTTTTCGGTGAGCATGTCGTAGAACTTCTTCGCGTCCGTCGGGTCAGCCGACGTGATGACGCCCGACTGCGCTTCGTAGTCGCCCTCCGCCGCCTCGATGCCGCCCATGGCCTTGGCCAGGAACGTCGGCGAGTTGTGCATGCTGTAGACGATAGGCACGTTCTTGCCGAGCGCGGTCATCGCGCGCTTCACGGCCACGGCCTGCTGCGGCGTGGCGGGCGCGATGATCGCCTCGGCGCCGGCATTGACGACGCGGCGCACTTGCAGCGTAAGGTCGGCGGGCGCCGGCTCGGCGTAGATCACTTCCACCAGCTCGATGATTTTCGGATTGGCCTTGGCCCACGCCACCATGCCGCGGCCGATGTCGGCGAACGTGGGCGAGGCTTCGGTCGTGACCATCGCCATCTTCACGGGGCGCGTGCCGCCCGCCTTGTTCTTCTGGAACCACTCCACGAAGCCGCTCAGTTCATGCACGAAGGTCGGGCGCGTCGACAGCACCCACTGGTTGGGCCGCCAGGCGAACCCGTTGCTCGCCGAGCCGAGGATCATCACCACCTTGTCGGTCGGCAGGCGCTGCTGCAGGGCTGCCGTGTCGGGCCCGCCGAGCGCGAAGCCGATCAGGGGCTTGGCCGCGAGGATGCCGGGCCAGAGGCTCGCCGTCTGCGCCGTGTCGTAGCGCGTGTCGTAGGCCTTGAAGTCGAGCTGGACGCCGATCTTGCTGCCGATCTCCGTGTTCCACCACTTGCCGACCGACTCGCGGCCGCCCGCGAAGAGCGGCATGATCGACGCGAACGGGCCGGAGAAATCGGACAGCGACGGGACGAGGTAGCTCGTCGTCTTGCCCGGCGCGGCGAACGCGCTCGTCATTGCCGTGGGGAAGGTCGCGGCGCCGGCGATGCCCAGCGCTGCCTGTCGTCTCGTGATCATGGTGTGTCTCCTGGTGGTTAGGTTGCGTGCGTGCGCGGAAATCAGTACGGGAACGGCCAGCGCCGGAAGGCGCCTTTGAAGATCGCGATGCGGTGCATGAGGCCCTTGGGCTCGAAGAGCAGGAAGAGGATGACGATGCCGCCGAGCAGCACGTTCATGCCCGCGAACACGAAGTCCTGCCCGACTGAGGGGAGCACGGTGATGAGCGCGGGACCGAGCGTGACCACGCCCTCTTTCGCGAGCTGGATCAGCACGGTGCCGACCAGCGCGCCGACGATGGAGCCGAGCCCGCCGACGATCATCATCGCGATGAGCCAGATCGAGTTGAACAGCGTGAACTGCTCGACCGACACGTGCCGCAGCGCGACGACCCACAGGCTGCCCGCGATGCCCGCGTAGAACGCGCCGACGAGGAATGCGCGCATCTTCGCGACGAGCACGTCGATGCCCATCATGCCGGCGGCGACGTCGTCGTCGCGCACCGCCTCGAACGCGCGGCCATGCCGCGAGCGCACGATGCCGAAGGCGCCGAACACCATCACCACCAGCACCGTGAAAGTGAAGTAGTAGAGCGCCACGTCGTTCTCCAGGCTGATGCCGAACACGGAGACGTCCTCGATGTGCACGCCGCCCGCGCCGCCGAACCACGAGGCCGGAAGGTTGAGGATGAGGAACTGGAAGAGCGCCTGCGCCGCGAGCGTGGTGAGCGCCAGGTAGAAGCCCTTGATGCGCGCGGCCGACAGGCCGAACAGCCCGCCGAACGCCGCCGCCGCGATGCCGCCGAACAGCATCGCCGGTAACACGGGCCAGTGCCAGTAGCCCATCGCGATCGCGCTGCCGAAGCCGCCGACGCCCATGAACGCCGATTGCCCGAGGTTGATCTGGCCCGCGTAGCCGGTGCAGATCTGCAGGCCGATGACGGCGATGGCCGTGATGAACATCGAGTAGCAGATGTTGACCCATCGGCCACCGACGAATGTGGGCAGGATGAGGAGAACGGCGACCAACGCGAGCAGCGAGAACAACTGCCACTTCGTTCGCACGAGCGAACGGTCTGCCGCGTAACGGGTGAAGAAGATGCCGGAGGGATCCACGGTTACACCCTTTCGATGCTGCGCCAGCCGAACAGGCCGGTGGGACGGATGAAGAGCATCAGCAGCATGAACACGTACGGCACGATGCTCGATGCGGCGCCGCCGATGTGCGGGTCCACGTAAGCGGCGACCAGTGTCTGCAGGATGCCCATGATGGCGCCGGCCAATAGCAGGCCGAGGATCGATTCCAGTCCCGCGAACAACGCGACGGGCAGCGCCGCGAGGCCGATCTCGGCGGACACGAGGCTGAGCGTTCGGCCATTCAGGTACACGATCGCGCCCACGGTGCTGATAGCCGCGCCGAGCATCCACGCCAGCGTGGTCGCGCGCTTGACGGAGATGCCCATCGCGATGGCGGTCTGCGGGTCTTCCGCGACGGCCGTGAGCGTGAGGCCGAAGCGCGAGCGGTTGAAGAACCACCAGAGCCCGGCCGCGAGCGTGGCCGTGAAGCACGCGCCGATCACGAGCGACGTCGGGAAGATGAAGTCCCCGGCGATGATCGGCGCGACCGGCAGCAGCGCCGGGAACTGGCGCTCCGTCGATCCCCAGATGACGAGGATCAACCCGCGAATCAGGATGACCAGGCCCACGGTGACCATCACCATCGAGAACACCGACTCGCCGATGAGCCGCGTGAAGAAGAGGCGCTCGATGACGAAGCCGTACGCGATGGAGCACGCGAAGGCCAGCACCAGCGCCAGCGGCGTCGGCAGGCCCGCGCCGAGCGTGAGCGTCCACACCGTGAAGGCCCCGACCAGCATCAGCTCGCCTTGCGCGAAGTTGAAGACCTTGCTGGCGCGGTAGATCACGACGAAGCCGAGCGCGAGCAGCGCATACAGCTCGCCCAGCAGCACGCCGTTGACAACATAGTTCAGGAAATCGCTCACGATGGCACCTCCGCTGTCTCGACGGCCACGTCGCCGATGCGCACGCTCGCGCGCAGCACGCCGCTGCGGCCGTCCTGGTATTTCACGGGGATGGCGACGTCCACCGCTTCCGCTTCCGAATACAAACCATCGACGAGCGCGCGATACCGCTCCTCGATGAATTCGCGCTTGAGCTTGCGGGTGCGCGTGAGTTCGCCCTCGTCGGCGTCCAGCGGCTTGGGCAGGTTGGCGAAGCGCTGCACCTTGGCATTGCCCGGCAAGCGTGCGTTGACCTGCTCGATCTCATGGGCGATCTGCGCCACCACCTCGGGTTTCTGCGAAAGATCGGTGAACGTGGTGAAGCCCAGGTTTCGCTGCTCGGCCCAGCGCGCGAACACGACGTCGTCGATGTTGACGAGCGCGGTGACGAAGCCGTGGCGGCCATCGCCCATCACCAGCACTTCCTTGATGTACGGCGAGAAGCGCAGGCGGATCTCGATGTACTGCTTGGGATAGCGCTCGCCGGTGGCCAGCGCGCTCATGTGCTCGAGCCGGTCGTAGTAGACGAGCGCGCCCGCTGTCGTCTGGCTCACGGCGTCGCCGGTGCGGAACCACTCGCCGTCGAATTTCTCGGCCGTCTTGTCGGGGCGGTTCCAGTAACCCGCGAAGCCCAGGCCCGCGCGCAATTGCAACTCGCCCTCGCCGGTGATGCGGTACTCGAGCGGGCCGGCCATGCGCGTCGCGTCGACGCACGGGGTGCCCACGGACTCGGGGTCGTAGCTGTCGCCCACGTGGGCGGACACGAGTCCGTACTCGCTGCAGCCGTAGATGTTGCGCATGCGCACGCCCATGGAAGCGAAGAGGCGCACGACGTCGGGCGCGGTGGCCGCGCCGCCCGTCATGGCGACGCGCACGCGTTTCAGGCCCAGTTGGTCGCGCAGCGGCGAGAGCACCAGCATCTCGGCCAGCGGCAGCATGAGGCGCGCGAGCGTCGGCGGTTGCCTGCCTTCGACGCGCGCCACATGCACGGCGCGGCCGATGCCCAGGCCCCACTTCACCATCGCCTGCCGCAGCCAACCCGCGTCGATCATGCGTGTGTGCACGCCGGCAGCCAGGCCTTCCCACTGGCGCGGCCCGAGGAACAGCACGTCGACCGCCAGCTCGCGGATCGCCTCCTGCACCTGGTCCGGCCGCTCCGCGAAGTTCACGCGCAGCGGCAGCATCATGCCCACCACCACGCCGACCCATTGCTCGGTGATCCAGGAGAGCGGCACATACGAAAGGTATTCGCCATGCGGCTCGACCTGCAGCGCCTTCTGGAACTGCTCCGCGCAGCCCAGCAGCGCGCGGTGCGTTGTGATCACGCCTTTCGGATTGCCCGTCGTGCCCGACGTGTAGGCCAGCAGCGCGATGTCGTCCGCCTTGCCGGCAGCGATGAGCGCGTCGACGCGGTGCGGGTCGACGGCCGCGAGCCGCGCGCCGGAGTCCATCAGCTGGTCCAGGCTGCGCAGGCGGGGCTCGCGATACCCTTGCATGCCGCCGGGCTCCCAGTAGACGACGTCGTTCAGGCCTTCGAGAGCTTCGGCGACCGGCAGGACCTTGTCGACCTGCTCTTGGTCGTCCGCGAACACGCAGACGGCTTGCGAGTCCGCCGCGATATAGCGCAACTCCTGCTCGGACGCGTCCGGGTACAGCGTCACGGTCTTCGCACCGATGGCCATCGCCGCCCACTCGGCCCAGAAGATCTCCGGGCGGTTCTCGCCGATCATCATCACGGTGTCGCCGGCCTTCACGCCCAGCGAAAGCAATCCGAACGCGATGCGCACCGTCTTGTCGTGGATCTGCGCCCAGGTGAATTCGCGCCAGATGCCGCGGCACTTGTAGCGATGGCCGACGAGCGATGCGCGCACGCGCGCGTTGTGCGCGAGCCATTGCGGCGCGGTTTGCGGGCCGTTCGCCGCGAGGGTGAAAGGGTCTCGCGCGCTCAATGGCTGCTCCCGAGGTAGGCGGCGATCACGCCTGCGTCCTGCTGCACTTCCGCCGGCGTGCCGTCGGCGATCTTTCGGCCGAAGTTCAGCACGGCGACGCGGTCGGCGATGTCCATCACGACCCCCATGTCGTGCTCGACGAGCACCACCGGCGTCCGCTTGAACTCGCGGATGTCGAGGATGAAACGCGCGAGGTCTTCCTTCTCCTCGGCGTTCATCCCGGCCATGGGTTCATCGAGCAGCAGCACCTTCGGCTCCATCGCGAGCGCGCGGCCCAGGTCCACGCGCTTGCGCATACCGTAGCCGAGCGTGCCCACCGGCTGGTGGCGGATGTGCTCGATCTCCAGGAAATCGATGATCTCTTCGGCCACCTCGCGGTGCGCTACTTCCTCGCGCTGCGCGAACGGCCACCACGCGAAGGCTTCGAGCAAGTTGGTGCGCATGTGCGAGTAGCGGCCGATGAGGATGTTGTCCAGCACGCTCATGTGAGCGAGCAGGTGCGTGCCCTGGAAGGTGCGCGCAACGCCCGCGGCCGCGATGCGGTGCACCGGCCAACGCGTCACGTCCTGCCCCGCGTACCGCACGGCGCCGGCTTGCGGGTGGTAGAAGCCCGACAGCACGTTGAGGAACGAGCTCTTGCCCGCGCCGTTGGGACCGATGAGGGCCACGAGTTCGCCGGGGCGCACGCCGATCGAGACATCTTCCAGCGCCGTGACGCCGCCGAATCGCAAGGTGACGCCGCGCGCTTCGAGCACGAAGTCCTCGTTGCCCGCGACGTTGTCGGGGCGCTGGGCCAGGGGCAGGTCGTTCATGTTCATCACAGCGCGCGAGCGATCAGCTCTTTCATGATTTCGTTCGTGCCGCCGAAAATGCGCATCACGCGCGCATCGGTGTACATGCGCGCGATCGGGAATTCGGTCATGTAGCCCGCGCCGCCAAAGAGCTGCAGGCATTCGTCGATCACGTCGCCGTAAGTCTCGGTGCACCAGCTCTTGGCCATGGACGCGGTGACGCTGTCCAGCGTGCCCGCGATCCGCAGCCGGATGACGTCGTCGATGAACACGCGCGCGACTTCGGCCTTGGTGCTCGCCTCGGCCAGCTTGAAACGCGTGTTCTGCAGCTCGATCAGCGGCTTGCCGAATGCCTGGCGCTGCTTGCACCAGTCGACGGTGAGCGCCACGGCCTGCGCCATCAACGCCGATGAATAGACGCCAATGATGGCGCGCTCGTAGGGCAGCTGCTCCATCAACTGGTACATGCCCCGGCCCTCGGCGCCGCCCAGCAGGTTGGCCGCCGGCACCCGGCAGCCGTCGAAGAACAACTCGCACGTGTCCTGCGCCTGCATGCCGATTTTGTCCAGCACCTGCCCGACCCGGAAACCCGGCGTCGCGTGCGGGTCCATGAGCAACAGCGACACGCCTTTGGATCCTGCCTTCGGCTCGGTCTTCACGACCAGCACGAGCAGGCCCATGTTGAGCGCATTGGAGATGTACGTCTTGGAGCCGTTGACGACGTAGTGGTCGCCATCGAGCACAGCCGTCGTGCGGATGCCTTTCAGGTCGGAGCCCGCGCCCGGCTCGGTCATCGCGACGGCGCCGATGCACTCGCCCGACGCCATGCGCGGCAGCCACTGCTTCTTCTGGTCCTCGGTGCCGCAAGCCAGCACGTAATGCGCGACGATCGCGTGCACCATGCGACCCGCCGCGAAACCCATCTCGGGCGATTCGGCGAGCGCGCGAAGGATCGCCACCTCGTGCCCGAAATCGCCATCCATGCCGCCGTATTCGCCGGGCACGTCGGTCAGCAGCAGGCCCAGCTCGCCGGCGAGGCGCCACGCGGACTTGTCGACCTGGTGCTGCGCGCGCCAGCGTGCATCGTTCGGCACGATGGCCTCGCGCACGAAGCGGCGCGCGGTGTCAGCCAGCATCTCGTGGCCTTCGCTCATCCAGGCGGGGCGGGTCATGGTTTCCATGGTTCGTCGCTTGCGGGCATCAGCCCATCGTGAACCCACCGCCGCAGACCACCGTCTGGCCGGAGATGTAGTTCGATTCGGGGATGCAGAACAGGTACACGGCGCCCGCGGCTTCTTCCGGCGTGCCGCCGCGGCCGAGCGGAACGCCCGACTCGATCGTCTTCAGCAGCCCCGGATTGATGCCGACCTTGATGTCGCGGCCCTCGATGCTCACCGACGTATCGGCTTCCGTCACTTCGGTGAGGCGCGTGCGGATGAAGCCGTAGGCCACGGTGTTCACGTTCACCAGCATGCGGCCCCACTCCTTGGACAGCGTCTTGGTGAGCCCCGTGATGCCCGCCTTGGCCACCGAGTAATTCGCCTGGCCGGCGTTGCCGCCCATGCCCGCGATGGACGAGATGTTGACCACCTTGCGAAACACCGCGCGGCCTTCCGCCATCTCCGCCTTGTTCAGCGCGCGGATCACCGGCTGCGCCGCGCGCAGGATGCGGAACGGCGCCGTGAGGTGGCAATCGAGGATGGCGTACCACTGCTCGTCGGTCATCTTCTGGATCACCGCGTCCCAGGTGTAGCCCGCGTTGTTCACGACGATGTCGATGCCTTGATACGCGTCGACGGCGGTCTTGATGAAGCGTTCCGCGAAGTCCGTCGCGGTGACGCTGCCGACGCACACGGCCGCCTCGCCACCCGCCGCACGAATCTCTTCGGCCACCTCCTGCGCAGGCTCCGCGTCGAGGTCGTTGACGACGAGGCGCGCGCCTTCGCTCGCGAGCTTGAGCGCGATGGCGCGGCCGATGCCGCGGCCCGATCCGGTGACGAGCGCCACCTTGCCTTGAAGTTTGGTCATGCCTTGTTTCCGTCTTGCGAGTCGAGCGCGAGCAGCGCATCGCCGATGATTTTCTTGTCGCCGTGCTGCGTGGTGGTCGCGATCTCCACGCGCACCAGCCGCTCGCCGCCCTGCTCCAGCTTTTCCGCGACACGGCCGGTGCACGTGAGCTGGTGGCCCAGGTGCGTGATGCCGGTGAAGCGCAGGTTGACCTGGCGAATGCATTGCTGCGGCACCCAGTCGGTGAGCAGCCGCCCCAGGTACGCCGCAGACAACATGCCTTGCGCGAACACGTCCGCCATGCCGGCCTTGCGTGCGACGTCGATATCGATGTGGATCGGGTTGTGGTCGCCCGACGCGCCCGCGAACAGCGCGAGCGTGGTGCGGGTGATGGGCGGCAATTGCAGCGGCGGCAACGTGTCGCCGACAGCGAGCGCGTCGAACGAGGCCGCGGCCAGCGCGTGGGAGGCGAGTCGTGCGTTCATGGTTTCAGGTGTTGCGGTGCGCGATGCTGCTGCGCAGGTCGGCGATGTGCACGCCGTGCTGGTTGCTGACCTTCACGGCCTTGACGACGAAGGACAGCGCGCCGTTCTTCTTGTCGTAGATGTCCTCGATGCGCGACTCGAACGTCAGCGTGTCGCCCGCGCATGCGGGGTGGTGGTACGTGAAGCCCTGCTCGCCGTGCAGGATGCGCGTGAGGTCCATGCCCACCTCGCCCAGCCACGCGAACGGGTCGGGCTTTTCCATCTCGAGGCTGAAGAGGAACGTGGGCGGCACCGGCAGCGAGGTGTAGCCGGCCCCGTGCGCAGCGGCTTCGTCCGTGTAGACCGGATTGGTTTCGCCGATCGCCTTCGCGAAGAAGCGCAGGCGCCCCTTCTCGACATCCGCGTGGCTCGCCGCGAACGTGCGGCCGATGTGTTTCCTGTCGATCATGGTCACACCGCCTGGTACATCGTGACGACGCATGCGCCGCCGAGGCCGAGGTTGTGCTGCAGCGCGACCTTCGCGCCCGGCACCTGCCGCGCCTGCGCCGTGCCGCGCAGCTGGTGCGTGAGCTCGTAACACTGCGCGAGGCCGGTCGCGCCGAGCGGATGGCCCTTGGAGAGCAGGCCGCCGGAGGGGTTGGTGACGACGCGGCCGCCATAGGTGTTGTCGCCGTCGTTCACGAACTTCTCGGCGCCGCCGGGCGGGCACAGGCCGAGCGCCTCGTAGCTCACGAGCTCGTTCTGCGCGAAGCAGTCGTGCAGCTCGACCACCTTCACATCCTCCGGGCCGATGCCGGATGCTTCGTAGACCTTGGCCGCGCAGGCTCGCGCCATGTCGTAGCCCACGACTTCCATCATGTCGCGCGCA
This sequence comes from Pseudomonadota bacterium, assembly GCA_040385005.1. Lineage (GTDB taxonomy): Bacteria > Pseudomonadota > Gammaproteobacteria > Burkholderiales > Burkholderiaceae_C > Ramlibacter. The sequence continues at coordinate 54,729 of JAZKIF010000054.1, forward strand.
TCGAAGCTGATGGCGGTGTCGGTCGTCATGGCTTGCGCGGCGATCTGCACATCGGTGCGCAGGCCATGCTTGCGTGCGAAGTCGGGTGACACGAGCAACGCGGCCGCCGCGCCGCAAGTCGGCGGGCAGGCCATCAGCCGCGTCATCACGCCGGGCCAGATGGCGGGCGACTGCAGCACGTCTTCCTCGGTGAGCACCGTGCGCAGCAGCGCGAGCGGATTGTTGGCCGCATGCCGGCTCGCCTTGGCGCGGATCTTCGCGAAGGTCGACAGCGGCGTGCCGTACTTGCGCATGTGGCTCTGCCCTGCCCCGCCGAAGTACTTGAGCGCGAACGGCACGTCCACCTCGCCCACCAGCTCGTCGGTGATCGCGTCGAAGTCGACGAAGGGCGTGGGCCGGTCGGGCCAGGCGGAGCCGAGCGCGCCGCGCTGCATCTGCTCGAAGCCGAGCGCCAGCACGCATTCGGCCGCGCCGCTCTCGATGGCCTGGCGCGCCAGGAACAGCGCTGTGGAACCGGTGGAGCAGTTGTTGTTGACGTTAACGATGGGCACGCCCGACATGCCGACGCGGTACACCGCCTTCTGCCCGCAAGTGGAGTCGCCGTACACGTAGCCCGCGTACACCTGCTCGACGAGGCCGTAGTCGACGCCCGCATCGGCCAGCGCCTGGTGCGCAGCGGCCGCACCCATTACGTCATAGGGATCGCTCGCGCCCGGCTTGGCGAACTGCACCATGCCCACGCCGGCCACCATCGCTTTGTGTTTCATCGTCATGCCCATGTTTCCAGAATGATGCGATGATACTTACCGGTCGGTAACCTTGTCCACCGGGAAAGTCTAAGTAGTTTCCCGAATGCATAGAATGGCGCCCATGACAACCAAGACAGCGAAAGCGATGCGGCCTGCCGCGAAGTCGGTGACGGCGAAGAAGAAGGCCTTTGCGTCTACCCCTGCCCCGGCCGCGCCGGCGGTCGCGAACGGGGCGTCCCGCTGGGGCTACGAGGTGCAGAACAAGGAGGAGCAGTCGGCGCTCAAGCGCCTGGCGATCCTGCGCACGGCCGCGCAGCTGTTCAACCAGCGCGGCTTCTATGCGACGTCATTGAACGACTTGGCGAAGTTGCTCAACGTCACCAAGCCGAGCCTCTACTACTACGTGAAGAGCAAGGACGACATCCTGCTGCAGATCCTGCACCACGCCATGGGGCAGATCGAGCCCGCGATCTCGTTCGCGGAGGAGACGGGCTCGAACGGGCTGGAGAAGTTGCGCCTGTTCGTCGGCGAGTACGTGAAGATCTTGACGGGGGATTTCGGGAAGTGCCTGGTGCTTTCTGGGACCACGCCGCTGGAGCAGGAAAGTCGTGAGCAGGTGGCGCCGGCGTTTCGGCGGATCGATCAGGCGGTGCGCGGGATGATCAAGCTGGGGATAGCGGATGGGTCCATTGCGGAATGCGAGCCGAAGATTGCGGCGTTTTCGTTATTTGGATCGCTGCATTGGATGACGTCCTGGTATCGGGCGGATGGGGAGTTCGGTGCGGATGAATTGGGGGAGCAGATTTTTGCGATTTTTCGGGAGGGATTGCGGGGGGCGGGAGGCAAGGTGGCCGTGGATAAGAAAGGCCCCGGAGTGCGGGGGGGACGTTAAGTCATTGCGTGGTCGAGATCGACACAGGCATGGCGGCCATCGATCGCCGAGAACCCGAAACAGGTGGAAACTCTGTACCGGCGGCAAATCGATACTCGCCTGAACCGCACAACTCTCTGACATGCCGAATCAACCGCTTCGTTCGACCGCATCTGCCCTGATGCAGGTGCCACCTATAGCTGCTTCACGCACAAGCGCCGAGGATGGTATACGGCGCATACGAAATCAATTGCGCAAATACTCGGTACGCTCGGTTGTCGATGCTGCATTGAACGCGCTCTGGACCGATCACGGCTCCGATTTCGAAAACCTTAAAGCCGCCCCATGGGTATCGATGCTCCTGGCCAAGTGGGCTGTTGCAGACCGCATGGCCCATATCAATATTGGCCCAGCAATCCCACAGCCGGCTTTCGATAGGCTGCGACAGGCCGTGTGGGAACTGCCGCACCGTAATGAAGGCACCGCGCCGCCGACCAGCGCCATGGCGCTTGTTCGACCGCTGCTGCAACAGCAGATGGAATTCCAGCGCCCACAGGGGTGGGGTTTCGTCAGGTGGCCTGCGCTAATCGCGAGTCGGCCCCCATCGGATGCGATTTCGATGAGGTTCCGCGAATCGTTGGGGATGGATCCCGACACATTCATTGATCTGTCTTGGGGATTGCATGTATCGATTCTTGAGCGCAAGCCCAATGTGCCTAACAATTTCTTCGCGCCGCTGATCGCGCGTTACGGACAGTCAGTTCATGACATTGTGAGTCTCTTCACTCGCGACTTAGCCGCATTGCGCGCGGAGCTTGGCAAGCCCGACGCACTCAACGTGCGCGGGCGCGCCGAGCTGCGCGAATTTTCTTATCTACGCAGATTTCCATTTGTGCGCCTTAGCCCCAACGCGATCACGTGCTGGCACCCTGCGGTGCTAGCGCGGGGAATGGAAGACGCCGTCCATCTTCGGCTGAGTGACTTCGGCGAACAATACACGCGACCTTTTAGCAAACTGTTCGAAAGCTACGTGATCGAACTGTCCATCGACGCGGTAGCCGATGCAGTGCCGGAAGCGCTGTATGAGAGTGCGCTGGGTCCAGAGGCTTCCATGGTCGAAGCAATCATTCGTGAACCGCAATGCAATGTCCTTGTTGAAGCGAAGATGTCGCTGTTCGCAGATTCAGTGCTTGCCAGCGACAATCCGAATACCATCTATCAGAAGACCAAGCGCGTGTACGAGGCGTTCGCCAAAGGATGGAAGGTCACTCTGGACTTGGCGGACTCGACTAATCCGTTCCACCGGCCGGACATCGCTGAGAACTACCTTCTCATCGTGGTCAGTCGTCAGCTTCATGTGGGTACGGGACCCCACCTCGCCGAGATCTACCCAACCGGACGCCTGGACTATCCAGATGAGACGGCGGCGACGCGGCTGCCGTTACGACACGTGTTCATCTTGTCGATCGAAGATTTCGAGCGGGCAACGGCGGCGGTCCGATCGGGAGTCACGTCCTTTCAACAGATGCTGCGCAAAGTTGTTTTGGATAACGCTGCGCCAGAAAGCGCGAAGATGTATTTCTCGCACCATCTTGACCAATACGACACCGTCGACCCCAGATTGTCGAAGCTGATTGCCGCTGCAGTCGACGCATCGCGCGCCCGCCTTGAGAAGGCTCTAACAGATTCCTAAGCAGTCGTCGCGCGCACGAAATCACATTGGTACTCCACACGCCCGCTTCGGCCAGAAAGCGAACATTGGCCGGTAAGCGCCGACCCCAACCCGAATGCTTCGCCGCGATGAGCGATAGAAACTTACGCCGGAAGTTATCGCACCCGGCAGTCGTCACGACGAGTCGCTAGATTGCGGATACTGTAGACAATCCCCATCTCAAATCGCTAGTTAGCTCCACCACCAAGCAGTTGCCCAAGCTCCTTTTTCAATTCGATGGTCAATGAAGGTCCCTTGGCGACTCGATCGCCGCCGCCTAGCCGGTTATACGTCTCTAACACTGCGGCCACTGCGTCGGCCACGATTTGATCAGTGACAGCGTCTAAGTCGACCTTCGCGAGCTTCGTCGCATTGGGAGTGTGGTGGCCCGCGAGGAGCGCGCCTACGCGCATAGCCGCGTAAAAACGCAGGTTGTTCCGAGTCCTGGCATCTAACGTCGTGGAGCGGAAGTGAGCGTCGACACGTTTCACAATCGACGCACAAACTCGATATACCTCGATCGGCAAAGCAGTTGAGAACACCTTCGCGTAGTCAGTCTCGTCCTTGAGTAATGAGGAAGGCCTTGCGCGAGCATCGTCAGGCCGCTGCAGCAGGACCGCCATGACAGCTTGCGCCATCAGTGGTATTCCGATGATCGCTTCAATGGATCTTCCGTTGTTTTTGTGAAAGTTTTTCCGGCGATCGTAAAACAGTCCAAAAGGCTTCAGATATTCTTCAATGTCTCGATGTATCTTGTCCGTCGCGCGTAACGAGGCAGGGGGTATGTAAGTCTGACTGTTCGTGGCCTTAATGACGCGATCGCGGCTCTCCGCTCTCTTGGGAACGATGACTCTCACCAATACGTTGCGATCATCATCTTCCGATTGCTTGTCGCTGAAGTGCCTGAATATCTCGGTGGAAGTCTGTAGACCGTTCACAATTTGCGGATCTTCAAGGGTGAGAGTCTTTCCGCTTTGAGTCGCCTTATTCGCAACTACGGTTACGCCATTGTTTAACCACCAAAAATCTTCGCCTCCTTTACTGCGTAGGGACTCGGCGATTTCCTCATTTACGGTGGTCGCGCCTTGGTAGTCGCGTACATTCGCTTCAAAGAGATTTCTACGTATGCGTCCGTCTTCACCTCGTATGAACCTGTCGTAGTCTCGGATACGAACTAGGCAGATGTAGCCAACTTCGCCCGCTGAGCTGATGGGATTTTCCGCAAGGGCAAGTTCGTGAGTCTTTGGCGGCTCCTGACGTGCAAGCTGAAGCAGTTGAGGAGCCCCGAGAAACTGAAAAGTACATTCCGCATTCGAAAAAAGAGACTCAATTCTTTCCTTTAGAAGGTCCGCCTTACGCCTAACATTCGGGTGAACCTCAGATCCCCTCGATGCATAGTGGAAGTTGAACTTCAGAGTCGGAAACTTCGCAGCCAAGCCTTTGTAGACCATACGGAAGGTCTCGGCTGCAGCGAGCAAGCTGCCGTTGTAGACCGACTGAAGTGGACGAAGGTCCTTGGTGAGATTGAATATGTCTTCTGACGACCCTATCAGTTTTTCGATCGCACTTTCACCAAAGCTCTCGGAAAGCTTTGCCTGGATAACTGAAACCTCAATTAGCACGTTCTTTTTAAGAGGCGTGAGGTCGATGTCTTCGTGCGCAAGTTCGCCATTCACCAAAACGTAGATGGCGTCGATTCCGCCGTCGCCACTGCTCCCAGTCAGGCCGCCTTCCAGTTCTTCAAATGAGAGATCGCTTCCCTTTAAGACTTGCTCAGCGACGAACAACTCAAAGAACTCCGACGCTGACGCCGTGGCGGCCCGCTCCGGGTGCTGCTGTTCTAAGATTTGATCCAGAATAATTCGGTCGTTGATACTCATGGGCGAGTAATGTACAGCTTTGCTACAAGCAATAGCTGGGACGAGCGTAAACGAGTGCTTTCGGACCCTTAACAAGGTTCCCTCGAATCTGCCGACCGTTGGCCGCTAGTCCCGCGCTGATTCTTACCTCGAACCGTCCAACAAGATCGCGCCGGAGCACGACTTATCTACCCCCGCACCCCACCCCGCCACTGCCCCGGCGAAACCCCATATTCCTTCTTGAACGCGCGGCTGAACGCCGTCTCCGACTCATACCCCACCTGCTCGATGATCCGCCCGATATTCACGCGTTCATTCCGCAGCAACCGCGCCGCCGTCGCAAGCCGCCACCGCTTCAAATACTGAATCGGCGGCACGCCGACAAAGTCATGAAACCGCTGCGCCAGCACGCTGCGCGACACATGGATTTCATCGGCCAGGCTGTCCACCGACCAATCGTGAGCGGGCTTCCCATGCATCAGCTCCAGGCACTTGCCGACCTGCGGGTCGCGCAGCCCGGCGAGCCATCCGGGATGCGCCGGCGGCAACGTGTCCACATAAGCACGCAGCATCTCCACGAAGAGCGATTCGGCCACGCGCGTCGCCACCGCACTGGACCCCGGCTGCCCCGCCGCGGCTTCGGCCAACGCATAACGGATCGATTGCTGCAGCCACGGCCCCGCGGGCCGCTCGCCCACGCTCGCGCGGAACACGCGGGGCAGCACCGACACGATCGGGTTCGGCACGTCCGGGTCGAACGCGAACCAGCCGCACACCAGCACGCTGCGGTCACCATCGCCGCCGTAGCGCATCGGCTTGAGCTCGGGCGCCTTCACCTGCACGGCATCGTCGATGCTCACGGGCGCATGGTGCAAGCCGCTGCCGATCATGTGCGCGTCGCCATGCGGGAGCGCGACCACGTCGCCGGCGCGCAGCTCGACCTGCTCGCCTCCATCGGCCTGGATCCAGCAGCGGCCCTCGAGCAGCGTGTGGCAGATGGTGACCGAGACCGCGCCAGGGTTGAGCAGCGGCGCGATGTCGCTGCCCTTCGGCACGTTCACGCACCACGGCTCATGGCATTCGGTATTGAGGAACAAGGCGCCTTCGAGGCGCACGGTCTGCAAAACGTCGGACAGCACATCCATGGGTGAGCTCCTGTTCCTGCGGCACCGGTGTTTCGGTCAATAAATCAGGACGACCGGCGAAGACGCCGGCGGCTTCGCGAACGCATCATAAGTCCCGTGGATTCCCCCACGCCCCTTCCTCACAGGAGAAACGCCATGCCCAAGTACCTCATCGAACGCAAGCTTCCCGGCGCCGGCAGCATGACCGCCGAGCAACTGCGCGTCGTTTCGCAGAAATCCTGCGGCGTGCTCAGCGAGCTCGGCCCCGACATCCAGTGGCAACACAGCTACGTCACCGGCGACGCGATCCACTGCGTCTACATCGCGCCGAACGAAGAGCTGGTGCGCGAGCACGCGACCAAGGGCGGCTTCCCGGTCACCAGCATCATGAAGGTGGCCAGCATCATCGACCCGGCGACCGCGGAGTGATCATGAACACCGCAGCCAACCCCAACAAGGCGCTCTGGGAGAAGGGCGACTTCACGCGCATCGCGGGATCGATGCGCGAAAGCGGCGAAGCGCTGGTGCGGTCCATCGGCGTCGCGCCCGGCATGAAGGTGCTGGACCTGGGCTGCGGCGACGGCACCACTGCGATGCCCTCGGCCAAGCTCGGCGCCGACGTGCTCGGCGTGGACATCGCGCGCAACCTCGTGGAAGCGGGCAACCGCAACGCGGCCGCGCAAGGCCTCGCGAACCTGCGTTTCGTCGAGGGCGACGCGTGCGACCTCGCGTCGCTGGAGAACGGCAGCTTCGACCGGGTGGTGAGCATCTTCGGTGCGATGTTCGCGCCCCGGCCGATGGACGTCGCGCGCGAGATGGTGCGCGTCACGCGCAAAGGCGGCCGCATCGTGATGGGCAACTGGATCCCCGGCGACCCGACGCTGGTCGCGCAGATCCTGAAAACATGCGCCGCCTACACGCCGCCACCGCCCGAAGGTTTCGTGAGCCCGATGACATGGGGCGTGGAAGCCAACGTGCGCGAGCGCTTCGGCGCGGCGGGTGTCGCTGCCGAGAACATCACGTGCAGCCCCGACACGTACACGTTCAATTTCGCGGGCACGCCGGTGGAGTTCGTCGATACGTTCCGCCGGTACTATGGCCCGACGATGAACGCGTTCGACGCCGCCGACAAGAACGGCAAGGCGCAGGCGCTGCAGGCCGAACTCGAAGCGCTGTTCACGCGCGAGAACCGCAGCACCGATCCGGCGACAACCACGATCCCCGCGACGTTCCTGCGGGTGACGGTGAAGGTGCCTTGAAGCTGCGCTACCGCGTCGCGAGGACGAACAGCCGGGGGAACGGCAGCACCACCGTTCCGTCCTCGAACGTCGGGTAGGCCTGCGCGATGACGGCCGTGTACTCCGCGAGGAAGTCGGCCTTCTCGTCGCTGTTCAGCGCGTCCAGGTAGGGACGCAGCGCCGTGCCCTTGAACCACTCGACGATCGCCGAAGGCCCGCCCGCGAGTTCGAAGACGCCCCGGCTCCCCGGAAGCCCGAAGGCACGCACG